>NZ_JBHRXZ010000003.1:63591-182669 GCF_042648805.1 Stutzerimonas tarimensis | reverse complement strand
TCTCCATGCTGGAAAGCCTGGTGGAGTGGATGGGCTACCCGCTCTACTACGCCTACGACGGCGCCCCGCCGCCGCCGCGTGCGGGCTCCTCCCACGCTACCATCTATCCCTACGGCTCCTTCCCCACCGGGGATGGCGGCACCATAATGTTCGGCCTGCAAAACGAGCGCGAATGGCGGCTCTTCTGCGAGAAAGTGCTTCTCGACCCGACGCTCGCTGACGATGAGCGCTTTTCCGCCAACCTTAAACGCTCAGCTAACCGCGACGCTCTGCGCCGGCTCATCATCGAGACCTTTGCCAGTCTCACAGCTCATCAGATCACCGTTCGCCTAGAGTCCGCCGCCATCGCCAATGCTCAGGTCAATGACATGGCTGCAGTCTGGTCCCACCCACAACTTGCGGCGCGGCAACGCTGGACCCAAGTGGGCAGCCCGGCCGGCAGTCTGCCGGCACTACTGCCGCCCGGCCACAACCCGGCATTCGAGCCGCGCATGGACCCGGTTCCTTCTTTGGGTCAGCACAACGAGGCGCTTCTGGCTGAATTGGGCTACGACCCGGCCGACATAGATGCACTTCGCGAGCGGGCCGTGATTTGACCGCTGAACCAACACAAACTAATTGAAATGAGAACTCATTCATGACGGAACACATTATCCGCTCTGCCCTTTTCGTCCCGGCGAGTCGGCCGGAGCGAATCCCCAAGGCGCTGGCTAGCGGCGCCGATGCTGTGATCGTCGATTTGGAGGATGCAGTGCAGGAAAGCCTCAAGGACGAGGCCCGCCGGAACCTAGAAACCTTTCTCGATGGCAACCCGGACGCTCGTATCCTGGTACGGGTCAACGCGGCCAACCATCCAGGACATGCTGACGACCTCTTGGTTTGTCGGCGCCACTCCGGTGTGGCCGGCATCTTGCTGCCAAAGGCGGAACATGCCGCTCAGGTGGACCGCGCCGCAGCCACGGGCAAACCGGTATGGCCGATCATCGAAAGCGCCGCCGGCCTGCTGCAGTTATCTTCCATCGCCCGGTGCGGCCAAGTGGAGCGGCTCTCCTTCGGTGCGCTAGACCTAGGTTTAGATCTTGGCCTCGCCGCCGGCACCGCTGCCGCCGAGCGGATGCTCGACCAGGCCCGCTATGCCATTTTGCTCCATTCCCGCGTTGCCGGCCTGGCTTCGCCGTTGGATAGCGTTTTCCCCGATATCCAAAACCCGCAGGGCCTAGCCAGGGCGGCAGCGAACGCAGCCGAGATGGGCTTTGGCGGCCTACTCTGTATTCACCCAAGCCAAGTCGCCGTGGTGCATGAAGCCCTGATGCCCACACCCGAGCAACTGGAGTGGGCCGAGCGCATCCTGGCGGCGGCCCAAGCCGGCGGTGGCGTTTTCATAGTCGATGGACAAATGGTCGATGCGCCAGTGATCGGCATCGCTCGGAGAATCCATAGTCACTCCATGCGTACTCGTATATAACGGCAGCGGGAGGTTCGAGCAGACAATTCTTTCTGCATGCCTAACCGAACGACGACCCCTGAATGCAAGCGGCCGCGCCCCCGCCGACCCGTGAGCTGAGCGCACGGCTTCTGCAACGCTCGACGCCTTGTTCCACGCTGCATAGAGACTGAACGCCGTGGCGAGAAGGTCCGCCCAGCGCCTGGCCAGCAAGCGCCGCGCGATCCGATAAGCCAAAGTGCTATGCAGGTCGCCGGGCATCAAGGCTCCTCGGGATAATCGTACTCGTAGACACGGGTGATTTCACCGGCGTGCCACGAGGCCGCAGCCAGCGGGTTATCCGCGCCCTGATAGCGTCCCAGGCGCGCAGCGCAGGCGAAAAAGCCGTCTCGTGGCAGACGTCCGCCACCCTGACTGATCACCAGCGCGCTACGCAGCGGGCGGCCGGCCTGGGCGTCGAGAAAGGCAAGATGCTCAAGGGCTGCGGTCAGGATGCGCATGGCCGGTGTCGGCAGTTCCAACCGCTCGATCACGGCCCGGTACGTCACCGGATGGCGCTGTCGGCGGGCCTGCTCCAGCTCTACCAGCAACCCGTGCCAGAGCTGCCGGGAGATGCGCAGCGGCAACGTCTGCTGCGTCATGCACTTTCCTCCCAGCCGTTGATGCCAAGCGCGCGTGCCAGCCCGTAACGAATGGCATCACCCGGGTCGCGCTGGCCCTCTTCGATCAATTGCAGATAGGCGGGGCTGATGCCTACGGCCCGGGCCAGCTCCTCGACCGACAGACCGCGTCGCTGGCGCAATTCAGCCAAATGCGCAAAGCGAGGCAAGGTTTCGGCCGCCTGCGGCGGCTGCGCCCCCGCCGTCCGTCCCGCCTCCTGCAGCAGCGCCTGGTACTCGACCCAAGGCAGCACGGCGTATTCAGCCTCGCCGTCGCGCATGATGACCTGAACGTTCATTTTCAATTCCTAGCCAGAATGTCGGACGCTGGAAATCTTATCAGCCTGCCTTGCTGACCGCATTCTGTTGCGCCAGCACCTAGGCTTTCGGCTCATCAGGTGCCGGAACCCGCTCCAGATCGGCCCGCACCTCCGCAGACTGGGTGGCCTGCCAGGCACGGAACGCATCCAGCTCCGTCGACCACTTGCGCATCACCCAGGCGAGCACCGCCAGGTCGTCGAGGAAGCCGACCACGGGAATCCAGTCAGGAATCGCATCGAGCGGCGATACGAAATAGAGCAGGCCGGCCACCACGGCGATCAGCGCCTGTTTGTCGATCGCGCGGTACTCACCTCGCCAGTAGGCGACGCACAGCGCCTGCAGCAGCTTGAGGTCGTCGCGCAGGCTGCCCAGCAGTCCCCCCTTGGCCGACGACCGTTTACGAGCAACGGCAAACAGCAACGCGGGGAGACGACCTTTGGCCAGCACGCCTTTGGCCAATGGGATGTATCGCAGGAAATTCCAGGGGATTTTCATGGCAAACCTCTTGAAAGCCGCGCCAGTTGTGGGATGGCCGCGTTTATCCACCGATGCTGTGGATAACACTGTGCACAATATCTGTATGAGTCCGGCAAAAGCCCGTCCAATGCGGCTCAGCGTCAGATCGACGTTTTTTTGCGCAATAAATTTATGTTGAAAAAACAATGATTTAGCGCAGTGCAACGAAAGGGTGCAACAGGACGGTCATCTGCACTACTGACATAGTCCGGATGTGCATAACCTCACCGGCTGTCAATTCTTTTTGCACTGTTTTTTGGACGAGCGAGGGGCGAAAGGGTTCGCTGAGAGGATAGACGGCTTGGCTCGGTGGTGCGGGATCGGGTCAGGCAGCGCCTGACCCGGGTGCTGACGTCAATCGACGGTCAAGCGTGCGCGGTTCTTCTCCAGAGTGGAGCTACCGATACCTTTCACCTCGAGCAGGTCATCCACCGAAGTGAAGGGACCATTGGCGTCGCGGTGCGCAACGATGGCTTCTGCCTTGGCTGCGCCAATACCGGTGAGGGCCTGGCTGAGCGTGGCGGCATCAGCGGTGTTGAGGTTGATCGACGGCCCTGCGGCAACCACCGCAGCCGGTGCGGCCTGGGTTTCGGCGAACACGGGCGCGGTGAAGGCACTGAGCAGGGAGAAGGCAACAGCAGTGATAAGCGACTTTCGCATGGCGAGTTCCTTGGGCGAAGAGAAGCGGTCTCCGTGACCGCCAGCAAAACTTAGCCGCCCACCGAGAACGCGGCAAATACGCAATGACCATAATGAGAACAGGGTCATATGACCCTTCCCCTGTCAACGCATGTGGTTGAACAGGGTCAGTCCGCTGATCTTCACATAGCTCTGCTGCGCCGCTTCCATGATGACGCTTTCGAAACTCAGCCGCGAAAGCGCTTCTGCATAGTCGAGCTCACGCAACTCGGCCTGGACCGAGGTGTTGTAGAGCGTCATGTCCTCATTGGTGGCGTGGGTGGTATCGATCACGTTCAAGCGCGCGCCGATCTCGCCACGGGCTAGGTCCACGTTGACCATGCCGTGATCGAGGTTGGTCAGCGCCAGGGCAATGTTGTCGCGCAGGTCGGCATTGCTCGATTCCGGATCCTCCAGTGCCTTGCGCAGGGTGGCCACGGTGTTGAGAATGCCTTGTTTCCGGTTGTCGTTGTCCGGCCTGATCAGTACCTCGTCGCCCGCGGACGAGAGGCCATCCAGCTGCACGGTGACCCCGCGGAACACCAGGGTATCGGTGGTCAGCGGATCGCTGTCCAGTTGCAGGCCGCTCTGCAAAGGCGGATCGCCGTCGGCGGCATCCGCGGCGTAGACGTCATACCGCCCCTGTTCGCCAAAGCGCAGCACGATGCCGGCGGCTGGGAACGGATCCGATCCGTGGAAGGCCACCTCATCGGTTACCAGCCCCGGTGACGCCTTGAGGCTGGACAGGCGAACCGTCAGCTCGTCACCGGCGCCCTGGGTGTCATCGAAGGTGATCGAGACGCCCCGAAAATCGAACGTGGCGTCCTCCAGGCTGTCCAGATCGATTCCGCCTGCACCGGACAACCGCTCGCCGTTGGCCAGCCCGAATACATCGAAGATGCGACTGCCATCATCCGTCTCGCGAAAGCGCAGGGTGATTCCGGCGGAGGGAAACGCCTGGGCCGCGGCGTCGGAAACCACGCTGGCGGTGGCCTCACCGGGGCTGATATCGACCCCGCGAGTGACCTCTGCCGTCTCGAAGCGCCCGGCGTTGGTGATGTTCTCGAACAGCTTCATGCCGTTGTCACTGATCGGCATGCTCAGCGAACTGGCCACCTGCAAGGTGCGCTGCCCCTCGTCCCCCTGATATCTGTAGGTCCCGTCGGCCTCCCGCACGTAGGGCTGGGTCTTGCCCTGGAAACCGGAGAACAGGTATTCGCCGCGGGCGTTCTTGCTGTTCATCAGCGAGAAGAGCTCGTCCTCACGCTCTTTCAGTTCGGACGCAATGGCCTTCCGGTCGGCACTGCTCAGCGCACCGCTGCCGGCCTGCAGGGTCAGCTCGCGGATGCGCTGCAAGTTGGTGTTGACCGCATCGAGGGTCGTTTCCTCGAGGGTCAAGCTGTTCTTCGCGGCGCTGAGGTTGCCGCTGTACTGGGCCAGCAGTCCCTGCTGCTGCTCCAGTTGCAACAAGCGCACCGAGGCCACCGGGTCATCGGCCGGGGTCAGGATGCGATTGCCGCTGGCGATCTGTTCCTGGGTCCGGCTGACGTTGGCGTAGTTGCGCTGGATGCCGAGCACGCCATTGTTGAACGCTTGCAGGGTCGAGATGCGCATGGGCTTACCTGTTACCTAAAGGTGCTGATCAGGGTATCGAACAGGGAGCGGGCAACTTGAATGATCTGGGCCGAGGCGTTGTAGTACTGCTCGAACTTGATCAGGTTGGCCGCTTCCTCGTCGAGATTGACCGCCGACAGCGAGTCGCGCGCATCAGTGGCCTGCTTGAGGATCGCGCCGGTGGCTTCGGTGTCGATGCGCGCCTGGGCGGTCTGGGTACCGACCCGCTCGACCAGTTGGCCATAGCCGTCGGCAAAGCTCATGCCGGTACCGCTGCCCAGCCCGAGGGTCTGCGCCGATTGCAGATCCACCAGCTTCAGCGCGTTGCGGTTGTCGGACACGCCGTTCTGGTTGGGGCCCAGGGTGAACTGGTCGTCTACCGCCGGTCGGCCACTCAGGGTGAAGCGCAGCGTGGCGCCGTCTTCCAGCGCCAGCTCGTAGGTATTGAGCTGGCCCATCTGGAACTCGGCTGGATCAGCGTCGGCGTATCCGTTGGACGGGTCGACCCGCCGCAGCGTACCGGCCACCGAGGTCAGCATGCCGTCATCCCCCAGCGCCAGCGTGGCGCTGGTGACGGCTGCGCCTGCAACGAGCTCAGGCTGCCCGATAACCCCCGTACCGGCGTTCTGCACGCTGGCACTGGCGCGGGCGGGCGCGGCGAATGCCAGTTGCTCGGGATGCTTGAGCGTCGTAGTGATGTCAGCCGCCCCGCGGCGGGTCGGCTGCAGCAGGAACTTGTCGTTGGCCGCTGGTGCAGGGGCCGGGAACTGGAGCTGGAACCCTTGATCGACGCCGGCTGCATCGGCAACGCGGCCTTCAGGATCGAGCACCATGGCCGTGTTGTCGCTCAGCCGGGTCAGTCTCGGCGTGCCGTCGCTGGCGTACTCCAGCAGGTAGTCGCTGGTGGTGAGCTGGGCCGCGCTGGTGATCTCCAGCCTCGGCTGGGCGGTGCTGGCGTTGCCGGAGAACGGCTGCACCCGCAGGCGCATGGCCTGGTCGGTGTTGATATCACCGAACAGGGCGGTTCCTGCCTGGCCCGCCAGGTCGAGGCCCTGCCCCAGCTGGCTGTTGATCTGCTCGGCCAGGCTCAGTGACAGCTGCCCGAGGGCATTGAACGAGGGGTCCAGTGCCTCCTGCCGATAACGCAGGATGCCGCCCATCTCCCCACCGGTGATCATGGTGGTGATGTTCTGCCGGGACGAGCCACTGACGAACTGGATCTCCGACCGGGTTGGATCGGCCGTGCCGTTGACCACTTCAAGGCGGTTGACCTTGGCACCCACCACCAGCGGCTGCCCACTGCCGACGAACAGGTTGAAGCTGTTGTCGTCCTGCGCCACCACGGTCACGCCGACCAGCTCGGAGAGCTGGCGGATCGCTTCGTCGCGGGCATCGAGCAGGTCGTTGGGCGTGGTGCCGCCGATCGAGGTGGCGGCGATCGCATCGTTGTAGCCACCGATGCTGCTGGCCAGGCGGTTGACCTGGTCGGTGATCATCACCATCTGCTTGTTCAGCGCAGTGTTCTGCTGCTGCAGGCTGTCGAAGAGACCGTTGAAGCGCCGTGCCAGCCCGTCTGCCTCGGCCAGCACCAACTGCCGTGCGGGAATGTTGGCCGGGTCTTCGGCGGCGGTCTGCATGGCGGAAAAGAAGCTTTGCAGCGCAGGGTTGATGCCGGTGCTGGTGCTCGCCAGCAGCGAGTCGAGCTGGCTGATCTGGGCCTGGTAGCTGCTGGCGTCGCTGTTCAGCGCGGTGCTGCTGCGCAGTTGCTGGGTCAGGTATTCGCTGTAGGACCGGCGCACGTCCACCAGTGTGGTGCCCGAGCCGATGTAGCCCGCCCCGGTGAACTGCGGCGTGCGGGTCGCCTGCATCGCATCCTGACGGGTGTAGCCAGGCGTGTTGACGTTGGTGATGTTGTGACCGGTGATGCTCAGCTGGGTCTTGCTGGCATTGAGGCCCGACAGGCCGATGTTGAGAAGGTCTGCCATGACTTAGCCTCTGCCCTGAACCGATGAGCCTGAACCGGCATCGGCCACCATCTGATAGGTCTGCATCTTGCGCGCGATCTGGCTGATCTTCTTCGCGTAGTTGGGGTCGGTGGCATAGCCGGCCTTCTGCAACTCGCGGACGAAACCTTCGGAGTCACCCGAGTGGCTGGCGACCTGCAGGGCGGTACGGTAGCGCCCGCTGCTCTCCAGCAGGTTCACGTAGTCATTGAAGCTGTGCTCGAAGGATTCATAGGCGCGAAAGCCAGCCACTTCCTTGACCGGCTTGCCGCCGACGTACTCGGTGGTGGTGACCTGAGCCGAAGGCCCCTTCCAGGCGGTGGCCTTGATGCCGAACAGGTTGTGGCTGTTGGCCCCGTCCTTCTGGCGAATCATGTGCTTGCCCCAACCGGTTTCCAGCGCCGCCTGGGCAACCAGGTAACGAGCCTCGACGCCAAGCCGCTGGGCGGCTTTCTCGGCCATCGGCAGCATGGTGGCGATGAACTGTTCGGCCGACTCGAAACGACTGGGCGCCTTGCCGGCACCCTCACCATTGACCGTAAGGGGCTTGTCCGCGGCGACCGCGAAGGTTTGCGCCGGCTTCCAGTCGGTGTTCACCAGACGCTTGTCATCACCGGCGGGGGCCTGCTGGAGGCCATCGGTGCCGGCCAGCTGGCGATCCATCGGGCGTGGCGGCAGGGCCAGGCGGCGCATGTTGAGCAACCGCGAATCATCACGCCCCTCTGCGACGGCAGGCGCTGCCGCTGTCGCCGGCGCGGTTGCGGTTGCGGTTGCGGAGGCAGGCTTGGCCGCCTCACCGAGCGCCTGCACCTGAGCGAAAGGATTGGCCGTTGCCGCCGGTCCCTGCTGCTTGCTCAACTGGCGGGTCAGTACATCGGCCAGGCCGATACCGCCACCCTCACGGGACATACTGATGGCAAGTTGCTGGTCATACATGTCGCGGTACTGCATCGCGGCCTGGCTGTTGAACGGGCTGTCCTCGTCGGCCAGGGCATCGCTGGCCGAGCGCATCGACTTGAGCATCTGGTTGAGAAACACCGATTCGAATTCCTGCGCAACCTTGCGCACGTTGGCTTCGCTGTCGCGATCGCCCACCTTGAACTGGTGCAGGCGGTTCAGATCGGTGTAGCTACCACTGTCGAAAATCGCTCCGGATCGGCTCTGCATGTCACACCTCAGATCACGATCAGGTCGGCTTGCAGCGCGCCGGCCTGTTTCAGGGCTTCGAGAATCGCCATCAGGTCACCCGGCGCAGCACCGACCTGATTGACCGCCCGGACGATCTCGTCAAGGGTGGTGCCGGGGGCGAACTTGAACATCGGTCGGGCCTGCTGGTCGGCCTGTACCCGTGAATTCGGCACCGCGACCGTCTGCCCGCCGGACAGCGCCTCGGGCTGGCTGACGAAGGGCTCTTCGGTGATGGTCACGGTGAGGCTGCCATGGGTGACCGCGGCCGGCTGCACCCGCACGTTCTGGCCGATCACGATGGTGCCCGTGCGTGAGTTGATGATGACCTTGGCCGCCGCCTTGCCCACCTCCACCTCGAGGTTTTCCAGGATCGCCAGATAGTCGACGCGCTGGTTCGGGTCGAGCGGCGCGGTGACGCTGATCGAACCGCCATCGAGTGCGCGGGCCACGCCCGGGCCAAGCAGGTCGTTGATCTGGTCGACGATGTTCTTGGCCGTGGTGAAATCGGCGCGGTTGAGCTGCAGGACCAGGTTGTTGCCCTGATCGAAACCACTCGGCACCGAGCGCTCCACCGTCGCACCGGAGGGAATG
The DNA here is from genome assembly GCF_042648805.1 of Stutzerimonas tarimensis. Classification (NCBI taxonomy): domain Bacteria; kingdom Pseudomonadati; phylum Pseudomonadota; class Gammaproteobacteria; order Pseudomonadales; family Pseudomonadaceae; genus Stutzerimonas; species Stutzerimonas tarimensis. Next base: position 173,655 of record NZ_JBHRXZ010000003.1, on the reverse strand, counting down.
CGGCCTGCCGAAGGCACATTGACGGTGATCCGCGAGCCGTCGGCACCGCCAGCGTCGAAGCCGCCCACTACCAGGTTGCCCTGGGCAATGGCGTAGACATTGCCGTCGATACCCTTGAGCGGCGTCAGCAACAGGCTGCCGCCGCGCAGGCTCCTGGCGTTACCGATCGACGAGATGGTGATGTCGATGGTCTGCCCCGGCCGGGCGAAGGCCGGCAGTTCGGCGTGCACCGACACCGCCGCCACGTTCTTGAGCTGCATGGTGCCCATGTTCGCCGGCATCTGGATGCCGAACTGCGACAGCATGTTCTTGAACGTCTGCACGGTGAAGGGCGTCTGGGTGGTCTGGTCACCGGTCCCGTTGAGCCCCACCACCAGTCCGTAGCCGATCAACTGGTTGGTACGCACACCCTGGATGCTGGCCAGGTCCTTGAGACGCTCGGCCTGGGCCGTCCCGGTCATCATCAGCAGCGCCAGCGCGCCCAGCAGGTACTTGATCATCGTACTGTCCTTAGAAGGGCCACATGGGGCTGATGAAGAACCGGCTCAGCCAGCCCGGCTGACTGGCGTCGGCAAAGGCCCCGGTACCCGAGTAGGTGATCCGCGCATCGGCCACGCGCGTGGACGACACCGTGTTGTCGGGATTGATGTCGTCCGGGCGAATCAGCCCGGCGATGCGCACCAGCTCGTCGCCGGTATTGAGCGTCATCCATTTTTCGCCGCGCACGGCCAGCACCCCATTGGGCAACACGTCCGAGACGGTGACGGTGATCGAGCCGGACAGGCTGTTGCTCTGGCCCGCCTGGCCGGAACCGGTGGCGCTGCGCGAACCGCCGAATTCGGCGTCCAGGCTCAGCGGATTGCCAGTCAGCGGGTTGCCCATGCTGACGGCGCCGCCCAGCAGCGAAGTCAGGCCGAGATTGGTGTTGCTGTCCTTCTTGATCGCCGAATTGTTGGCCTTGCTGGCCTGGGTGCGCTCGTTCAGGGTGATGGTAATGAGATCCCCAACCCGCCGGGCGCGCCGGTCGTCGTAGAGGTTGGTCTCGAACCCAGCCTGGTAAATGGCGCCGTTGGTCTGGGTGACCGGCAGCGGCGTGCGCGGCAGCACCGGCGCGTAGTAGGGATCGCTCGGCTTGGGCGCGGGGGCCATGCAGCCCGCCAGGGACAACACGGACGCCAGCGTTAAGGCCATCGACAACCGGTTCATGACAGCTTACCTCGGCCCGTCAGAGCTGCTGGGAGACAAAGGACAGCATCTGGTCGGCCGTGGAGATGACCTTGGAGTTCATCTCGTAGGCGCGCTGGGTGGTGATCATGTTCACCAGTTCCTCGACCACGCTGACGTTGGAATTTTCCAGGGTGTTCTGCAGCACCGAACCCAGGCCATTGAGGCCCGGCTGACCGATCTGCGGGGCGCCACTGGAGGCGGTTTCCATGAACAGGTTGCCGCCGATAGCCTGCAGACCGGCCGGATTGATGAAATCGGCGGTCTGCAGGTTGCCAATTATCTGGGGCGCCGGCTCACCGACGGTGGTGATGGACACGGTGCCATCCTCGCCCACGGTAAAGGTCTGGGTTTCCGGAGGCACCACGACCGCAGGCTCGAGCGCGTAACCGTTGGACGTGACGATCTGGCCGTCGGCGCTCAGGTGAAAGCTGCCGTCGCGGGTATAGCCGATGTTGCCGTCCGGCAGCAGGATCTGGAAGAAGCCACGGCCGTTGATGGCCATGTCCAGCGGCTGCTCGGTGGTCTGCAGACTGCCCTCGGTGAACAGCTTCTGGGTTCCGGCGATCCGTACCCCAGTACCAAGCTGAAGACCCGAAGGCAGCGCGCTGTCCTGGGTCGATTGGGCGCCGGGTTGGCGGCGGATCTGATAGAGCAGGTCCTGAAACTCGGCACGGTCTTTCTTGAACCCGGTGGTCGAAACGTTCGCCAGGTTGTTGGAAATGGTGGTGAGGTTCATGTCCTGGGCGGACAGGCCGGTCTTGCTTACCCAGAGCGCTGGCAACATCTGTAATCTCCTCGAGCGCCGGGATCATGGCGCTTCGCTTGTGTATCAGCCTATTTGCAATACCCGGGCCATGGCCGCGGCATCGTCTTCAGCGGTACGCATCATCTTGATATGCAGCTCGAACTGCCGCGAAAGCGCGAGCATTGCGGTCATTTCTTCCACCGCGTTGACGTTGCTGCCTTCCAGAAATCCTGACGCCAGGCGCACCCCGGCCTCGGGCTCGGCCTCGCCGCCGCCCTTGAGGCGGATCATGCCGTCGGTGCCCTTTTCCAGTTGCGCCGGATCCGGCCGGACAAGCTTCAGGCGGTCTACCGCAATGATCAGATTGGGGCCTTCACCCGCCGCGCGGATGCTCACGGTGCCGTCCACGCCGATGTCGATCTTCTGCTCGGGCGGTACGGCGATGGGGCCGCCGTTGCCAAGCACAGGCAGGCCGTCCCCGGTGCGCAGCATGCCCAGCGCATCGATCTGCAGGCCTCCGGTGCGCACATAGGCTTCGCCACCGTCGGGCGCCTGCACAGCGATCCAGCCCTCCCCTTCAACCGCGACGTCCAGATCCCGCCCGGTCTCCATCAGTGAACCGGGGGAGAAATCCGTTCCGGGCCGCTCGGTCATGGCATACACCCGTGCCGGGTGGGTGTCGCCGAATACCTGCATCGAGCGAGCCTGGGCGAAGTCCCGTTGGAAACCACTGGTGGAAAGGTTGGCCAGGTTGTTGGCGTGGGCACGCTGGGCCAGGGCGTTCTGGGTCGCACCCGTCATGGCCACGTATAGCATCTTGTCCAAGGAAACCTCCGAGGCGCTTCTTTGACGCTCGTTGTAATGACTCCAGAGGATGTGCAAGCGCTGTGCCAGTGCCGCAATAACCTCTAACCAACTGTTTTCAAAGATTTTTCAGCGGGCAAAAAGAAGGCCCGCTAGCGGGCCTGCCTAGAGCGGCAGAAGTCTGCCGCCCCTGTCATCAACGCATGTTGATGATGGTCTGGGTGATGGCGCTCTCTGTCTCGATGGTCTTGGCATTGGCCTGGTAGTTGCGCTGGGCGACGATGAGATTGACCAATTGGTCCGACAGGTCCACGTTGGAATCCTCCAGCGCGCCCGCCTGCAGGCTACCCATGGTGCCTACGCCCGGCGGGTTGCGCACCGGCTCGCCAGAGGCGTAGGACTGCACCCACTGGCTATTGCCAATCGGGATCAGGCCCTGGGCATTGGCAAAGCTGGCCAGCACCACCTGTCCCTGCAGCTTGGTCTGGCCGTTGGTGTAGCGCGCAAAGATACTGCCGGAAGGGTCTATCTCCAGACCCGCCATCTGGCCGGTGGTGAAACCGTCCTGGCTCAGGCTGTTCACTGCGAAGCTGCTGGCGTACTGCGTCGAGGCGCGGATGTCCAGACGGAAATCCAGACTGCCGCCGGTGGCCGCATTGTTCGTTGCCCAGGTGCCGTCGCTGTTCTGCTTGGCCGGTTGCCAACCGTTGAGGCTAAGCACGCCGTTCGCGTCATAGGACGCCGCGCCATCGGTACCAGGCACTGGTCCGGCAGCGTCCAGAGCCATCTTGCCTTCCGGGGTGAAGGTCAGCGGAATGCTCAGCGGCTGAGCCCCCAGATCCACCCCGTCGACGATATTGCTTCCAGGACTTTGCGGGTTGCGGCCGTCGACCAGGACATGCATTTGCCACTGGTTGGGGTCGTCCTCGGAAATGACGAAATACTGGGTCATCACATGGGCATTGCCTTGCTCGTCATAGATATTGGTCGAAGTGGACGAGCTGTAGGACAGCGGGTCGTTGGGGTCGAAGTTACCGGCGTTAGCCGGCCGCACGCTGGTGGAGTCCAGGTTGAAGTTCTGCGTCACCAGGCTGGTCGCCTGTGGCGCCTGGCTGGTGGTCTGGATCTTAAGGTTGCCGACGACATCCATCGGCACGCCGTCGGCGTTGACGGTGAAGCCCTGCAGGTTGTTGCCGAAGTTGTCCACCAGGTTGCCGTCGCGATCCAGGCCGAAATAACCGGCACGGGTATAGCTGACGGCGCCGTTGTTGCTCACCTGAAAGAAGCCGCTGCCGTTGATCGCCAGATCGAGGGCGTTCTGGGTGTAGTTGATGTTGCCCTGGGTGAATTGCTGGGACACGTTCGCCAGCTGCACACCGCTGCCACCGGATATGCCGCCCAAGCCCATCGAGTTGGCATAGACGTCGGCAAACTCGGCGCGTGACTGCTTGAAGCCCACGGTACCGGCGTTAGCGATGTTGTTGCCGGTCACGTTGAGGTCCTTGCTGGCGGCGCGCATGCCGCTGAGACCGATATTGAATGACATGGAATACTCCCTTTTGCCGATACCGCGGCGGATTACTGACCGATTATCTGGACCTGGGACAAGGCTACGCTGCCAATCCCGGCAAGGTTGAGCATGAGCTCCCCGCCGTTCTGGCCCAGGGTGACGCTGTCGACGTTGGCCGGCAGCAGGGTATGGAGCGCCTGGGTTTCCTCGTCGTAGCTCGCTTGCGCCTCGAAGCGGTAGGTGCCCGGCGGCAGCGTGGCACCGCTGCTGTCCTTGCCGTCCCACATGAAGGAGACGGTCCCGGCGCTCTGTTGGCCAAGGTTGATGCGGCTGACCTGAGACCCGGCGGTGTCGTAGACATTGACGTAGACGTTGCTGCTGGAGATGGGCAGAACGGTATTGGCCCTGAAGGTCTGGCTGGTGTCGACCACCGCCTGGCTGGTGGGCACGATCACCTTGCGCCCGACCAGCGACGAGGCCTGCAGCGCCTGTGACGACTGGTAGCCGGTGAGGATCGACTGCACGCTGGAATTGAGCTTCTCCACCCCCTCGACGGTACTGAATTGCGCCAGCTGCGCGATGAACTCGCCGTTGCTCTGTGGCTCGAGCGGATTCTGGTTGTTCAGCTGGGCGACCAGCAGCTGCAGGAACTGATCCTTGCCCAGCTCGCCGTCCTTGGCATTGCGGTCGCTCTGGATCTGGTACTGGTCGAGTACCGAACTACCCGCCCCGATTGCGCTTGTGCTCATGGTCTGTCTCGCTTACTGACCCAGGGTCAGCACCTTCTGCAGCATGGTCTTTGCCGTGTTCATCAGCTCGGCGTTGGTCTGGAACGAGCGACTTGCCGAGATCATGTCGGCCATCTCTTCCACCACGTTGACGTTGGGGTAGTAGACGTAGCCGTTGTCGTCAGCGGCCGGATGGTTGGGCTCATAGCGGGCCTGCAGTTCGGCCTGGCTTTCGACGATACCCAACACTTGCACACCCGCACCGGCCTGGTCGTGATCGGCGAACAGCGAGCCGCCGCCCCCTTGAGCCTGCTGCAGCACAGTGGCAAAGACCGGATGGCGCGCGCGATAGGTCTCATCGACGCTGGACGACACCGTCTCGGCGTTGGCGATGTTGCTGGAAATGGTGTTCAGCCGGGTGCTCTGGGCACTCATGCCGGAACCGGCGATGTTGAAGACATTGCTGAGCGACATGGGTCGATCCTCCTGTTATTCGCCGCGCAGGGCGCTGACGATGCCCTTGAGCTTGCTGTTGAGCAGGGTGAAGCTGGCCTGGAAATCGATGGCGTTCTGCGCGTAGTTGGCCTGTTCGACCTGCATGTCGACGGTGTTCTGATCAAGCGCGGCATGGGCCGGATTACGGAAACGCAGCCCCGGGTCGGCCAGCTCGACGCCGGCGGCGGCAATGTGCCGCTCGCTGGTCCGCGCCATGCCGAAACCGCCTTTGCCTTGTTCGGCGGCCAGCACGGCGGAGAAATCCAGGTCCCGCGCCTTGTAGTTCGGCGTGTCGGCATTGGCGATGTTGTTTGCCAGCACCTCTGCCCGCTGTGCACGAAAGCCCAACGCCCGCTCATGGACGCCCAATGCCTTGTCGAAGCTGATGCTCATGATCCTGACCTCGGAAAACTGCCTGGAATCAGCAGAGCAAAGCCCATGCCATCTGCGTAGACAGCTGATTTGTAAGGATAAATTTGTATCAGAGACGCCAGGCGTCAAAAAATCGGGAGGTGTCTGAAGCGGAAACGGCCCAGGATGCGGGCCGGAAAGACGGTTTTCCGCCACACGGAGGCGGCGGCGGACTCAGATTGGCGGGCTCATCGAGCGCCCCGCTTCAACCCTCCGCGGAAGGACGCTGGCGCTCCTGCACCAACACCCAGGGCGCGACCACGACAGCCCAGAGACCGGCATCGCAGGCGATCCACTCCTGCGCCTGTTCCGCTTCGAGCTTGCCCAGGCCGCCAGCGCTGAGCCAGCCGGCTACCTGCGCCTTTTCGTCCAGTGACACGGCGGTCGCCACTTCGACCAGATTCAGGTCGCTGGCGACCCGCAGGGTGGCGCCACGGGCGAAAAACGGCTCCAGTTCCTGCCAGCTGATCGCCGCGGTTTCGCCGAGCAGCTTGGCGTAGAGCAGGCTGCGAGCGTTGCTGGTTTCTTCTGACATGACACCCTCATGGGAGAAAAGCACTCATCACGGCCAGCCAGGGACGCATCGAAGGCTCCCCGGCGCCGCACTCAGGTACGCGGCAGGGTCACGCCACGCTGGCCCTGGTACTTGCCGCCGCGATCCCGGTAGGAGACCTCGCAGGCCTCGTCGGATTCGAGGAACAGCATCTGCGCCACGCCTTCGTTGGCATAGATCTTCGCCGGCAGGGTGGTGGTGTTGGAGAACTCCAGCGTCACGTGCCCTTCCCACTCCGGTTCCAGCGGCGTGACATTGACGATGATGCCGCAGCGCGCATAGGTGCTCTTGCCCAGGCAGATGGTCAGCACATTGCGCGGGATCCGGAAGTACTCCACGGTCCGGGCCAGAGCGAAGGAGTTCGGCGGGATGATGCACACCGGCCCCTTGACGTCGACGAAGCTCCTGTCGTCGAAATTCTTGGGATCGACCGTCGCCGAATGGATATTGGTGAAGACCTTGAATTCATCCGCGCAGCGCACATCGTAACCGTAGCTGGAAACGCCGTAGGAAATCACCCGATTCGCGTCCTCACCACGTACCTGGCGCTCCACGAAGGGCTCGATCATGCCGTGCTCCTGGGCCATGCGGCGGATCCACTTGTCGGCTTTGATGCTCATGCTGGTGCGTCCTGAATCGGAGAGGGCTGCATATTAGCCGGCCAGCCCATTGGCATGAAACCCCGACCGCCCTTACCGCCCCGACAGCACCGGCCATTGACCTCCATCAAGGCATAAGGCCATCATCGATGACCTTTTGTAATATATGGTTTTACCAGGTCAGTAATGAGTCGTCGGGAGAGCGTCGAATGGGTATCAGGATTGAGTGGTCAGATGAATACGAAACGGGGATCGACATCATCGATGAACAGCACAAGCGGCTGTTCGACTATTTCAACGAAATCGACGCCTGCATCGCATCGGGTGAGGCGGACAAGGTTGCTCAGGTGGCGCGCGGCCTGATCGACTACGCGGTCTCGCACAACGCCTTCGAGGAAACGCTCATGGAGCAGGCGGCGTATCCGATGCTGGAGGCCCACCGCAAGATCCATGCGACCTTCGCCGAACGCGCCGAAGGCTATCTGGACAAGCTCAACAGTGGCTCTGATCCGATGAAACTGGCGCGGGAAATCCGTGTGGATATCGGTCTCTGGCTGATCAACCATATCAAGCGCGAAGACCAGCACTACGCTCCGGTCGTCAAGAAAAGTCTGGACCAGGGTTTCGTCAGCCGCATGCTTGGAAAGATATTTGGCTGACGCAGCACAGGATCAGGCAGCCATCCAGGCCAGCGCCTCGCCTGCAACCTGCCACCACTCTAGCCCACCCTTGGAAAAAGCGTGCCCAACAAATACAACAGCCCGCTTTCGGGGCCATACACCGCTTCCAAAAGGTTTTCGACTCGCTGCACATGCTGTCGCAGCCGATGCCGTGCCGCCTCTGCGCCAAGCAGCGCGACGAGCGTCGCCTTGCCGGTATCCTTGCCCTGATCCTTGCCAGGATCGGCGTCCGGTTCGCCATCGCAGAGATCGTCGTACAACTGAAAGGCCTGTCCCAACTCCATCGCCATGTCACGCAGCGCGGCTAGCACCGACTCGCTGGCACTCGCCGCCAGGGCCGCCATTTCCAGTGCGGCGCCAAACAGCGCGCCGGTCTTCAGCTGATTGGTCCCCGTCACCTCGCTGGCCTCACGCGGTCCGCACCCGGCATGCAGGTCCTCGAACTGGCCACGTACCAGCCCCTGCTCGCCCACGGCATCGCCAAGCAAGGCAACCAGCCGGGGGCGCACTGCAGGGGGAAGACCGGGCGCCAGCGCCACGACCTTGAACGCCTGGCTGAGCAGCCCTACCACGGCCAGCACGGCGACGTCCTGGCCATAACGCACATGGATGGTCGGCTCGCCACGCCGCAGCCGGGCGTCATCCATGCAAGGCATGTCGTCGAGGACCAGCGAGGCGGCATGGACCATTTCCAGGGCGCAACCAAGATCCAGCGCTGACCGTTCCGGCGCGCCCAGCTCCCTAGCGGCCAGGACCAGCAGCATCGGTCGCACCCGTTTGCCTGGAGACAGCGCAGCCGCAACCATCGCCGCCCCAATCAGGTCGCTCTCCCCCCCCGGAACCGGCAGCAGGGCTGCCAGGCGCTGGTCGATGCGCTGGCGTAAGCCGACCAGATCATGGGAAAAGCTTTCCTGCGGGGGCGGCACTATTGAGGTTCCCATGGGTCGAGAGTGCTCCTGTTTCCCGAAAACGGTGCCGGATGCCTTGTACACAAGTAGTACAAGACGGTAAAACCGTATAAGAACCAACGCAACAATCAATCGCGGATAAGGAAATTGCCATGGCCGAAGATCACCTCGCGGCGCGCAAGAACGACCACCTCAACATCGTTCTAGACCCGGCCGGAAATACGCGGCGAGGCGAAAACGGCTTCGCCACCCTTGCCTTCGAGCATTGCGCCCTGCCGGAGTTGCATCTGGACGAAATCGATCTCGGGCAGGCATTTCTCGGCCGGCACCTGCGCGCACCGCTCCTCATCAGCTCGATGACCGGAGGCACCGAGCGCGCCGCGCGAATCAACCAGCACCTGGCCGAAGCCGCCCAGGCGCTGGGCATTGCCCTGGGCGTCGGCTCCCAGCGGGTCGCGCTGGAGGCCGGGGTCGATCACGGACTGACTCGCCAGTTGCGCCAACTGGCACCCGGCATTCCACTGATGGGCAACATCGGCGGCGCTCAGCTGATCGCCGGCGTTGGTCGCGACCAGGCCCGACGGCTGGTGGACATGCTCGAGGCCGACGCCCTGATCGTTCACCTCAACCCCCTGCAGGAAGCCGTGCAGCCCGGCGGCGACCGCAACTGGCGCGGCGTTCTCGATGCCCTGGAGGCGCTGGCAAGGGATCTCGGCGTGCCGCTGGTAGCCAAGGAGGTGGGCGCCGGTATCAGCGCGGCCGTGGCCCGGCGGCTGGTGGATGCTGGCGTCGCGGTGATTGATGTAGCGGGCTCGGGAGGCACCAGTTGGGCGGTGGTCGAAGCACAGCGGGCGCGTACCCTCGCCCAGCGCCAGGTCGCCATGGCCTTCGCCAACTGGGGCATCAGTACTGCCCAGGCGCTGGCGGAGGTTCGCCGCGCCTGTCCCGACACCCCGCTGATCGCCTCAGGCGGCGTGCGTGACGGCGTCGACGCGGCCAAGGCCATCCGCCTCGGCGCCCAACTGGCCGGTCAGGCCGCGGCCGCGCTGCCCGGCGCGCTGACCTCGACGGAGGCAGTGATCGCCCATTTCGAGATTGTCATCGAACAGCTGCGGGTCGCCTGTTTCTGCACCGGGTCACGCGATCTGGAGGCGCTGCGCCAGGCCCCCCTGCGGCCGACGGGCAGCGGACTCGGCTAGGGCAATGGCTCATATCGCCGTCATCTCGCCGCCTTTCGCCAGTCATTTCCGGGCGCTCCAGGCGCTCGCCGGCCGACTGGTCGATCAAGGCCACCGGGTGACCTTCGTGCAGCAGGCCGACTGCTCGAGCTACCTGGACGACCCGCGCATCGGTTTCGCTGCCGTGGGCAAAGGGAGCCATCCACCGGGATCGCTGGCGGGTATCGTCGCCCGCGCCGCGCGCCCTGGCGACCCGCTCGGCCTGCGTAGGGTGATCCTGGATCTTGCCCATGGCACCGACATGCTCTGCCGTGAAGGCCCGGCGGCGCTGCGTGCGCTGGGGGTCGATGCATTGATCGCCGACCAGATGGAAGCGGCCGGCGGACTGCTTGGCGAAGCGCTGGAGCTGCCCTGGGTGTCGGTGGCCTGCGCCCTTCCGATCAACCGCGAACCGCGCCTGCCTCTGCCAGTCATGCCCTGGGGTTACGCCGACGCCCCCTTCGGCGAGCAGCTCAACCGGGGCAGTAGCCAGGTCTACGACCGCCTCATGGCCCCCCATGCCCGGGTCATCGCCGCCCATGCCGACGCGCTCGGACTGCCGCCCCGCCAGGCGCTGCACCAGTGTCTGTCACCCTACGCGCAGATCAGCCAGACGGTGCCTGGTTTCGACTTTCCCCGCGCCGAGGTACCGGCCCACTTCCATGCCCTCGGTCCGCTGCGCCCAGCCGAAACCGCCCCCCACGCCGAGCTGGACCTTCCGCGCTCGGGCCGGCCACTGGTATTTGCTTCGCTGGGCACCCTTCAGGGTGGACGTTTCAGGCTGTTCCGCAAGATCGCCCGTGCCTGCCGGACGCTGGATCTGCAACTGCTGGTGGCCCACTGCGGCAGGCTGGACGGTAGCCAGGCACGGCGCCTGGAAGACGAGGGGGCCACCTGGGTCACCGACTTCGCCCCGCAGCAGACCGCCCTGGCCATGGCCGACCTGACCATTACCCATGCCGGTCTGAACACCGTGATGGACGCGCTGGTCGCCGGTACGCCCATGCTGGCGCTGCCGATCGCCTTCGACCAGCCGGGGGTGGCGGCTCGGGTCGTGCATCATGGCGTCGGCCTGCGCGCCCTGCCCGCGCTGGCCAGCCGGGCCATCCTCGTACGGTCGCTGCGCCGGTTGCTCGACGAACCGCAGTTCGCCTCGCGCGCCGCTGCGCTGGGCCAGGAGGTCAGCCAGGCCGGGGGCATCATGCGCGCCGCCGCTGTGATCGAGGCGGTGCTGAGCACCGGCAGGCCTGTGGAGGCACGCGATGCGGCCTGAAAGCTATGACCTGATTCTCGTCGGTGGCGGCCTGGCCAATGGCCTGATTGCCTGGCGCCTGGCAGAACGGGCACGGCCATTGCGCCTGCTGCTGCTGGAACAAGGTACGAGCCTTGGCGGCAACCACACCTGGTCCTTCCACGAGCATGACCTGAGCCAGGCCCAGCACAACTGGATCAACCCGCTTGTGGCGCATCGCTGGCCGCACTACGAGGTGATCTTCCCGACCCTGCGCCGGCAATTGCACAGCGGTTACGCCAGCATCACCTCCGAGCGCTTCGACAGCCAGTTGCGCAAGCGGCTGGGCGAGCGGGTCTGGCTCGACAGCCGGGTGGTGGCGCTGGCCCCGCGCCAGGTCACCCTGGCCGACGGCCGGGTGCTGCGCGCCAAAGCGGTGATCGATGGCCGTGGCCCCAGGCCGAGTCCGCACCTGCAGTTGGGCTACCAGAAGTTTCTCGGCCAGGAGCTGCGCCTGGATGAGCCCCATGGCCTCGTGGGGCCGGTACTGATGGATGCCAGTGTCGCCCAGCATGAGGGCTATCGGTTCGTCTACCTGTTGCCCTTCTCTGCCAACCGACTGCTGGTCGAAGACACCTACTATGCCGACGGCGACCAGCTTTCGAGCGAAACCCTGCGCGACCACATACGCGATTACGTCAAACAGCAGGGCTGGCACGTCAGCGAGGTGCTGCGCGAAGAGCAGGGCGTGCTGCCGATCACCTTGTCCGGCGACCTGGAAGCATATTGTCGCAGCCATGGCGGGCAGCCACGCAGTGGTCTCGCCGCCGGCCTGTTCCACGCCACCACCGGTTATTCGCTGCCCCACGCGGTGCGTCTGGCCGAGCAGATCGCCGGCCTGGAGGAAATGGAGGCCGGCGCGCTGGCCGAGCTCGTCGAACGGCGGCTGCACCAGGAATGGAAGCGCCAGGGCTACTTCCGGCTGCTCAATCGCATGCTGTTTCTCGCTGGCCGGCCCGAACAACGCTGGCAGGTGATGCAACGCTTCTACGGCCTTCCCGAGGGGCTCATCCAGCGTTTCTACGCCGGGGACCTCAGGCTCGCCGACAAGCTGCGCATTCTCTCAGGCAAGCCTCCGGTCCCCCTGGGCGAGGCCTTGCGCGCAATGCTGGCCGGGCGGCCCGGCATCCCCAAGCACAATGGATGAGGGAATCGAAATGAGCACAGGAAAACGTGCCGTAGTGATAGGCGCCGGCTTTGGCGGGTTGGCCCTGGCCATCCGCCTGCAGGCCGGCGGCACCCAGACGACGCTGCTGGAGCAACGCGACAAACCGGGCGGGCGCGCCTACGTCTATGAGGACCAGGGCTTCACCTTTGACGCCGGCCCCACGGTGATCACCGACCCCTCGGCGCTGGAAGAGCTGTTCAGCCTCGCCGGCAAACGCATGGCGGACTATGTCGAGCTGCTGCCGGTAAGCCCCTTCTACCAGCTCTGCTGGGAGGATGGTCGGCGCCTCGACTACGTCAATGACCAGGACGCGCTGGACCGCCAGATCCACAGCTTCAACCCGGCCGACGTAGAGGGCTACAAGCGCTTTCTGGCCTATTCCAGAGCGGTATTCGAAGAAGGCTATGTCAAGCTCGGCAGCCAGCCATTCCTGTCCTTCGACCGGATGATGCAGGCCGCCCCGCAACTGGCCAAACTCCAGGCCTGGCGCAGCGTCTACAGCCTGGTTTCACGCTTCATCGCCGACGAGAAATTGCGCCAGGCGTTTTCCTTTCATTCATTGCTGGTGGGCGGCAACCCCTTCGCAACCTCGTCGATCTACGCCTTGATTCACGCCTTGGAGCGGGAATGGGGCGTGTGGTTTCCGCGTGGCGGCACCGGCGCGCTGGTCCGCGGATTGGCCAGGCTGTTCGAAGACCTGGGCGGACGCCTGGAGCTGAACGCCCCGGTGGCCCGCCTGGAAACGTCCAGCGGACGACTCAGTGCCGCCATCCTGGAGGACGGGCGCCGCTTCGAGGCCGACGCCATTGCTTCCAACGCCGACGTGGTCCATACCTACAAGGCATTGTTGGCCAACCACCCTCGCGGGCAGAAGGAGGCTCGGCGCCTGCAAGGCAAGCGCTTCAGCATGTCCTTGTTCGTGATCTACTTCGGCCTCGAACGCCAGCACACTCAACTGCAGCATCACACAGTCTGCTTTGGTCAGCGCTATCGCCAGTTGATCGACGAGATATTCAAGGGGCCGAAGCTGGCCGAAGATTTCTCCCTCTACCTGCATGCCCCCTGCGTCACCGATCCGTCGCTGGCCCCTGAAGGCTGTGGCGCCCATTATGTGCTGGCGCCAGTCCCCCACCTGGGCCATACCCAGATCGACTGGGAACAGGAGACGCCACGCTACCGCGACCGCATCCTCGCCTACCTTGAGCAGCACTACATGCCGGGACTGCGCGACGACCTGGTGACCTGCCGTACCTTCGGCCCGCTGGATTTCCAGCATGAACTCAACGCCCATCTGGGCTCGGCCTTCTCGCTGGAGCCGATCCTCACCCAGAGCGCCTGGTTTCGCCCGCACAACCGCGACGACGAAATCGGCAATCTTTATATCGTCGGCGCGGGTACCCATCCCGGTGCCGGCGTACCGGGCGTGGTCGGCTCCGCCAAGGCTACGGCCAGGCTAATGCTCGAGGACCTGAACCGATGAGCGACGCCCTGCTCGATCATGCCAGCCAAAGCATCGCCGTCGGCTCGAAAAGCTTCGCGGCAGCAGCCCGCCTGTTCGCCCCCGAAACCCGTCGCAGCGCGGTGATGCTCTATGCCTGGTGTCGCCATTGCGATGATGTGATAGACGGCCAGGCACAGGGCTTCCTCCGTGCCGGCGGCACCGCCGACGAGACCACCCTGGCCGGTCTCGAGCAGGCGACCCGCGATATCTACGCAGGCCATGAACCCGAGGCTCCGGCCTTTGCCGCGCTGCGCGAGGTGGTCCAACGTCATGAGATTCCGCTGCGCTATCCGCTGGATCACCTGGCAGGGTTTCGCATGGACGTCGAAGGCCGTCGGTATGAAACCTTCAGTGATACCCTCGAATACTGCTACCACGTCGCCGGCGTGGTGGGGGTGATGATGGCCATGGTCATGGGTGTCCGCGAACAGGCGACCCTCGACCGCGCCTGCGACCTTGGAGTCGCCTTTCAGTTGACCAACATCGCCCGCGACCTCGTCGAAGACGCCGCCAACGAGCGGGTCTATCTTCCTGACGAGTGGTTGCAGCAGGTCGGCTTGGCGCGCGATGAACTGGCCTCGCCCCGTCATCGGCGGGCCCTGGCGGGACTGGCGGCGCGGCTGGTTGACGAAGCCGAGCCCTACTATGACTCGGCTCTGGGCGGGCTGCCGGCGCTGCCGCTGCGCTCGGCCTGGTCCATCGCCACGGCGCGCGCGGTATATCGCGAGATCGGGATGAAGGTGCGGATGCGTGGGAGTGCCGCCTGGGATCAGCGCCTGTCTACCAGCGGCACGGACAAGCTGCGGCTGATCGCCCTGGCTGGAGGACAGGCGTTGGCCTCGCGGCGTGCGCGTGTCAGTCCGCGTCCAGCGAGCCTGTGGAACCGGAACGAGGCGACAGCGGCCCGCCATGCAGGCGCCGCAACTCAGCCCTGAGCGCCTTGACCGAGGGTGCATAGAGAAAACCGAAGGACACGCAGCCCTCGCGCCCGTCAACCGCATGATGCATTCGGTGCGCCTGATAGAGCCGCTTGAGATAGCCCGAGCGGGGCACGTAGCGGAGCGGCCAGCGCCGATGCACCAGCCCGTCATGGGCCAGGAAATAGAGGAAGCCGTACAGCGTCATCCCCGCGCCGATCCACTGCAGCGGCCAGGCGCCAGCCGTGCCCAGCGCGATCAGGACGATCGCCAACATGGCGAATACCAGCGCATAGAGATCATTTTTCTCGAACAGCCCATGGCGCGGCTCGTGGTGAGAGCGGTGCCAGCCCCAGCCCCAACCGTGCATCACGTACTTGTGCGAAACCCAGGCCACTCCTTCCATCGCCGCGACCGTGGCGAGGACAATCAGCGTATTGACGAGAAACGACATGGCGGCACTCCGTCAGGCACGGAGCGCCAGTCTACGCCAGGGCAGCCACCCCGGGCGACGCCATCTGCCTGATGGATGGCCCGGCCACCCCCCGTCCCACCGCCTCGAGAACAGCGCGCTCCGCAGGCAGTAGATGACAGCCCGGGCTCACTCCAGCGCCGCCAGGGATTCCGGCAGGATCTGCCCGCCATCCACCACCAGACTCTGGCCAGTGATATAGCCCGCCTCTTTCGAGGCGAAGAAGAGCGCAGCATGGCCGATATCTTCGACCGTGCCGAGGCACTTCAACGGAATCGAGGCGCACATGCCCTCAAGATAGTCCTCACCCATCTCCTGCAGGCCTTCGGTCAGGATATTGCCCGGCAGGACCGCATTGACGGTGATGCCGTCGGCCGCCAGCTCGATCGCCGCGGTCCGCATGAAGCCCAGTTGCGCCGCCTTGCTCGCGCCGTAGTGTGCCCAGCCCGGAAAGCCGGTGATCGGCCCGGTGATCGACGAGGTGAGAATCACCCGGCCGTACTCGGCTTCACGCAGATAGGGCAGACAGGCCTGCACGCACAGAAAGCTGCCCTTGGCGTTGGTATTCATCACCAGGTCCCAGTCCTCCGGGCTCATCGACTCCAGCGGCGCCGAGGGAAAGATGCCGGCATTGGCGCAGAGCACATCGATGCCACCCTGGGCCATGCCCACCGCATTGGCCAGGCGCCGCACCGCCTGGGGGTCGGACACGTCGGCGGTGTAGCCGGTCACTGCGAGCCCCTCGGCGGCGAGCGCCTTGACCACCTGATCGAGCTTGTCCTGATGACGGGCGCTGACCGCGACCCGCGCACCCTGGCTGGCAAAGACCCTGGCGATGCCGAGACCGATACCGCTGCTGGCGCCGGTGACCAGGACGCTCTTGCCTTTGAGTGAAGTGAGCACGAACGGACTCTCCTGTGGGGATGGAAACGGCGCCATGGTGAGCGTTCCGCATGCCCTGTGGCTTGACCGCAGGGCACAAGTTTCCCACCACGAGAACAAGGCGGATCGCCGGGCGGCCCTCGTGTTCTACGGGCAGGTCGGAATCGGGGCAATCAATCGGGCTGGCGCCCCCAACCGGTGCAGCCAGTCAGCGTCTCGGCCAAAGGATCACAGGCATGGCCTGCATCATGCGGGCACGGGACTTGCTCTGCTCCACCGGGAGTCGGTCGGCGGAGCACGCCATGGGCAACCTCAATTTCGATCGCCGGGCGGTCGGTGTGGTGCCATCGCCGGGCGATGGCCGGGTGAGCTACATCACCGGGAAAGATGACAGTGGCAGGCGCATCGAGGGCCATGCGGGCCCGGGCTCTGGCAGGACGGGCGACCTGCGGCAACGAGCCGGCAGCGCGCTGGTCGAACTGCTGGATGAAGGAACGGCAAGTCTCGAAAGCCTGGCCGAGCGACTGCGCCTGCCGAGCTGGACGCTGCAACGACGCCTCGGCGAGCACGGCCTGACCTTTACCCTGCTGCTTGACCAGGTACGTCGGGAGCGCGCCCTGCTCTACCTCCGCCAGCGCGGCGTGAGCCTTTCGGAAATGGCGCTGCTGCTCGGCTACTCGGAACTCAGCGCCTTCTCCCGGGCCTTCCGGCGGTGGTTCGGCATGAGCCCGCTACAATGGCGCCGCCGGCTGGACAGCGCCTGGGACCAGGCCCCCGTCAGTCGTCGCTGATGACGATGCTCGGCATGGCGGTGGCCACCGCGCCAAGCGCCGCGATACGGGCACCGACCTTGCGTGCGGTCTGCTGATAGATCAGCGCGACTGGCCCGTCCGGTTCGGCGACGACTGTCGGCACCCCGGCGTCGGCCTGGCTGCGGATCGACATCGACAGCGGCAGCGAAGCCAGCAGATCCACCTCGTACTGGGCCGCCAGCTTCTCGCCGCCGCCCTCGCCGAACAGATGCTCGGCATGGCCACAGTTCGAACAGATATGCACCGCCATGTTCTCCACCACGCCCAGCACCGGGATGTTCACCTTGCGGAACATCTCGACGCCCTTCTTCGCGTCGAGCAGTGCGAGATCCTGCGGCGTCGTGACAATCACCGCGCCCGCGACGGGAATCTTCTGCGCCAGGGTCAGCTGGATATCCCCCGTACCCGGCGGCATGTCCACCACCAGATAGTCGAGGTTGTCCCAAGCGGTCTGGGTAATCAACTGGATCAGTGCACCGGACACCATCGGTCCGCGCCAGACCATCGGCGTGTTGTCATCTGTCAGAAACGCCATGGACATGACCTGCACACCATGGGCTTGCAACGGAATGAAGCGCTGTCCCTCCACCTCTGGCCGCGTGCCTTCGGCGATGCCAAGCATAATGCCCTGGCTCGGCCCGTAGATATCGGCGTCCAGCACGCCCACCCTTGCCCCCTCGCGGGCCAGGGCCAGGGCCAGGTTGGCGGCGGTGGTGGACTTGCCGACGCCGCCCTTGCCCGAAGCCACCGCGATCACATTCTTCACATTCGGCAGCGCGGCCACCTGTGCCTGGTGCGACTGGACGATGCAATCGACCTGGACGTCCGCGGCAGCGACCCCTGGCAGGTTCTCCAGACCGACCTGCAGCGTCTGCGACCAGCCTGCCTTGAACAACGCCGCCGGATAACCCAGCTCCAGCTGGACGCTGACCTGATCGCCATGGATATCGATGGTGCGCACGCATCCCGCACTTACCGGGTCCAGGTTGTAATGAGGATCGGTGTATTGACGGAGGGTCTTCTCCACCTCATCGCGCGAGATCGCATTCATTGAGCACTCCAGATTGGCCGAAGAAAGGCAAGTATCCTACCACCCTGCCGAACAGGCGTTAGCGTCCGCGCTCCGTGCATCGACAGGGGCGGGCATGCTTCCCGCATCCGGGGGATGCGCGATGCGTCGCGCTTGGCTAGCGTTCCGGCAGGAAGATCTATCGGTGGCCTCACGATGATCGGTTGACGCCATTGGCTCGACGCTTGCCAGGGATGTGATACAGAATCACAACATCGGTAACGGGCCAACGCCTACTTCTCGCCCTTTGGGTATTTGGGGATCAGCAGTGCTGAACGGATCGGATCAGACGGATCATTACTTCATCGGTCTCACCCAGCAGATCGCCGCAGGCGGACTGGCACGCCTTGCCGGGCATGGCGGCGCCACGCTGCCGGCGAGCCACGTCTATCCCATGGGCACGCGCTTTCGCGAATTCGTCCAGCCCATCGTGCGCCAACTGCGCGCCGACGAGCACGTGCAGGACATCACCTTGCGCCCCGTTCTGGGCCGCTACGGCATCAGCCAGGAACTGTCCGTGGGGCTCGAAGTGCAAGCCGCCAGCGGTTTCAATGCCGCTGCCTTGGCCGGGAGCGTATTCACCCAGGCGTTGGCCGCGCGCCAGACCGACGCGTTCGTCGGCCGCTCGCTCGCTTCGGACGAATGGACGGACAATGCCCGCCCGGGGCTGACCGTGATGTTCAAGGAGCCCCGGCGCATCGCCCTGGTCAACCGCTTGCTGCACCGGATCACCGAGTTCCCCGGCGAAGGCTGGCCGATCGACGGTTTCACCACGATTCCCGCCCACGGCGGACGGATCGGTACCGTTCAGGGGCTGCGCTACATCTTCCTGCCGGAAATCAGCATCCGCTGGGACCATGCCCTGCGTGCGCGGCTGAACGAAGATGAGGACGAGATGGACATCATCCTGCTCGACCAGGCCGCCAAGATCGGCAGGCTGTGCAAGGCCCTTCAGGATGACGATTCCATCGCCCTGGCACGGCTGAACTGGTTCGACGTGATCGTCGCCGGCATCGAGGATTACCAGGGTGTCATCGCCGAACTGGCCCTGGAGCGCGACGTGCGCATCGCCAGCGCCTGCTCCATGGTGCGCAAACCCTTTTCCGAAATACTCGCGCTGACCAATGCCGGCGTCCTGCACAAGCGCCTGACCACCCTGAAAGCACTGGAAACGCAGCGCTGTCGTCCGGAAAGACAGCACAACCTGCCGGCCCGCCCGGACTCCGGCTTCAGCCGCTGGTCCTCCGCCACCCGAGGGAGTACGCCCTGCTATGGCTGACCTGACCAGCTCGCTGTTCGCGCGCTACAACCGGATCATGCGCGGCACCTTCGTCGGCGTGCTGTTGGTGGCCTGCGCCCTGGTCTACCTGCAATACCGGCAGACCCTGCGCAGCGAGACCGACATGCTCGCCCAGCGCATGCAGGAACAGGCCGTGGCGCTGGACGCCATTCTCAAGAGCAGCCTCGACGCGGTGAACGCCCTGCGGCTGCAGGCGCATGCCTGGTATCGCCTGCACCCGGAGGAGGCGCCGCCTTCGCCGCTGCTGGCCACGCTGCTGAATGGAGACGGGCCGCAGACCCTGCGCCTGGACGCGCCGCCGGCGCCCTGGAGCCGCGACGACGTCGGCAACCTCACCGGCTTCATCGACGAGCCCACGCCCTCACTGCGCAGGGAACTGGAAATGGCCCTCAGCCTCAACGCCACCTTCCAGTCCATCAAGGCCAACATCCCGGAATCCACCTGGGTCTACTACACCTCCGCCCGGCGCTTCATCAATATCTATCCCTGGGTCTCGTCGCAGGATTTCTTCTACGCCGACACGCTGCACAAGAAGCCTTTCTTCCGCGAGGTGGAACCCATACGCGATCCCACCCAGCGCATTCTCTGGACCCCCGCCTACCTCGACGAGGCCGGCCAGGGCATCATGATCACCGCCTCCGCCGGTCTCTACGAAGACAGGCAGTTCCGTGGCGCGGTGTCCCTCGACCTGACCCTGGACCGGCTGAACGCCTTCGTCCGCAACTGGCAATCGCGCTTCGGCACCCTGTTCATCGTCAACAACCACGGCCAGTTGCTGGCGCATCCGCAATTGGTCCGTCCGGATGCCGACGACGTGCTGCCGAGCGCCGCGGCCTTCCCCGCCGGGATGGCGGACCGGGCCCAGGACATTCTCGCCGCAGCCGCAGGCAAGGTGGTCCTGAGCGACGGCTACTACATCGAAACCCTGGCCATCCAGAACGCCCCCTTCCGCCTGGTGGTGATGGTGCCGCGCGGCGAGATGGTGCGCGCCGCGCTGCTCAGCGGGGCGCTCACCGTGCTGCTGCTGGTGGCAGGGCTGACCCTCATGCTGCTGGTGGCCAGCCGCCTGACCCACCGCGAAGCCATCGCCCCGGCGCAGAAGCTGGTGCGTTACATCCAGGACGAGAGCCGCGGCTCGGCCAAGTCCATTCCGCACATTCCGCCCGCCTGGCGACCCTGGTTCCAGACCATCCAGAACGTCTTCAACGCCCACACCCAGCTGGTCTCCATCCAGCAGGAGCTGGACGTGGCGCGGCGCATGCAGCAGTCCATCGTGCCGACCCGTTTCCCCAGCCGTCCCGACCTGCAGATGTTCGCCCGGATGATCCCAGCCAAGGAAGTCGGCGGCGACTTCTACGACTATTTCTGGCTGAGCGAGACCCGGGTCGGCGTGGTCATCGCCGACGTCTCCGGCAAGGGCGTGCCCGCCGCGCTGTTCATGGCGGTGGCGCGCACCTTGCTGCGCGCCACCGCGCCGGCCGCCAACGGCGCCGGCAATTGCCTGGCCATGGCCAACGAGTTGCTCAGCCAGGACAACGAGGCGACCATGTTCGTCACCCTGTTCTACGGCATCCTCGACACGAGCAGCGGCGAACTGCTGTATGCCAACGGCGGGCACAACCCGCCCCTGCTGATCGAGCCGGACGGCAACGTCTCGCCATTGCCGACCACCGGCGGCATGGCCCTGGGCATCATGGAAGACCTGCCCTACCAGGAACGCTCGATGCTCCTCGCGCCCGGCAGCACCCTGCTGCTGTACACCGACGGGGTGACGGAAGCCTTCAACCCGGCGAACCAGGAATTCGGCGAACGGCGCCTGAACGAACTGCTCGCGCGCTCCTCGGCGCTGGCGGTCGAGCCGCTGCTCGCTGAACTGGTCGAGACGGTGAACGGCTTCGCCGATGGCGCGCCGCAATCGGACGACATCACCTGCCTCGCCATCCGCTATGCCGCTCCGGCCCGTCCAGGTGATCCGCCATGCCCGACCAGATAGCCATGCACTTCGCGCCGGTCGACCCGGACATCGACAGTCTGGTCGACCGGCTGGAGGACTTCTTCGCCCGCCACGGCCTGTCCACCGCGCTGTTGCAGACCTTCGCCCTGGCCTTCGACGAGATCGTCTGCAACATCGCCTCCTACGGCTATCCGGACAACGGCTCGGAGCACGGCATCGACATCCGCCTGTGGCTGACCGCCAGCGAGATCCGCGTCGAGGTGGTGGACGACGGCATTCCCTTCGACCCGCTCCAGGTAGCCGATCCGGACATCACCGCCAGCCTCGAGGAACGCGAGATCGGCGGCCTCGGCATCTTCCTGGTGCGCAAACTGATGGACAGCGTGACCTACGAACGGCGGGACGAACGCAATCACCTGATATTCACCAAGCAACTGGCGACACCTGCACAAGCGGACTGACGCCGCACCGCAACCAAGGGAAGCAAACTACATGAACATCACCGAAACCCTCGAAGGGTCCACCCTGGTCCTGGCCCTGCGCGGGCGCCTCGACAGCACCACCGCGAAATCCCTCGAAGACGTATTGCCCGAGCGGATGCTGGTCAGCCCGGCGCTGATCGTCGACCTGGCGGAGATCCAGTACGTCAGCTCCGCCGGCCTGCGGGTAATCCTCAAGGCCGCGAAAGTGGCCAAGAGCAGCGGCAACCGCCTGGTCCTGGCCGGGCTGGCGCCGCAGGTCCACGAAGTGTTCCAGGTCAGCGGCTTCACCGCGCTCTTCAATATCCAGGACGATCGTTCCCAGGCCCTGGCGGCGCTGGCCTGACATGGAAGTGGGCACGCAGCGGCGAATGTCGTGGTTCGGCGACCTGCTGGACGAGACCTTCCCGCCCCCGGGGGTGGCCACACCCTGGCCGGCACGTCGAAAATGCCGCCAGCTCCATGACCATGGACCGGCCGGCCGCTGCCGTTCTCCAGCGCCGCTGCGCCAACAACCGACGCGCTGCTCGGCGAGGGCGCCGTCAAATTGGCGACGCGTCAGATTTCCTCCGTACTGGTAGCGCGCCTCGCTGACCACGTGCGCGCAAGCGCCGTGGAAGGCCGCGCCAGCCTCCGCCTGCAGTTCGCCCACTCATGCCCGCCGCACCTGCTGCCGATACAGCCACAACCCGGGCGGTACGCCCATCCGATCGATGAGAGACATGGACACGCATTCGCAACCATCGGGGCAGACTTGGGCCATCAAGCAGATCCTCGCGGCACAGCCTCAACAACTTGAAGTTCGTAACGGCGGGTAAACAGCATGCCAGTAGCAAGGCGCAGGATGGCTGTAACGGCACGCCCGGGCAAAGGTCGACCTGGGCAGGATCGTATGCACGTGACCAGCCTGGGAAGTTGCCGTGAACCAGGAGAAGCGGAATGAAGATCCGGGATGGGGTCGTCGATACAGGAAGAGCGGCTCATGTCCAACAGAGCCCCAGCGTTGGCCTGGAACTCGAACTCGCGGTGGCGGAATTCGCCGGGGGAGCCTCCCACGACGCCAGCGGCGTGTTCCAGACCCTGCTCGAGCGCCGCCAGGCGCGCGGCGAAGAGGCCACGGCGATGATGGCCGACGATCGTCTGATCGGGTTGTACGGGACCGCTGGCGTGTTTTCGGTGGACAATGGCTTCAACAACCTCGAGTACGCCTTCGCCCCCGTCGGCGCGGACTTCGGTCATCGCTGCGACTCTTACCTGAATCACCTCGCCTGGACGGTCCAGCGCGAAGTCAATGAAGTGATGGACGCCCTGGCCGTACACGGCAGCGGCCTGCTGAACCTGTCCGAACACCCTTCGACGGCGATCGACCCGGCCTTCTATGCGCGAATGCGCGCACCGAAGCCGATCTATCAGCACTGGGTCCGGGATCGCGGCTGGCAACACGATCAGGGCATCGACGCCAAGGCCCAGAACGGCCCCACGACCGGGGTCACGGCGGCGGCCGCACCGCGGGCGCTTAACCTCATGCTCTGGGTCGCGCCCGCCTTGATCGCCCTGTTCGCCAACAGCCCGTTCGAGGCGGGCAAGGTCACCGGCCGGGTGGAAAACCGCCTGACGATCTGGCCACGAATGTTCGCCACCGCCCGTCTTGCTGGCGACCGCCGTTTACACCTGCCTCCAGCGGAACCCTTCGCCGACCTGGCCGCTTACGTACGCTGGATGCACGGCCCCGGAACGGCCATGCAAGTGGTGGCCGCCGACACCGCCGGTTACAAGGGTTACGCCGACATGCTGCGTGTCGAAGGTGACCCGCCGCTGCTGGAATTCCTGGCCGGCCCGGCCAGGATGGCGCAGCCCTTGGAGGGTGGCGAAAGGCAGCCGCTACAACCGCAGGCCGCGCACTTCGAACAGCAGCAGTTCGCCCAGTTCCTCAATGCACGCATTCGCTTCCGCCTGCCATGGCAGCCCACGCTTGCTGAACTGCTCGAGGCCTTGCACACACCCGGTGAGCTGGAGGTTCTGTTCGAGCGCTGTGGCGCGGATCTCTATATAGAAGGCCGTGCCTGCGGCGCCAACTTCCCCGACCGGGAGTTGAGCGAACTGCCCGATCCCTTGGTCGCGGCGTCCGTGGTGATGGCACCGGCCGCCCTGCAGAAGGGGCTGATGGCGAACCCGCAGGCCTGGAGCCGGCTGTCCGCGCTGGCTCCCTGGGCCGCAATGCCGGCATTGCGCGATGCGGCCATCCGCGACGGATTGCGTGCCAGTGCCGCTGGCCTCAGCCTGCACACCTTCGCCGCCCGGGTGGTGGAGGAAGCAGCGGCGGGACTGGCCGGAGAGGAGCAGTGGATGCTGGCCTATCCGCTGCATGTGCTGCGTACCGGCCGCAACGGCGCCGACCGTGCCTTGTTGCAGCATGCGGCACTTGAGGGCGACTGCGCCACGCGCATCCAGCGCATTTCTGCCGACAGGATGGCACTGCCCCTGCCACCTCCACCCGGCCAGATACAGGCGCAGCAGTCCCGGCGGCTGGGGTTACCGACATGAAATCGGCCTTGGATCGATTGTTTCCCCTGCCATCGTCTCGCGTCCGGCAGCGCCCCGATGAAATCGTCTACAACATCGAGGATCGCCCACCGCTACCGGTGGTGCTCGGCATGGGGTTGCAGCATGCCTTACTGGCACTGATCTTCGCGCTCTACGCGGTCATCGCCGGGCAGGCGATAGGTCTGAACGCCTCGCAGACCGCCGCATTTGTCAGCGCCACGGTATTGGTCATGGGCCTGGCCACGCTGTTGCAAGCGATACCCAGCCGCTTCGGCGCCGGCATGCTGCTGGTCACCATTCCAGGCGCCGGCCGTTTGCCCATCTACATCGCCATAACGCTGCATTACGGCGTGGCAGCCACCATGGGTGCGACTCTGGTCTCCGGAGTGATGGCCATCGCCATGGCGCGCGTCATGCCGCGACTGCGCCCTTTCTTCCCGCCGGAGGTGATCGGCGTGGTGCTGTTGATGATGGGCGTTTCGCTGGTGACCGGCGGCGTCTCGCGCAGCGTGGGCTTCCACGAGGAAGCGGCGGACTTTTCTCTGCCGGCGGCGCTGGCAGCCGGCGTGACCCTGGCCTGCATGGTGGGTGTCGCGGTCTGGGGCTCGGCGGCCCTGCGCCGCCTGGCCCTGGTGGTCGGCGGGCTGGCCGGCACCCTGGTGACCTGGTTGACCGGCAACCTACCTGCGGGCCATGCCCTGGACATGACCTGGGTCGCGCTGCCGGTGCTGGGCCTGGATCTGCCGACACCCGAATTCCACCTGGTCCCCATCGTGGTGATCGCCTTGGCGCAGTTCATCACCATCATGGACCAGTTCGGCAGCACCATGACCATGGACCGCATGACCGATGCCCACTGGCGTCGCGCGGACATGCCCGGGGTGGCACGTGCCATTACCGGCATGGGGCTGAGCCACCTGCTCTTCGGCCTGCTCGGCACCCTCCCCGGCGGCTCGGCCTCCGCCAACATCGGCCTGGCGCATGCCAGCGGTATCGCCGCGCGCCGGGTGGGCGTCGCGGCCGGGCTGATGCTGATCACGGCCGCCTTCTTCCCGCCGCTGGCCGGCCTGCTGGCCCTGACGCCGGCTCCGGTGATCGGCGGCATCCTCCTCTATACGGCTGCCTATATGATCACCACCGGCATCGACCTGATTACCTCGCGGATGATGGATGCCCGGCGCAGCTTCACTGTCGGCCTGGCGGTAGTCATCGGCACCGCGGTCATGCTCGTGCCGCAACTCGGCCAGCAGGCGCCGGACTGGATCCAGGTCATCGTGCAATCGGGCCTGACCATGGGCTCCCTGGCGGCGGTGGCGCTGAACGCGACCTTCCGCATAGGCACGCGCAAGACGGTCGTGCATGCGCTTGCTCCAGCGTGCGAGGCGCAGCAGGCGGTGGAAGCCCTGGAGCACGACGGTAAGCTGTGGGGCGTGCGCCGCGACACGGTTCTGCGCGCCGGACATGCCATCGGCGAAGCGTTGGAGGCGCTGCGCGCCAGTGGTGTGCGAGGTCCCGTGCAACTGACCCTGAGCTTCGACGAATTCAATCTCGTGGGCGTCCTGACGTACCAGGGTGTGGCCTTGCAGATCGGCGCCACCGCTGCACCGGACGTCTCAAGGCTGCTGGACACTGAGGAGGAGACGCTCGACGCCGCCATGCGCCAGCTCTCGGCGCACCTGATCGGTCGTCTGGCCGATCAGGTGCAAAGCGGTCAAAAGGGAGGACAGGCCGAATTGCGGCTGTCATTCACCCATTGAAACGGCCGGCGGCCGGCCTTTGCCTGGGCGACGCGATACCGACCCTCCGCAACCGCTGAAGACGCCCGGCACCTGGCTGCGGCACCCGCCGCCCTACAAGGCCTGGATGAAAAAAACACCCCAGGCCTTTATAGTGGCCGACTTTCCCGATCCACCAGGTGCAAGCCGAAGCCCATGTCCGAAGCCCGCAAGATTCTCGTCACAAGCGCCCTGCCCTACGCCAACGGCTCGATCCACCTTGGCCACATGCTGGAATACGTCCAGACCGACATCTGGGTGCGCTTCCAGAAGCTGCGCGGCAATCGGTGCATCTACGTCTGCGCAGACGACGCGCATGGTTCGGCGATCATGCTGCGCGCAGAGAAGGAAGGCATCACCCCCGAGCAGTTGATCGACAACGTCAAAGCCGAGCACAGCGCCGACTTCGCTGCCTTCCTGGTGGATTTCGACAATTTCCACAGCACCCACTCGGACGAAAACCGCGAGCTGGCCGAGCTGATCTACACTCGCCTGCGCGACGCCGGGCACATCGCCACCCGCTCGGTGACCCAATACTTTGACCCCGAAAAGGGCATGTTCCTCGCCGACCGCTTCATCAAGGGCACCTGCCCCAAGTGCGCGGCCGAGGACCAGTACGGCGACAACTGCGAAAAGTGCGGCGCCACCTACGAGCCCACCGAGCTGAAGAACCCCAAGTCGGCCATCTCCGGCGCTACCCCGGTGCTCAAGGATTCCAAGCACTTCTTCTTCAAGCTGCCGGACTTCGAGGCCATGTTGAAGCAGTGGACCCGCAGCGGCGCGCTGCAGGACGCGGTGGCCAACAAGATCGCCGAATGGCTGGATTCGGGTCTGCAAGAGTGGGACATCTCCCGCGACGCGCCGTATTTCGGCTTCGAGATTCCGGGCGAGCCGGGCAAGTACTTCTACGTCTGGCTGGATGCGCCGATCGGCTACATGGCGAGCTTCAAGAACCTCTGCGCGCGCCGCGAGGATCTCTCCTTCGACACCGTCTGGGGCAAGGATTCGACCGCCGAGCTGTACCACTTCATCGGCAAGGACATCGTCAACTTCCACACCCTGTTCTGGCCGGCGATGCTCGAAGGCTCGGGCTTTCGCAAGCCGACCGCGGTGAACGTGCACGGCTACCTGACGGTGAACGGGCAGAAGATGTCCAAGTCGCGCGGCACCTTCATCAAGGCGCGCACCTACCTCGACCACCTGAACCCCGAGTACCTGCGCTACTACTACGCAAGCAAGCTCGGCCGCGGCGTGGATGACCTCGACCTGAACCTCGACGACTTCGTGCAGAAGGTGAATTCGGACCTGGTCGGCAAGGTGGTGAACATCGCCAGCCGCTGCGCCGGCTTCATTCACAAGGGCAACGGCGGGCTGCTGGTGGACACCAACCCCGAGCCGGAGCTGTGGGCGGCTTTCCAGGCTGCCGCGCCTTCCGTTGCCGAAGCCTACGAAACGCGTGACTTCTCCCGTGCCATGCGCGAGATCATGGCCCTGGCCGACCGCGCCAACGCCTGGATCGCCGACAAGGCGCCCTGGGCGCTGAACAAGGTCGAAGGCAAGCAGGACGAGGTGCAGGCCATCTGCGCGCTGGGCGTCAACCTGTTCCGCCAGCTGGTGATCATGTTGAAACCCGTGCTGCCGAAACTGGCCGAAGCCGCCGAAGCTTTCCTCAACGTCCCGGCGCTGCGCTGGGCGGATCTGGCCACCCCGCTGGGCAACCACCGGTTGAACGCCTTCACCCCCCTGATGACCCGTATCGAGCCTGCGAAAATCGACGCCATGACCGAAGCCTCCAAAGAAGACCTTGCCGCCCAGTCCACCGGCGCTGCCGCCCCTGCCGGCAACGGCGAACTGACCAAGGAGCCGCTGGCAGCAGAAATCAACTTTGACGCCTTCGCCGCGGTGGATCTGCGCATTGCGCTGATCGAGAAAGCCGAGTTCGTCGAAGGCGCCGACAAGCTCTTGCGCCTGTCGCTGGATATCGGCGACGCCAAGCGCAACGTGTTCTCCGGCATCAAGAGCGCCTACCCGGACCCAAGCAAGCTCGAAGGTCGCCTGACCCTGTACGTGGCCAACCTGGCCCCGCGCAAGATGAAGTTCGGCATTTCCGAAGGCATGGTGCTGGCCGCCGGCCCGGGCGGGGAGGAAATCTTCCTGCTCAGCCCCGACCAGGGCGCCAGGCCGGGTCAGCGGGTAAAATGATGATCGGCTGTCCCGGCGCCCGCCTGCAGGCGCCGGGACAGCCAAACGGTAGACGCCGAGCCGTTGCTGCAAGCCAGTAGCCTGGCGCATGAATCCAGGCTCTGGTGCAAGCCGCAGCCCGCGTCTTGCCAAGGGCGCGCCTCGCCCAGTGGCAAATGACCGACATGGGCTGCATCATCCGGGCATCGCGGCGGCACCCTGCGCTCACCTGTCTTATTGCCCCACCCGCGCGCGTCCCTGATAATACTTGGCTTTTTCCCGGCCCTTTCCGCCGCGACGGTAACCCAATGACCGAACTCGCCTTGATCATGGTTAGCGCCATCCTGGTCAACAATTTCGTTTTGGTGCAGTTTCTCGGACTTTGCCCCTTCATGGGCGTTTCGAAAAAAATCGAGACGGCCATCGGCCTGTCGCTGGCCACTACCTTCGTGCTCACGCTCGCGGCGATGTGCAGTTACCTGCTGCAGCAGTACGTGCTCAGGCCGTTGGATCTGGAATTCCTGCGCACCATCAGCTTTATCCTGGTCATCGCCGTGGTCGTGCAGTTCACCGAGATGGTGGTCAACAAGACCAGCCCGCTGCTCTACCGGGTACTGGGGATCTTCCTGCCGCTGATCACCACCAACTGCATCGTCCTTGGGGTGGCCCTCTTGAACGCCAACAAGGCGGAGTTCAATTTTCTCAGCGCCACGCTCAATGGCTTCGCTGCGGGCCTGGGCTTCTCCATGGTGCTGGTGTTCTTTGCCGCCATGCGTGAGCGCATCGCCATCGCCGATGTTCCCAGGGCCTTCCAGGGCGCAGCCATCGGCATGATCACCGCCGGCCTGATGTCGCTGGCGTTCATGGGCTTCACCGGGTTGGTCAAGCTATGAGCCCAGTCATCATTGCCGTGCTGGCCCTGCTCGCCCTGTGCCTGGTGTGTGGTGCCATCCTCGGTTTCGCTGCCATTCGCTTCAAGGTCGAAGGCGATCCCATCGCCGAGCAGATCAACGCCCTGCTTCCGCAGACCCAGTGCGGCCAGTGCGGCTACCCGGGCTGCAAGCCCTACGCCGAAGCCATCGCCAATGGTGACAAGATCAACAAATGCCCACCGGGTGGCGAGGCGACCATCCAGGCGCTGGCCGACCTGCTGCAGGTCGAAGCCGAACCGCTGGATGCCGAGGGCGGTGAAAAGCCGCAGATGGTCGCCTTCATCCGTGAAGAGGAATGCATTGGCTGTACCAAGTGCCTGCAGGCCTGTCCGGTGGATGCCATTCTTGGTGCGGCCAAGCAGATGCATACCGTCATAGTGTCCGAATGCACCGGCTGCGACCTGTGCGTCGAGCCCTGCCCGGTCGACTGCATCGAGATGCGTCCGGTGGGGGGAAGCCTGCAGGCCTGGAAGTGGGAGCGTCCGGTGGCACCTGGGCAGTTGATCGCCACTGATCGGGGGCAGCCGGCATGAGTGCGGAAAAGATCTGGGACATCCACGGCGGCATCCATCCGGCCGAACGCAAGGAACTGTCCAACGGGACACCGATCGAACATCCGCCCCTGCCGGCCAGGCTCACCCTGCCGCTTAGCCAGCACATCGGCTCGCCGGCCCGCCCTTGCGTCGCGGTGGGCGACCGGGTGCTCAAGGGTCAGAAGATCGCCGACGCCACCAGCGTCATCAGCGCGCCACTGCACGCACCCACGTCCGGCACGGTGAGTTTCATCGGCCCGCAGCCGTTTCCGCACCCTTCGGGCATGCTCGCGCCGGCCATCGTGATCGACAGCGACGGCCGCGACGAGTGGATCGAGCTGACCCCGCGCCCGGACTACCGGGAGATGGAACCCGAAGAACTGGTCGCGCTGATTCGCGAGGGCGGCCTCAACGGCCTTGGCGGCGCCGGCTTTCCCACGGCGGTGAAACTCGCCACGCAGTCGCGCCACCACATCGATACCCTGATCATCAATGGCACCGAATGCGAGCCCTATATCACCGCCGACGACAGGTTGATGCGCGAACGCGCCGCCGCGGTGGTCTCGGGAATCGAGGTGTTCGTTCACCTGCTGACGCCGGAGCGGATCTATATCGGCCTCGAGGACAACAAGCCCGAGGCTGCCCAGGCCCTGCGCGACGCCATCGGTGATCGCCCTTACAGCGTGCGGGTATTTCCCACCAAGTACCCGTCCGGAGGGGAAAAGCAGCTGATCCAGATCCTCACCGGGGTCGAAGTGCCCAGCGGCAAGCTGCCGGCGGACGTCGGCGTGCTCTGCCAGAACGTCGGGACCTGCGCCGCCGTACATGACGCCGTGGTGCTTGGAAAGCCGCTGATCTCGCGTATCACTACCCTGACCGGGGAGGCGCTGGAACGCCCGATGAACGTCGAAGCGTTGTTCGGCACGCCGGTCAGCGAGTTGCTGGCTTATGCCGGTCTTCGTCCGGAGCGAATCGACCGGCTGATCATGGGCGGGCCGATGATGGGCTTCACCCTGCCCGCCCTGGAAGTGCCGCTGATCAAGACGGCCAACTGCCTGCTGGCCCCTACCGCCGAGGAGCTGCCTGCGCCGCCGCCGGCCATGCCTTGCATCCGTTGTGGCGCCTGCGAGGACGTCTGTCCTGCCCGGCTGCTGCCCCAGCAGTTGCACTTCTTTGCCCTCGGCAAAGATTTCGAGCAGATCAAGGCGCATAACCTGTTCGACTGCATCGAATGTGGTGCCTGCGCCTACGTCTGCCCGTCGACCATCCCGCTGGTGCAGTATTACCGGGTGGCCAAGGCTGAGATCCGCGAGATGGAGCAGAAGGCAGTCAAAGCCGACTACTCCAAGCAGCGCTTCGAACAGCGGCAGGAACGCCTGCGTCGGGCCGAAGAGCTCAAGGAGGCCGAACGCAAGGCACGTGCCGAGCGCGCCGCGCGAGCCAAGGCGGCCCAGGCTGACGTCTCCCCGGCGGCGGCAGCCAGCGAAGCGAAGGTTACCCAGGACGATGGGCTGAAGCGTCTGAAGATCGAAGCCAGCATGGCCCAGGTGGCCCTGAAGAAGGCCGAAAAGCAGCTGGCCGCACACGAGACCCCTGAACTCGAAGCCCAGGTAGCCGAACTGCGCAATGCCGCCGCGGCCGCGCAGCAGGCGCTGGAAGCCGCAGCCCCTGCTGCGGCACCGTCGGTCAAGCCGGCAGTCGAGGATTCGGCCAAGAAAGCCAAGATCGAAGCCGCCATGCTTCGCGCCCAGATTCGCAAGCTGGAAAAGGCCGAAGCGCCGGATGCGACTGAACTCGAAGCCCTGCGGACCCAACTGGCAACGCTCGAGGCGGGCGCAGCAGCCAGCCAGGCCCCGACCTCGGCGGTCGACAGCGAGGCGGCGAAAAAGGCCAAGATCGAAGCCGCCATGCTTCGTGCGCAGATCCGCAAGGCCGAGAAAATCGATAATCCCGACCCCGAGCAGGTGGCCGAACTGACCCAATGGCGCGCCCAGCTGTCGGCACTCGAGCAGGCCCGACCGGCGACGCCCGATGCACCGGCCAAACCGGCACTCAGCGACGCACTAAAGGCAGCCAAGATCGAACTGGCGACAAGGCGCGCCGAGCTGAAAAAGGCCGAGAAGGCGGGTGCCGAGGAGGCCGAGCTGGCCCCCCTGCGTGAAGCGCTGGCCATGGCCGAGCAGGCGCTGCATGCGGCCGAAGCCGAGAGTGGCAAGCCGGTACCGGAGCGGGTACGGGTGGAAAAGCAGCCGGTGGACGAGCGACGGCGAGCACTGAAGACCGAAGTGGCTTTCGCCCGTGCCGACCTGCGCAAGCTCGAGCGCGACGAGACCGCGAGCGAAGCCCAGCTGGACGAAGCCCGCCGGCGCCTGGCCGAAGCCGAACGCCAGCTCCAGGCCTACCAGACCGATAACGCCGGTTAACGGCAGAACCTCAATCCCACGCCAGCCCCAGGGCTGGCAACCGGAGAGCCATGATGGCCCTGCCTCGTATCACCTCGCCCCACGCCACGGGCAGCAACCGCACCCAGCGGGTCATGCTGCTGGTCATGGGCGCCGCGCTGCCCGGCCTGGCTGCCCTGACCTGGCAGTATGGCGCTGGCACCCTGATCAACCTGTGCTGGGCCAGCCTGGTGGCACTCTCGGTCGAAGCCCTGATGCTGCGCTTGCGCCAGCGCCCGGTGACCTTTTTCGTCACCGACGGCAGCGCCCTGGTCACCGCGATGCTGCTGGCGCTGGCCTTGCCGCCTTACTCACCCTGGTGGCTGACCCTGGTGGCGGTCAGCTTTGCCATCGCCTTTGGCAAGCAGCTGTATGGCGGACTCGGACAGAACCCCTTCAATCCGGCAATGATCGGCTACGTCGTGGTACTGATTTCCTTTCCTGTGGAAATGACCAGCTGGCCAGCGCCGCATGCGGTGGGGGTGATGGACGGCCTCCGGCAGATCCTGGGTATCGGTAATCTTCCGGATGCCTGGGCGCAGGCGACTGCGTTGGACGTGATGAAGCTGAACAACAGTCTTACCGTAGAGGAACTCTGGCGCCATCCGGCATTCGGCCATTTTGGTGGCATTGGCTCCGAAGTGGTCAACCTGGCGTTTCTCGCCGGGGGCCTGTTTCTGCTGCACAAACGGCTCTTCACCTGGCATGCCCCCGTCGGCATGCTGGGTGCCCTGGCGATCATGAGCTTTCTGTTCTGGAACGGCTCGGGCTCCAACTCGAACGGTTCGCCACTGTTCCATCTGCTCTCCGGCGCCACCATGCTCGGCGCCTTCTTCATCGTCACCGACCCGGTCAGCAGCGCCACCAGCCAGCTCGGTCGACTGGTGTTCGGCGCTGGCGTCGGAGTGCTGGTGTACATCATCCGCGCCTGGGGCGGTTTCCCCGATGGCGTGGCCTTCGCCGTCTTGCTGATGAACCTCGCGGCGCCGACCATCGATTACTACACGCGTCCGCGCACCTACGGCCACGACAAGGCCGGGCGCGGCATGAAGATGGGGGACTGAGCCCGTGATCCTCCGTTCGATGTACCGCAACGCTCTGGTGCTCGGCCTGTTTGCTGTAGTCACCGTGGGCGGCGTGACCCTGCTGCAGCAGGGCACCGCCAGCCGGATCCAGGCTTCCGAACGCGCCGCACAGGTACGCGCCCTCGGCGAGATCTTGCCCGAAGGCAGCTACGACAACGACCTGCTGGCGAACAGCCTGGTGCTGCAGGATTCTCTGCTTGGCAATCGCACCGCCCTGCCAGCCTACCTGGCCTTGCGCCAGGGCGAGCCGACCGCGATCATTCTTCAGGCCACCGCACCGGACGGCTACAGCGGTGCCATACGGCTGCTGGTCGGGATCAATGCCGATGGCAGCTTGGCTGGCGTGCGCACCCTGCAGCACCGGGAAACCCCGGGCCTCGGCGACAAGATCGAACTGGCCAAGAGCGACTGGATCCTGGGCTTCAATGGGCGCTCGCTGGGCAACCCGCCACCCGAGCGCTGGACCGTGAAAAAGGAGGGCGGCGATTTCGACCAGTTTGCTGGCGCCACCGTCACCCCGCGCGCGGTGATCAACGCCGTGCAGCGCGCCCTGCATTATTTCCAGCTCAACCGCAGCGCCCTGCTGAACCCGGAGGCGACCGGGGAAGCTCCGCCGGACGCCCTGGCCGACGATGTCGAAGCCGGGCCTGCCACCACTCATTCGCGCGCCGGTGAAGCCGCGACCCGCGATCAGTTGCAGACGACCGAAGGGGACACCCAGCCGTGAGCAATCCGAGCTACGCCGAACTGAGCATCAACGGTCTCTGGAAGAACAATCCCGCACTGGTCCAACTGCTCGGCCTCTGCCCCCTCCTTGGAGTCAGCAATTCGGCAGTCAACGCCCTGGGCCTGGGAATCGCGACCATCATGGTGCTGGTCTGCTCAAACCTGGCCGTGTCGCTGGTCCGGGGGGTGGTCAACACGGCCGTCCGGTTGCCCGCCTTCGTGATGATCATTGCCGCCCTGACCACCTGCATCGAGCTGCTGATGCAGGCATACACTTATGAACTGTTCCAGATTCTCGGCATCTTCATTCCGCTGATTACCACCAACTGCGTGATCCTCGGCCGGGCTGACGGCTTCGCCGCCAAGCACAACCCGGTCATCGCGACCTATGACGGCCTGGTCATGGGCGTCGGCTTCGCCTTCGTGCTGGTGCTGCTGGGCGGTGCCCGCGAGGTGCTGGGCACTGGCGCCCTGTTCGCCAACATGCATCTACTCTTCGGCGAGATTGCCCGTGACTGGCAGATCACCTTTGTTCAGGACTACAAGGGTTTCCTGCTCGCCATCCTGCCACCGGGCGCCTTTATCGTCCTCGGCCTGATCATCGCGCTGAAAAACCGCATCGACCAGCAGCTGGCCGCTCGCAAAGTCCACGCCCAGCCTGCAGCTCCGGTCACCAGCCGTCGGGTCAGGACAACCGGGGCGGTAGATTGAGCGCTGCAAGCTACCCGGTGTGCAACGCGGATATCGGCTCGCAACTGTTCGCTTTTTACTCGAAGCTTGTCGCTTGAGGCTTGTCGCTGGAAAACCATGAACGCCGCCAAACGCCGTGAAATCTTCCGTCGCTTCCACGAGGACAACCCCAACCCGACCACCGAGCTGGCCTACAGCTCGCCGTTCGAACTGTTGATCGCCGTGATCCTCTCCGCCCAGGCCACCGATGTCGGCGTGAACAAGGCGACCGCCAAGCTGTTTCCGGTGGCCAACACGCCGGAAGCGATCCTGGCGCTGGGGCTGGACGGGCTTTGCGAGTACATCAAGACCATCGGCCTGTACCCCAGCAAGGCGAAGAATGTCATTGAAACCTGCCGACTGCTGATCGAGCGTCACCAGGGCCAGGTGCCCGAAGACCGCGAAGCGCTCGAAGCGCTGCCCGGCGTCGGCCGCAAGACGGCGAACGTGGTGCTCAACACCGTGTTCCGCCAGTACGCCATGGCTGTCGATACCCACATTTTCCGCGTCAGTAACCGCACCCGGATCGCCCCGGGCAGGAACGTCCTGGAGGTCGAGCGCAAGCTGGTGAAGTTCGTCCCGCGGCAGTATCTGCTCGACGCCCACCACTGGCTGATCCTGCATGGACGCTACGTCTGCAAGGCGCGCAAACCCCTGTGTGGTAGCTGCCGGATCGAGGATCTGTGCGAGTACAAGCACAAGACATCCGACGATTGAGCCGAACGCTGGAACCCTGCCCTTCCCATTGAAAAAATCTTTTTTACCGGCCTCGGAAATGTGGTTATAAGGTCGCCAAATAGCGCCCTGGTTGCTAGGAGAACACCGAGTGTCCGACAAAGAAGATATCGATATCGAAGAAGATTTCGTCGCTGAGGAAGACGGCGAGGCCGCCGAGGCACCCGTTGAAGCGGCCAAGACAAACCTGACCAAGCGGCGGATCATCGACAACCTGCTGGAAGAGCGCCGCCTGCAGAAGCAGTTGGCCGATTTCGACTTCGACCTCTAAGCGATCCCGCAGACAAGAACGCCCCGACCTGATCGGGGCGTTCAGCGTTTCCGCGGCGGCGTAACCGCCTGCACTTCAGTCCTTGCGCTGGGGCGACAGCAATTCGATCCGATAACCGTCCGGATCCTCGACAAACGCCAGGATGCTGGTGCCGTGCATCATCGGCCCCGGCTCCCGGACGATCTTGCCGCCGCGTGCCCTGATGTCTTCACAGGCCTTGTAGACATCCTCGACCTCCAGCGCGATATGGCCGTAGCCGTTGCCCAAGTCATATTGGGACGTATCCCAATTGTGGGTCAGCTCGATCACCGAGTTCTCTGCCTCATTGCCGTAGCCGACAAATGCCAGGGTGAACTTGCCTTCCGGGTAATCCTTTCGGCGCAGCAGCGTCATGCCAAGCACCTCGGTGTAAAAGGTCAGTGACCTGTCCAGGTCGCCGACACGCAGCATGGTGTGTAGCAAGCGCATCTATCTCTCCCAGTCGATTGCGGTTAGGCCGCCAATTGTCCCTGAGACCAGGCAAAAAGGCCAAAGTCCGTCACTCTCTGGCAATGCGTTCATTTTCCGAGGTCCGGCCGGGGCGCAGCAGGAACGCAACCTGAAGTCCGGCTCGGCCGACGGTGCGGCCTTTCTGCCCACCACGCCGACAGGATGATCATCAGGTAGGGCGGCGAATTAAATGGCGTGGCGGCCTCTGAACAAGGAAGTGAGGTCATTAAGCGGATGGGCTACGTCTACAGGGAAACGCCTGTTTCGGCCCGAAATCGAAGCGGCGTTGCGGGAAAGTGCGGTGAACCAAAAAAAGCCCCGGGATTAACCCCCGGGGCGAACATCGAACGAGCAGGTAAAACATCTCACCAGGTATTAACCCAGCGAAATTCTTTGTCAGCTATTGCTACCGTGGCTGTTCTGACCGCCCTTCTTGCCTGCTTCAGAGGCCTTCTCGCGATCATTGGCGAAGTTTCCACCGCTGTTATGGCCGCCCTTCTTGCCTGCTTCAGAGGCTTTCTCACGGTCGTTGGCAAAGTTTCCGGGATTGCTATTCTGAGTCATCGAAGATCTCCAGATAATTTACAAATGGCTACAAAAATCTTTGTAGCGCTCCCCTACATTGACGCTGAAACTCGCCGAGCGATCCTTCCACATGACGAGTGGTAGTAAGCCTGGAAAAGCCGGCAGGCCACTCCCGCCTCGCTCTTCACTTCGTCCTGTTTCAGCCGAAACGGCTCTAACCTCCAGGAACAACGCCTTGTTTGCCCTCACCAGGCCAGATGAAATCATCGCCGGTCCGGATTACCGTAAACGAAGGCTGCCCCGTAAGTAGCGCAAAAAAGAAGCCCCGGCAGACGCCAGGGCTTGGTTCAAGCGACACAACCGTCTTGCATTACAGCGGGCTGCGCCCCTTGCCCGCCGCAATGCGCATGCGCAGCGCATTGAGCTTGATGAAGCCGCCGGCGTCGGCCTGATCATAGGCACCGGCATCGTCTTCGAAGGTGGCGATATTGGCGTCGAACAGGGAATCGTCCGACTTGCGGCCGGTGACGATGACATTGCCCTTGTAGAGCTTCAGGCGCACCACGCCGTTCACGCTCGCCTGGGAAGCGTCGATCATCTGCTGCAGCATCAGACGCTCCGGGCTCCACCAGTAGCCGTTGTAGATCAGGCTGGCGTATTTGGGCATCAGCTCGTCCTTCAGGTGGGCGACTTCGCGGTCCAGGGTGATGGACTCGATGGCGCGGTGGCCCTTGAGCATGATGGTGCCGCCGGGGGTTTCGTAGCAGCCCCGGGACTTCATGCCGACGTAGCGGTTCTCGACGATGTCCAGACGGCCGATGCCGTTCTCGCCGCCGATGCGGTTCAGCTCGGTCAGCACCTGGGCCGGAGTCATGTCCTTGCCGTCGATGGCGACGATGTCACCGGCGCGGTAGGTCAGCTCGATGTAGGTGGGGGTGTCGGGTGCGGCTTCCGGGGACCTGGTCCAACGCCACATATCCTCTTCGTGCTCGGTCCAGGTGTCTTCCAGCACGCCGCCTTCGTAGGAGATGTGCAGCAGGTTGGCGTCCATGGAGTACGGGGACTTCTTCTTGCCGTGACGCTCGATCGGGATGGCGTGCTTTTCGGCGTAGTCCATCAGTTTCTCGCGGGACAGCAGATCCCACTCGCGCCAGGGAGCGATCACCTTGACGCCGGGCTTGAGCGCATAAGCGCCCAGCTCGAAACGTACCTGGTCGTTACCCTTGCCGGTCGCGCCGTGGGAGATGGCGTCGGCGCCGGTCTCGTTGGCGATCTCGATCAGGCGCTTGGCGATCAGCGGACGGGCGATGGAAGTGCCCAGCAGGTATTCGCCTTCGTAGACGGTGTTGGCGCGGAACATCGGGAACACGAAGTCGCGCACGAACTCTTCGCGGAGGTCGTCGATGTAGATCTCTTTCACGCCCATGGCCTGGGCCTTGGCGCGGGCCGGCTCGACCTCTTCGCCCTGACCCAGGTCAGCGGTAAAGGTCACCACCTCGCAGTTGTAGGTGTCTTGCAGCCACTTGAGGATCACCGAGGTGTCCAGGCCACCGGAATATGCCAGGACTACCTTCTTTACATCGGCCATGAGCCATCCACTCCCGGGGGGTTGTAACGGAAAGCGGAGATTCTACTGGTCACGCGTGTTCTTTTACAGAGCCCGTGCACCGGCCGGAAGCGGGCGCTGCTCTTCAGTCGCGCTGGCCACCACCTCGCGCTCGAGTTGCAGTGTCACACGCCGGTTTTTCGCGCGGTTGGCAGGGCTGCTATTGGCGACGAGCGGATAGCGCTCGCCGTGAAAGCGCACCGTGATGCTGGATTCGTCGATGCCGTTGGCCATCAGGTAATCGCGTACGGCCAGCGCGCGGCGGCGGGACAGCTCTCGGTTGGTCAGTCGGTCGCCACTGTTGTCGGAATGGCCATCGAGGTAAATGCGGTTGACGCTGGGGTCGGCCGCCAGGAACTGCAGAACCAGGTCGAGCCGAGCCTTGGCGGCGTCATCCAGGTCGGCACCAGCCGTGGAAAATGGCAGCTGTGTCTGACGGATCTGATCGAAGTTCACTGGCAGCAGCCTGGAGGAGCAGGCCAGATACTCTTCGTAGGCAGAGGCGAAGCGCGCTGGCAACAACCGCACCTCCAGGGGCTCGCTGCCGTGCCTGGTACGATGACGGACCACCGGGCTACGGCCTTCGAGCAGGCCGCTGAGCAGGCGCCCGGCCTGATAGGGGCTGCTGTCGAACACCACCTCACCCGCGCGAATCCTTACCTGACCCAGGGCGATGTCACTGCGATTGGGCTGCCAGGGCGCAGCCGCGGCAAGCAAGGTTGCAGAGCCGTCGCCAAACCAGCGCTCCTGCGAGCGCAGGCGGAACACTGCTTCTTCGCCGGCCCGACGAACGAACTCCCCCGTCCCCAGCCCCGTCACAGGCTGGGCCAGCCGGCACTCGAAACGGTCACCTTGCACCTGCCACTCGACCCGCTCCAGACGCGTCTGAAACGTGAGAGCGCAAGCCGTCGGCGCGGCAAGCAGGCTGGCAAGGACAAGCAGAGGCAGGCGCACAGGCCCTCCGACACGGTTGTTCAAGGAAAGTATCGGTGGCTGATCTGGAAACTTGAGCTTGCCAATGCCGCACGCCGGCAGCTGCCCCCAGACAGCCCGTTTTCCGGTAGCATTCCGGCCATCATCCGAAGATGCCCTGGAACACCCGCATGACCGATCGCCTTACCCTGTTGCGCCCAGACGACTGGCACATCCACTTGCGTGACGGTGCCTCGCTGCGCCATACGGTTGCCGACGCCGCGCGCCAGTTCGCCAGGGCGATCGTCATGCCTAACCTGGTCCCGCCTGTTCGCAATGCTGACGAGGCCGCCAGCTACCGCGAGCGCATCCTCGGCGCCTTGCCCGCCGGCGGCCGCTTCGATCCGCTGATGGTGCTCTACCTGACCGACAGCACTCGCCCCGAAGACGTGCGCGCGGCCCAGGCGTCCGGCATCGTCTACGCGGCAAAACTCTACCCGGCCGGAGCCACCACCAACTCCGACTCGGGCGTGACTCGCATCGACAACATCTTCAGCGTGCTGGAGACCATGGCGGAAGTCGGGCTGCCGCTGCTGGTGCACGGCGAGGTGACCCGCGCGGAGATCGACGTATTCGATCGTGAAAAGGCATTCATCGACGAGCACCTATCGCGGGTGGTCCAGCGATTCCCGACGCTCAAGGTGGTGTTCGAGCACATCACCACGCGCGACGCCGTGCAGTTCGTCGAAGAGACAGGCACAAACGTCGGCGCGACCATCACCGCACAGCATCTGCTCTACAACCGCAACCACATGCTGGTCGGCGGGATTCGTCCGCACTTCTATTGTCTGCCGATCCTCAAGCGCAATACTCACCAGGAAGCACTGCTGGATGCGGCCACCAGCGGCAACGCGAAATTCTTCCTCGGCACCGACTCGGCCCCCCATGCACAACAGGCCAAGGAGGCCGCTTGCGGCTGTGCCGGCTGCTACACCGCCTTCGCGGCTCTCGAACTCTATGCCGAGGCTTTCGAACAGCGCGATGCACTGCACCGCCTGGAAGCCTTCGCCAGTCACTTTGGTCCGGACTTCTACGGATTGGCCCGCAACACCGAACAGGTCACCCTGGTGCGCGAAGACTGGACAGTGCCCGCGCAGCTGCCGTTCGGTGATCGCCAAGTGGTTCCGCTGCGCGCGGGCGAG
The DNA here is from genome assembly GCF_042648805.1 of Stutzerimonas tarimensis. NCBI lineage: Bacteria > Pseudomonadati > Pseudomonadota > Gammaproteobacteria > Pseudomonadales > Pseudomonadaceae > Stutzerimonas > Stutzerimonas tarimensis. Next base: position 133,247 of record NZ_JBHRXZ010000003.1, on the reverse strand, counting down.
ACACTGCGCTGGCGGCTGGAGAATCGTGCATGAGCGGTAGCGAATTCGAAGACGAGCTTGAGCACAACCTGCCCGGTTCGGCCCGTACGCCCATGGCTCGTCGCTTTCGCGGCTACCTCCCGGTGGTGGTGGACGTCGAGTGTGGCGGCTTCAATTGCGCCACTGACGCACTGCTGGAAATCGCCGCCACCACCATCGGCATGGACGAGCAGGGGCTGGTCTATCCTGACCACACCTACTTCTATCGCGTCGAGCCCTTTGCCGGAGCCAACATCGAGTCCGCTGCGCTCGAGTTCACCGGCATCAAGCTGGACCATCCCTTGCGCCAGGCAGTAGCCGAGCTGGACGCGCTGACCGACATTCTGCGGGGTGTGCGCAAGGCGGTGAAATCCGCCGGCTGCAAACGCGCCATTCTCGTAGGCCACAACAGCGCTTTCGACCTCGGTTTTCTCAATGCCGCGATCAATCGCTGCGCGATCAAGCGAAACCCCTTTCACCCCTTTTCCAGTTTCGACACCGCCACGCTCGCCGGCCTCGCCTACGGCCAGACCGTACTGGCCAAGGCCTGCCAGGCAGCGGGAATCGACTTCGACGGCCGCGAAGCCCACTCTGCCCGCTACGATACCGAAAAGACCGCCGAGCTGTTCTGCGGCATCGTCAACCGGTGGAAGGAAATGGGCGGTTGGGAAGAGTTCGAAGGGTAAAGAATCGCCAACGTAGGTTGGATTAGCAAAGCGTAATCCAACGCTCCTGCGCACCGAAGCGTCGGGTTACGCCTGCGGCTAACCCGACCTACGAAAGGCTGCAGCGCTTCAGGCAGAACCGGAACATCACCAACGTAGGTTGGATTAGCGAAGCGTAATCCAACGCTCCGAGCACGAAAGCTCCAGCCTTTAGCGCCCTTCCCGCCTTTTATTCCGTCAGAGCGGCTTGCCGCGATTGCCATGGCTGCTGACGAAGCCCTGCACTGCCTTGATGTCATTGGGCAGTACGGTGCTGCGCTCTTCCCGCTCGTGCAGGTCGAACAGATGCTTGGGCAGTTCCAGTAACTTGCCGATACCGGCTTTTTCCACCGCCTCGGGGAATTTGACCGGATGGGCGGTACCGAGGATCACCATGGGGGTGTCCAGGCTGCGGCGGCATTCCCGGGCGGCGCGCACGCCGATGGCGGTGTGCGGGTCCAGTACCTCGGTGGTGTTCTTGAACACCTCGGCGATGGTCCGGCAGGTCTCTTCGTCATCCACCGCCAGCGAGTCGAACAGCCGACGCGCTTCGATCCAGCGATCCTCTTCGACCGACAGCTTGCCGGTGGCCTTGAAGCTGTTCATCAGCTCCGCAACCGCCAACCCGTTGCGCCCGTGCAGGTCGAACAGCAAGCGTTCGAAGTTCGACGACACCATGATGTCCATGGACGGCGACAGTGAGTGATGCAGGGTGTCCTTGTCGTAGCGGTTGCCGCTCATGAAGCGGTGCAGGATGTCGTTGCGGTTGGTGGCGACGATCAGTTGGCTGATCGGCAGGCCCATGTTGCGCGCCAGGTAGCCGGCGAAGATGTCGCCGAAGTTGCCGGTCGGCACCGAGAAGGCCACCGAACGGGCCGGGCCACCGAGCTGCAGCGCGGCATGGAAGTAGTAGACGATCTGGGCCATGATCCGCGCCCAGTTGATCGAGTTGACCGCTACCAGCCGGGTGCCCTTGAGAAAAGCCTGGTCGGCGAAGCTGGCCTTGACCATTTCCTGGCAGTCGTCGAAGTTGCCTTCGATGGCGATGTTGTGGATGTTCTCGCCGAGAATGCTGGTCATCTGCCGGCGCTGCACGTCCGACACTCGCTCGTGCGGGTGCAGGATGAAGATGTCCACATTGTCACAGCGGCGGCAGCCTTCGATGGCGGCCGAGCCGGTGTCGCCGGAGGTGGCACCCATGATTACCACGCGCTCGCCGCGCTTTGCCAGCACATGGTCGAGCAGGCGGCCAAGCAGCTGCAGGGCAAAATCCTTGAACGCCAGGGTCGGACCGTGGAAAAGCTCCAGCACCCACTCGTTGCCGTTCAACTGGCGCAGCGGCGCCACGGCATTGTGGGCAAACACGCCGTCGGGACCGGTGGAGTAGGTCTCTTCGAGGATCTTCTTGAAGTCGGCGTCGGGAATGCTGCCGGTCACGAACGGGCGCATCACCCGGAAGGCCAGTTCATGGTACGGCAGACCGGCCCAGGAGGCGATTTCTTCCATGGTGAAGCGCGGCAGGTTCTCGGGAACGTAGAGCCCGCCATCGGTGGCCAGACCGGCCAGCAGGACATCTTCGAAATTCAGGGCCGGAGCCTGGCCACGGGTGCTGATGTAGCGCATATGAAAACCTTCGTTTTGAGCTGCAAGCGGCAAGCTGCAAGCCTCAAGCAGCTTCGTGCGGCTTGCGACTGTCAGTTCAATTGTTCGACGCGGATCCGCACGACGCTGCCCACCACATCATCCAGCGCCTCGAACGCGGCGATGGCGTCGTCGATGCGCTGCTCTTTCACGCGGTGGGTCAGCAGGATCACCGGCACCAGGCCGTCGTGCTCCTCGGCTTCCTTCTGCATGATCGACTCGATGTTGATGCCGCGCTCGGAAAGGATGGACGCCAGCTGCGCCAGCACGCCCGGGTGGTCCTTGGCCTGGATGCGCAGATAGTAGGCGCTTTCGCACTCGCCGATCGGTAGCACTGGATGGTCGGACAGCTGCTCGGCCTGGAAGGCCAGGTGCGGCACGCGGTTGGTCGGGTCGGTGGTCAGCGCGCGGGTCACATCCACCAGGTCGGCCACCACTGCCGAGGCGGTCGGTTCCATGCCGGCGCCGGCGCCGTAATAAAGCGTGCTGCCAACGGCGTCGCCGTTGACCATCACCGCGTTCATCACGCCATTGACGTTGGCGATCAGACGGTCGGCCGGGATCAGGGTCGGATGGACACGCAGCTCGATGCCGACGGCCGTACTGCGCGCCACACCCAGGTGCTTGATGCGATAACCCAGGGCTTCGGCATAGCCCACGTCGGCGGTGGTCAGCCTGGTGATGCCCTCGGTGTAGGCCTTGTCGAACTGCAGCGGGATGCCGAAGGCGATGGACGCCAGGATGGTCAGCTTGTGCGCGGCATCGATGCCCTCGACGTCGAAGGTCGGGTCGGCTTCGGCGTAGCCCAGTGCCTGAGCTTCGGCCAGCACGTCCTCGAAGGCACGGCCCTTCTCACGCATCTCGGTGAGGATGAAGTTGCCGGTCCCGTTGATGATGCCGGCCAGCCAGTTGATGCGGTTGCCGGCCAGGCCCTCGCGGAGCGCCTTGATGATCGGAATGCCGCCGGCGACCGAGGCCTCGAAGGCGACGATCACGCCCTTCTCGCTGGCGCGGGCGAAGATCTCGTTTCCATGCACGGCGATCAGCGCCTTGTTGGCGGTGACCACATGCTTGCCGTTGTCGATGGCGCGCATGACCAGCTCGCGTGCGACGGTATAGCCGCCGATCAGCTCGATGACGATATCGATTTCCGGGTTGTCGGCCACCGCAAAGACATCGTCGGTAATGGGGGTACCGGTGGCGTCGCATTGCGGATTGGACGAGCGCGCGGCGATCTGCGCCACTTCGATGCCACGCCCGGCACGGCGGGCGATCTCCTCGGCGTTGCGCTTGAGTACATTGAAGGTGCCGCCGCCGACGGTCCCCAAGCCACAGATCCCCACTTTTACCGGTTTCACGCTCGACTCCCCATCATCACAGCGAAAGCGCCCGCAAAACGGGCGCAGAAAAGAGCCGCACATTACGAAGCGACCGAGGTTAAGTCAATTGGCGTGACGGGGTGCAGGCTAGCGCGTCAGCCCCAGCCGCTCGTGCCATTGCGCCAGCGACTCGTCAGGGTATCCCTGGAACTGCTTGTCGCGGGGTCGGGCATCGATCTCCACCCAGCTGGCCTTGGAATCGAGCAGCATGTGCACATGCTCGGGCGGCACGGGCAGCTCACTGTCGATGGCCGAGGCATGCGGATGGATCAGGTCTGGCCAGTTCGGGTCCCACAGCCACAGGGCCGTACCGCAGAATTTGCAGAAGTTGCGCTGACCGGAACTGATGGTGCCATCGTCCAGCTGCGCCTGGTATACGCTGATATTCTCCCGACCATCGATCATCAAGGAGCGATTGTCACCGGCCAGATTGATGGCATAGCCACCGGAGCCAGCCGTTTTCCGACAGATCGAGCAATAGCAGCGCATGAAGGGAAAAGGCTGAGCGGATTCCAGCGAAAATCGCACAGCCTTGCAGTGACAGGATCCTTCGAGCCTCATGGCAATCTCCAGCAGATGAAAGGCGAACCTCTTTCATTTGAGCTGGAAGCTGGCGCGGTGTTTACCTGGCGTCGACGTTGGCGACGTCCGCGCGACCGACGGCCGCCTCGATGGCGAGCTTGGCCAGCTGCGGAGCCGGCTGGTATCCGGGAATCATCTGGCCATTCTCCAGTACGATGGCGGGGGTCCCTTGCACGCCGATCAGTTGCCCTAGCCGGTACTGCTCGTCCACGGGGTTGTCACAGCTGACGCTCGGCAGCGACTGCCGCGCCTTCGCCTTGTTCATTGCATCAAGCGGGTCCTTGGCACACCACACATCAACGAGGGTCTTGTGGCCTGGCGATCCGGTGCCCTGCCGCGGGAAGGCCACATATCGCACTTCGACTCCCCGGCGATTGAGCTCCGGCACTTCACTGTGCAGCTTCTGGCAATAACCGCAGTCAGCATCGGTGAACACCGTGATGTGGGTCTTGGGCTCCTTCGCCTGGAAGATCACCATCTGCTCGGTCGGAATCGCCGCCATTTGCTGTGCAATGGAGCGGCTTTCCGCCTGCTCGGTAAGGTTCACCGCCTGGCCATCACGGATCTGGAACAGATAGCCCTGCATCAGGAACTGGCCGTCTTCGCTGGCGTACAGCTGGCGTCCGCCCTGTAGCTGGACCTGATAGAGTCCGGGCATGGCACTTTCGGCGATGGCTTCGATCGGCAGGCCCGGCTGGAGTTGTTGCAGGGTTTCGCGAATGGCCTGATCAGGATCGGCAGCGGCCAGAAAACCACTGGCCAGGCTCAGCGCCACGCCAGCGAACAGCGAAAATACACGCATGGTGACTCCTGTGGAGCAGCGTTCGGTAAGAGGCGCAAGCCTACCATATCCGGCACGGCACAAGCCGTGTGCGCTGTGGCACAGCTCACATCGCACCGACCGGCTGCGCCGCCCGGGATCAGCCTCGTGGATGGTGACGCGCGTGCAGCTCCTGCAAGCGCGCTCGGGCGATGTGGGTGTAAATCTGGGTCGTTGACAGGTCACTGTGCCCCAGCAGCATTTGCACGGTACGCAGATCGGCGCCGTGGTTGAGCAGATGAGTGGCAAAGGCATGACGCAGCGTATGCGGCGACAGCGGCTTGCTGATCCCGGCCACTTGCGCATGCAATTTGATCCGGTGCCAGAAGGTCTGCCGCGTCATCTGCGCGCCCCGCTGACTGGGGAACAGTACTTCGCTGATGCGCCCGCCGAGCAGAACCCCGCGAGCTTCGGCAAGGTACCGCTGCAGCCAGTGCATCGCCTCCTCCCCCAACGGAACCAGACGCTCCTTGCTGCCCTTGCCGAACACCCGAAGCACGCCCTGACGCAAGCTCAACTGATCCGTTGTCAGGCTGACCAACTCGGTCACCCGCAGCCCGCATGCATAGAGGACTTCCAGCATGGCGCGGTCACGCAGCCCGAGCGGCGTGTCGAGATCAGGCGCCTGGAGCAGCGCCTCGACATCGGCCTCGGAGAGCGACTTCGGCAAGGGCCGACCCAGCTGCGGTTGCTCGATGCGAAGGGTTGGATCCTCGATTATCTCCCCCTGTCGCAGCAGATAGCGATAGTAGCCGCGCAGGGCCGACAGAAAGCGCGCCGTGGAGCGAGCCTTGTAGCCGCCGTTAAGGCGCCAGGCCAGATAATCGAGAATCACCTCCCGTCCCGCTCGATGCAACACCACGCCCCGCTCGTGCAACCAGCCATTGAACAGCGCGAGGTCGCCGGCATACGACTGCCGCGTGTTGTTCGATAAACCCTTTTCCAGCCAGAGCGCATCGAGGAAGCGATCGATGGAAGGATCGTCGAGAGCGGTCATGCAAAGCCATCCAACGGGAAGCGGGAACCTGTTCCCTTTAAACGAAAAAAAGCAGCCCGAAGGCTGCTTTCCCAGTGAAGCGGTCCGATCAGGACAGCTTTTCCTTGATGCGTGCAGCCTTGCCGGACAGCGCGCGGAGGTAGTACAGCTTGGCCTTGCGTACGTCACCACGACGCTTGACGGCCACGCTGTCGACCAGCGGGCTGTAGGTCTGGAAGGTACGCTCGACACCTACACCGCTGGAAATCTTGCGCACGGTGAAGGCGCTGTTCAGACCACGGTTACGCTTGCCAATGACCACGCCTTCGAAGGCCTGCAGACGCGAACGCTCGCCTTCCTTGACCTTTACCTGTACGACTACGGTGTCGCCGGGAGCGAAGACCGGAATTTCCTTGGTCATCTGCTCGGCTTCGATCTGCTGAATAATCTTGTTGGTCATTTCTCTATGCTCCTAAGGCAGGTCAGTCGGACGTGCCATCGATACCTTGTCTATCGTCCCGCTGGCGGATGTATTCCTCCAGCAGCTTCTTCTCTTCTCCAGAAAGCGAGCGGCTATCCAGAAGATCAGCGCGGCGTTCCCAGGTCCTTCCAAGGGACTGCATGAGACGCCAGCGCCGGATGTGTTCATGGTTGCCGCTAAGCAGCACATCCGGAACACGTTTTCCCTCATACACCTCGGGTCGGGTGTAGTGCGGGCAGTCGAGCAGGCCATCGCTGAACGAGTCCTCCTCGGCTGAATCGGCATGACCCAAGGCTCCGGGAAGCAGACGGGTCACCGCATCGATCAACACCATGGCCGGCAATTCGCCGCCAGACAGCACGTAATCGCCAATCGACCACTCTTCATCCACATGCGTTTCGATGAAACGCTCGTCGATGCCTTCATAACGCCCGGCGATCAGGATCAACGCCGCTTCCTTCGCCAGCTCTCGCACGCCCTGCTGGTTCAGCGGCCGCCCCTGGGGCGAAAGGTAGATCACCTTCGCCTCATCACCCGCCGCCTGTCGGGCTGCAGCGAGTGCGCCTTCAAGCGGCTTGATCTTCATCACCATGCCGGGGCCGCCTCCGAAGGGTCGATCATCCACCGTCTGGTGACGATCCTCGGTCCAGGTCCGGGGGTTCAGGCAGTTGACCTGAAGCAGGTTCTGCTTGACCGCCCGGCTGGTGATCCCATGCTCGCTGATCGCAGCGAACATGCCGGGAAACAGGGTGATGACCTCTATACGCATCGCAACCGGCTCAGAAGTCCGCGTCCCAGTCGACACGCATCTCACCTGACTCCAGGTCCACCGACAGCACGCACTGATCGATGTAGGGCAGCAAGCGCTCCCGATCATCAAGGCTGCCCGGGCAGGGCTTGACCGCCATGACATCGTTGGCGCCGGTTTCCAGCAGATGATCGATCTTGCCGAGCAACCGACCCTGCTGATCGATCACCCTGAGGCCGACCAGCTGATGCCAGTAATACTCATCCCTGCCCAGTTCGGGCAGTTCGTGCCGCGGCACGCAGATCTCGAAGTCGGCGAAGGTACGCGCCTCTTCACGATCATCCAGCCCACGGAGCTTGGCCACCAGGACATTGCCCTGCGCCCGCCCCCGGAGCATTTCAGCCTGACGGATCTCGTCACCTCGCTTGAGCGTCCAGCGACGGTAATTCAGCAGGTTGTCAATCGGATCGGTGAAAGAATAGATCTTCACCTCTCCGCGAATGCCATGCACCGATACGATCTTGCCGAGCACCAGAAGGTTATCGGCCGGAGCAGGCGTCGTGATCATGTGCTTCAGGCTGCAACGGCGGTCTTGCCGGCTTCCTTCAGCAGAGTAGCTACGCGCTCGGACGGCTGGGCGCCCTGGCTCAGCCAGTAGCTGGCGCGATCCTGGTCGACCGAGAGGCGCACTTCACCACCGCGGGCGATCGGGTTGAAGAAGCCGATACGCTCAACGAAGCGACCGTCGCGGGCATTGCGGCTGTCGGTGACGGTCAGGTGATAGAAAGGGCGCTTCTTGGAGCCGCCACGGGCGAGACGAATGGTTACCATGTGAACATCGTTCCTGTAGTCGGTGCTGCAAAACGGGATTCGGGCCAGTAGGCCGAAAGGCCGCACATTCTAAAGATTATCGGACAGTTTGCAAACGGGAATTTAAGCGAAGCCGACAGCAGCGGCCGAAGGCTGAGCGCTGGACGAAAACCGTTCAGCCTTCGCCCCCAGCGCCCCTGCCGGCCCTTCAGAGCTTCGGCATCCCGCCGGGGAACATGCCGCCCATGCCGCGCATCATCTTGGCCATCCCGCCCTTGCCGGTGACCTTCTTCATCATCTTCTGCATCTGCTTGTGCTGCTTGATCAGGCGACCGACGTCCTGCACCTGGGTGCCGGAGCCCAGGGCGATGCGTCGCTTGCGCGAGCCACTGATGATGTCGGGGTTGCGACGCTCGGCGGGGGTCATCGAATCGATGATCGCCTCCATCTGGCCGAACTGCTTTTCCGCCGCCCCCTGCATGCCGCCCATCTGCGAGAGGTTCATGCCGCCCATGGTGGGCAACTTCTCCATCAGGCTGCCGAAGCCACCCATGCTCTTCATCTGGCGAATCTGGTCGCGGAAATCCTCGAGGTCGAAGCCCTTGCCCTTCTTCAGCTTGCGGGTGAGCTTCTCGGCCTTCTCGCGATCAAGGGTGTGCTCGGCCTGCTCGATGAGACTGAGCACGTCGCCCATGCCTAGAATGCGCGAGGCGACCCGATCCGGGTGGAAGGGATCGAGCGCATCGCTGCGCTCGCCCATGCCGATGAACTTGATCGGTTTGCCGGTGATGTGCCGCACCGAAAGCGCCGCACCGCCACGCGCGTCGCCGTCCACCTTGGTGAGCACGACGCCGGTCAGCGGCAAGGCGTCGTTGAATGCCTTGGCGGTGTTGGCGGCGTCCTGGCCGGTCATGGCATCGACCACGAACAGCGTCTCAACGGGCTTGATCGCGGCGTGGACGGCCTTGATCTCATCCATCATCTCGGCGTCGACATGCAACCGTCCCGCGGTGTCGACGAGCACCACATCGATGAACTTGAGCTTTGCCTCGCGAATCGCCGCCTGGGCGATATCCACAGGCTTCTGACTGATGTCGGACGGGAAGAAGGTAACCCCCACCTCGCCAGCGAGTGTCTCCAGCTGCTTGATGGCCGCCGGGCGATAGACGTCGGCAGAAACCACCAGCACGGACTTCTTCTTGCGCTCTTTCAGAAAGCGCGCGAGCTTGCCGACCGTGGTGGTCTTGCCCGCACCTTGCAGGCCAGCCATCAAGACCACCGCCGGTGGCGCCGCATTGAGGGCCAGGTCCTCGTTGGCAGCCCCCATCAGCTCCTCGAGCTCGGCGCGGACGATCTTCACGAAGGCCTGTCCGGGCGTCAGGCTCTTGGACACTTCCGTGCCCACCGCCCGCTCCTTCACCTTGCTGACGAAGTCCTTGACCACCGGCAGCGCGACATCCGCCTCCAGCAGCGCCATGCGCACCTCGCGCAAGGTGTCCTTGATATTGTCCTCGCTCAGCTTGGCCTTGCCGGTGACATGGCGAAGGGTCTGGGAGAGACGGTCGGTAAGGTTTTCGAACATGAGCCTTCCACACTGGTGTGCCGAGGGGTGCGATTATAGAAGCTGGCGGTCCCCGGCCGGTACCCCAACCATCGGCGTTTTATTGCGAGGCGCCGCGCAGCCTCTGCAGCCAGCGCCAAGGACGCTTTTGCGGCCTTGACGTTTATGACACACTCGAGCTCTTTTCCAGCTCGCTTCCAGGAATTATGCACCCGCTGCTGCCCAGCCTCGCTGCCGCCTGCCTCTACGCCGGGGCCACCGGATACCAGGGCTATCACCTGGCGCAACGTACCGCACCGGACAAGCGTCTGCTGCTGGTGCTGGGTGCGCTGGCATTGATCGCCCATGGCTTCAGCCTGTTCCACCAGTTGATGGTGCCGAGCGGGTTGCACCTGGACTTCTTCTCTGCGGCGAGCCTCATCGCTGGCGCCGTGATCCTGCTGATCCTCATGGCGCTGCGCCGCATGCCGGTGGAAAACCTGCTGTTGCTGCTGTTCCCGCTTGGCAGCCTCACGGTGCTGGCCGCAGAGTTCGCGCCTACAGGCACGGCGCCCGTGATCACCGACCAGTTCGGCATCCTCGCTCACATCCTGCTGTCGATCCTGGCCTACGGCATGTTCACCATCGCCATCTTCCAGGCGCTGCTGCTGCACCTGCAGGACCATCACCTCAAGCACAAGCACCCGGCGGGCTTGATCCGCAACTTCCCGCCGCTGCAGACCATGGAAAGCCTGCTGTTCGGCTTTCTCTGGGCGGGCTGGATCCTGCTCTGCGCGTCACTGCTGACCGGCTGGATCTTCCTTGACGACCTGTTTGCCCAGCATCTGGTCCACAAGACCTTTTTCTCCATGGTTGCCTGGGCCGTCTTCGGTCTCCTGCTGTGGGGCCGGCACCAGCTGGGCTGGCGCGGGCATACGGCCATCCGCTGGACTCTCGCAGGTTTCTGCCTGTTGATGCTGGCGTACTTCGGCAGCAAGCTGGTCCGCGAATTCATCCTGCATATCTGAGGCGGCCCCTTTGGAGCACCTACATCCAGCCCTGCAGATCGGCCTGCTGATCATTCTCCTGCTGTGCTCGTCGTTCTTCTCGAGTTCGGAAACGGGGCTACTCAGCCTCAACCGTTACCGCCTGCGCCACCAGGCCCAGGAAGGCCATCGCGGCGCACTGCGGGCGAGTCGCCTGCTGGAGCGACCAGATCGACTGCTCGGCACCATCCTGGTCGGCAACAACTTCGTCAACATCCTCGCATCGGCCATCGCCACCGTGCTGGCCATGCAGGTCTGGGGCGAGGCCGGCATCCTGATTGCTACTGTCGGCCTGACCATCGCCCTGCTGATCTTTGGCGAGATCACCCCCAAGACCCTCGCCGCGATGCGCCCCGAACTCGTCGCCTACCCGTTCAGCCTGCCGCTCAAGCTGCTGCAGACCGTGCTCTACCCGCTGGTCATCGTACTGAACTGGATCAGCAACGGCCTGCTGCGAATGCTCGGCTTCGATACCAGCCACCAGGGCCAGGACAGCCTGTCCAGCGAAGAACTGCGCAGCGTGGTGCGCGAATCAGGCGGCGGTCTCCCGTTGAACAGGCAGAACATGCTGCTGGGGATCCTCGACCTGGAGAAGGTGACGGTCGATGACATCATGATTCCGCGCAATGAGGTCGCGGGAATCGATCTGGACGATGACATCGACGCCATCCTCGCGCAATTGCGCAGCACCCCACACACCCGGCTGCCAGTGTTCACCAAGGACATCAACCAGATTCAGGGCGTGGTGCACATGCGCCACATTGCCCGCCTGCTGAGCCACGACGAGCTGACCAAGGAAGGTTTGCTGGCGGCGTGCCGGGAGCCCTACTTCGTGCCGGAGAACACACCGCTGTCGACCCAGCTGGTGAACTTCCAGAAACAGAAACGCCGTATTGCCATCGTCGTCGACGAATATGGCGATGTGCTCGGCATCGTCACCCTCGAAGACATCCTCGAGGAAATCGTCGGGGAGTTCAGCAACTACGACGCCCTGCGCAGTCCGGATATCCACCCCCAGGATGACGGCACGCTGGTGATCGATGGTGCGGCCTACCTGCGCGACATCAATCGGGCGCTGGGCTGGGAGCTGCCGGTCGATGGCCCGAAGACGCTCAACGGCCTGATCACCGAAGCGCTGGAGCAGATTCCCGACAGCGGCGTCTGCGTGCAGGTCGGGGGCTATCGCCTGGAGATTCTCCAGGCGTCAGACAACCGCGTGAAAAGTGTGCGGGCCTGGGCCATTGCGGCTCAGCCCGAGACGGACGACCCGCGCTAGGGGCCTGTGCGGTTAGTTCAGTTAGTCGACTTCGGCGCTCACGGCCCCGATACTGCGTTGCCGCTCGTCGCCATAGCCCAGCCATGGCTCGTCGCAACGCCTTGTCTCGGAACCACGAGCATCCGAACGTGAGTTAACCAACTGACCGCACGGGCCACTAGAGCTCGATCTTGATGGCCTCGGCGGCACGCATCGCCTTGGCCCGCGCGGCCTCTGTCGAGATGTCACGGGCCAGGGCCACGCCCATCCGCCGCTGCCCCTTGACCTCAGGCTTGCCAAACAGCCGCAACGCGGTGTCCGGCTCGCTCAGCGCCGCAGCCAGGTTGCCGAAACTCACCTGACCGGACTCGCCCTCGACCAGTACCACGGCCGACGCCGCAGGGCCCAGCTGGCGGACCAGCGGGATGGGCAGCCCGAGAATCGCCCTCGCATGCAGGGCGAACTCCGACAGATCCTGAGAGATCAGGGTTACCAGCCCGGTATCGTGTGGGCGCGGCGACACTTCGCTGAACCAGACCTGATCTCCCTTGACGAACAGCTCCACACCGAACAGACCGCGGCCCCCCAGCGCCTCGGTGACCGCGCGGGCGATGCGCTCGGACTCGGCGAGCGCGGCGGGGCTCATGGCCTGCGGTTGCCAGGATTCCTGATAATCGCCCTTGACCTGGCGGTGCCCCACTGGTGCACAGAAACCTGTCCCGCCGACGTGTCGCACGGTCAGCAGGGTGATCTCGTAATCGAAATCGATGAAGCCCTCGACGATCACCCGGCCCTTGCCAGCCCGGCCGCCTTCCTGGGCATAACGCCAGGCTGGCTCCACATCCTCCGCCCCCTTGAGAAGACTCTGTCCCTTGCCGGACGAACTCATGATGGGCTTGACCACACAGGGAAAGCCGAGCTTTTCGACAGCGGCCCGATAATCCTCGAGGCTGTCGGCAAAGTGATAAGGCGAGGTCGGCAGGCCCAGCTCCTCGGCCGCTAGGCGGCGAATGCCCTCTCGATTCATCGTCAGCTGGGCCGCCTTGGCGGTGGGAATCACGGTAAAGCCCTCGGCCTCCAGTTCGACCAGGGTGCCGGTGGCGAGCGCCTCGATTTCCGGCACGATGTAGTGCGGCTGCTCCCGCTCGATCACCGCCCGCAAGGCGGCTCCGTCGAGCATGTCCACCACATGGCTGCGGTGGGCCACCTGCATCGCGGGGGCATGGGCATAGCGGTCGACGGCGATCACCTCGACGCCCAGCCGTTGCAGTTCGATGACCACTTCCTTGCCCAGCTCGCCGGAACCACAAAGCAGAACACGAACGGCGCTGGATGACAGCGGAGTGCCAATACGGGGCATAGCAACCTCGAGAAATCGAAAACAAACGAAGGAAAGACGGACCTGATCAGCCGAACAGCTGACCGCGCTCACGGGCGCGCTCATGGCAACGCAGCAGCACCTGGCGCCGCTCGTCGTTGCTCATGCGGCCCCAGCGGGTGATCTCGGCGGCGGTACGCTGGCAGCCGACGCAGATGTCATCGTCATCCAGGGCGCAGAGGCTGACGCAGGGCGACCTGACCGCCTTGTCGGGATCGCTCATTCCTGTTCCTGCAGCTGGCTGGCATAGCGCCGGGCGTTGGCCACGTAGTGCTCGGCACTGGCCTCGAGGCCGCGCATCTGCTCCTCGCTGAGCTGCCGGACCACCTTGCCTGGAGAGCCCATGACCAGCGAGCCATCAGGAATTTCCCGGCCCTCTGGGATCAGCGTATTGGCTCCGATCAGACAATGCCTGCCGATCTTGACTCCGTTGAGGATCACCGCATTGATGCCGATCAGGCTGTAGTCACCCACTTCGCAGCCGTGCAGCATGGCGTTGTGGCCGACGGTCACGCCCTTGCCCAGGGTCAGCGGATGGCCCATGTCGGTGTGCATCACGGTACCGTCCTGCACGTTGCTGTTCTCGCCGACATGGATCAGTTCGTTGTCGCCGCGCAGCACCGTGCCAAACCAGACGCTCGCGCCCGCCTCCAGGCGTACCTTGCCGACCAGGCTTGCACTCGGGGCGATCCAGCTGGCGGGGTGGGCTTCCACTTGGGCATCGCCCAGACGGTATTTCATGAAGGGGACCTCAGGTCGATGAAGGAGTCGGTGGGGCGCTGCAACTCGATGCCGGCATCGTAGACCAGGTTGACCAGCTCGATGATCATCATCGCGGTAAGGCCCCAGATCTTGTAGTTGTCATAGCGATAGCAAGGCACGTACCAGCTCTTGCCTTGATGATCGAGACGGTGGGTGCACTCGCGCGGGTTCTGGCAGAAAAAAGACAGCGGCACGGAAAACACCGCGGCAATCTCCGAGGCATTGGCGTGGTATTCCATGTAATCGGGCACCAGCCCGACGATGGGCGTGACATGGATACCGTAGCGCGACACCACGCTGCTCAGCGGACCAACCACCTCGACCATGCCCGGTGGGAGACCGACCTCCTCTGCCGATTCGCGCAGTGCCGTGGCTACCAGATCGGAATCCTCCGGGTCGCGCCGACCTCCAGGAAAGGCCACCTCGCCGCCGTGGGTCGACAGACCGCTGGCGCGCAGCGTAAGGATCAGCTCGGGATCGCTGCTCCGGGTGATGGGCATCAACACGGCCGCCTCGGGCAGGCGTGGATCGTGCGGCAACAGGCGCGGCGAGTAACTGCGCACGCGACGGATGATCTCGTCCAGCATGCAATCTCTCGTGTGGGTTTTAGGCATCATGGCATGAAAACGCCGAACCGCCCAACCCCAGCCGCTTGCCGCCTCGGCGAGCGCGAGCCAAGATGAACAGGCGCCTGACGAGGGTAAACCATGAAATTCTGCAACAGGTGTGGAAGCACCGTCAGTTGGCAGGTACCGGACGGCGACAACCGGCCGCGTCATGTCTGCCTTGAATGTGAAACAGTCCATTACGAGAACCCGCGCATCGTCGCCGGTTGCGTCCCGGTTTGGCAGCACGAACAGGTGCTGCTTTGCCGTCGCGCCATCGAACCGCGCCTGGGCTACTGGACCCTGCCGGCCGGCTTCATGGAAAATGGCGAAACCCTGCAGCAGGCTGCCGAGCGCGAGACGTTCGAGGAAGCCTGTGCGCGGGTGCGCGACTTGCAGCTCTATACGCTGTTCGATCTGCCGCACATCAACCAGGTGTACATGTTCTTTCGCGCCGAACTGGCGGACCTGGATTTTGCCGCCGGCAGCGAAAGCCTGGAGGTGCGCCTGTTCCGGCAGGCCGAAATCCCCTGGCCGGAGCTCGCCTTTCCGACTGTCGGTCGCACCCTGGAATGCTTTTTTGCCGATAAACAGGAACAGGTGTTTCCCATCCGTAACGAAGCCCTGACACCGATGGTCAAGTCCACACCCTAGCCCCCCTTTTTCCAGGAAGTCCCCCTTCATGCGCTGCCTGCTCGTCCTGTTGTGCCTGGCATTCGTCCCCTTCGCACAGGCCAGTGCGCCCGCCTCGTCTCTCCAGGGGCGCCTGATCGACAAGGTCCTGGTGATCAAGTCCGAGCGCCAGCTGCATCTGGTCAGCCGCGGTGAGACGCTGAAGAGCTATAGGGTGTCGCTCGGCAAGCAGCCCGTCGGTCACAAGCAGCGCGAAGGAGACCAGCGCACACCGGAAGGCTTCTACTGGCTCGACTGGCGCAAGAAGAGCGAGAACTACAACCTGGCCATGCACATCTCCTACCCCAACGCCCGTGATCGCGAACGGGCACGGGCAGCCGGGGTGAGTCCCGGCAACATGATCATGCTGCACGGCACGCCGGTGGACGATGAGTATCCCGAGTGGTTCTTCCACACCCTGGACTGGACCGAAGGCTGCATCGCCCTGACCAACGCCGACATGCGCGAAGTCTGGTCGCTGGTACGCGACGGCACCCTGATCGAGATTCGCCCCTGACCACTCAACGACCCACAGGATGAGCCAGGGCCGGCGTGCCCTCCTGGTAATGTCCCAGTTGCCGCAGCGTCTCCAGCCGGGCGCGGGCGCGGTATGCGTATTCGGTAGCTGGATAGCGGGACTGGATGAACAGGTAGGTCTGTGCCGCGTCGACATAGAGCATCTGCCGTTCCAGGCAGTGTCCGCGCAGCAATGAAATTTCCGACTGCACCGGATTGCCCGAGCGCAGCATTCGCTCGGCCTGCGACAACGCCAGGGCCGTCTTCTCGCAGTTGTCCGCCGCGTAGTGGCGGTATGCCTCGTCGAGATAACGATCGGCCGCCCCGCGGCCGCTGCAGCCAAGGGTGGACAGGGTAAGGATCAAGATCAGGGGGATGCGCATGTGGGGGTTCCTCCGCTCTCTCGCTATCGACCAGGCGGGGCTTTTCTGAAGGCTCGCCGGTCCCCCGATGAGGCACGCAAAAGAGTAGTGCCCGCGCGGCGATGACTACAGGGATAGGCCGTAGTAGCCTCCGGGCATATCCACAAGGAGTCCCTGCATGACCTCGCGTCGCACCAAGATAGTCGCCACCCTCGGTCCAGCCAGCAACTCGCCCGAGGTGCTGGAAAAGATGATCCTCGCCGGGCTGGATGTGGCCCGCCTCAACTTCTCCCATGGCACGCCAGACGAGCACCGCGCCCGCGCCCAACTGGTGCGCGACCTCGCTGCACGCCATGGCCGCTTCGTCGCCCTGCTCGGTGATCTGCAGGGTCCCAAGATCCGCATCGCCAAGTTCACAGACAAGCGCATCGAACTCAAGGAAGGCGACCACTTCCGCTTTTCGGTCACCCACCCCCGCGAAGCCGGAACCCAGGAAGTCGTGGGGATCGATTACCCCGACCTGGTGAAGGATTGCGGCGTGGGCGACGAACTGCTGCTCGATGATGGCCGGGTGGTGATGCGAGTCGACTCCACCACTGCCGATGAACTGCACTGCACCGTACTGATCGGCGGGCCGCTGTCCGACCACAAGGGCATCAACCGTCGCGGTGGCGGCCTCACGGCGCCTGCCCTGACCACCAAGGACAAGACCGACATCAAGCTGGCCGCCGAACTGGAGCTGGATTACCTCGCGGTATCCTTCCCGCGTGACGCTGCCGACATGGAACTGGCCCGCCGCCTGCGCGACGAAGCCGGGTCGAATGCCTGGCTGGTCGCCAAGATCGAACGCGCCGAGGCGGTCGCCGACGACGAGACCCTCGACGCGCTGATCTGCGCCAGTGACGGCGTCATGGTCGCCCGCGGCGACCTCGGTGTGGAGATCGGCGACGCCGAACTCATCGGCATCCAGAAAAAGATCATTCTTCACTCCCGTCGCAACAACAAGACGGTGATCGTGGCGACCCAGATGATGGAATCAATGATCAGCAGTCCGATGCCGACCCGCGCGGAAGTGTCCGACGTGGCCAACGCGGTGCTGGACAACACCGACGCAGTCATGCTGTCCGCGGAAAGCGCCGCCGGCGAATACCCGGTCGAGGCGATCAAGGCCATGGCGCGGATCTGCCTGGGCGCTGAAAAGCACCCCACCAGCATCAAGTCCAGCCACCGCCTGGGCCATCAGTTCAAGCGCTGCGATGAGTCCGCTGCCCTGGCGGCCATGTACACGGCCAACCACTTCCCGGGCGTCAAGGCGATCATCAGCCTTACCGAGAGCGGCTATACGCCACTGATCATGTCGCGCCTGCGCTCGGCGGTGCCGATCTTCGCCTTCAGCCCGAACCGGGTCACCCAGGCTCGGGTCGCGCTGTTTCGTGGCGTCCAGACCATTCCGTTCAACCCCCTGTCGATGCCGGCCGACAAGGTCAGCCAGGCTGCCGTGGACGAACTGTGCAAGCGCGGCGTTCTGGAAGCGGGCGACTGGGTGGTCCTGACCAAGGGCGACAGCTACCACGGTACCGGTGGCACCAACACCATGAAAATCCTGCGGGTAGGCGACACACTCGTCTGATCGATCCGGCTTGCGTTCAGCTGTCGCCAGCATCATCGGCAAAGGCTTCGACGAATACCTGGCCTCGCGGCACGCCCGCGAGGAACAGGCGTTTCGCACAGGCCTCGGCAAAAGCACGATGCCCGCACACCAGCGCGATGGTCCTCCGCGTCATCCTGAAGCCGGGAGGAAGCTCTTCGCCCTCGAGCAGCTCGACCTGAAGCGTCCCATGCACCTGCGCAAGGTCGGCGAGCGGCTCGGCCAGGTAATGCGCTCCCATTTGCAACAGCCTGATCGGCCCGCTGTGGCCCTGGCGCAGGGCCTCCCGCAGAACGGCCCACAAGGGTGCCAGGCCGATTCCATGGGCAAGCAGCAATAATGGTTGGTCGGTCCAGGTCGGATCGTAATGCAACGCGCCATCGATCAACGCACCCAACTCAAGCCGATCACCAGGTTTCAACCGCCGCGCGCCGTCACAGAAAGCGCCGGCATGCGCACAGGCCAGATGAAACTCCAGCCAGGGTCCCTCGCCGGGCAGGCTGGCCAACGAGCAGGGGCGCGCGGTTTCCCCCAGCCTGAGTACCAGTTGCTGCCCGGCGCGGTACGCCAAGGGTCGTTCCGGCACCAGTCTCAGGCGCAGCACCTCTCCCCCCAGCCAGGTCAGGTCATCTACCCCCGCGGCAGTGCCAGCCTGTTGTGGATCGTCCACTTCGAGATCACCGGACAACCGGCACTGGCAAGCCAGCCGCCAGCCCTGGGCCCGGCGTGCTGCATCCAGGGCCTCGGGTCGGGCATCCTCAGGCACACCGGCCACGCAGCGCACCTGACAGCTCTGGCAGCTTCCGGCGCGACAGCCATAGGGCACCTCGATGCCCGCCTGCAGCAGCGCATCGAGCAGGTTGGCGCCCTGCGGCACCGTCCAGCGGCGCCCCTGACAACTCAACTCAGGCATGAAGACTCCCGATCAGGCACCATGTCCTCCCTTTGGACTAACAGACCAGTACTTTGGCTTTTCGCCCAGGCCAGCCGGGTTATACTGCCGCGCCGATTTTGTCGAGTCAGCGGGCAAACAGGCGCTCGCACTCGCCGTACCAGCCCCGTCAAGAGGACGCGTTGCATGACCGTGATCAAGCAGGAAGACCTGATACAAAGCGTCGCCGATGCTCTCCAGTTCATTTCCTACTACCACCCCGTGGACTTCATTCAGGCGATGCACGAGGCGTACCTGCGCGAGGAATCTCCCGCCGCCCGTGATTCCATGGCCCAGATCCTGATCAACTCGCGGATGTGCGCCACCGGACACCGGCCGATCTGCCAGGACACCGGTATCGTCACCGTTTTCGTCAAGGTCGGCATGGACGTGCGCTGGGAAGGCGCCACCATGAGTCTGGACGACATGATCAACGAAGGCGTGCGTCGCGCCTACAACCTGCCGGAGAACGTCCTGCGCGCCTCGATCCTCGCCGACCCGGCCGGTGCCCGCAAGAATACCAAGGACAATACCCCGGCGGTCATCCACTACTCCATCGTCCCGGGCGACAAGGTGGAAGTGGACGTGGCGGCCAAGGGCGGCGGCTCCGAGAACAAGTCGAAGATGGCCATGTTGAACCCGTCCGACTCCATCGTCGACTGGGTGCTGAAGACCGTGCCGACCATGGGCGCCGGCTGGTGCCCGCCGGGCATGCTTGGCATCGGCATCGGCGGTACGGCCGAGAAGGCCGCGGTGATGGCTAAGGAAGTCCTGATGGAGCCCATCGACATTCATGAACTGAAGGCCCGCGGCCCGCAGAACCGCATCGAGGAGATGCGCCTGGAGCTGTTCGAGAAGGTCAACCAGTTGGGCATCGGCGCCCAGGGCCTGGGCGGCCTGACCACCGTGCTCGACGTGAAGATCATGGACTACCCGACCCACGCAGCCTCCCTGCCGGTGTGCATGATCCCCAACTGCGCCGCCACCCGTCACGCCCACTTCGTCCTTGATGGCTCCGGCCCGGCGTCGCTGGAAGCCCCGCCGCTGGATGCCTACCCGGAAATCGTCTGGGAGGCGGGCCCGAGCGCGCGTCGCGTGGACCTGAACACCGTCACCCCCGAAGAGGTCGCCGCCTGGCAACCGGGCGAGACCCTGCTGCTCAACGGCAAGATGCTCACCGGCCGTGACGCCGCGCACAAGCGCATGGTGGACATGCTGAACCAGGGCGAAGAGCTGCCGGTGGACCTCAAGGGCCGCTTCATCTATTACGTCGGTCCGGTCGATCCGGTGGGCGACGAAGTGGTTGGCCCGGCCGGCCCCACTACCGCCACCCGCATGGACAAGTTCACCCGTCAGATCCTTGAAAGCACGGGCCTGCTGGGCATGATCGGCAAGTCCGAGCGCGGCCCGATCGCCATCGAGGCGATCAGGGACAACAAGGCGGTTTACCTGATGGCCGTCGGCGGCGCTGCTTATCTGGTCGCCCAGGCGATCAAGGCCTCGCAGACCGTCGCCTTCCCTGAACTGGGCATGGAAGCGATCTACGAGTTCGACGTGAAGGACATGCCCGTCACCGTGGCGGTCGATACCAAGGGCGAGTCGGTGCACAACACCGGGCCGGCGATCTGGCAGAAGAAGATTGCCGAAAGCCTGGCGGTGGAAGTGAAATAAACCCACCCGGCGTCATCCCAAAAGCCCGGCCTCACGCCGGGCTTTTTTCATGCCGGTCGGTTTGTCTGAGAAGCCACAGCCGCCCTACGAACGCATCAGGTGAAAGCGCCCGATCAGCGCACCCAGCGCGCTCAGCAGGGTTGCGGCGATTATCACACCCAGAAACACCTCCGGCTCGCTGACCGGCATCCCATCAGGCGGATCGAGGGCGGCAACAATGCCGAACGCCGAGGCGATGCCAATGACCACTCCGGTTACCGCGCCATGCAGCAAGGCCCGGCTCCCCGACAGATGGGAGGCGATGTACCCGGGCACCACCCAGATCAGCGAGTAGGCCATCAACTGGCCCACGCTGGTGGCACCCTGGTGCAGGGTATTCAGCAACACCGCCACCAGGGTGAACAACAGGGAAAAACTCAAAATGCCCGCAATGATTGCTCTGGACCGCATTCGATGTCGCCTCACTCACGATCATCACCGGCGCGCAGGACACGCGTCGGACTGCCCGGCCGCCCCTGCCAGGATCTCCCGTTCCGTCCGGCCTCCAGCCGGCTCCCGCCAGGACGGCAGCCGCTGGCTGCGGCAAGGACGTGAAGCTATGGCAATCCGGGCGAGCACTAGTTGCGCCAGGTCCGACGAGACGCTGTGCTAGAGCGCCAGACGCGAGGGATCGAACTGCTCAGGCCAGTCTCGACGAGTGAAAACCTGCCCCTGTTGATGCACCCGGCGAACCGCGTCCAGATCGAGGTCGGAGATCAGCCATCGACTGTCGCACGGGCAGCCATCAGCGCTAAGGGCCACGACTCCATCGCTGGGCATGCCATAGTCGGGTGGCACGAACAATCCAGCGCGGCCGTGGTTCTCATCCAGCGCGGGTGACCAGGGCGCCAGCCCGACGGTCGGCGACTGCAGCACCGCAAGCTGATTTTCCAGAGCGCGCGCCTGGCAGCCAATACGCACGCGGTGATAACCCGCTTCGGTGTCGGTGCAACTGGGCACCAGAATCAGATCCACGCCCTGCTCTGCCAGCTTGCGGGCGAGCATGGGGAATTCACTGTCGTAGCAAATGAGGATTCCCAGGCGGCCCAGCGGCGTGTCGAACGCGCGCAGGCCGGTGCCGCCCTGGATACACCAGTTCTCGCGCTCGAAGCGGGTCATGATCAACTTGTCCTGATAGCCGAGACAACCATCCGGACCAAACAGCCATGCGCGGTTGCGAAACTCGCCGGCCTTCCTTATCGGAATCGAGCCGGGCTGCAGAACGACACCCCATTGCCGCGCCAACCCCTGGCACAACTCGAACCAGGGCTCCACCAACGCCTGAATGCCTTCGATGGAGCAGAGCAGATCGCTGCGCTGCACGCTGTCCAGCGCCCCGCTGAGCACCAGCCCGGCATATTCGGGCAGCAGCAGCAATTGCGCCCCCTGCTCCACGGCATCCCGACACAGGCGCTCGAGGTGGCAGGCATAAGCGTCGAAGCTCTCGTGCAGCTCGATGGCGTACTGACAGGCGGCCAGACGAATCATGGAGCGAGTTCCTTCAACCAGAACGACATCGGCTTGGCAGTCTCCTCGGTGTGATCGACGTCCTTCCAGCTGAACTCGGTGCGCAAGCCTGGCTGGGGATGATAGCCACGCCTGGCCCAGAAGGCATGCAGCGGCTGATAGCCGGCGGGGCGTAACGGATGGTCGCCCGGGCGCTCCACCGCACAGAAAGCGCACCAGCGAAAGCGACCCAACCGCCGAGCATAACCCTCTCGCGCCTCGAAAAAGCGCACACCCAGACCTCGCCCCCGGTAGGTCGGCAGCAGCACCGACTCACCGAAGTAAAAGACGCTGTCAGCGACATGACCTTGCTCGACGAAAGGTCGCTGGAACGCTTCGGTCTCATCTGCCAGCGGTAACCCGGTGGAGACTCCGATCACACGATCCCCGTCGATCGCCAGAACGAACAGGCTCTCGGCCGAATCGGCATAGGTCGAGAGGTAGCGACGTTCGTACTGCGGATCGCCGTCGTATAGATAGGGAAATTCGCGGAATACCCGGATGCGCAGGTCAGCCAGGGCATTCACGTAGGGCGCGATGGCCGCGCCGTGGACGAGTTCGATCTGCATCGGTCTGCCGTTTTTGCCAATCAAGGAAGTCGCTGGTGGAAGTGCCAGCCTGCAGCCGAAACCCTATCATGCCGAACTGTTTCCCATCCGATCACAGGAGCCGTCCACATGCCTACCCGCGACCTGATCAAGGCCTACTACGATGCTTTCAATGCCGGCGACATGCAGAGGTTTCTCGCCCTGCTCGGCGACGACGTGGTCCATGACATCAACCAGGGCGAGCGCCAGGTCGGCAAAGGAGCCTTCGAGACATTCATGGGGCATATGAACCGTTGCTACCGCGAACGACTGACCGACATGGTCATCATGAGCAATGAGGACGGCAGCCGTGCGGCGGCCGAGTTCGTGGTACACGGCGAGTACCTGGCCGACGACGAAGGGTTGCCTCCCGCCAGCGGCCAGACCTATGTCCTGCCTGCCGGGGCCTTCTTCGAGCTGCGCGACGGGAAGATAGTCAGGGTCAGCAACCACTACAACCTGAACGACTGGATCACGCAGGTCAGCTGAGAGCAGACGCAGCGGCTATCGGCGCCATAGCGATAATCGACTGTTGCGGCGCGCCTCGGGGAACCATCATCGGAGCCAGTCCCAACCCCCAGGAGAACAGCATGTCGATGATCAAACGCCTCGTCAGCGCCGACGCCCCCGCACAACCAGCCACTGAGCCCGCGGAACACCCCAACTTCTGGATGTACCGCTAGGCGCTCGCGCCCGCCACGGCACGCGGGTGGGTCACGACCTTGTCGCGTCGCTGGGCCAGAAAACGTGTGCAGCTCACCCGAAGAAACGAGGCGAAGTTCACGACTTCGCCACGGTACTCCATGACTTCATCGTAGAGTTTGGTGATCAGCTGGTTTGTGCTCATGCCGTCGGTTTCGGCGATCTGCTGCAGGATGTCCCAGAACTGGTTTTCCAGACGCAGCGTGGTCACCACGCCGCGTATGCGCAACGACCGTGAGCGACACTCGTACAGAATAGGGTCGGCCTTGACGTACAACTCACACATGATCGGGGCTCCGTAACAGTCGGCGACGACGGCGGCCAGCCACCGTGTCGCCGTGCGGTTCACAAGGTAATCCTGGTACCCAACAGCACGAGGAAACCCGCCAGCCAGGCCGGATGCGCCGGCCAGGCCGGGGCGGTGACCAGGTTGCCGTCAGTGTGGGCCTGATCGATTGGAACCTCCGCATAGCTGCCCCCGGCAAGCTTCACCTCGGGCGCACAGGCCGGGTAGGCGCTGCACTGGCGACCTTCGAGGATGCCGGCCGCCGCCAGAAGCTGCGGGCCATGACAGACCGCGGCGATCGGTTTCTTGTCGCGGTCGAAGGCCTGCACCAGCGCCAGCACTTCAGGGTTCAGGCGCAGGTACTCCGGCGCTCGGCCGCCCGGCACCAGCAGACCGTCATAGTCCTCGGCGCGCACGTCGCTGAAATCGAAATTCAAGGCGAAATTGTGGCCCGGCTTCTCGCTGTAGGTCTGATCGCCCTCGAAATCGTGAATCGCCGTACGCACGCTGTCGCCGGCCTTCTTGCCCGGGCACACCGCATGAACGGTGTGGCCAACCATCAGCAGGGCCTGAAAGGGCACCATGGTTTCGTAGTCCTCGACATAGTCGCCGACGAGCATCAGGATTTTCTTGGCAGCCATGGGTTTTCTCCTGGATCTGGGGTGAAGGGCCAGCATGCGCCGGGTTCGCCGATGGCGGGTAGCAGCCGGCTATTACAAGCGATCAGCTACAGCCTATCAGCGCCCCATGAAGCTCGAGATGCTGCGGTCGAGCCAGCCCCAGAAGCCATGGTTGACCCGCTTCAACAGTGAACGGGTGCGCCAGTGTTCAAGGGTGATTTCTCGACTCTCGGCGAAGTCGCGGGAAAAGCAGCTTGCCACCTGCGTTGCCAGCTCGGGGTCGACGGCCTCGAGGTTTGCCTCCAGATTCCAGCGTAGATTCCAATGATCGAAGTTGCACGAGCCAAGGCTGACCCAGTCGTCCACCAGGGCCATTTTCATGTGCAGGAAGTGCGGCTGGTATTCATGGATGCGCACGCCGGCGCGCAACAGGCGGGGATAGTGGCGGTGTCCCGCGTAGCGCACTGGCGGGTTGTCGGTGTGGTGACTGGTCAGCAGCAGCCGCACCTCTACGCCCCGCCGCGCCGCGCGCATCAATGCCCGGCGGACCTTGCCCGGCGGAAGAAAGTAAGGCGTGGCCAGATAGATTCGGCGCTTGGCGCGGGTCAGATGCCGCGCCAGGCTGTGCAGGATATCCCGGTGCTGGCGCGCAGCAGCGTAGGCGACCCGGCCCATGCCCTGGCTGCCGAAGGGTACGTCTGGCAGGCGCGGCGGTCGCTGCGGCAGCGGAAAATCCCAGATTGGCCGATGATTGCAATGGGCCCACTGGGCGTCGAACAACCGCTGCCAGTGTTCAAGAATCGGCCCGCGCATGGCGACCATCACGTCGTGCCAGTAGTTGTCCCCGTTGTGCGGGTTCCAGAACTCATCGGTGATGCCGGCACCGCCGGTGAAACCGATACTGTCGTCGACCAACAGGATCTTGCGATGATCGCGGTGCAGGTTGCGAAAGCGCAGACGCCACGCCAGCGGGTTGTAGAAGCGTAGCGCGATACCGCCCTGCACGAGACGGTCCCGTTGCGGCTGGCCCAGCTTGTAGCAACCGAAACCGTCGAACAGGCAGCGCACGCGTACGCCTCGCGCTGCAGCGGCGGTGAGCGCGGCTATCATGCGCTCGGCGCACTCACCATCCTCGACAAGATAGAACTCAAGATCGACACGGTGCCTGGCTTGGCCGATGGCTTCCAGCATGACGGGAAAGAATGCCGGCCCGTCGATGAGCAGCTCATAGCGGTTGCCGCCGCACCAGGGCATAACCGGACCGGCGATTCTCATGCGGACAGCCCTTTGCAGCGGACAGCGGCGAACTCCCCGCAGCCTAGAGAACCGGAGCGTCGCATCAGCGACCCGGCTGGGCCACCGGACACCGACGGAAGAATTCACCCCGAGCCGCCAGAACGACTCGCACAACTGGCATACCGCGCATGTAACCTCCAGAGCTGAATCTCGCTCCCGCGTCTGGCGGGAGTCGGGCAACCTTCGGAGGATGCCTTGCAGCTATAGGCTTTGACAAACCGAGCCGAGTTCCCATCCGGTTTGTCGCAAGACGTTCATGCTCCCAGACGCGGCAGCGTGTAGTCGTCCTGGGTCAGCACGTCCAGGCCGCACTCGAGCGTTTCCACCCAGTCCAGAAACGCGTTGATCATTTCCTTGCCGACAAAGGATCGGCCGTGCTGTGGCACGATCATCTCGACGTCCATCTTGCGCACCATGTTCACCCATAGACGGCAGGCGTTGTTGCTTGCCATGTAGCGGCGATGGAAGCCGTCCATGTACTGGATGTGGCTGCTGAAATCCTTCACGGCCGAGGCGTCGTCCACCAGACTGGCGCCCATGTCCCCGGAGAACAGGATCTTGGAAACCGGATCGTAGAGATGGAAGTTGCCCACCGAGTGCAGGAAGTGCGCCGGCACCGCGCACAGCTTGCTGCGCCCCAGGGGAAAGGTCATGCCGCGGTCAGGCAGGGCGATAACTCGGTCATAGGTGGAGATGCCGTGGCTTACAGCCAGGTAGTTGGCGGTCAGGTGAGGCAGGAATCTGGCCCAGAGCTTGGAGCAGATCACCTTGCAGCGCGTATGCAGGAGCCACTTGTCCAGCGAGGCGATGATGTCCGGGTCCTGGTGCGAGGCGAAGATGTAGGTCAGGTCCTGAACCGGAATATGCTTGGACAACTCCAGGGAAAGCGGCGTATAGGTGAGGTCGCCACCCGGATCGAGCAACAGGTATTGCTCGTTGTCGGTGATCAGGAACTGGTTGGATTGCACCCCGTCGCCGGTAACCAGGTTATCGAACATCACACATTGGTGTGTACCGTTATCGAACAGCACAATCGGATCGCGGCGCATGGGTTGAACCTCACAGGGGAACCGACGCAGTATCCTAATTGTGCAGATCCGGCAGGGTGACGCAGGTCAACTACAAAGACTTAAGCCCTCAATCAACGAAGTCAGGCGTCCGCATGAATTACCTCGCTCACCTGCACCTGGCCGGCCCCGAGCCGGACGCGCAGCTCGGCGGCCTCTACGGAGATTTCGTCAAGGGGCCGCTTCGTGGCGCCTGGCCGGCGCCCATCGAACGGGGTATCCGCCTGCACCGGCGAATCGACGCCTTTACCGATACCCACTCCTTGGTTCTTCATGCCCGCAGCCGCTTTCCTGGCGCTCGCCGCCGCTACGCCGGCATTCTGATCGACCTGTTTTTCGACCACTGCCTGGCCCGCGATTGGGCTGAATACGCTGACGAGCCACTGGGGACCTTCACATCTCGCATGTACCGCCTGCTGCTGGCGCAACCCGCCCTGCCCGGCAAGCTCGCCGACATTGCCCCGCGCATGGCACGTCACGACTGGCTTGGCAGTTACCGGGACTTCAAGGTGCTGGAACAGGTGCTGGCCAACATGAGCCGGCGACTGTCGCGCCCCGAGGCGCTGATCGCTGGAATGGCTGACCTCGAACGACTGTACCTGCCGCTCAGCGAGGATTTCCGTCAGTTCTACCCTGCCCTGATGAGCCATGCGAGGGAGGTGGAATCCTCCGCCTCCAGCGCCTGACGAACCGCTTTGGAAAGGCCGAAGACTGACGGCCTGTAGCACTGATGGCACTTTCCCTTCGCTACCCGGTCCAATCGGGGCAGGCCATAGAGGGCCGCGACTATCGGAGGGAGACGCCATGGTTCCGGACAGTATTCTCACGAGTGAGGAACAGGCTTACCTGGCTGAACTCGCCAACGAGGAGCCTGCCCACAGGCAGAGCAGCAGCCCCAGCTTCAAGATCGAAGGCAACTGGCAAGCCACTGAGTTGCTGGCACGCCTGGCCGCCAACTCGCGGCTGTCGCTCGAAGCCGAAACGGGCCGATTCTGCCTGTCATTTCAATTGCAGCTGGTGGAGGATGAATTCCATAGCCAGCACATCGAACTCTCCGCCCCGACCATCTACGAAACCGGGCCGAAGATGCGCGCCTGGCGGCTCCAACTGAAAAGGCCCCTGCCCCTCCTCGAGGCGGACGGCGGCAAGAGCGCACTGCGCGTCCATGAGCTGTCACCGAACGGCCTGCTGGTCGGCAACCTGCACAACAGCCCACCGGAACACTTCCATCTGCACCTGCCGCTGCCTGACGGCGAAGCGATGCCCATCAGCGCCCACCGGGTACGCGAAACCAAGAGCGGGCTGACCGCCTATGAGGTGGAGTTTTCCGAGGAGCAGGACACCGAGCGCCTGCGTCGCTTCCTGTTTAGCCAGCATCGGCGACTGCATCCGGAACTCGAATCCGAGCTCCCCGAAGATCTGGTGTAAGCTGTCCGGCCACTCTTCTCCGGCACCGTTCGATGATGCAAAGGGCTCCCATTCTGATCACTGGTGCGGCTCGGCGGGCGGGCCTGCACTGCGCCGAGCGGCTGCTGGATGAAGGGCAGCCAATAATCATCAGCTACCGCACCGAGCGCGAAGCCGTACAGCGCCTCCGCCAGCGCGGCGCCATCGCGCTGCAGGCTGACTTTGCCAGCGACCAGGGCGTCCTCGACTTCATCGATGCGCTGAAGGCCAGCACCGACCGGTTGCGGGCGATCGTGCATAACGCCTCCGACTGGATGGCCGAGCCCTGTGCGCCTGACCCCAACACCCTGCACAGCATGATGCAGGTGCATGTCGCCGCGCCCTACCTGATCAACCTGCATTGCGCCGACCTGCTGGGCCACGGCGGGCCGGCGGACATCGTCCACCTGAGCGACGATGTCACCCGCGTCGGCAGCGCCCGGCACATCGCCTATGCCGCAAGCAAGGCGGCGCTGGACAACCTTACCCTGTCGTTCGCCAAGCGATTCGCACCAGGGATCAAGGTGAACGCCATCGCCCCCGCACTGCTCGAGTTCCAGCCCGATGACGGCCAGAGCTACCGGCGCGAGGCGCTGGCCAAGTCCGCCCTGGGCATCGCGCCCGGTTTCGAGGTGCTCTACCAGACGCTGCGCTACCTGCTGGATAATCCCTACATCACCGGCGCCATCCTGCCGCTGAATGGCGGACGCCACCTGATCTGATCCTGGAGACACCATGCCGAGACTGGACCCTGGAATGGCGCGTATCCGCGTCAAGGACCTGAGCCTGCGTACCTACATAGGTATCAAGGAAGAAGAGATAAACAATCGGCAGGACGTGCTGATCAACCTCACCATTCTCTACCCTGCTTCCGATGCGGTGCAGGTCAACGAGATCGAGCACGCCCTCAACTACCGCACCATCACCAAGGCGATCATCCAGCATGTCGAAGGCAATCGCTTCGCCCTGCTCGAGCGCCTCACCCAGGAAATCCTCGATCTGATCATGGTGCATCCGGCAGTCCGCTACGCCGAGGTGGAAGTGGACAAGCCCCACGCGCTGCGCTTCGCCGAATCGGTGTCGATCACCCTGACCGCGCACCGCGATTGAACCGAGCAGGTCAGCTGCTCCAAGCCAGGCTGGTCATCAATGCCAGGTCGGCGGCGCGCGCATCGAGGCGGGTGTGCTGCACCACCACCGGCACGTCTGAAACGAATACGCTGGCGTAATCGGTCTCACGCGGCAGGGGCTCGGGATCTGTCAGATCATCGAAGCGCAGATGCAAGGTACGTCGCGGCGGCACCATGATCCGATAGGGGCCTGCAGGCTCGCGGTCGCTGAAATAGAGCGTGAGTTCGATGCTCGCCTGCTGGTCTCCAGCATTGAGGATGCAAGCCGTCTCGTGGCTGCTGAGCTTCGGGTCGTCTGGGCGTGGACCCTTTTCCGGGATAAAGCCTTCGGCAATCACCCAGTGATGTTTTCCAATCGACATGGCCGTTCCTCGCAGAGTATCGGTTCTCTGCCGAGGGCCAGGACGGGGCAAAAGTTCCTCGAGCTCCGGCGTTGGCCGACCCGGGGCCAACGGTTATGATCGCCGCCACCACCGACCGACCGAGGCCCGACGCATGGACGAGCAACAACGTATCGAACTCGAAGCCGCCGTTTTCCGCCGCCTGGTACAGCATCTGCGCAGTCGACCGGACGTGCAGAACATCGACCTCATGAACCTCTCGGGGTTTTGCCGCAACTGCCTTGCCAAGTGGTACAAGGCTGCCGCCGAGGATCTGGAGCTTGATGTGGACATGAACCAGGCGCGTGACGAGATCTACGGCATGCCCTATGCCGAATGGAAGAGCCGGTACCAGAAGGACGCGCCCCCCGAACAACTTGCCGCTTTCGAAAAAGGCCAGCAGCCATGATCACCCTGACCGACTTTCGCGCCCGCTTGCGCGATCCCGAGCATCCCTTCAGCGACACCCTGGCGTTCATTGCCGACGGCTATGACTACCGTCCCAGCAGCTTTGCCAATGGAGAGCTGCACAACGCCGCAGGCGAGAACGAGGGATCGTGCAAGACCCTCGGCCTGGCGCAGCTCGAAGGCTTTTCCACCGAAGAAGCGCTGCTGGCCTTCGGCGAGCATTACCGTGCGGTAAAGACGAATCCTGGAGGCGAAGACCACCGCAACATCCGTGCGTTGATCGAAAGCGGACTGGAGGGCGTGCGCTTCGAGACCGCTCCGCTGAGCCGCCGGTCTCGGTGATCAATGCACCAGCCGTGGTCGTTGATCATGCTCTTCCATCCACATCAGCGTGGCGGCGGCCACCGCCGCCGGCATGATGAGCAGATTCACCAGCGGCACCAGCAGCGCGGCGTAGGTCACCGCGCCAAAGCCAAGGCTGCGCATGCGCCGCTGGCGTAGCCACCCCATCATCTCGTTCCAGCCCATCTTGTGGTTGTCCGCCGGATAATCGATGTATTGCACCGCCATCATCCAGGCGCCGAACAGCAGCCAGAGGGGGGCCGCCAGGAGGTTGAGCACAGGAATGAACGAGAGCACCAGCAGGGCCGCAGCCCGTGGCAGAAAATAACCGAGCTTGCGGAGCTCGCGGCCAATGGTGCGTGGCAGCATGGCCAGCAGTTCGGCCCAGCGAAACGGCGGCGCCGCGTCGTCGCCGCGCACCATCACCTCGACCTTTTCCGACAGGAAGCCGTTGAAGGGCGCTGCAATCAGATTGGCCACCAGGGTAAAGGTGAAAAATACCATCACCAGAACCAGCAGCACGAACAGGGGCCACAACAGGTATTCGAGAAACGCCAGCCAGGCAGGCAGGCTGGGCATCAACCCTTCCACCCAGCCACGGAACTGGCTGACCGCGAAATACACCAGCCCGGCGAACAACAGCAGGTTGATCGTCACGGGGATGATCACGAAGAGCCGAAGCCCCGGGCTCAGGACCAGCCGCAACCCTTCTCTCAGGTACCGAGGGCCGGACAATACGGGTGGGGACATTGTTGCTTGCTCCACAGTCAGGACATGTCGGCTGCGGCACCCTTGGCGGGTCTTGGCCAGTGCGGAGCGACTCCTGCCCGACCACTCCGAGCCGGTCAGACCAGAGCAGCCTCGATCGCCTCGAGAAGTGCCTGGTCGTCGGGAGAAGTACGGGGCGAGAAACGCGCCAGTACCTTGCCGTCCCGACCGATCAGAAACTTTTCAAAATTCCAGGTGATGTCTCCGGGAAAGGCTGCTCCCTCGCCCGCCAGCCACGCGTAAAGGCCATCGCGATGGACGCCGTTGACTTCGAGCTTGGACGTCATGGGGAAAGTCACCCCATAGTTAACGCTGCAGAACGAGCGGATCTCGTCGTCGTTGCCAGGCTCCTGGCCAGCGAAGTCGTTGCTGGGCACGCCCAGCACCGCAAAACCGCGGTCGCGATAGAGCTGATGCAGTTTTTCCAGACCGGCGTACTGAGGTGTCAGTCCGCAATTGGACGCCACGTTCACCACCAGCACGACCCGGCCACGAAAAGCCTCCATCGACAGGCTCTCGTGGCCACCCAGCGCAGGCAGTCGCATTTCATGAAAGGCTTTCATGCTGACCTCCGCATGCGCTCCACCGGGGAAGCGCATCGAGTGGGTCTGGGCGATCAGTGGTGGTGGCCACCTTCACCATGGATGTGCCCGTGGGCGATTTCCTCTGCATTGGCGTCACGCACCTCGACCACTGTCACGTCGAAGTTCAGGCGCTGGCCCGCCAGCGGATGATTGCCATCGACGATGACATCATCGCCTTCCAGGTCGCGGATGGTCACGATCTGCATGCTGCCGTCCGGAGCGGAGGCATGAAACTGCATCCCGACTTCCAGCTCATCGACCCCTTCGAACATCGCACGATTGAGCGTGGCCACGAGCTCCGGGCTGTATTCACCGTAGGCTTCGGCCGGCTCTACCGACACCTGGACGCGTTCACCGCTGGACTTGCCTTCGAGGGCGCGCTCGAGCCCGGGGATGATGTTACCGGCACCGTGCAGATAGGCCAGCGGGGCTCCACCGGCCGAACTGTCGATCACCTCGCCGGCATCGTTGGTAAGCGTGTAGTCGATCGAGACGGCTTTCTGAGCGGCGATCTGCATGGATTTGCCCTTCGGTTGAATGAATGAGGGAAAAGTGTAACTGCCCACCGTGCTGAACGCGAATCGGCGACCCGATAAGCGGAAAGGGACGCTGAAAAAAGCTGAACGATTTAACCGCACATGTACAACCTTTGGAGGACTTCCAGAGCCCCCGAAAAGTGTAAGAATCCCATCAAATTTGCCCGCATGGCAGTCTGGATGACGTTTTCACGACAGGACACTGTTGCGATTGAGGTGCAGGAGGCACGGACGTTTGACTGCGACGAAGCGGGATGACAAGGACTGATAACAACTTCAATCACCTCTCCAAGGAGCACCGATGCCTAGTCGCAATATTCTGGTGATCAACTGTGGCAGCTCGTCGATCAAGTTCGCGCTGGTAAACGAAGGTCAATCGTCTTTTCCCCTGCAAGGCCTGGCCGAGCGACTGGGTAGCCCTGAAGCCGTCATCCACTTCGAGAGCACGGCAGGCAAAGAGAGTGTCAACGTACCGGATGCCGATCACCAGGCCGCCCTGGCCCAGATTCTGCCGCGCGTCGAAGAAGCCGCGGGCGGTCACCTGGACGGCATCGGTCACCGCGTGGTGCATGGTGGCGAGAAGTTCTTCGCCTCAACCCTGCTCAACGAGGAAACCCTGGCCGGCATCGAAGCCAACATCCAGCTCGCTCCGCTGCACAACCCGGCCAACCTGAGCGGCATCCACGCCGCCATGAACCTGTTCCCGCGCCTGCCGCAGGTCGGCGTGTTCGACACCGCCTTCCACCAGACCATGCCCGAGCACGCCTACCGCTATGCGGTGCCGGACATTCTCTACAAGGAACACGGCGTGCGCCGCTACGGCTTCCACGGCACCAGCCACCGTTTCGTCAGCAAGCGCGCCGCCGAGATGGCCGGCGTGCCAGTGGAAAATTCCAGCTGGCTGGTCGCCCACCTGGGCAACGGCTGCTCCACCTGCGCCGTGGTCAATGGCGAAAGCCGCGACACCAGCATGGGCCTGACCCCGCTGGAAGGCCTGGTGATGGGCACCCGCAGCGGCGACATCGACCCGAGCCTGCACAACTTCCTGCACAACACCCTGGGCTGGGATCTGGCCAAGATCGACAACATGCTCAACAAGGAGAGCGGCCTGAAGGGTCTGTCGGGGCTGTCCAACGACATGCGCACCCTGACCGAAGCCCGCAAGCAAGGCCATGAAGGCGCCATGCTGGCCTTCGAAGTGTTCTGCTACCGCCTGGCCAAGTCGCTGGCCGGTATGGCCTGCGCCCTCGACAAGCTGGACGGCCTCGTCTTCACCGGCGGTATCGGCGAAAACTCCGCCGTGGTTCGCGCGCGCACCCTGGATCACCTCAAGCTGCTCGGCTTCAAGGCCGACGATGAAGCCAATGCCCGCTGCACCCGTGGCGTCGCTGGCGAGATCCAGGCCGTGGGTAGCCCGCGGGTTCTGGTCGTGCCGACCAACGAAGAGCGCCAGATCGCCCTCGACGCCCTGGCCCTGCTCGACGCCTGACGTCCGCATGCCGCTCCGCGCTGAATTGAAACCCGACAGCCTCGCGGCGTCGGGTTTCTTCGTCCCATCGCATCAGGCGGACCGGCCTCGCTCATCGGTTCATTTCCAGGAGACATCATGCATTCGCTTTTTCTGACTCCCACCGGCCACGGCGCCGGTCTCAATTCCGTCAGCCTCGGCCTGATCCGCGCACTGGAAGGTGCCGGGCTCAAGGTTGGTTTCTTCAAGCCCATCGCTCAGCCCCTGCCCATCGACCAGGGCCGCGAGCGCTCCTGCATCCTTGTCGAGAAGACCCTCGGCCAGTCCGCTCCCGAGCCGGTGCCATTGCAGCAGGCCGAGCGCCAGCTGGCCGCCGGTGAGCTGGACCTGCTGCTCGAAGACGTTGTCAGCCGCTATCAGCAGGTGGCGTCCGGCAAGGACGTGGTGATCGTCGAAGGCATGGTGCCGACCCGTGATACCGACTACACCGCCCGCATCAACAACCACTTGGCCAAGAGCCTCGATGCCGAGGTGATCCTCATCGCGGCCCAGGGCAACGACAGCCTGAAGCAGATGGCCGAACGCATCGAGATCCAGGCCCAACTGTTCGGCGGTCCCAGGGATCAGAAGGTGATCGGCGTGATTCTCAACAAGGTCAGGTCCGAGGAGGGTGTCACCGCCTTTGCCGAGCGCCTGAAAGAGCACCTGCCGCTGCTGGGCAGCAACGAGTTCCAGCTGCTCGGCGCGGTGCCTTTCGAGGAAGAGCTGAACGCCCTGCGTACCCGTGACGTGGTCGAGGCGCTCGGTGCCCAGGTGCTCAACGCCGGTGAAGCCGAGCAGCGCCGCGTGAACAAGATCATCCTCTGCGCACGCACCGTGCCGAACATGGTCCACCTGCTTCAGCCTGGCACCCTGGTGGTGACTCCCGCCGATCGCGACGACATCATGCTTGCCGCCGCCCTGGCCTCGCTGAATGGCATCAAGCTGGCCGGTGTGCTGCTGACCGGCGATTTCGAGCCGGACCAGCGCATCCTGGAACTGTGCAAGACAGCGTTCGAAGCCGGCCTGCCGGTGGCCAATGTCAACAGCGGCTCGTTCGATACCGCCACCAGCCTGGCCAACCTGAACCGCGAAACCCCGGCCGATGATATCGAGCGCGCCAGCCGCGTCACCGACTTCATCGCCCGCCACCTGCACCCTGACTATCTGCAGGACCGCTGCAGCGTGCCCCGCGAACTGCGCCTGTCGCCGCCGGCGTTCCGTTACCAACTGGTCAAGCGCGCCCAGGAAGCCAACAAGCGTATCGTCCTGCCCGAAGGCGACGAGCCCCGCACCATTCGCGCCGCGGCCATCTGCCAGGAGCGCGGTATCGCTCGCTGCGTACTTCTGGCCAAGCCCGAGGCTGTCCAGAGCGTTGCTCGCGAACAGGGTATCCAGCTCCCCGCAGGACTTGAGATCCTCGACCCCGATTCGATCGCCAACCGCTATGTCGAACCCATGTGCGAAATGCGCAAGGCCAAGGGACTGTCTCCGGAAGACGCCCGCGAGCAGCTCAAGGACACCGTGGTCCTTGGCACCATGATGCTGGCGCTGGACGAAGTGGACGGCCTGGTGTCCGGCGCCGTGCACACCACCGCCAACACCATCCGCCCTGCCCTGCAACTGATCAAGACCGCCCCAGGCTTCAATCTGGTGTCGTCGGTGTTCTTCATGCTGCTGCCGGATCAGGTTCTCGTCTACGGTGACTGCGCGGTGAACCCGAACCCCAGCGCCGAGGAGCTGGCAGAGATCGCCCTGCAGAGCGCCGAATCCGCCGTTGCCCTGGGCGTCTCGCCGCGAGTGGCCATGATCAGCTACTCCACCGGCAGTTCCGGCAGCGGTGCCGAGGTGGAGAAGGTCAAGGAAGCCACCCGCATCGCCCAGGAACGCCGACCGGACCTGCCGGTCGACGGTCCGCTGCAATACGACGCCGCCTCGGTTCCCAGCGTCGGCAAGCAGAAAGCCCCGGACAGCAAGGTCGCCGGTCAGGCCACCGTGTTCGTGTTCCCGGACCTGAATACCGGCAACACCACCTACAAGGCGGTCCAGCGCAACGCCAACTGCATCAGCGTCGGCCCGATGCTGCAGGGCCTGGCCAAGCCGGTGAACGACCTGTCCCGCGGCGCACTGGTGGACGATATCGTCTTCACCATCGCACTGACCGCGTTGCAGGCCGCGAGCCTGGACAAGAGCCAGACGCTGAACTGATCACCGGCACTCGAAAAGGCGGACCCCGGTCCGCCTTTTTCATGTCTGGCCGAGGCGTTGCCAGTCAACCTGCTTGGGGAAGGCGCAGGCTTGCTCGGCATCGAGCGATGGCGACACCAGGAAACCCTGCATGATCTGGCAGCCGTGCTCGATCAGCCAGTTGCGCTGGCCGAGGGTCTCGACGCCTTCGGCGATCACCTCAAGCCCCAGATTGCGGCCCAGCTCGATGATGGTGCTGACCACCGCAGCGTCACGCGGCGAGTCGAGCATGTTGGTGATGAACAGACGATCGATCTTCAGCGTGTCTATCTCGAAGTGTCGCAGGTAGGCCAGCGACGAGTAGCCGGTGCCGAAATCGTCGATCGCCACCT
Organism: Stutzerimonas tarimensis; assembly: GCF_042648805.1. NCBI lineage: Bacteria > Pseudomonadati > Pseudomonadota > Gammaproteobacteria > Pseudomonadales > Pseudomonadaceae > Stutzerimonas > Stutzerimonas tarimensis. The sequence goes on along the minus strand of NZ_JBHRXZ010000003.1, from coordinate 96,919 downwards.
TGACCCCCAGGCGCCGCAGGCTGTCGAGCTTGGAGCAGCTGTGCTTGAGGTCCTGCATCAGGGTGCCCTCGGTCACCTCCAGCTCAAGCTGGGCGGGCTTGAGACCATGCAGATCGAGCAGTCGGCCCAGGCTGTCGAGCAATCCCTCGCTGGCGAACTGCACCGGACTCACGTTGAGGCTGAAAATCAGCTCGTCGCCAAAGATCGAATGCCAGTCGCGGCAAGTGGCAATGCCCTCGCTGAGCACCCACTGCCCCACCCGGTTGATCAGCCGTGTCTCCTCCAGCAGCGGGATGAAGTCGCACGGCATGATCTCCTCGCCCTTGCGATCCCAGCGCAACAAGGCCTCGAAGCCTCGCAGGGCGCCGTTGCCCAGATAGACCTGAGGCTGGTAGACCAGGCGGAAGTCACCCCGATCGGTGGCGCTGCGCAGATTTTCCTCGAGGATCAGGCGGGCATGGGCCCGGCTGTTCATCTCAGCGGAGAAGAAACGGTACTGCTGACGTCCGGCACGTTTGGCCTCGTACATGGCCATGTCCGCCGCACGCAGCAGATCCTCGACCCGCTCGCCACAGCCGGGAAACGAGGCGATGCCGATGCTCGCGCCCAGGGTCACCTCGGTGCCATCCACCGAATGTCGCACCGAAATGAGCTCGATCAGTTTTTCCGCCACCCGGGCGGCGTCTTCCGGATGATCGAGCGAGTCCAGCAGGGCGGTGAATTCATCACCGCCCATGCGCGCCAGCACATCGTAGGAGCGCATGCAGGTCTCCAGCAGGCGGGCAACCTTGCAGAGAATGGCGTCACCCGCCTCATGACCCAGCGAGTCGTTGATGCGCTTGAATCCGTCCAGGTCGATGTAGAGGATCGCCATGCGCTTGCCGTTCCGATCGACACGCGACAGGGCCGACTCCAGCGCCTGATGGAAGCCGCGACGATTGAGCAGGCCGGTAAGCGAATCGGTGATGGCCTGCGCCTCGAGTTGCGCGTGCAGGTTGCGCACATCGGACATGTCCAGGGCGATCACCACCATCGAGCGCTGCTGGCGCGGCAACGGCGAGCAGGAGAGTGTCACCGGTAGCATGCCGCCGGTGGCCATGCGCAATTGCGCTTCGTGCACACGGTAGGTGGAGCCGCTACGCCAGGCCTGATACATCTCGGTGTCACGCCATCTGGCGGAGATCCGCGGCACCCCCAGATGCGACAGTAGCGGGGTCCCCTGCAGGGCTTCGACGGAGGAGTGCAGCATGTCGGCGATGGCCGGGTTGGCGAAGCTGATCATGCCATCCTCGCCGACCACCAGGATGCCTTCGGCTGCATTGTTCAGCACCGAGGCATTGAATGCCTGGGCACTGTCCAGTTGCTGCGTCAGCAACTGCAAGTTGCGCCTGTTGTGCTCGAGGTTGAGCAAGGTATTGATCTTGTGCTTGAGCACCTGCGGATCGAAGGGCTTGAGAATGAAATCCACTGCGCCTGTGGCGTAGCCCTGCAGCACCGCATCCCGGGTATGGGTGTTCGCCGAGACAAAGATGATCGGGGTGAAACGTGTCTGCGGGTTGCCCCGCATCAGACGCGCCACCTCGAACCCGTCCATGCCGGGCATCTGCACGTCGAGCAGCACCAGCTCGATGTCCAGCTCAAGCAGCGCCTGCAGCGCCGCCTCTCCGGAGCTGACCGTATGTACCTGCCAATCTCCGTCACCCAGTAACGCCTCCATGGCGACGAGATTGGATTCGCGGTCGTCCACGACCAACAGCTTCCGACTGCGCGGCAGCGTCCTCACTTGCGCATTAGCCATATATATCCCTTCACCTATGCCGTTTCCCGAAACACTGCCCTGCAGGCTTAGTCCGGTATGCCAATGCTTTCATAGACCACTCCCATCCCTTCGGAGTGCGCGGCAGAGGCGCTGGAAGGAGAGATACCACACAAAATCACTCCGTTATTTCGTTCAGACGCTCGTTTCGCCACCTTTGCCCAGCCAACGCTGGACTACTGCCTCCAGAGCATCGGTCTGCACCGGCTTGGCGATAACATCGTTGGTACCTTCCACCAGGCTGCCATCGCGCTCCGGCTCCTCCGCCAGGCAGAGAATAGGGACCTGGCAGCCATGTTCGCTGCGCAGTTGACGAACCAGTTCAGGCGCAGCGCCGTCGGCCTGCACCGACATGAGCACCAGGTCGTAGGCCTCGCTCTCGAAGCGCTCGATCGCCTCATCGAGGGTGGTGGCCGCGGTGGCCTGCAAGCCGAGTTCATCGAGCTGGCCCGACAACACGAAAACGCTGCGCACGTCGGGCTCGAACACCAGTACCCGCCGGCCCAGCAGGGGCTGCTCGGAAACGTCCCGGGTCGCTCCCGGACGTGCTGGGGGCTGCTGGCTGAGCAGCGCATCCATTCGATCCTCGCTGTCGCTCCGGGACATGGCTACCGCGCCCTGGTTCTGGAGTCGTTGCAGTCCGGCCTGGGAGAGGGGTTCACGGCTGTAAACGATCACTTTTGTTTCCTTGTTGAAGGGTCGTAGCCGGTTGAGGGCATCGAGCAAGTCCTGACCCCCCCCTTGGGGAAGGTCGAAATCCATGACCAGTGCGCGGTAACCGTGCGCGGCAAACGCCAGGCGCGCATCATCGCTACGGGTCACAAGGGTGACGCTGTAACCGAGTCGTTCGAAGCGCGCCCGAAGCCGCTTGCCCCGCTCGGGTTCAGCCTCTATCAGCAACAGGCGGCTCGAATTGCTCTCGCGTCGCGACACATCGACCAGAAGGCGCTGGAGATCGAGCTTGGACAATGGTTTCGTCAAATAATGCAGCGCCCCGTCTTGCCAGCCCTTGCTCTGTGCCGCGCTTGCCAGCAGGACCACCGGAACCTGGTGATAGGCCGGATTTTCCCGCAGGCGCCGGTAGAACGCCCAACCGTCGAAGTAGGCACTGTCGAGATCCACTATGACCGCCATGAATCGTCGCTCGCTCAAGGCGGCAACGGCCTGCGCCTCGTCCCGGCAGCGAAGCACGCCCAGGCCCTGAGAATGCGCGACCGACAGCACCTGTTCGGCAGCCTCAGAGTCGGCTTCGAGCAGCAGCAGCGATTCGTTGCCCTCGTCCAGCCCGGGCTCGCCTGGCAGATGCCGCACCAGCGGCAATTCGACGGTAAAGCAGGCCCCCTGACCCAGTGCGCTACGCAGGCTGATATGCCCGCCCAGCACCTCCACCAGTTGCCGGGTGATGGCCAGGCCCAGCCCGGTGCCACCATGGTGCCGGCTGATCGACCCATCGATCTGCTGAAAAGCCTGGAAAATCCGCTCCTGCTGGTCTTCGGGGATACCGATGCCGGTGTCATGGACCTGAAACTGCAGCCACTCCTGCCCCGCCGCTTCACAGTGGCAGACGATCAGCTCGACGCTGCCACGCTCGGTGAACTTCAGCGCGTTGGAAAGCAGGTTGCCTAGAATCTGCTGCAGCCGCGCACGATCGGTCACCAGCGCCTGGGGCGTGCCGGGGGTGATCTGGGTGGCGAAACGCAGCCGCTTTTGCGCAGCCTGCGCATGGGCATGGTCTTCGAGCTCCTGCAGCAGCGCGGGGATGTCCACCGATTCGGGCGCGAGTGGCAGACGCCCCGCATCAATGCGCGAGAGGTCGAGCACATCATTGATCAATTGCAACAGCTCGTTGCCGGCGCGATGCATGATGTCGGCGTACTGCACCTGCTTGTCGGTCAGTGTGCCCGTGGCGTTCTGGCGCATCTGGTCGCTGAGCAGCAGTATGCTGTTGAGCGGCGTGCGCAACTCGTGGGACATGTTGGCAAGGAACTCGGATTTGTAACGGCTGGCAATGGCCAGCTGATCGGCCTGATCGCGCAGGCGCAGCTCCGCGGCCTTGCGATGGCTGACATCGATGAGTACCGCCTGAACCAGCACCTCTTCGCCACTGCGCAGCGGTGCCAGGCCGATCTCCAGCGGAATGCGGCTGCCGTCGCGGTGCTGGCCGAAGACCTCGCGGTTGTTGCCGATGCGAATGGCCTCGGGCTGGCGCAGATAGGCCTCGCGGATACGGACGTGATCATCCCGCAGCTCATCCGGCAGCAAACTTTCCACGGGCTGACCGAGCAGTTCCTCCCGGGAATAGCCCAGCAGCATTTCGGTCTGCCGATTGATCATCACGATGCGCCCGTCATGGCCGGTCAGCACGAAGGCGTTGGGCAGACCCTCGACCATGTCGCGGAACCGCTCCTCGGCTCGCTTGAACGCTCGCAGATCGACCAGGTTGAGCACGTAATGCGCCTGATCGAAATGGCTGAAACGGGTCGAGTGCAGCGTTACCGGCACGGGCTCGCCATCTTCGCGATAGGCCAGAATCTCCGGGTCTTCCGGCAACTGCTGGGAGGTGCTCAGCACACCGGGCAGGTAGTAGCTCACCCGACTGCCAAGCAGCCGCTCGACATCCTGATCGAGCAGGGTCGCAGCGCTCTGATTGGCCAACTCGATGCGCCCTCCTTCATCGCACAGCAGCGTGGCCACCGGCAGTTTCTCGATGAGCACCCGAAAGCGGGCTTCCCGCTCGCGCAATTGCAGTGTCAACGCACGGCTGCTGGCCAGGGTTCGCTCGCGCAGATAGAGGTACCCCCCCACCAGCAGGGAAAACAGCAATACCGCCGTCAGCCCGGCGATCAGGCTGAAGGCGCGATTGTCGTCGCCAATGCTTGCCTCGTAGCGAGGCGTACTGGCAACCACCAGGCGCCAGTTTCGGCCATAGACGTAGATCGGACGCTCCTGGCGAAACTCCGCATCCACCCGCTGTGCCTGCGCCGCCAGCAACGGCAGCGCAGGCTCGGCGGCGTCGAACAGCTGGATGTCGAACAGGTCGTAGCGTTCGGTAAGAACCCCTTCCATCAGGTCGTCCAGGCGAAACGCGCCATACAGCGCCCCGATGAAGGCCGCCTGGCGCTCGGCCAGATTGGACTGTGGCATGGTCGGCGCGTACACCGGCAGGAACAACAGCGTTGCAGCCTGGGCGCTGTCGTCGGTTTCCTGGATAAGCCGCAGCGGTCCGGAGAGCGTCGGATAGCCCGTATTGCGCGCCCGGAGGATCGCCTCGCGCCGCACACCCTCGCTGAGCAGGTTAAAGCCAATGACCTTGCGGTTGCTCCACACCGGTGGGTAGGTGTATTGCACCACCACATGCTCTTCCCGATCGCTTGGCGGCCATATCCGCCCACCATCGGTCGAGCCTGTATCGAGCTGGCGCTCCAGGGGAGCGAGCTGCTCATGGGGAGCGAAGCGGGCAAGGTTCAGCGCCTGGATCCCAGGGTAGATTTCCTGCAAACGCAACTGATCGGTGGCCTTCAGCCAGGTCTCCGGGCTGATTTCCTCGCTTGCGGTCATCAGACCCGCAAGGCCGCGCAGGACCATCTCATAGGCCTGCATCCGCTCCCTGAGCCTATGCTCGATGTAATCGACCTCGAAGTTGAAGCGCCGCTCATGCTCGAACAGCGCCCTGTTCTCCAACGTCGACCACTGCCAACCGACCCACCCCCCGAGGCCGGCCAGGAGTGCCAGAGTAACCAGCACGGGAAGCCAGGGCCTGCGGGTCTTCAGAGTGGGGCGATCTTCCATCAGACCTCCCGTACCACTACCGGCTCACAATGAACGTGCTTCTGAGTCGTCAGGGCAGGAGAGGTTCCGCAACATTGCACCCTGATGGCGCAAAAGCGGGGCCGTCGCGGCCCCGCCAGGGGTTTCGCTTACTGGGCGCCCGGCAGCGGGCGGAGATTGATTTCCACGCGGCGGTTCTGCGAGCGACCGGCCTCGGTGTTGTTCGAGGCGATGGGCTGGTCAGGACCGGCGCCGCGGGTGGTGACCCGAGCCGGATTGACGCCTTGCGAAGTCAGGTAGTTCGCCACGCTCTGGGCCCGGCGCTGGGAAAGGGTCTGGTTGTACTGATAAGCCCCGGTGCTGTCGGTATGGCCGACAATCTCGATGCTGTTCTGATCGTATTGGCGGAAGGTATTGGCCAGGTTGTTCAGCGGCGCGTAGAAGTTGCTGGCAATATCCGCCGAATTGGTGGCGAAGGTGATGTTGCCAGGCATGATCAAGGTGATGTCGTCACCCTGGCGCTGGACCTCGACACCGGTACCGGCCATGCGCTGACGCAATTCGGCTTCCTGCTTGTCGGCATAGTAGCCGTAGCCGGCACCTGCCGCGCCCGCCACGGCGGCGCCGATCAGTGCGCCCTTGCCGCGATTGTCATGGTTGATCAGGGCACCGGCGGCGGCACCGGCCAGGGCGCCCACGCCACCGTAGGTCGCAGCGCGGCTGGCACCCTGACCACCAGTATTTTCATAGGGGTTGGTCGCGCAGCCGGCAAGCATCACCAACGCACCGGTGGCCACCCACATCCGGGAAAGTTTCAACATCGAAGTACTACTCCACATTCGGTCCCCTCGATGGGGCACTCATCGTAACTGCGATGTAATTCGGCATCACCGGGTCACGTCGCATCAGCACATTTGCGCCCTTTTCGGTCGCGGCGCCAGACTGCCACGAACAAACTGTGACCGCAGTCGCAGCCGACGGCCGGCAGGCCCTGCAGCTCTCAGCCGCTGCGCGCCTGAACCACCTGGGAAAACACGCTGCGCAGGTCGGTCGAGGAGCGCTCCGCGTCGAGTTGCAGCCTGGCATCGATATGGTCGAGATGATGAGCCATCAGCGCCACCGCCTGCTCGGTGTTACGCGCGGCCAGCGCGTCGAGCAACGCATCGTGTTCCTCGCAGGCACAGTGATCACCGGGCCCCCGCTCGTAACGGGCGATGATCAACGACGTCTGCGATACCAGGCTGCGCTGGAATCCAAGCAAAGGGGCATTGCCCGCGGCTTCGGCCAGGCGCAGATGGAACTCGCCGGACAACCTGATACTGGCGCCACGATCGCCCCGTGCCAGGCAGTCCCGCTCTGCCGCCACCAGCGCTCGCAGCCCGGCCAGATCCTCATGCGTGGCGCGCAGCGCGGCCAGCCGGATGATGGCCAGCTCGACCAGCCGCCGCGCATGCAGGATCTCCACGGCTTCTGCCGCATTGGGGCAGGCAACCACGGCGCCGCGATTGGGCCGCAGCGACACCACCCCCTCGTGGGCCAGACGCGAAAGCGCCCGTCGAATGACCGTGCGGCTGACTCCGAAGATCTCTCCCAGCGCCTCCTCGCTCAGCCGCGTCGCCGGCGCCAGCCGCTGTTCGAGAATGGCATCGAAGATGTGCGCATAGACGATATCGTCCTGGGCGCCGCTGCGCTTCTTGCGGTCAGACTGGTTCATAAAACGCCACACCGGCAGATCAGGCCATCCAGGCAAGCACCACCAAGCGGCATTGCCTGGAGCCAGGCACCGGAACGGAGCACTAGCTACCCCGGTAGGTCGAGTAGCTGTACGGGGAGACCAGCAGCGGTACGTGGTAATGAGACTGCTCAGCCGAGATGCCGAAACGTAGCACCACCACATCGAGAAAGGCCGGATCGCCCAGCGCAACGCCGCGGTCACGGTAGTAATCACCTACACCGAAGTGCAGCTGATAAATGCCCGTGCGATAGGCGTCACCTTCGAGCAAGGGTGTGTCGCAGCGCCCGTCGTCATTGGTGCGGGCCGTGCCCAGCCGAACGAGCTGCTCGCCTTCGACGCGAAAGAGCTCGATGGCAACACCCTGTCCGGGACAGCCATGGGCGGCGTCCAGTACATGCGTAGTCAAACGCCCCATCAGGGTCTCCTCGGTTGGATAAAGGCATCCAGCATAGCCCTGCAAAGGCATGGCAACAAGGTTGTATACAAGTTTGTCCGGATCGTTCCAGGCATGGCGCAATTACTGCTTGTCGATCATACCCGGCGCCTCTCAAGGCCTGCCCGTGGAGCGACGCACCATTTCCTGTTCACATGGTCAGGAAATATTGTATACACTTCATGAATTCAAACGCTCGGATTGCCCTGTGACTCAGTATCCTCGTGACCTGATCGGCTACGCCGGCCAGCCGCCTCATCCGCACTGGCCCGGCGAAGCCAATATCGCCCTCTCTTTCGTGCTCAATTACGAGGAAGGCGGCGAGCGCAACATCCTGCACGGGGACCGGGAATCCGAGGCGTTCCTATCTGAAATGGTCGCTGCCCAGCCCTTGCAGGGCGTGCGCAACATGAGCATGGAATCGCTCTACGAGTACGGCAGCCGTGCCGGGGTCTGGCGAATCCTCAAGCTGTTCGAGCGCCATGGCATTCCGCTGACCGTGTTCGCCGTGGCCATGGCCGCCGAGCGTCATCCGGAGCTGATTCGGGCAATGCACGCCGCCGGCCACGAAATCTGCAGCCACGGCTTGCGCTGGATCGACTACCAGTACATGGACGAGGAGGAAGAACGCGCCCATCTGCAGGAGGCGATCCGCATCCTTACCAGGCTCATCGGCGAACGCCCGCTCGGCTGGTACACCGGTCGCACCAGCCCCAACACCCGTCGGCTGGTACGCGAGGAAGGCGGCTTTCTCTACGACTCCGACACCTATGACGACGACCTGCCCTGGTGGGACCCGCAAGGCACTCCCGACAGGCCGCACCTGGTGATCCCCTACACCCTGGACACCAACGACATGCGCTTCACCCAGGTGCAGGGCTTCAATAGCGGCGATGACTTCTACAACTACCTGAAGGATGCCTTCGACGTGCTCTACGCTGAAGGCGAGGCCGGCGCGCCGAAGATGCTTTCGATCGGCATGCACTGCCGGCTGCTCGGCCGCCCTGCGCGACTGGCCTCGCTGGCCCGCTTCATCGACTACGTGAAAGGCCACCAGCGTGTCTGGTTCGCCCGCCGCGTCGACATCGCCCGCCACTGGCACGCCACCCACCCCTTCACCGGACGCCCCGCATGACCCGTTTCGCCACGCTCACCCCCTCGACACTGGACCGCGATGCCTTCGTCGCCACCTTCGCCGACATCTACGAGCATTCCCCCTGGATCGCCGAGCGCGCCTTCGATGCCGGGGTGAGCGCCGCCGATGACGAGGTCGAGCACCTGCATGCACGGCTGATGGCGGTCCTGCGCGCGGCCAGCCACGATGAACAGCTGGCGCTGATCAACGCCCACCCGGATCTGGCCGGCCGCGCCGCGATCGCAGGCGAGCTGACCGCCTCGAGCACCTCGGAGCAGGCCGGCGCCGGCATTCACTTGTGCACGCCGGAGGAGTTCGCCCGTTTCACCGAGCTGAACGCGGCCTACAAGGCGAAGTTCGGCTTTCCCTTCATCATGGCGGTCAAGGGCAGCGACCGGCACCAGATCCTCGCCGCCTTCGCCGAACGCATCCACCATACGCCCGAGCAGGAATTCGCCCGGGCGCTCACCGAAATCAACAGGATCGCCCTGTTCCGCCTGCAGGCGCTCTGAGACCGACATGAAACGCACCTACGCCGCCCCCTTCGAGAAGTACCTGAACCTGGCCGACGCCCGCCTCGGCACCCGCGCCATTTCCGTCACTGACGACTGGTTTGCCACCGTCGACCGCATGCTCCAGCCCCACGAGCCGGTGTGGAAGGAAGGCGTCTACGACGACAATGGCAAGTGGATGGACGGCTGGGAGTCGCGCCGCAAACGGTTCGAAGGTTACGACCATGCGGTGATCCGCCTCGGCGTGCCCGGCGTCATCAAGGGCGTGGACATCGATACCCGCTACTTCACCGGCAACTACCCGCCCTCGGCCTCGCTGGAAGCGTGCTTCGTCGAAGACGGCGGCGACCCGGACAGCAGCACCCGCTGGATCGAGGTGCTGCCGGCGGCGGACCTCTCGGGCAACAGCCACCACTACCATGCGGTGAGCGACGAGGGCCCCTGGACCCACCTGCGGCTGAACATCTACCCCGACGGCGGCGTGGCGCGCCTGCGGGTCTACGGCATCCCGTACCGCAACTGGTCACGGCAGCCGGCGGACGAGCTGATCGACCTGGCCGCGGCGCTCAACGGCGGCCGGGCGCTGGCGTGCTCCGACGAGCATTTCGGCCGAATGGGCAATATCCTCAACCCGGACCGCGGGGTGAACATGGGCGACGGCTGGGAAACCGCCCGGCGCCGCACCCCGGGCAACGACTGGGTGATCGTCGCCCTCGGCCATCCGGGCGAGATCGAGCGCATCGTGGTCGATACCCTGCACTTCAAGGGCAACTACCCGGACAGCTGCTCGATCCAGGCGGCTTATGTGGAAGGCGGCACCGACAGCCAGATCGAGACCCGCAGCCTGTTCTGGCGCGAGCTGCTACCGAGCCGGAAGCTCTCGATGCATCAGGAGCACGCGTTCAGCGAGGAAATCATCCCGCTGGGGCCGATCAGCCATGTGCGCCTGAACATCTTTCCCGACGGCGGTGTCAGCCGGCTGCGGCTGTATGGCCGGCTGGCGCGACCCTGAGCCGCGATCGACCTCAACAGGACTCCATCATTTCGTAGGAGCGAGCCTGCTCGCGAACCTGTCGCGCCGCGTTTCGCGAGCAAGCTCGCTCCTACGGTACGCCCACCTGAATCGAGAGCCCCTATGCGCACCCTCCCGATCGAACCGCTGACCAGAGAACGCTTCGCCCCCTTTGGCGACGTCATCGAAACCGAGGGCCGCGAGCACTTTCTCATCAACAATGGCTCCACCCGCCGCTACCACGCGCTGGCGACGGTGGAGACCGACGACCGTGCGATCCTCAGCATCTTCGCCGCCGAAGCGCTGGAGATGCCGCTAATGATCCGCATGCTCGAGCGCCATCCGCTGGGCAGCCAGGCCTTCGTGCCGCTGCTCGGCCACCCTTTCCTGATCGTGGTGGCGCCGCCCGGCGACCGTCCCGACCCGGAGCATGTCCGCGCCTTCATCAGCGATGGCAGGCAGGGCGTCAACTACCACCGCGGCGTGTGGCACCATCCGGTGCTCTGCGTCGAAAAGCGGGATGAATTCCTGGTGGTCGACCGCAGCGGGCCCGGCCCCAACTGCGACGAACATTTCTTCGCCGAGGCAGAGCAATGGCTGCTCGACCCGGCCCAACAGGCCCGCATGAGGTAACCCGTCTTGGAAGCACACCTGACCGAATGGCTGAACCTGACCATTCGCTGGATTCACCTGATCGTCGGCATCGCCTGGATCGGCGCATCCTTCTATTTCGTCTGGCTGGAAAACCACCTGGACCGGCGCAATCCCGAAGCGGGCCTGTCCGGCGATCTTTGGGCGATCCACGGCGGCGGCATCTACCACCTGCGCAAGTACAAGCTGGCGCCGGAAAAGATGCCGGAGACGCTGCACTGGTTCAAATGGGAAGCCTATGCCACCTGGCTCTCCGGCGTGGCGCTGCTCACCGTGGTGTACTACCTGAACCCTGGCCTGTATCTGGTCGCGCCCGGGAGCGATCTCGCGCCCGCCGCTGCCGTACTCATCGGTCTCGGCTCACTGCTCGCGGGCTGGTTCGTTTACGACGGGCTGTGCAATTCACCCCTCGGCAAGCGCCCGGCCCTGCTCGCCGCGGCACTGTTTCTGCTCTCGGTGGCGGCGGCCTGGGGCTACAGCCAGATCTTCAGCGGGCGCGCCGCTTACATCCATGTCGGCGCCCTGCTCGGCACCCTCATGGTGGGCAACGTGTTCCGGGTCATCATGCCGGCCCAGCGTGCGCTGGTAGCGGCGATTCAGGCCAACCGCGAACCCGACCCGCTGCTGCCGGCCCGCGGCCTGCTGCGCTCGCGGCACAACAATTACTTCACCCTGCCGGTGCTGTTCATCATGATCAGCAACCACTTCCCCAGCACCTACGGCAGCGCCTGGAACTGGGCGATCCTCGCCGCGATATCGGCGCTGGCCGTGCTGGTACGGCATTATTTCAACACCCGCCACGACAGCCATCGCTTCGCCTGGGCCCTGCCCGCTGCCGCACTGGGGATGATTTGCCTGGCCTTCGTGACCTCACCCCAGCGGGCGAGCACACCACCAACCGAGCCGGCGGCTGCCCAGGTCGGCTTTGTCGAGGCCCGCCAGCTGATGGATACCCATTGCACCGTATGCCATGCCGCAAAGCCCACCAGCCCTCTTTTCAGCAGTGCCCCGGGCGGGGTGATGTTCGATACGCCGCAGCAGATGCAACAGATGGCGCATCGTATCCACGCCCAGGCGGTAGCTACCCATGCGATGCCCCTGGGCAACATCACGGGTATGACCCAGCCCGAGCGCGACCGACTCGGGCAATGGATCAGCCAGGGCGCACCCATTGAATAGCGAGACATTAACGAAGCGGGATAATCCTGAGTAATAACCAAACCTCAGAAGTCTCGCTTCGTTGTACTACCACCAAGCCATAGTTACACAGGCCATAGGGAAAACCACTCGTCGTTACATGTCGTACGACCTGAACTCGCAAGTCAGGCCCACCTCTGATTCCTTGAAGGCTGAGACTCTTTTCCCAGCCCCAGGTCTATTATTCCAAGAGGAGAAAGAGACATGGTCAACAAGAATCCGGGCAACTTCGCCAATGATCGCGAGAAAGCCTCCGAGGCAGGACGCAAGGGCGGCCATAACAGCGGTGGCAACTTTGCAAACGATCGCGAGAAAGCCTCCGAGGCAGGCCGTAAAGGCGGCCAGAACAGCCACGGCGGTGGACGCAGTAGTTAAGCAATCAGGAAATAAAAAGGCGAAGAGCTCCGTTCTTCGCCTTTTTATTTCTCGGGATCTTATGCGGGCGCCTTCTTATTCCGGCGCTTATTGCTGGCGAGCATTTATCTGAGCCTGCAAGTTGGCAACCTGACTTTGCAATGTATTGATATTGCGCGCCATCTGGGCTCGGAACGCATCGAACTCCAAGGAGCTTGTCGGGGTCGCGGGCCTTGCATCCAGCTCACTGCGCAGAACCAGTACTTCCTGTTCGAGACGCTCCAGTACCTGTCTTGGCACCGCCGCTTTCTCCAACGCCGTGATCTCCTGCCTCAGGGTATCCAGCGAGGCGTCGAGCGTGCCCTGTGCCAAGTTACCCTCGAGTAATTTCGATTGCTCCGCGGCCAAGGCATCCGCCCGTCGATCCAGGGCATCCAACGCCGCCTGCTGTGACTGGAACGCCTGACCCAGCTGGTCCAGTCTCTGTCCCTGCTCACTGGACCGTCGGCCTTGTTCGTCCAGGCGACCCATCTGCTCTTCCAACCGCCGCGTCTGCCCGCCCTGCTGGTCAGCAAGGGACTCCTGCTGACTCAACAGCAACTGCTGACGCCGTTCGAAGTCCGCACCCTGCCGCTCCAGCTGGGCGATGCGCAGCTTCACGGCCTCGCTTTCGCTGGTGACGGTGGATTCCGCTGCCACCACCTGACCGGTAATGGCACTCAGCCGACCCGCCGCGTCCTCACTGATCCGCGCAAAGCTGTCCTGGGTGGCGACGAGCTGGGTTTCGAGCAAGGCGATCTGCCGCGATGTCCACCACCCCTGGAGGCCCAGCGCAACGCCGAGCAATAGTACAAGCGCCCAAAGCAAGCCCGTGCTGCCTCGCCGCCGCCGGTCTCGGGGCTGTCGCAGCTCCGGCGCCTGGCGATGATGCTCGAACTCCGGTGCGGGGTAAGGCCGATCGCTCTCGCGAACGCTCAGGCTGGGCACGCGGTCGGGGTCATCGTTGGCATCGTTACGCATGGCGGCACCTGAGCTTCTAAGCGAAAGCGAGGAGTATACCGGTAGAGCAGCAACCGCTTCGATGCACCAATTGCAGGCAACCGACGGCCGTGCAGGCGTGCCGGGGTGTCATTAGGCCGCACGCGCGCGCCCCAGGTCGCAGACAGAAGGATGGAACCGCGCCCTACTGCAGGCCCAGCGACGTTTAATATAAATGGCACAGATACTGCTTGGTAGTATTTGAAAGTCGAGCCGCCGAACTCGCGTGGCGTGGCGCGAAACAGGAGGATAAGGAAATGGAACTCAACAAGGCCGTTCTCGATTGCATGCAAAGCCTCAGACGCAAGCTGCGGGCAGAGCAGAATCTTGTGATCAGGCTGAGCCAACCCGACGCCATCGCCACCATGATCGCCGCCTGCCAGCAATCCAGCGACCCGGAAACCCGTGCGTTAGGGCAACGACTGGCCGAGCACAGCCACCATGAGGAGCGTCCCACCATCACACCGCCTGCCCGGTCTTCACCGGACCACGGACCGGTGCTGATCTACCGGGGCCAGCGTATCCACACCTGAAGGGGAACAGCTTCGCGCGCTAACGGTCCATTGCCCGAGCAGCCGGGAGCATCCTTTCAGAACGGCCCTGGCGCGTGGTTTTGCTGCAGGCCCGGTGCTATGATCGACCCCTTGTGCAGCCGGGCCCGCCTGGTTGCCGGTTCGGCCGAGGTGATGGCCACGTCCATGCAACGTGACCGGGCCTGCTGGCCCTGGCCATCCCCAAGCAGTACGACCTGACCTTATCTAGCTGACCGTACAGTACCCCTGAGGAGAATAACCATGGCTTTCGAATTGCCGCCGCTGCCCTACGAAAAGAACGCCCTTGAGCCGCACATCTCCGCCGAGACCCTCGAATTCCACCACGGCAAGCATCACCAGACCTACGTGACCAACCTGAACAACCTGGTGCCGGGCACCGAGTTCGAAGGCAAGGACCTGGAAACCATCATCAAGACCTCGTCCGGTGGCGTGTTCAACAATGCCGCCCAGGTCTGGAACCACACCTTCTTCTGGAACTGCATGGCGCCCAACGGCGGCGGCGAGCCCACCGGCGAACTGGCCGAGGCCATCAATGCTGCGTTCGGCTCTTTCGACAAGTTCAAGGAAGAGTTCAGCAAGACTGCCGTCACCACCTTCGGCTCCGGCTGGGCCTGGCTGGTGAAGAAGTCGGACGGCACCGTCGGCCTGGTCAGCACCAGCAATGCCGGAACCCCCATGACCTCCGGCGACAAGGCTCTGCTGACCTGCGATGTCTGGGAGCATGCCTACTACATCGACTACCGCAACGCGCGTCCGAAATTCGTCGAGGCGTTCTGGAACGTGGTCAACTGGGACTTCGTGGCGAAGAACTTCGCCGGCTGAGTACCCGGGCGAGGCCCTGCCTCGCCGCTGCGCCGCTGCCCGTGCCCCCTTGGGACACGGGCTTTTTTATCGATAGCCGAAACAGCTAACCAAACACGGCCAGCCAGGCACGATGATATTGCCAGCAGGCCTGCCAGCTGCTAACAAGGGGGTCGTACACGCCCCTCCAAAGGGGCGTTTCATCGGCTTCTGCCAAACACGGCGGGCGACTCAAGGAAAAGACGAGTGAAGCAGCAGTTGCGAAACCGCTTGTCATTGAAGCTGTTGCGCGTGGTATTGCTCGCCACCCTCTCGGTGGGCTTCGTCCTGAGCCTGGCGCAGATCGTCTTCGATTCCTACCAGACCCACCAGCTCATCGAGGCGGACGCCCAGCGCATCCTGCGCATGGCCCGTGGCCCTGCAACCCAGGCCATCTACAGCCTCGACCGGGAAATGGGTACACAGGTCATGGAAGGCCTGTTCGAGCATGAAGCGATGCGCTATGCCGCTATCGGCCACCCTGACGAGGAGTCGCTGGCGGAAAAGATACGCCCGCTGGCCAACCTGCCGGCCCGCTGGCTGACCGACCCGATCCTGGCCCAGGAGCGAACATTCTCCATCGCCCTCATCGGCCGTGAGCCGAAGAGCGAATACTACGGCGATCTGGACATCACCCTCGACACCGCCGTGTACGGCGAGGCCTTCCTTCATCACTCGCTGGTCATCGTTGTCGTGGGGGTGGCCAGGGCGCTGATCCTCGGACTGATTCTCTACCTCATCTACCAATGGCTGCTGACACGCCCGCTGCAGCATCTGGTCGAGCATCTGGTGCGCATCAACCCGGACCACCCCAGCCAGCACAAGCTGCCCTTGTTCAAGGGCCATGAAGACAACGAGCTGGGCCTCTGGGTCAAGACCGCAAACGGCCTGCTGGCCTCCATCGAGCGTAACCTGCGGCTGCGCCGGGAAGCGGAAGACGATCTCCAGCGCATGTCCCAGTACGATCTGTTGACCGGGTTGCCGAACCGGCAGCAGTTGCAGGAACGCCTGGCGCCTGTGCTAACCGAATGTCGCAAGCAACAGCAACGTATCGCCGTGCTCTGTATCGGTCTGGATGACTTCAAGGGTATCAACGAACGCTTCAGCTACCTGTTCGGCGACCAGCTGCTGGTCGCCCTGACCGAACGACTGCGGGTCCAGGGCGGGCAGCAGATGATGCTGGCACGGCTTGGTGGAGATGAGTTCGCGCTGGTCCAGCCGGGCATCGCGCAGCCCTACGAAGCGGCAGAGCTGGCCGATCGCATCCTCGAACACCTTGAGACACCCTTTGTGTTGCAGCAGCGGACAGTACGCTTGCGCGCCACCATCGGCATCACCCTGTTCCCGGAGGACGGCGAGACCGCCGAGAAGTTGCTGCAGAAGGCCGAGCAGACCATGACGCTGGCCAAACAGCGTTCACGCAGCCGCTACCAGTTCTATGTGGCCGACCTCGACAGCCGGATTCGCCAGCGCCGCGAACTGCAGGAAGAACTCGCCGAGGCACTGACCCGCCAGCAGTTTCACCTGGTCTATCAGCCGCAGCTGGATCTGGCGCAGCAGCGCATCGTAGGAGTCGAAGCCTTGTTGCGCTGGCGCTTGCCGCACAAGGGGCTGATACCACCAGACCTTTTCATCCCCCTGGCCGAAGAAAACGGCAGCATCATCCGCATCGGCGAATGGGTACTCGACCAGGCCTGCAGACAGCTACGCCGGTGGCACGACGACGGCCTGACGGGGCTACGCATGGCAGTCAACCTGTCGACGGTGCAGCTCTACCATGAGTCCACCCCGAAGCTGATTGGCGATCTGCTGCGCCGCTACGGGCTGCCGGCGGAAAGTCTGGAAGTCGAGGTCACCGAAACCGTGCTGATGGAAGACATCGACAGCGCGGCCACCATCCTCCATCGCCTGCGCGACGCAGGTGCGCTGATAGCCATCGATGACTTCGGGACAGGTTATTCCTCGCTGAGTTATCTCAAGAGCCTGCCGGTGGACAAGATCAAGATCGACAAGAGCTTCGTCCGCGATCTCAGCGAGGATGAGGACGACTCCAGTATCGTGCGGGCAGTCATTCAGCTCGGCACCAGCCTGGGCATGCGAGTGGTGGCCGAGGGCGTGGAAAGCAGGGACCAGGAACGCTTCCTCATCGCCCAGGGCTGTCACGAGGTACAGGGCTACCTGTACAGCAAACCACTACCGAGCGAAGAGCTCGAAGCGCTGCTACAACCGACCACGCAGATCGGCTGAGGCCGCACAGCAGGCCAGCGAAATCACCTTTCCACTCACGGATGATGTCGCGCTTGGCCGCCTGCAGATCGAATGCCTCGCGCGCACCGCCAAGGCTGCGGAACTCACCGATGGCGTAGAGTGGGTCGTCGACCTGCAGGCGTTCCTCGGTGTAACGGTAGCGCTGGCCGAACCGGTACCAGAGGAGTGACCGCCAGGGTGACGTGACTGGCCGGTCCACACCTGCTTTTGCGCAGGTAGCACCTCGGCCCCCTGCGGATCGATGAGGCATTCGCCGGCGCCATCGGTGAAGCGCAGCAAGGCATCGCTGCTACCGCGCTCGAGGGTCCGCCAGGCGCGGCTCCTGCCGCTCGAGCGGTACTCCTCGATGCGATAGCGCCACCAGACGCACGCCTTGCCGGTCAGCGGGGCAAGGAGCTCCCCTTCGGGTCCCGACAGCAGCATACCGTTGAGCTCCACGTAGCCCTGCGCGGCCGAGCGTATCCGCGATGTGGGCGTATCGAGCAGGTGCCTCGCGCGCGACACTCGGCGAATGCTCATCCAGCCGGCAAACAGACAGGTCGCGCCGGAGGCCGCAACCTGCAGCAGGACCGAGCCAAGGATCAACCGAAGACTGCCTTGAGGTTCACGCCCGCCCTTTCCGCCTCGCTGAACTGCAGCAGGGGCACCGGGCCAAAGCCAAACGCGCGGGCCAGCAGCACATCGGGAAACTGTTCGATGCGTACGTTGTTCAGACTGACCGCCTCGTTGTACAGCTCGCGGCGGTCGGCGATTCCGCTTTCCAACCCGCTGATCCGCTGCTGTAGGTGCTGGAAGCTGTCGCTCGCCCTGAGCTGAGGATAATTCTCGGCCACCGCGAACAACTGACCAAGCCCGGCACGCAACGCCGTTTCGGCCTGCCCCACGGCCGTCACATCACCTCGCGCACGCGCACTGGCAACCGCACCACGAGCAGCGGTCACCCCCTCCAGGGTGACACTTTCGTAGGTCATGTACTGCTTGCAGGTTTCCACCAGATGTGATGGCAGTTTAACTTTACCCTGCTGCGAGACCGCGATTCTTTTCACACCGCTTTTCAATGATGCAAATCTTTCGCATTATGCTTTGCAGCAGTTATCGTTCGAATCGCCTGTAACGCACAAGGAATATGCCAATGCTTCGTACCCCTCACTGGGCCAGCGCCAGTCTGCTCGCCGCCGCCATTACCCTCGCCGGCTGCGGTGACGACACGGAAGTCACCGGCCAGACTGCAGCCCCGCAGACGTCCGCCGCACAGCCGGGCGAGCCTGCACAGACCGCCGCGAATGTCGACGAGGCCGCCGCCGAGGCGGTGGTGGCTCACTATGCCGACCTTGCCCTGGCGGCCTTCAGCGACGCCCACCAGATGGGCCTGCTGCTGCAGGAAGCCATCGACAACCTGCTCGCCGAGCCGACCGAGGCAACGCTGCTGGCGGCACGTGAAGCCTGGATCAGCGCTCGCGTTCCCTACATGCAGACCGAAGTGTTCCGCTTCGGCAACCCGGTGGTGGACGATTGGGAAGGCCAGGTCAATGCCTGGCCTCTCGACGAAGGCCTTATCGACTACGTGGCCGAGGATTACGACCATGCCCTCGGCAACCCTGGTGCCACCGCGAACATCATCGCCAACAGGCAGATCCAGATCGGCGAGGAGCAGATCGACGTCAGCGAACTCACAGGCGAACTGCTTGCCAGCCTGAACGAGCTGGCCGGTTCGGAGGCCAACGTCACCACCGGCTACCACGCCATCGAATTTCTGCTCTGGGGCCAGGACCTCAATGGCACCGGACCTGGCGCCGGTGAGCGTCCGGCCACTGACTATGTCGTCGGCGACGGCTGCACCGGTGGCAACTGCGACCGCCGCCGCACCTATCTCAAGGTCGTCACCGACCTGCTGATCGACGATCTGGCGGAAATGGTCGGGCAATGGCAACCCGATGTCGACGACAACTATCGCGCCTCGCTCATCGCTGAGCCGGCCGACAACGGACTGCGCAAGGTACTTTTTGGCATGGGCAGCCTGTCGCTCGGCGAACTTGCCGGCGAGCGCATGAAGGTAGCCCTGGAAGCGAATTCGACCGAAGACGAGCATGACTGCTTCAGCGACAACACCCATAACGCGCACTTCTACAATGGCCGCGGCATTCGCAACGTTTACCTCGGCGAGTACCAGCGAGTGGACGGCTCTGTGCTGACCGGCGCCAGCCTGTCTTCCCTGGTGGCTGCCGCCGACCCGGCGGTGGACGCGCAGATCCGCTCCGATCTGGAAACCACCGAAGCGCGTCTCCAGGCCCTGGTGGACAGTGCCGAGGACGGCCAGGCCTTCGATCAATTGATTGCCCCGGAAAACACCGAAGGCCACGCGCTGATCCGCGAAGCCATCGCGGCGCTCGTGGCGCAGACCGCGTCGATCGAGCGCGCAGCAGGCAGCCTCGGTATCAACGATCTGAATCCCGACACGGCTGAGCACACATTCTGACCTGGCCCTGAGGTGCGGCGCCTTGCCGCGCTTTTGCAAAGGCAGAGCGAAAGCCCCGCATGCCGGGGCTTTCGCCATTCCAGAGAGCGGTTATCAAATGAAAATTCCTCTTATTGAACCGAGGCTGCGCTGTTACCATTGAGCTTTCCCAGGGAAAGGTGAGTTTCATGTCCCGGCCGCTCCGCCGCCTGTTGTCGCTGCTGCCGATGGCATTGCTGGCAGCCTGTAGCGAGGACATACCAGACTTCACCGCCGCCGAGCCCGGCGAAGCGCTGTCGGCGGGCAGTGCAACGGTGATGAAGTTCGACCAGAACGCGTTCTCCATGCCCGCCGCCAATCTTTCACCGAGCCGACGGCTCGATTTTGCAGTGGGCAACAGCTTCTTTCGCAACCCCTGGGTGATTGCCCCGTCCAGCACCACGGCGAGGGATGGCCTTGGCCCCCTGCTGAACACCAATGCCTGCCAGAACTGCCATCTGAAGGACGGACGCGGTCACCCGCCTGGGCCGGACGCCCTTAATGCCGTCTCGATGCTGGTGCGTCTGTCGATCCCTGCCGGACCGGAGGATGCCGAACAGCTGCACAGACATGGCGTTGTCGGCGAACCGGTCTATGGCACCCAGTTCCAGGACATGGCGATCCCCGGCGTGGCGCCCGAAGGGCGTGTACGCCTGAGCTACAGCACCGAGCGGGTGAGCTTTGCCGACGGTACCGAAGTGGAGCTGCGCAAGCCCCATCTGCAACTCGATCGGCTGGGCTACGGCGAGATGCATCCCGATACCCGTTTTTCACTGCGTATCGCGCCCCCCATGATTGGCCTGGGCCTGCTGGAGGCGATTCCCGAGTCGGCGATCCTGGCCAATGCCGACCCTGAAGACCGCGACGGAGACGGCATCTCCGGCCGCCCCAATCGCGTCTTCGACCACGCCACTGGAACCACCGCGCTGGGCCGTTTCGGCTGGAAGGCCGGACAACCGACGCTCAACCAGCAGAACGCGGACGCCTTCCTCAACGATATGGGGCTGTCCACTACCCTGCTGCCGGGGACCAACTGCACCATCCACCAAAGTGACTGCCTGCAGGCAGTCGACGGCGGGACGCCCGAAGTCAGCGACCAGATCCTTGCCCAGGTGCTTTTCTATACCCGCCACCTGGGCGTGCCCGCGCGCCGCCAGGTGGATGACCCTCAGGTTCTGGCAGGCAAGACACTGTTTCACCGCGCGGGCTGCCAGAAGTGCCACACGCCGTCGTTCGTCACCTCGGACGACGCGGCCGAGCCGGAATTGGCCGGACAGCTGATTCGCCCCTACACCGATCTGCTGCTGCATGACATGGGTGACGGCCTGGCCGATGACCGCAGCGAGTTCGAAGCCAGCGGCCGCGAATGGCGAACCGCGCCGCTGTGGGGCATCGGCCTCACCCGGACGGTGAACGGCCATACTCAGTTCCTGCACGACGGCCGCGCGCGAAACCTGCTGGAGGCGATCCTCTGGCACGGCGGCGAAGCCGAAACCGCCCGGCAAGCCGTGCTCCAGTTCGACCGTCAGCAGCGCGAAGCTCTGCTGGCCTTTCTTGAATCCCTGTGACCCAGCCCCGGGCGAAGCGCCGGTTGTGGAGGAAGTCGATGTTTGCGAAGAACACCCGTTTGATGCTGGGTATTGGCGGGCTGGCCCTGCTCGTCAGCGCCTGTGGCCGTGATGAGCCCGGGGTCGAAACCAGTGCTGCGCTGGCTGACGGGGTGCTGCTGCCGGCGTATGCCCAGTGGCACCAGAGCAACCAGCGCCTGGCAATGAGCGGAGCAGCCTTCTGTGATGGAGCAGAGGATCTGGCCGCGCTGCGCCAGGGCTTCGTCGAGGCACAGACCGCCTGGTCTCGGCTGCAGGCAATGATGGTCGGCCCGCTCGGGGAGGGCAATCTGGCCTGGCAGGTGCAGTTCTGGCCCGACAAGAAGAACCTGGTGGCACGCCAGGTCCGCACCCTACTGCAGAACCCGGCGCAACCGCTCGACATCGAAAAGGGCAGTGTCGTGGTGCAGGGCTTGACGGCCTATGAATATGTGGTCTACGACCCTGAAATCGATCTCCAGGACAGTGACACCCGTGTGCGCTACTGCCCGCTGATCGTCGCCATCGGCGAGCATCAGCAAGCGCTGTCCGGGCGCATTCTCGAACAGTGGCAGGCAGACGGCATGACCGCGCAGCTCAGCCGCTTTCCCAACGAGCGCTACGCCGATGGCGACGAGGCCCTGGGTGACGTGATGCGGGTACAGGTCACGGCCCTCGACGGGTTGAAGAAAAAGCTCGGCCAGCCCCTAGGTCGGCCGGGCCAGGGCATTCCCCAACCCTATCAGGCCGAAGCCTGGCGTAGTGGCCGCTCTCTGGCCAGCATCGGCGCAACGGTGGAGGGCGCTCGTGCACTCTGGCAAGGTGCCAATGGGGACGGGCTGCGCAGCCGACTGGAAGACCAGGCCCTGGCCGAGCGCATCGATGCCGCCTATGGCGCCGTCTCCGAGCGCCTGGCGAAGCTGCAGGCACCGCTCTCGGAACTACTCGCCACTGAGGACGGTCGCGAAAGGCTCAATGCACTCTACGACGAGCTCAACGTGCTGCACCGGCTGCACCAGGGTGAGCTCGCCAGAGCGTTGGGCATCCAGATAGGCTTCAATGCCCACGACGGAGACTGACCATGCAACGTCGAGTTTTTCTGGCATTGAGCGCCACCCTGGCCGCCGGGGCTGCATTGGGTGGATTGACCTACAGCAACCGCAACAATCAGCCGCTGCTGCTCTCGGCGCGTGACGACGCTGCGGGAAATCATTACGCGGTGGGCTACCGCCTGGACGGCACACAGGTATTCGCCACCCGCGTCGACGCCCGCTGCCACGACATCCACATGCATCCCGAGCGCCCGCTCGCAGTGTTCGTCGGACGCCGCCCGGGACGCGAAAGCTACCTGATCGACACCCGCGATGGCTCGCTGTTGCAGGTGCTGCACTCGCCCGCCGAACGCCACTTCTACGGGCATGGTGTGTTTCACCACAGCGGCGAATGGTTTTACGCCACCGAGAATGACACTCGGGATGCCGGCCGTGGGCTGGTCGGCGTCTACCGGGTGCGCGACGATCGCCTGCAACGGGTCGACGAGTTCCCGACCCACGGCATCGGCCCGCATCAATTGCTCTGGATGCCCGATGGCGACAGCCTGGTGATCGCCAACGGTGGAATACGCACCGAGGCCGACAGCCGCGAGATGATGAACCTCGAGCGCATGGAGCCAAGCCTGGTGCTCATGCATCGCAGCGGCAGGCTGCTCAGCAAGGAGCAGCTCCCGCAATCCATGAACAGCGTGCGCCACCTCGCGGTCGCGCGGGACGGCACCATCGTCTCCGGGCAGCAATACGAAGGTGATCCCCACCACGCTGCCCCGCTGCTGGCGATCAAGCGTCCCGGCGAAGCGTTCCAGCCCTTCCCGCTGGGAGAGGCGCAGCGTGAGGTGATGCGCCAGTACACCGCGAGCGTCGCCATCAATGATGCGCTGCGCCTCGTCGCAGTCACCGCTCCCCGCGGTAACCGCTTCTTTGTCTGGGATCTGGACACCGCGGAGCTGAGGGTGGACGTGCCCCTGGCCGACTGCGCCGGCGTCGCGGCGATCGAGCAAGGCTTCGTCGTCAGCTCTGGCCAGGGCCGCTGCCGCCTCTATGATTGCCGCTCAGGCGCGCTCGTCAGCCAGCCGCTGAGCCTGCCCGCGGGCCTCTGGGACAATCACCTCAGGCTGGCCTGAGACCAGGCGATGCAACCTAGCCACGCTGCTGCATCACCCCCAGCAACAGCAGCAATTGCTGGGGGTGGATATCCGGAACCGGGGTATTGGCGGCCGGTGCTGGCGTCCAGCCGGTGTTGTCACGGATGACCAGGGCCCTGGGCTCGGTCCAGCT
Source organism: Stutzerimonas tarimensis (assembly GCF_042648805.1). Classification (NCBI taxonomy): domain Bacteria; kingdom Pseudomonadati; phylum Pseudomonadota; class Gammaproteobacteria; order Pseudomonadales; family Pseudomonadaceae; genus Stutzerimonas; species Stutzerimonas tarimensis. The sequence continues at coordinate 73,196 of NZ_JBHRXZ010000003.1, read as the reverse complement.
CAGGAAAGCAATCATCAACAGGCCCAGCGCCGCTGTGCCGAACAGCATTCGTCCAATGACCCTGGTCTGCATGGTTGTTACCCCTCGAATGGCTGGCCGGTGATTTCGCGATAACCCGCTTCCAGGTTGCCCCATTCCAGCGCGCCCCAATCGGCATGCCGGCGTAGTTGGCGAAGGTCGTGTCGTGCCGCCAGGCCGCGACTGAGTCGGCGGCGACTCTTCTCGAGATCGAGCAGCGCCACCTCGGCCGCACGACCTTCGTCGACCCGGACGAAGATATGCTTTGGATACAAGCATCCATGCTGCCAGCGCGCCAGATGCAGGCGTGCCAGGACAGCACCTATCCGACGAAAGACCTCCGCGTGCCGCTCCCCACCCCAGTCCGCCGGCGCTTGCCTGGCATAGCAACTTTCCAGGCTGTCGAATCCTGCCAGCGCCTCAGTGACCAGCAAGGCTTCGCGGCCTGCCAGCCCGCGCCGGGTGCCGCAATAGACCAGCGCCGGCACCCGTACTCCGAGCGCAGCGAAGGCCTCGAAAGCGCGCGCCTCGCGAAGGATGGTCGGTTCGCCGAAGGGGTGGCGCCAGTCGCGGTAGCAGTGTTCGACCTGCTGCTTGCGGTAGCGCAGCCGTCCGTCGCTACCCTGTAGGCGTTGCACCCCACTGAGGCCGCCGCGGCGCTGGTTGGGTGCCTCGACCCATTCACCAGGGCAGCCCAGCCAGCGGTCGAAGGAATCCGGCATGGCGCTATCGGCCACGCCCCGCACAAGACCGTCCATGCCTCACACCTTGCGCAGCAGATAGACCCGCCACAGGGCGTAGCCGGGGATGAAATCGTAGTGTCTATCGATGCGAAAGCCGGCCGAGACGAACTCTCGCTCGATGCTGGCGCGGGGTACCACGAAACGGTTCTGGTACCCCTCGTTTTCGCCCCGCGCCTGCCGCCGACGCTCCAGGCGTCGACGCTTCCAGGCCTTGTAGTTGCCGTCCACCCACAGTGACAGGATCATCGAGTCCCGGGTGACACGGTGGAATTCGCGCAGCATCTGCGCACGGTCCAGCGTATCGCCCACATGGTGCAACAGGCGCATGCAGAACAGCGAATCCACCGCATTGTCCGGCAGGTCGATGGCGAACGCCGAGGTCTGGAAGGTCTGCACCCGCTGTACCACCTCGGCCGGCTGCGCGGCACAGGCGATTTGCAGCATGTGTTCGGAATTGTCCGCAGCAAGGATCACCCGGTTGCGCTTTTCCGCCAGCATCGGCCAGAACCGACCGGCGCCGCAGGGCAGGTCCAGTACCAGGCCGGGATCCCCGGCATCCTTCAGCGCCCGTCGCGCGAGCTGCAGGTCCCGCCAATGGGACAGCCTGCGGAACAGGCCGTGCTGGTGCTTTTCGAGATACTGCCGGGCGTGGTCAGCGTCGTACTTGCGGGAGAATTCCAGTTCGATGGGCTGTGACATACGGGAGCCTTGCTGTGGAGACGGCAAGATCCTAGGGCTTGGCCTGTCATGGCTCTGTCAAACGCCGGTGAAAAAAATGTCAAAAGCGTCAGATCAGCCTGACCTCGAAACGACAGCCGTGCGGTGCCACCGGAAGCAGCCGGATGTCCCACCCTTCGTGCGCACAGATCCGCTGCACCAGCGACAAGCCCAGGCCAAGGCCATCTCCGCGCTCGCGCTCGCCGCGCACGAACGGCTCGAAGACTGCTTCGCGGAATGACTCGGGGATACCCGCGCCGCTGTCCTCGACAACAAACCCCACCGCCGTGAGCGTCAGACAGATACGCCCGCTGTCGCTGTAATGCCAGGCGTTACGCAGCAGGTTGCCGAGCACCGCGCGCAGGAAAGGCGCGTTGTACAGCCCCGGAGGCATGGCATCGGCATGATAGTCGAAGCGCAGCCCCTTGCTCTCGATCGGTTCCCGCCAGTGCTCGACCAGCTCGCCGGCGACCTCGGCAAGATCTGCCTGAGGCGACAGGGCGCGCTGACCGGTTTCCACCCGGGCGAGCTGGATGAAGGTCTGCACCAGGTCGCGCATATCGGTACTGGCCCGCGCGATCCGCAGGACCTGCTTGCGTGCTCGCGGGTCCAGGGCCGGGTTTTCCAACAACAGCTCGGCGGAACTGGCCAGCACCATCAGCGGGGTGCGCAGTTCGTGGCTGACGTCACTGGTGAACAGCTGCTCGCGCTTGAGCGCCTGGCGCAACTGGGTGAGGGTCTGGTCGAAAGCCGCCGCCAGCTCTCCCACCTCGTCCGGGGCGTAATCGGGTGCCAGCGGCGGCGCCAGGGCCAACAACTGGTCGCGATGGCGCACCTGCCGCGCCAGGCGCATCACCGGCGCCAGGACCTTCCGCGCCAGCAGCCAGCCGAGCAGGGCTGCCAGCACCAGACTGAGCACCAGCCCGGTGAAGACCACCGCATACATCAATGTCTCGCGACGGCGAAAATCGCTCTGATCCTGCAGCAACGCGTAACGACGGCCGTCCACTTCCCGCACCATGGCGTGAAAGGCCTGGTCGCCCCGGAACAGCTCGTGAAAGCCCTGCGGAAGGCGCACGACGTCATCGGGTACGGCAAAGGGGCCAGGACCGCCGTCGAAATGGAAGTACTGGTCGGGACGCGGCTGATGCCGCCAGTCGTCCATGCTGTCCATCAGCAGCAACTGATCGAGATCACCGCCCAGCTCGGTGGACAGCAGCCGCTCTTCGAGAAAATGGACGGTAAGCACCGTACCCACGGCGAAGGTACCGGCCACGGTCAGCGACATGAGAAAAAACGCAATGATGATGCGCTGGGCCAGGCTCGGCCTGAAACCTTTTCTCATTCGCCACCCAGGCGGTAGCCAAGCCCATGCACCGTCTGTAGCAAGGGCCGCTCGAACGGCTTGTCGATCACCTGACGCAGCTGGTGAATATGGCTGCGAAGGCTGTCGCTATCCGGGCAGTCGTCTCCCCACAGGGCGTCTTCCAGGGCCTCACGGCGCACCAGATGCGGGCTCTTCTGCATCAGCACCGCGAGCAGCTTCAGGCCGATGGGGTTGAGCTTGAGCGGCTTGCCGGCGCGGGCCACCGTGAGGGTATCGAGATCGTAGGTGAGGTCGTCGACCTTCAGTTCGCGCTTGCCGCCGCCCTGGGCGCGGCGCATCACCGCCTCGATTCGTGCGGCCAGCTCCGACAGCGCGAACGGCTTGAGCAGGTAGTCGTCGGCACCGGAGCGAAAGCCCTGCAGTCGATCATCCAGCGCATCTCGAGCGGTGAGCATGATCACCGGCGTGCTCTTGCGCGCCTCTTCCCTGAGTCGCTGGCACAGACTGTAGCCATCCAGGCCAGGCAGCATCACATCCAGTACCAGCAGGTCGTATTCCTGAGTGACCGCCAGATGCAGCCCGCTCAGACCGTCCTGGGCACAGTCGACCGTATAACCCTTGAGTTCCAGGTAATCGACCAGATTGGCCAGGATGTCCCGGTTGTCTTCCACCAGAAGGATGCGCACATTCCTCTCCTCCATCGTGAACGCCACGCCCTGCCGATGGACAGGACGCCAAGAAAAAAAAGCCCCGCGCAAGGCGGGGCTTTCCGTACAGCGGGGCTTGGGGTCAGCTTACATCATGCCGCCCATGCCACCCATACCACCCATGCCGCCCATGTCAGGCATGCCGCCAGCGCCCTTCTCTTCCGGCACTTCGGCAACCATCGCCTCGGTGGTGACCATCAGGCCGCCAATCGAAGCTGCAGCCTGCAGCGCCGAACGGGTAACCTTGGCCGGATCGAGAATACCCATCTCGATCATGTCACCGTACTCGCTGGTGGCAGCGTTGTAGCCGTAGTTGCCCGAACCCTGCTTGACCTTGTCGACCACCACGCTCGGCTCGTCACCGGAGTTGGCGACGATCTGGCGCAGCGGGGACTCGACGGCGCGACGCAGCAACGCGATACCGACGTTCTGGTCTTCGTTGGCACCCTGGAGCTCGGAAATGGCCTGCAGGGCGCGCACCAGGGCAACACCGCCGCCAGGCACCACGCCTTCTTCGACCGCAGCACGGGTCGCGTGCAGGGCGTCTTCGACGCGGGCCTTCTTCTCTTTCATCTCGACTTCGGTACCGGCGCCGACCTTGATCACTGCCACGCCACCGGCCAGCTTGGCCAGGCGCTCCTGCAGCTTTTCCTTGTCGTAGTCGGAGGTGGTGTCTTCGACCTGCTTGCGAATCTGGGCAACACGCGCCTCGATGTCGCCCTGAGAACCGGCGCCGTCGATGATGGTGGTGTTTTCCTTGTTCAGCACGACGCGCTTGGCGTTACCCAGGTGCTCCAGGGTAGCGGTTTCCAGCGACAGGCCGATTTCCTCGGAAATCACGGTACCGCCGGTGAGCACGGCGATGTCCTGCAGCATGGCCTTGCGGCGATCGCCGAAGCCCGGCGCCTTGACCGCAGCGACCTTGACGATGCCACGCATGTTGTTCACCACCAGAGTGGCCAGGGCTTCGCCCTCGACATCCTCGGCCACGATCAGCAGCGGACGGCCAGCCTTGGCGACGCCTTCCAGCACCGGCAGCAGCTCGCGGATGTTGGAGATCTTCTTGTCGACCAGCAGCAGCAGCGGGCTGTCCAGCTCGGCCACCATGGTGTCCGGCTTGTTGATGAAGTAGGGCGACAGGTAGCCGCGGTCGAACTGCATGCCTTCGACGACCGACAGTTCGTTCTCCAGGCCCGAGCCTTCCTCGACGGTAATGACGCCTTCCTTGCCGACCTTCTCCATCGCTTCAGCGATGATCTGGCCAATGGACTCGTCGGAGTTGGCGGAGATGGTGCCAACCTGAGCGATGGCCTTGTAGTCGGCGCAGGGCTTGGACAGGTTCTTCAGCTCGGCGACGATGGCGATGGTGGCCTTGTCGATACCGCGCTTGAGGTCCATCGGGTTCATGCCGGCAGCGACGGCCTTCAGGCCTTCGTTGACGATGGCCTGGGCCAGAACGGTAGCGGTGGTGGTGCCGTCACCGGCGGCGTCGTTGGCCTTGGAAGCCACGTCCTTCACCAGTTGGGCGCCCATGTTCTCGAAGCGATCCTTCAGCTCGATTTCCTTGGCAACGGAGACGCCATCCTTGGTGATGGTCGGAGCACCGAAGCTCTTTTCCAGCACCACGTTGCGGCCTTTCGGGCCGAGGGTGGCCTTGACCGCGTCGGCCAGGACGTTCACGCCAACCAGCATCTTCTTGCGGGCGGAGTCGCCGAATTTGACTTCTTTAGCTGCCATTTTGATCGTTCCTCAATCTTGTCGGATGAATTCGGAGATTGCTGTAATCAGGCTTCGACGACGGCGAGGATTTCGCTCTCGCCCATCACCAGCAGGTCTTCGCCGTCAACTTTGACGGTGTTGCTGCCCGAATAGGGGCCGAACACGACCTGGTCACCAACCTTGACTGCCAGTGGGCGCACTTCGCCGTTGTCCAGCACGCGACCCGTGCCCACAGCGACGACTTCGCCACGGTTCGGCTTTTCGGCAGCGGAGCCCGGCAGCACGATGCCGCCTGCGGTCTTGGTTTCTTCTTCGCTGCGACGAATCACGACGCGGTCATGCAGAGGACGAAGCTTCATTGTCGATCTCTCCTAACTGAGTGTTTCCATACCGATGGCTCTCCATCGGCGGGTTGGCAATTCCGGCAGTGCCGGGTGCGGCTCGCTTGCGCGCGCCGCGTAAGACGGACTGTTCGCTTTGCGACAGCGACCTTTCGGTGTCCCGTAGATGCGGCCGGCAAAGTGGATTTCAAGGGCGCGTGAAAATTTTTTTGTTGGTTTCAGAGCAAAAAAAGGCACGCCGAGGCGTGCCTTGATGACCCACGGGGTGGCTTACTTGTCGCGACGCTCCCACTCGCCTTCGATCACGTCCGGGCGCTGGGGTCGTTGCGGGTGCGGAGGCGTGTTGTTCTCGAAGTCCTGGCGAAAGGCACGCTGGCGCTGGACCTGCAGCTCGACCTTGCGCTGCAGCAGGCCCAGCATCATGCGCCGGGTGGGCGGAAACAGCACCAGCAGTCCCAGCAGGTCGCTGAGAAAGCCTGGAAGGAAGATCAGGCCGCCCCCAATGACCATCACCAGGCCCTGCAGCATCTCCCGCTCCGGCAGCTCACCCCGGGCGATCCGCTCGCGCGCGCGCCAGGCCGTGGAAAATCCTGCCAGGCGCATCAACAGCACGCCGATTACTCCGCCCAGCACCAGCAGGCCAAGCGTGGGCAAAACGCCAATGGCGCTGCCCACACGGATCAGCAGCGCCAGTTCGGCCAGTGGAAACAGCAGGAACAGCAAGAAGAAGAATCGCATCGTGGGTCCTCGGAAGAAGGGCTTCCGGCAGAAGCAAGGTGACGCCGCCGACGGGCGAATTCAAGCCCGCCTCGCGCGTGCCCTGTAACTCCAGGCTTCAACAAGCCCGTTCCGTCAGGCCGGCCGGTCAGGCGACTACCATCCCATGCCGAAGCCAATGGTGTAGCGCGTCTCGTCCAGAGTACCCTGAGAGCCGGATATCAGGTCCTTGTCCGCCCGCATGTGCAGCGAGGCCCAGTCGGTGACCTTGTAGCGCAGGCCGATGGCCCCGTCGAAGGTGTAGTCGGCTACATTGGACAACGGCTTGCCGATCTCGCCAAGACTGAACAACTCGAAGGTCTTGCCGACCAGATAACGGTTGTAGTTCCACTTGAGGGCGAACAGCTGGAAGTTGTCGCGATCGCCATCGGCATACTCATAGACGCTGTGGTTCAACAGCGAGGCCAGCGAGAAAGCGCCCAGCTCGTTGTCCCAGAACTGATAACCGGGACCCGTACCTATGGTGCGCTGGCGACGTACATCCTCGACCTGATCATGTCGATAGTCCAGGCGCCCCTGCCAGAACCAGTGCTCATCGATGAAGCGGTCGAGCGCGTACTCCGACTGCCAGTTGTCGGTCACCGTCACACCGTCATTGTATTCGCGGTGGTAACGGGCCCGCAGGTTGTGACGCCACGGACCATGGCGCGCCCCGGTGTCGAGCAGCACGCGATAATTGTCGGTATCGGTTTCGGCGCGCTTGTAATCCAGCCCCACATCGATGTTGCCCTCCCAGCGCAGGTCGGGCACCACTGGTTTGGGGCGCATGATCTGGTCGATGCTGGCGAGTGCAACCGCCTGGGCCTGTTCACCGGACACCAGCAGGACCTGCCCCGACTCGGAGGATCGCAGCGAATACAGCTGGTCGTCGGCGATGCCGTCGCGCTGGACGCGCATGGGGCGGTCAGCCTCGAGAGTAGCGATCTGGCTCCATTGCAGAGGAATCGAGCCGCCATACTTCGTCTCGATCAGCAGGCGTCCACCGTCGAGCAGCGTGACCTTGCCGGTCAGGCGATCGCCATTTTTCATCCAGACCGTATCGGCAAGAGCAGAGGTGGTACATACAGAGGCGGTACATACAGTGAACAGCAGGCACAGCAGCGGGCGGGTCGACATGGGAAAGGCAGAGCAACCTGGTAGAAAACGAAGCGGCCATTATCTCCGAGGAATGCCGACAGGCAAGCGACGGCACAAGCCCCTGCATGCTGGCAGATGGGGCAGTTCCCTTCCCGGCCAGCCTGCTCCAGAGCCCGCTCGGACTGGAGCGCGGGGCGATTCATGACAGCCAGCGCTGGCTTCAATTCACCCGACGAACGGGAGCAAGCACTCTTCACCACCCTGGCCCGGCTGCCCGCCGGTTCCGTGGTAGGTTACGGCCAACTGGCACGTCTGGCCGGCTTGGGCAATGCCGCGCGCTGGGTGGGCCGGGCGCTCGGGCGGCTGCCCGCAGACAGCACCTTGCCCTGGCATCGGGTAGTGGGCGCCGACGGGCGCCTCGCCCTCGCCGCCGGAACGCCGGCAGGCGAGCGGCAGCGGGCGCGCCTGCGGAAAGAAGGTGTGCAGTTGGTCAATGACCGGGTGAACATGCGCGTCCACGGCTGGCTTTCCGCGGAGCGCAACGGTTAGAGTGCAGCCCCTGTATTTGTAGTTTCAGACCGGCTTTTCCCTATGCCCGATCGTTCTTGGCGCGAGGCGCTGGCCGCCTATGCCAGCCCGGCCTCGATGGCCCTGCTGCTGCTCGGCTTTGCTGCCGGCCTGCCCGCCGTCCTGGTGTTTTCCACGCTGTCGGTCTGGTTGCGCGAAGCGGGTGTGTCACGCGAGGCGATCGGCTTCGCCAGTTGGATAAGCCTGGCGTATGCCTTCAAATGGGTCTGGTCGCCGATGCTCGATCAGTGGCGGCTCCCCGGGCTCGGGCGCCTCGGACGGCGACGCTCCTGGCTGGTGTTCTCGCAGATTTCGATCGCCCTTGGCCTGGTCGGCATGGCCCTGTGCGACCCGCAGTTGAACCTGACCCTGATGATCGCCTTCGCGGTCGTGGTGGCCTTCTCCTCGGCGACCCAGGACATCGCCATCGACGCCTACCGGCTGGAAATCGCCGAGGACCATCTGCAGGCCACCCTGGCGGCCACCTACATGACCGGCTACCGGGTCGCGATGCTGCTGGCCAGCGCAGGGGCGCTGTTTCTGGCGGAGTGGCTGGGTTCCACAGGGCTGGACTATGATGCGGGCGCCTGGACCCTCACTTATCTGGCCTTCGCCCTGCTGATCGTACCGGGGCTGATCACCAGCCTGGTCATTCGCGAGCCGCAGGCGTCACCTCAGGTGGTCAACGCCCCGGTGCACAGCTTCAACCTGCAACTGGCCTCCATCGGCCTGCTGTTGGTGCTGCTGATCTCGGTGCCGGCGATGATCAACGCGCTGATCGCCCAGGCCTGGCCACGGGCCCTGCTCTATGCCCTGTTCATCGCCGGCTCGCTGTCGCCTGCCGGCCGCTCGCTGCTGGTGCCGGTCCGACACATCCTCAAGGACGCCCGCCTGCGCCAGAAGCCGACCCAGACCGACTTCGCGCACCAGGCTGTCTCGGTGATCGTGCTGATCATCCTGCTGGTGGCCACCACAGGCATGTTCCAGTCCTACTGGGGTGGTTACTGGCCGCGCGGCACCATGTACCTGCTGATCAGCACCGCATGCCTGTCGGCGCCGGGCCGCGTACTCATGTCACCCGTGATGACACCGATCAGCGACTTCATCGTGCGCTATCGCTGGCAGGCGCTGATCCTGCTCGGACTGATCGCCACCTATCGCATGTCCGATACGGTTATGGGGGTGATGGCCAACGTCTTCTATATCGACCAGGGATTCACCAAGGACGAGATCGCCAGCGTCAGCAAGCTGTTCGGCCTGGTGATGACCCTGCTCGGAGCGGCCGCCGGTGGCCTGCTGATCGTGCGTTTCAGCATCCTGCCGATTCTCTTTCTTGGCGGCTTCGCGTCGGCGGCAACCAACCTGCTGTTCATGATCCTGGCCGGCCGCGGTGCCGACCTGCAGATGCTGGTCCTGACCATATCCTTCGACAATTTCAGCGCCGGGCTAGCCTCGACCGCGTTCGTGGCCTATCTCTCCAGCCTGACCAACCTGAAGTTCTCCGCGACCCAGTACGCTCTGCTCAGCTCGCTGATGATGCTCTTGCCGAGGGTGCTCGGCGGCTACTCGGGGGTCATGGTGGAGCATATGGGATACAGCCAGTTCTTCCTGC
>NZ_JBHRXZ010000003.1:0-63476 GCF_042648805.1 Stutzerimonas tarimensis | reverse complement strand
ACCCCCCCCCGCCCGCTCCCGAAACGGACAAAGGCTGACCGGCCTCAGGTCTGCTGCTTGAGGTGCACAACCCGCTGCGGAAAGGGAATCTCCACGCCGGCCTCGTCCAAGCGTTCCTTGGCCTGCTCGGTGAACAGGAAGATCACCGGCCAGAGATCCGGCGTGGCCACCCAAACCCTCAGGGCCAGATTCACCGAGCTGTCGCCCAGACCGGTGACCACCACCAGCGGCGCCGGATCGGCCATGACGCGAGGATCCTTGGCGATCTCCAGCAACACCTTGCGGGCAACCTTGATGTCGCTGTCGTAACTGATGCCGACGGCGATCTCGGCGCGGCGCACCGGCTCACGCGAAAAGTTGGTGACGTGTCCATTGGACAGGCTGCCGTTGGGGATGACCACCACACGTCCGTCCGGCGCCTTGAGGGTGGTGTGGATGATCTGGATGCTCTGCACCGTTCCGCTGACACCCTGCGCCTCGATGAACTCGCCCACCTTGAACGGGCGAAACAGGAGGATCAGCACCCCACCGGCAAAATTGGCCAGGCTGCCCTGCAGCGCCAGGCCCACCGCCAGGCCGGCGGCACCGATCATGGCGATAAAGGAGGTGGTCTCGACGCCCACCATGGAGGCCACGCTGATCAACAGCAGGACCCTCAGCACCACGCTGGCCAGGCTGCCGATGAAGCCGTACAGGCTGGCGTCCAGCTCTCGTCGCTTGAGCAGGCCGGTGATCTTGTCGATCAGCTTGTTGATCAGCCACCAGCCCACCGCCAGGGTGATGAGCGCCAGCAACAACTGGGCACTGTAGTGCATGATCACCGGCAGCCAGGCGTCCGACAGGCCGACCAGGTAATTGACATCGTATTGCATGGGTACTCCTATTTGCGCAAGGCACCGGCTTCGGCCACTGGCGCTCTGCTCAGTGCCTTGGGCCACGACGAAGCGGCAGCACTGGACAGTATCCCGAGGGACTTCAGTCGCGGAAATTGTTGAACTGCAGCGGCATGCCGAAATCGTTGCCGCGCAGGTCGGCGATGGCCTCCTGCAGATCGTCACGTTTCTTGCCGGTGATGCGTACCTGCTCGCCCTGGATGGCGGCCTGGACCTTCAGCTTGGTGCCCTTGATGTGGGCCACGATCTTTTTCGCCAGCTCCTTGTCGATCCCCTCGCGCAGCACGACTTCCTGCTTGACCACCTTGCCCGAGGGGTAGGCGTCCTTGTATTCCAGGCATTGGATATCGATCTTGCGCTTGACCAGGCTGCCGCGCACGATGTCGAGCATCTGCTCCAGCATGAAGTCCGCCTCTGCAGTGAGGTGGATGGTCAGCTCCTTGAGTTCGAGGCTGCACTTGCCACGCAGGTCATAGCGGCGATCGAGCTCCTTGGCTGCATTGTCGATGGCATTGGTGACCTCGTGTTTGTCCAGCTCAGAAACGACGTCGAACGAAGGCATGGGTTTCTCCGGTAAAAAAATGGCACGACGGTTCGACTATACGGCCGCGCCTGGCTTGACGATTTCGGATGGACGGTCATTATACCTACCACACACGACCGCGCCCGGTCTGAAGGGCAGCCACCATCGAGCAGTTATGGCAAATCCCCGCTTAAGCATCCTCGTCGTCGACGACGCGAAGTTTTCCAGCGCCATGATCGGCCGCGCGCTGACCCAGGCCGGTTACCTCGATATCCGCTATGCCGACAGCGCCCACGACGCGCTGGCCCAGCTCGAACAACGACCCGCCAACGTGGTCCTCGCCGACTGGATGATGCCGGAGATCGATGGCCTGGAGCTCACCGCCAGCATCCGCCAGCATGACGAAGCCGGCGAGCACTACAGTTATGTGATCCTCTTGACCGGGCGTGAAGACCAGAACGCCCTGGCCCAGGCGTTCGACCAGGGTGTCGATGATTTCATCAGCAAATCGGTGATGCACGAGCAACTGGTGCCGCGGGTCTACGCCGCCGACCGCCTGTGCGGCACCTTGCAGCGCCTGCTGCAGGAAAAACACCGGCTCACTGAAAGCCTCTCGGACCTCGAGCAGCGCAACCAGGTCGACGCCCTGACAGGGTTGGGCAACGCTCGCCACCTGCAGCAGCAGATGGCCAACGCACTGCGCCATGTGGAAAGCCGTGAAGCCGCGCTTTGCTACCTGCTCGTCGGTTTACCGCAGACCCTGCAGCTGCGCCAGCAATACGGCGAGGCGCTGCACCAGGAGCTACAGCGCAACGTGGCGCGGCGCCTGCAACAGCTGGTGCGGCCGATGGACATGCTGTTCCGTCTGGACGACAGCCATTTCGCCGTGCTGATGGTGCTTGACGATCTGTCCGACTGCACGCCCAGCGCCTTCAAGCGATTGAATGAAAACATCAGCCACAAGGCGTTCAAGACCAGCGAGGGATTCATCAACCTCAAGGCCGGCATCGCCCTGCTCTGCCTCGACGCCCGCGCGCTGCCGACCAGCCCTGGCCATCTGATGGAGCTGGCCCGCGCGCAACTGCCGGTCGCCTACGGCACGGGCCGGATCGCCCCGCTGCGGCTGATGGCACCGGAGCCGCAGTGAACTGGCACCTGCTCGGTGCCGGAAGCCTGGCCACCCTATGGGCGGTGCGCCTGGCCCGCGCCGGGCACCCTATTCGCCTGATTCTGAGAAACGACGATCGACTGGCAGCCTATCGTGCCAAGGGCGGCCTGACCCTGACGGAGCAGGGACGGGCAACCAGCCACGCCATACCCGCCGAGCTCCCCTCTGCGCCCGAGCCTATCAGCCGCCTGTTGCTGGCCTGCAAGGCCTACGACGCCGAGCAAGCCATCGACGGCCTGGCGCACCGCCTGGCCAGTAACGCCGACGTGCTGCTGCTACAGAACGGCCTGGGCAGCCAGCAGGCGGTGCAGACCCGAGTGCCCGACGCCCGCTGCCTTTCTGTCTCCAGCACCGAAGGTGCCTTTCGCGAAGCGGACTTTCGCGTGGTGCATGCCGGCCTCGGCCAGAACTGGCTTGGCGACCCGGCCGGCGGCCCGCCACCTGCCTGGCTGGACCAGTTGCAAGGCGCCGGCATTCCCTGCCAATGGACGCCGACGATCCTGCCGCGCCTGTGGCGAAAGCTTGCCCTCAATTGCGCGATCAACCCGCTGACGGTGCTGCTCGACTGCCGCAACGGTGGCCTGCTCGCCGAGCGCTCATGGGTCAGCATCCTGTGTGCCGAGCTGACCCAGTTGCTCGAGCACTGTGCTGGGGCCGAGGCAGCCTTGGGGCTTGAGGAGGAAGTGCTGCGGGTCATCCAGGCGACCGCGAGCAATTACTCCTCGATGCATCAGGACGTTTCCCGCCGGCAACGCACTGAAATTGCCTACCTGCTCGGTTACGCCTGCACCACGGCCACTCGCCACGGCTTGGTACTGCCCGCCCTTAACGATCTCGAAGCCCACCTGCGTCAACGCTTGCGCTCACTTGGTTTGCCCGACAGCTGAACGCCCGCTACGCTGCCGGAAGTCCTCTCTCGTTCAGAACCCATGACCCTGCGCCAGCGTCTCGTAAACCTGCCGGTCGGCCGCAAACTGCTGGTCGCCATGCTTGTGCTGCTCAGCGCCGTGCTGATCGCCGCCAACCTGGTATTCATCAGTGCCGCCTACTGGATCTCCCGCCAGAGCGTGGCGCCACAGGCCATGCAGAGCATTGCCGAACTCATCGCTTCACCAGAGCTGAGCAGCTCTGCCCTGGCTTCGCCGGAGTCGGCACAGGCCCTCCTGCAACGCCTGCAGAGCTATGCCCCGCTACGGGCGGCGGTGATCTTCGATGCCGAGGGCAACGTACTGGCGCAACGCTCGAGAGGCGAGGACCTGAAGATTCCCGCGCATCTGCACGACCTGGACGGGTGGCGCCATTCCGAATTTCGCGCCAACCTGTTAATCGAGCTACCCCAGCCCGAAGGGCCGCCCGGACAGCTTCTGCTGGTGGCCAGTAGCGAGCTGCCTGGCGCCTTCTTTACCGGGACCCTGACTGCCAGCCTGGCCATCCTGGTGGTGTCGTTGCTTTGTTGGGGAGTGGTCGCGCGCCAGACCCGCAAGCTCATCACCAAGCCGATCCGCCGTCTCGAGGAGCTCTCACGCCGGGTCACCCGCGAGGAAAACTACGCCCTGCGTGCCCGTTCACGCAGCACCGATGAGATCGGCCGTCTGGCCGACGCCTTCAATACCATGCTGTCGCGCATCGAGGCCCGCGAACAGCAGCTCGAACGCGCCCGCGACGATGCCCAGAGTGCGCTGGACCAGTCGGAAACCCTGGCCGAACAGACCCGACGCTCCAACCGCCAATTGGAGCTCGAGGTACAGGTGCGCAGCAAGATCGAGAAAAAGCTCACCGGCTTTCAGAACTACCTGAACAACATCATCGATTCGATGCCTTCGGCGCTGATCGCGGTCGACGAGGACCTGCAGGTGACCCAGTGGAATGCCGAAGCCACCAGCCTCTCCGGAACGGCGCTGGAGGATGCGCTGAACCATTCGGTACTTGTCGCCTTCGCCCCGCTCAAACCTTTCGTCGATCAGATCCGCCGCGCCGCCGAAGAACTGGAGGTGGAGCGGGTGGAACGGGTCACCTGGTTTCGCGGCGAGATGCCGCGTCACTATGAACTCACCTTCTACCCACTGGTGGGAGGCGGGGGACGCGGCGTGGTGATCCGCATCGACGACATCACCGAACGCATCGGGCTGGAAGAGATCATGGTCCAGTCGGAAAAGATGCGTTCGGTCGGCAGCCTCGCGGCGGGAATGGCCCACGAGATCAACAACCCACTCGGCGCCATCCTGCACAATGCGCAGAACATTCGCCGTCGCCTGTCAGGCGACCTCGAGCGCAACCGCGAGGTGGCCGAGCAAACCGGCGTGCGCCTCGACGCCGTCAACCTCTACCTCCAGGCGCGAGAGATCCCGCAACTGCTCGATGGTATCCAGCAATCCGGCCGCCGTGCCGCGCGAATCGTCAGCCACATGCTCAGCTTCAGCCGCCTGAGCAATCGCCAGCTTGCCGAGTGCGACCTGGCCGCCCTGATCGATCAGGCGGTAGAGATCGCCAGCAGTGACTTCGACCTGGCCGAAGGCTTCGACTTCCGTGCCCTCGATCTGCAGCGCGATTTCGACCCGCGCCTTGGCCGGGTGCCCTGCATCGCCAACGAGCTCGAGCAGGTTCTGCTCAACCTCCTGAAAAACGCGGCACAGGCCATCCACCACCAGGCCGAACACGCGCCGGGGCAGATCATCCTGCGGACCCGGCTGAATCCGCCCTGGGCCGAGATTCAGGTGCAGGACAACGGCGGCGGCATGCCCGAGCATGTTCGCCAACGCATCTTCGAGCCCTTCTACACCACCAAGGAAGTAGGCCAGGGAACCGGACTGGGGCTTTCCGTTTCGTATTTCATCATCACCAACAATCACAAGGGGCAGATGGAGGTCCACTCCCGCCCCGGGCAAGGCGCGACCTTCACCCTGCGCCTGCCCCTGGCTGCGCCACGCAAAGCCACTTCATAATAGGGGACGCACCATGGGCAATCGTTTGTCAAGGATCTACACCCGCACCGGCGATTCCGGGGAAACCGGCCTCGCCGATGGACGCCGGGTACCCAAGGATCACCCGCGCATCGAGGCGATGGGCGAAGTGGACAGCCTGAACAGCCAGTTGGGCCTGTTGCTGGCCGAACTGAGCGAGGCACAGGCGCACTGGCCGGCGCTGGGTGAAATCATCGAGCTGCTCGCGCCTTGTCAGCACCGCCTGTTCGACCTTGGCGGGGAATTGGCGATGCCCGATTACCAGGCCCTGGGTTCGGACGAGATCGACCGTCTGGAGCAGGCCATGGATCGCTGGAACGAGGAGCTTGGTCCCTTGCAGGAATTCATCCTCCCTGGAGGTTCGCGCCTTGCGGCCCAGGCGCACCTGTGCCGCAGCGCCGCCCGTACCGCCGAGCGCCGCTGTCAGCAGCTCAACGCCAGCGAACCCTTGCGCCCATTGTGCCTGGCCTATCTCAATCGGCTGTCGGACCTGCTGTTCGTCGCCGCGCGCCTGATCGCCCGGCGCCAGGGCTGCGCGGAAATCCTCTGGCGCGCGGCGGCCCGCGATGCTTGATCGCCGCGATCAGAAGCGCATGCGCACCCGTGAAGGCGTGCATGCCGCCTGGGAAGCTTTCATCGTGGTGCTGGTATGCATCAACCTGGCACTGATTCTGTTCGACAGCCTGTTCGCGGTCGATCCGCTCAACCAGGCACTGGCTCGCTGGCTGCCGGGGCTACATGCCACCTATGCCGAACATGTGCACGACAACTTCGTCTTCATCGACCTGATGTTCGTCGCCGTCCTGGTGTTCGATGTGCTGCTCGGCTGGGTCGTCTCGCTGTTCGAGCATCGCTACCGGCGCTGGTACTACTATCCCTTCGTTCACTGGTACGACGTGCTGGGCTGCATCCCGCTGGCTGGATTCCGCTGGCTTCGCGTGCTGCGCGTCGGCAGTCTGCTGCTGCGTCTGCAGCGGCTGGGTCTGATCGATATGCGCCGCTGGGGTATCTACGAGTTCGGCAATCATTACTACCAGCGGCTGCTCGACGAGATTTCCAACCGAGTCATGGTGAAGATGTTCACCCGGCTGCAGGAGGAGATCGGCACCAGCCAGGATCTGGCCAAGCGGCTGGTCACGGACGTGGTGCGTCCGCGCAAGGACCGCCTGCTCAAGGACCTGTCGCGGCGCACCCAGGCAATGATAGAAGGTGGTTACCGGGACAATCGCGGCGCCATCGAGGGCTACGTGAGCAACCTGATCCGCCAGGCGCTGGCCGACAATGCCGAAATGCGCAACCTCCGCCGCCTGCCCCTGGGCAACCGCCTGGCCAGTACCCTTGACGAGGCCCTCGCCGACGTCGCGTCGCGCCTGATCCAGGCGGCGGTGGACGGCCTCAACGCGCCGCAGAGCCAGCAACTGGCGGCCAATCTTGCGGACCGGTTCTTCGAGGCCTGGCTTTATCAGGGCGACGACACCGACCTGGCCCTCGAAGAGCTGCTGGTGGACGTCATCGAAGTGCTCAAGGAGCAGCTTGTCGACCGCCAGTGGAGCGCCTTCGTCGGTCCACACAAGCCCGAACGCTCCGAAGCCGGCAGTTCACCGCTCGCCTAGGCGCGCCCCAACGATCATCTCGGTCGCCCAGTTGGTCAACACCTCGGTGTAGGCTCGCTGGCAGAGCTCGCCACTCAAGGCGTGGTCGGCGCCATCGATGATCCGATGCGTCAGCGAGTGGGTCTGCTGCAGGGCCGCCCGGTAACTCATGATCGTCTCGTGGGGCACGAAGTCGTCGTGCTCCGATTCGACGATCAGAACGTCGCCCTTGAACGCCGCCAGGGCTCCGAGCGCGCGGTTCTCCTCAGGGCGAACGCGGGTGCGCCGATAGCGTTGCAGGTCTTCGCGATCGAGCTTGCGCTTGGCCACCAGCCAGTCCTCGTCGCGGTAGAGGGCGGGCACCCTCAGCGCCAGCCACTTCACCGGGCGCAACGAAGTCAGTATCGCCGAGAGGTAACCGCCATAGCTTGTGCCGATGACTGCCACGGCCGAGGGGTCCACATGCGGATGTGCCAGCAGCCGATCGTAGGCCGCCAGCAGGTCACGCAGGCTGTGTTCGCGATTGACCGTCTCCTGCTGCGCCAGGGTTTCCGCATGGCCACGAAGGTCGAACGACAGGCAGATGCAGCCCATTCCGGCCAGGCCCCGTGCGCGCTCGAGGTCACGCTGCTGGCTACCGCCCCAGCCGTGAACAAAGAGCACGCCCGGCAGCTTGGCCTTGGGCTCGAGTAGCGTCGCCGCGATGAGCTCGTCGTCCACCGCGATCTGCAAGGTCTCACACTGGGTCGCCATAATCCTCCAACGTTACACACTTGCTGATAGGTCCGACATGGGCATCCTGCCCTTGATAAAGCACCGTGGCGCCATCCGGCAACAGGGCTCCTTCACCATAGATCTCCACTGAACTGGCGCATAGACGCTCGGGTCCTCCAGGCCGGCCGAGCATCTCCAGGGCGAAGATCTCGGCGCTGCTGGCACCACCGATGCGCCAGGACTGCTCGAGCACACCCGAACAGCGTCGGCCCTTCGGCGTTACGCCGCAGGCAACATCGTAATTTCGCCGCGAGGCAAAAAAACCTGGATAACAGCCGGACGCCGCCTCGTCGTAACAACGAGCCTGCTCCACCGCGAGCCGCACCGACTCGCTGAGATCGAGCGCCAGCAGGTCTTCGAAACCACCCTGTACCACCCAGAGGTCGGAACCGCCGTAGACCTGCTCTCCGCTGTTGTCGGTGGTCAGGCGCTGGGTACCGTGGTAGCTGATCACCCGCTCGCCGATCCGTACCTGTCCAACGCTGATGGTTGCCACCTGCTCCAGATGTCGCTCGAGCACCAGCCCGCATTTCTCCACTTCCTCGCTGTCGATCGCATGCAGTGCCTGAATCAGCGCCGTTTCGTTGTCGATCCGCACCTGCCCGCGCCCTGCCGTGGCGTTCACCGGTTTGACACGCAAGGCGCCGCCCGCGAGCAGGCGACGTCCCGCTTGCTCGGCATCCGCCATTGAAAAGGCGCTATAGCCTTCCAGGACGCTGCCCTCGACCCGCTCCCCGAATGCCGTCGACCAGCCCAGCGGCGCCCTCGCCTGAGGATCCACCAGTGGATGAGTAATGGCCTTGGTGGCGATGAAGGCATGCGGCACGACGCCTCCGAAGAGGTCTCGCTCGCTGGTCACGCCCACTCGTGCCGCCTCGTCGAGGCCGACCAGAGTGGCCGAGGGAACCAGATAGGCACCCTGGGCCGGTACGCGGTCGACGCTGTAGTCACCGGCAAAGCTGGTCCCGGTCAGTCTGGCGAGGCGCTCGGCCAGCAGGCGGTGCACGACACGTTCGTGCTCGGGCTCGACGACACGATTGGGAAAGGTACAGACCTTTCGCCTGAGATCCGCTGCGCTCATCTGCAACTCCGTAAACCTTTCAGGTAAGACCGCTTGCGGCTGTCAAGTATCCTCACCGCCCCTGCAGGAGACCACTGCGAACTGGAACGCAGGAACGAAAACGCCCGGTGGGCTGAGCCACCGGGCGTTCATTCAAGCAATGCGTCCGCGAACGGACGCTGCAGCAGCTTGCTTAGATCTTGCCGACCAGATCCAGCGAAGGCGCCAGAGTGGCTTCGCCTTCCTTCCACTTGGCAGGGCAGACTTCACCCGGATGAGAGGCGACGTATTGTGCGGCCTTGACCTTGCGCAGCAGGTCGGAAGCGTCGCGGCCGATGCCTTCGGCGGTGATTTCCACAGCCTGGATGATGCCTTCCGGATCAACGATGAAGGTGCCGCGGTCTGCCAGACCCATGGTTTCGCGCATGCAGTCGAAGTTGCGGGTGATGGTGCCAGTCGGATCACCGATCATGGTGTACTGGATCTTGCCGATGGTTTCCGAGCTGTCGTGCCAGGCCTTGTGGGTGAAGTGGGTGTCGGTGGACACCGAGTAGATTTCCACACCCAGCTTCTGGAACTCTTCGTAGTGGTCGGCCACATCGCCCAGTTCGGTGGGGCAGACGAAGGTGAAGTCGGCCGGGTAGAAGAAGAATACGGACCACTTGCCCTTGAGGTCAGCTTCGCTGACTTCAATGAACTTGCCCTGCTTGAATGCGCTGGCCTTGAACGGCTTGATTTCAGTGTTGATCACAGACATCGATTCACTCCTTATGGGGGTTCAAATCAGTACGGGGAGTACCTTACCTCAGCTGACTGCGGGGAGCCGATTGAATGCTGAAATCGTTCCTATTGATTTCAGCTATCAAGAGCTAGTTCCAGCGCGCCAGGATGGCATAACTGAGCCACAGACCGAAAGCCGGAGATCAGGTTCATGCCGGCCAGAATGAGCGGATACCGGCTACGCCCTGGGCACCGGCGGCAAGGGCTCTGGAAAGCATTTGCGGGCCTAGCCCGCCAAGGAGATAGGCCGGCAGGCGGCAGCCCTGCAGCAGCGCACTGGCCTGCTCCCAGCCCAGCGCCGGGGAGCCCGGATGACTCGCCGTCGACTGCACAGGCGAAAGGGTGACGAAGTCGACCCCCGCCTCGGCCGCCAGCCTCAGCTCTTCCTCAC
This sequence comes from Stutzerimonas tarimensis, assembly GCF_042648805.1. NCBI lineage: Bacteria > Pseudomonadati > Pseudomonadota > Gammaproteobacteria > Pseudomonadales > Pseudomonadaceae > Stutzerimonas > Stutzerimonas tarimensis. Next base: position 53,335 of record NZ_JBHRXZ010000003.1, on the reverse strand, counting down.
TGTGGCAGGAGGCGGCCAGCCAGCCGCCAGGGCGCCGCTGCAGCGGCTCACGCAGTTGCCGAGCCGTCAGGTGCCAGCCCGCCTCTGGAAACTCATCCTGCCAATGGAGCGGTCCCTTCAGCATCAGCCAGGCGCGACCCTGGCAGAGCACCAGTGCTTGCCTGGCCAGCTCCCTGTAGCTCGCTTCGTCGAGCCCGGGCGCCCGCAGTTGAACGAGCCGCACACCTTGCGCCAGCGCCCGCGCCAGCCCTTCGAGCAATGCCTGCGGCGTCAAACCCTCGGGCGTGATCAGATAACGGTCCGGCAAGCGTGCGGCATTGATGATCGGCAGATTGGCCTCGGGAAAGCGATAGCCGGGCAACGCTTCGGGCATCACCCAGGCCACCGGCTGACCCTCGACTCCGTGCGCGTGCCCGGCGAAGCGGGTCACCTCCCAGACATCGAGCAACACGGACTTGTCCGGATAGTCGTGGCGGATCTTGATCAACGGCCGGGCCGCCTCCACAGTGATGCCGAGCTCTTCCAGCAGCTCGCGGGCAAGCGCCGACTCCACCGACTCGCCGGGCTCCACCTTGCCACCAGGAAATTCCCAGAGACCGCCCTGATGCTTGCCCACCGGTCGACGGGCGATCAGGATCCGCTGCTGCTCACCGCGAATCACCGCCGCCGCGACATGCACCACCAGGGTCATGCCCGCCGCCTCAGGTGCGGTACTCGGCATTGATCTTTACATACTCATGCGACAGGTCGGTGGTCCAGATCGTCTCGCTGAACTGGCCGCGTCCCAGTTCGATGCGAATGCGGATTTCCGCCTCGGCCATGACCGCCGCGCCTTGTTCTTCGGTATAGCCACTAAAGCGCCCGCCCCGGCTGGCGATGCAGACATCGCCAAGGAAGACGTCGATCTTGCTCACGTCGAGATCAGCCACGCCGGCCCGGCCGACTGCAGCGAGAATCCTTCCCCAGTTGGGATCCGACGCGAACAGGGCAGTCTTGATCAAGGGCGAATGCGCCACCGCATAGCCGACATCGAGGCATTCCTGTGCGGCAGCGCCGCCGTTGACCTCGACCGTGACGAACTTGGTCGCCCCCTCGCCGTCACGCACGATGGCCTGCGCCAGTTCCATGAACACCTCCAGAACCGCAGCCTTCAGGGCGCCGAACAACGCGCCCTCGGCCCTCTCGATTTCCGGCAGCGCGGCTTGCCCGGTGGCGATCAGCATGCAGCAATCGTTGGTCGAGGTGTCGCCGTCGATGGTGATGCGGTTGAACGACTTGTTCGCGGCGTCGCGCACCAGGTCCTGCAGGACGTTGGGTGCCACCTTCGCATCGGTGGCGATATAGCCAAGCATGGTGGCCATGTTGGGACGGATCATCCCAGCGCCCTTGCTGATACCGGTGACGGTGACCGTGACCCCGTCATGCTGGAACTGCCGGCTGGCGCCCTTGGGCAGGGTATCGGTGGTCATGATGCCGCTGGCGGCGGCCGCCCAGTTATCGGGGCTGAGATCGGCCAGCGCCGCCGGCAGCGCGGCTTCGATCTTCTCCACGGGCAACGGCTCGCCGATCACCCCGGTGGAGAAGGGCAGCACCTGCGCCTCGGCGACGCCGGCCAGTTCCGCCAGCCGCGCCGTGGTCCGGTGCGCCGCGACCAGCCCAGGCTCACCGGTGCCGGCGTTGGCGTTACCGGTATTGGTCAGCAGGTAGCGCACTGCGCCCTGCATGCGCTCGCGGGTGACGATGACCGGCGCGGCACAGAAGGCGTTGGTGGTCGTTACCCCCGCCACGTGCGAGCCTTCGGCACAGCGCATGACCACCACATCGCGTCGGCCCGGACGCTTGATGCCGGCCGAGGCAATGCCTAGTTCGAAGCCGGGTACCGGATGCAGGGTAGGAAGAGGGCCAAGACCGACTGCCATGGAGACGCTCCTGAAATAAGAAGGATGAGGTGGCTGAAAATGCCGCTAGACCTGGTGGCGCTTGGGCGGTGACGGCGACCTGCACCGCCTTGCCCGGCAAAGGACAGCCAGGAATCAGCCGCCGTAGCCAGGTTAAAGGTGAGCTCGAGCCCACCTTCCGGACCGCGAGTCAAGCGACCCTTAGCTGATCTGACCGTGGCAGTGCTTGTATTTCTTGCCCGAGCCGCACGGACAGGGCTCGTTCCGGCCGATCTTCGGCTCGGTGCGCACCGGAACGGTCGGATCGGGCACAGCGGGCGCGGCTTCATCGGCATCGGCAGACGCCAGGGCGGAAATCTCGGCGTGCTTGAACTCCATGCGCTTGGCCAGCTCCTCGGCTTCGCGGCGCAGGCGCGCCTCTTCCTCGGCTGGATCCTCGCGGCGGACCTGCACGTGCGAGAGCACCCGGATGCTGTCGCGCTTGATGTTTTCCAGCAACTCCTGGAACAGCGTGAAGGACTCGCGCTTGTATTCCTGCTTGGGGTTTTTCTGCGCATAGCCACGCAGGTGAATGCCGTGACGCAGGTGGTCCATGGTCGAGAGGTGTTCCTTCCAGAGGTCATCGAGCACCCGCAGCACGATCTGCTTCTCGAAGGTGCGCAGTGCCTCGGCACCCGCCAGCGACTCTTTCTCCGCGTAGGCGGCGTTGACCGCCTCGACGATGCGCTGGCGCAGGCCTTCCTCGTGCAGCTTGTCGTCCTCGTCGAGCCACTGCTGGAGCGGGAGGGTAACGCCGAAGTCGCTGTAGAGCACCGTTTCCAGCCCCGGGACGTCCCATTGCTCGGCCAGCGACATCGGCGGGATATGGGTGCTGATCGCGGCGCCCAAGGCCTGCTCGCGGAAGTCCACCACCGTTTCGCCGATGTCATCGGAGCCAAGGATACTGTTGCGCATGTGATAGATCACCTTGCGCTGCTCGTTGGCTACATCATCGTATTCGAGCAATTGCTTGCGGATATCGAAGTTGCGGCCCTCGACCTTGCGCTGGGCCTTCTCAATGGCATTGGTGACCATGCGGTGCTCGATCGCCTCGCCCTGCTCCATGCCCAGCGCCTTCATGAAGTTCTTTACCCGGTCGGAGGCGAAGATGCGCATCAGGCTGTCTTCCAGCGACAGGTAGAAGCGGCTCGAACCCGGATCACCCTGGCGCCCTGCCCGGCCCCGCAACTGATTGTCGATTCGCCGCGACTCGTGACGCTCGGAAGCGATCACGTGCAGGCCGCCGGCCTCGATGACCTGTTGATGACGGTTCTGCCAGTCGGTCTTGATCGCGGCGATCTGCTCCTCGCTCGGCGCCTGCCCTGCGTCGGCTTCCAGCGCCGCGACCTCGGATTCCCAGTTGCCGCCCAGAAGGATGTCGGTGCCGCGGCCGGCCATGTTGGTGGCGATGGTCACCGCACCGGGTCGACCGGCCTGGGCGATGATCTCCGCTTCCTTGTCGTGGTACTTGGCATTGAGCACCTTGTGCTCCATGCCAGCGGCCACCAGCAGGCGCGACAACTGCTCGGAACTCTCGATGGTCGCGGTGCCCACCAGTACCGGGCGGCCGTGGGCCTGGCAGTCCTTGATGTCCTCGATGATGGCGGCGAACTTCTCGTCCTGGGTCATGTAGACCAGATCGTTGAAGTCCTTGCGCGCCAGCGGCTTGTTGGTCGGGATCACGAGCACGTCGAGGTTGTAGATCTGGCGGAACTCGAAGGCTTCGGTGTCGGCGGTACCGGTCATCCCCGACAGCTTCTTGTACAGGCGGAAGTAGTTCTGGAAGGTCGTCGAGGCGAGGGTCTGGCTTTCCGGCTGGATCGGCAGGCTTTCCTTGGCCTCGATGGCCTGGTGCAGGCCTTCGGACAGTCGACGCCCGGGCATGGTCCGCCCGGTGTGTTCGTCGATCAGCAGAATCTGGTTGTTCTGCACGATGTATTCCACGTTGCGATGGAACAGCACGTGGGCGCGCAAGGCCGCATAGACATGGGTCAGCAGACCCAGGTTATGCGCCGAATACAGGCTTTCGCCTTCGGCCAGCAATCCGGCGGCCGTGAGCATCTCCTCGACGAACTGATGTCCCTGCTCGTTGAGCTCGACCTGGCGGGTCTTCTCGTCGACGCTGTAGTGCCCCTCCTGGGTAACCACACCCTGCTCTTCTTCTATATGCCGCTGGAGACGCGGGATCAGGGTGTTGATCTGGGTATACAGGCGCGAGCTGTCCTCAGCCTGCCCGGAGATGATCAGCGGGGTACGCGCCTCGTCGATGAGAATCGAGTCCACCTCGTCGATCACCGCGAAGTTGAGTTCGCGCTGGAACTTGTCCTGCAGGCTGAACGCCATGTTGTCGCGCAGGTAATCGAAGCCGAGCTCGTTATTGGTCCCATAGGTGATGTCCGAGTGATAAGCAGCACGCTTCTCCTCCGGCGCCTGGAACGGCGACACCACGCCGACGCTCATGCCGAGGAACTCGTACAGCGGGCGCATCCAGTTGGCATCGCGGCGGGCCAGGTAATCGTTGACCGTGACCACATGCACGCCCTTGCCACCCAGCGCATTGAGATACACCGCCAGGGTCGCCACCAGGGTCTTGCCCTCACCGGTACGCATCTCGGCGATCTTGCCTTCGTGCAATGTCATGCCACCGATCAGCTGCACGTCGAAGTGACGCATCCCCATCACCCGCTTGCCGGCCTCACGGCATACGGCGAAGGCTTCGGGAAGCAACTGGTCAAGGGTTTCGCCCTTTGCGACGCGCGCCCGGAACTCATCGGTCTTGCCACGCAGCTGCTCGTCGGAGAGCGCCACCATCTGCTCTTCGAGCGCATTGACGGCCTTGACCGCCTTGAGCATGCGCTTCACTTCACGCTCGTTCTTGCTTCCAAAGAGTTTTTTCAACAAAGGGGCGAACATAAGGGCAACGACTTCCATTCTGAGGATGAATGGCACGGCCGTGAGACAGGCCACGACTGCATGCGAAAGTCGTCCATTCTACTCGGAAACGTCGCGGAAAAAAGCCGAGTGTCTTCAGCTACCGGGCATAGGCAGGCGACCTATCGCACGGGCGGCGGCGCAGGGCAAGCCCAAACCGAAGCGCGTCTTTGCTACCATCAATGCAAACCCAGACAGGCCGTACCCATGACCCTTCGCCCGCCTCCGGCGCGCACTCCCTCGGCTTTGCTGCGTGAAGCCCGGCCACTGAAGGCTCTGTTCAGCGAGGCGCAGCGCCTTTCGCGCCTGCAACAGTTGCTCGAAAGCCAGCTGCCACCCGCCGCTCGCACGCATTGCCGGGTCGCCTCCTGGCGAGCTGGCACCCTGCTGCTGATCGTTACCGATGGCAACTGGGCTACCCGTCTGCGCTACGGACAGAGGCGCCTGCAGCAGGGTCTGCAGAGCCTCCCTGAATTCGCCGGCCTGGCCCGGATCGTCTTCAAGGTACGCCCGTCCGGAAAGGCCGCGGCGCCGAGCCGCCCCAGGCCGGAGCTCTCGCCTCGCGCCGCGTACAGCCTGCAGGCCACCGCCGCGGGCATTGCCGACCCGCAATTGCGGGCGGCGCTGGAGCGTCTGGCCAGCCACGCCGCCGACCAACCCCCTCGACGCTAAGGAGGCGATCAGATGACCTGCGCTGGAGTGTCCACATGCTGATTGGTGTGTTGCTGGGCGTGACCTGGCTGATCCTGTTGATCCGCTATCCCGGCCGCGCGCTGCCGATCAGCGCCGGCGCCCTGATCGCGCTTGGCCTGGTTGTGGCCTGGGTCCTCTGGCAGGACCATCGAGAGAACCAGCGCCTGTCGCGGCTGGAATTGCGCATCGAATATGCGCCCCAGCAGTGCACGGGTGACCGACCGCTGCGGGTCTTGCTGACCAACCATAGCGACCGGCCGCTGCAGAGCCTGCGCTGGCGCATCGCCGCCCACTCACCCGGCGACCGCCTTGATCTGACCCAGCGCAGTTTCAGCGAGCCACGCTACCAGGGCCCGGGCGATCTTCAGCCAGGCGAAAGCTGGAGTGCCTGCATGCCGGTACCGCCGCTGCGGCCCGGATACCGCGCCAGCACGCTCAACTTCCGCGCCGAGGGGCTCGAAGGCGACTTCGCCCGCTGAGTCCGCGGCCGATGGTGGTCACCGGTAGCGAAACTTCTAGCCCTCTGGAGAGGTCAACAGCGCAGCCCATAGTCCAGGAGGAGCGCGGCATGAGTATCAGTCCGTTCAAGATGATCAGCGATGTATTCCAGCCGCGCTACAACGTCAATTTCTGCATCGAAAAGCCTGACGGCAGCATCCTCCTGACTCTGACCGACGCCCAGGGCGTAGCGGTCAAGCGCTATATCCTCGCCGAGCAGTGGCGCGACCGCAGCAAACTGGAGCGACTGATTCAAAGCCTGTGCTTCAGCCTCGCCATCGAGCGCGGCGAAATCAACGTACTGAAGGCCGGACGGCCGGACAACACGCAGGCCTCCGCACGCTGAAGGCAACAGACCCTAGAATGCCAGCCCCAGGCTGACGCCGAGATAATCCCGATCGACCAGGATGTTATAGCGGCCGCCGAAGAAATTCACGTACTCGACGGCCAGGCTGTAGGTATCCAGGTAGCGCGCCTGCGCTCCCAGCGAGACGGCCTTGGCGCCTTCGCTGAATACTCCGTCAGGGGCGAAGCCTCGGACATCATGGCTGAACCCCAGCGACGGCAGCAGATCGATGCGCGGCCAGAGATTGCGTATCACCGAGGACGCCTGGAGCCGATAGCCCCAGGCCGAACGGGTGACCAGCCCCCCGCCTCCACCCAGGCCGAACAGCGGATCACGTCCGTAACCCTGCTCGTCCAGCCCGCCCACTCGCACGTAGCCGAACTCGGCCAACAGCTCGAGTCCATCGAAACCGCCAACCCGGTCCAGCACCTGACTGAACGAACTGACCAGTTGCGTTACCTCTTTGCGCGCGTAGCCCGGACTGGCCAGCCCCGCGTAAGCTGGATCGCCCAGCCGCCGCACCAGCTCGGCCCGGTTGATCTGCAGCGGCGCGTTGGGCCTGTAACTCAGCTCGCTCGACCAACGAATGCCGGCCGGCAGCCAGGTAGCCACGCTTACTCCGTAGAGGCGGATGTCTTCGGCGAATTCCCGCCAGTACTCGCCTCGCTCGGCCGCCTCGGCCCGCGCCTGGGGCGAGGCTTCGGCGAAAGCCGCCGAGGCGTCGGTTCGACTGGAGAACAGCCCGGAACGGCTGTGGTAGTTGAGCAGATAGAGGCCGTAGTCGGCACGGTCTCCAACGCCGTGCAGCGCCAGGCCGAACTGGCCATCATCGCGGGCCTCGCGGTCGGCGCCGCGCCTCAGCCGAACACCCTCGCCTGACGATGATTCCAGGCCCTGGCCGGGGGCGCCCATCAGGTTCGCCATCACATCCTGATCGACACAGCCCCGCGCCAGCCCGTCGGCCTGGGAGAAGAAGGTGCCGCAATTGGCCAGCACATCCGGGCGCCACGCCAGTTGATAGAAAAGATCGAGCACGAGACGGCGGTTGATCGACTGCGAGACATAGGCCAGCTCGACAGGCCGGGCCGTTTCACGCAAGGGGTGCGAAGGATTGAGCGGCCTACTGTGATCGCGCGGGTTGATGGCATCGATTCCACCGGCAATGAACTGACTCTCCCCCCAATGCACCGTCTGGCGCCCCACCCTCAGGGCGCCCGGCTGCTCGCCCAGCGCATGATGGTGGAAGTAGAAGGCTTCGAGAAACTCGGCGCCTGAAGCCTGCGCTGCCACTTGACGGCCACTGTCATCGATGGGCTTGTGACGCCGGTCGCCGTCCTTCTCGGCAAAGTCGTACCAGTAGCGTCCCGACAGCGCAACGCCATGGTCGCGGTAACGCAGTTCGAGTTCATGCAACCCTTGAAAACGTGACGAGAAGCGATCACCGCGCCGATGGTTCAACCGCCCGTCATCACCAGCCTGGGACCAGCCACGCCCACCATTGAGATTCCCTACCAGGCGGGCGTCCGGAGACGCCGTCGACCAGAGGCTATGCATGCTGAACTGGCTGTCGAACTGACCTTCGACCTCGCCGGCGTTGAACGGCAGCGCGCCCACGGCGGCACTGAATGCCAGCCCCGGCAACAGCGCCATCGCCCAGCGCCTCAGTTGAATAGATCCGGCAAGGTAGACAGATGGACGGGCATGATAGTCAGGACTGCTCCGCCTCACCCTGGTGGATCTCGCCAAGCAGATGGCCAAGCTTGCCAGCCTTGGTTTCCAGGTACTTGCGATTGTGCGGATTGAGCCCGATCTGTAGCGCCTTGCGCTTGGCGACACGAATGCCGAACCCTTCCAGCGCCTTGACCTTGCGCGGGTTGTTGGTCATCAGCTCGACCTCGGCAATACCCAGGTGGGCGAGCATGGGCTTGCAGATCGCGTAATCACGCATGTCCGGGGCGAAACCAAGACGCTCGTTGGCCTCCACGGTGTCGGCACCCTCATCCTGAAGGGCGTAGGCACGGATCTTGTTCAGCAGGCCGATACCGCGGCCTTCCTGGCGCAGGTAGAGCAGCACGCCACGGCCCTCGGCGGCGATCGCCTGCAGCGCCGCCTCCAGCTGGTAGCCACAGTCGCAGCGCATGCTGAACAGCGCGTCACCGGTGAGACACTCGGAATGCAGCCGACCCAGCACCGGCGCATCATCGTCCACCGTCCCCATGGTGAGGGCGACGTGCTCCTTGCCGGTTTGCTCATCAAGAAAACCATGCATGGTGAACACGCCGAAGGGCGTCGGCAGCAGGGAGGAGGCAACGAAGACGACGGACACCGTAGTGCTCCAATAACGAAAAGCGGGATTGTATCAGCTACCAGGCCCGATGGAGGGGTCGCGGCACGATCATCGGCGGACCGGCAGAGCACTAGAGCCGCTTGCCTGCCGCATTGACGCCGGTCATTGCGATCGGGTGCCGGCAGGATTAATCTTACTTCAACAGGCATTAACGCCAGCAACGTCATGCAGTCAAGACGAGCTTTAGGCAGGAAGTACCCATGCGCCGGAATCGAGGCTTTACCCTGATCGAAATGCTGATCGCCATTGTGATCGTCGGCATCCTCGCCGGTATTGCCCTGCCGGCATACCAGAACTACGTCAAACGAGGTCATGCCAGCGCCGCGGCTGCTGACCTCTCGGCGCTTTCGACAGCGGTGGAGAATCACTTCCAGCGCACGCTGAGTTATCCGGCCACTCAAGCCAATACGAGTGCAGTCCAGGCGGCCTTTCCTACCTGGCGTGCCGGCTCCGGAGAGTTTGGCTTCCAGTACACCAGAAACAGTGACACGACCTACACGCTCGAAGCCACTGGAACTGGCACAATGACTGGCTGCAATCTAAGCCTTACCAGCACCAACAGTCGCAGCCCCAGCAGTAGCGACAGCGCCTGCGGAGGCTTCTCATGGTAAGCCTCCAACCTTTACTCTCACGGGGCTTTAGCTTGATCGAGCTGATGATAGCCATAGCCCTGATTGGCATTCTGGCCGTGGCAGCCTCTCCTTTCACCGTGGAGTGGTCGAACAGCGCACAACGGCAAACCGCCAAGAACGACCTGGTCCTGGCCTACGGCCAGGCCAAGGCTGCCGCCATTCGCAATAGCTGCAGTACCTCCATCGAGCTGGAGTTCGGCACCAGCATCGCCGTCAAATGCGGTCACAACACGCTCTGGCAAGCCACGCCCCCATCGAGCGTGACCATCGAGCTATTCGATGCAGCATCTGACAAGATTACCTCGCCACTGACCTTCGACAACCGCGGCCTGCCCAGTTCACGCATTACATACGCGGTCAGCACGGGCGGAGCGCAAGGAGTCAAGGATGAAGGCATTCTGTAATAACCAGCGCGGCATATCCCTGATCGAGGCCATGGTCAGCATGCTTCTGGTCGTCGTCATGGGCCTGGGCCTGGCCTACGCCAGCAGCAGGGCATTGCTCGTCCAGCGCTATACCACCACACAGAATCTGGCGGTCATTCAGATGCGGGAAGTGCTGCAACGCCCACCGATCGATAGCACCGTCCCCCTTGATCTAGGCGGCGGTTCCCTCACGGCAAACTATGGTTCCGGTACGACACAAAGCATCACCGTTAGCATCACCCCAGTAAATGGTCTCCCAATCAGCACTACCGTAGAGAGCGAGGCCGTCGGGCGTTATGTCAAAACCGATAGCGACAACTGGCTCGGCGGCACGGTGGAAATCAACACAGGAACAGGCCAATGACGCCGCGTTACCATCAGCACGGTGTCTCGCTGACTTCCCTGCTGGTTGGGCTGGTCGTTTCCATGATCGTCATTCTCAGCAGCATGGCGCTGTTCAACAACACCCTGCAGAGCAACACTCGCTCCAGCCAGGATGCCCGCCTCACCGGCGAGCGCGCCACCGGCCTGCTGGTAGCCCATATGGAGCTGCAAGGTGCCGGCTTCGGAATCGACAACGCCCAGCCCGGTACCCATTTGCGCCTGATCTCTGGAGCGACCCTCACGGGAGCGCCCCCCACCAACGGCGCCCTCTCTGGCACCCCACAAAACATCGGTAGCGGCCAGCGCACGGGCAACGCCCTGATCTGGAGCCAGGCCCCCAATCTCAGTACAGGCCAAGTCACCTGTACTGGACTGTATGCGCCTGCTACAGGCGACCTTGGGCTTTACCTGCTGCGCTCGCAACCCTGCAGCGACGCGACAGAAGACCTCACCTGGGATGCCCAGCCGCTAATAACGGATGGCGAGAATCAACCCTTTCGCAAGGTCCAGGAATTTACCTTCACTGTCCGCCATCAGGATTGTCAAGGCCTGGGCGTCGCCGGACAGGGCCACCTGGAAGTCACCCTGAACACAAAGCACAGCACGGGCGCTACCAAGGCTGACAGCGATGCCATCGACCTGAGCAGCACCACCTGCCTGCTGAATTTTCCGCAGTAATCGCCTGCACGGCTCTTATGGAGAAGCGCCATGACTCCCCACACGCTCCCCCCCAGCCAACGTGGCGTGGCCACACTCCTGATCGTAGTACTGGTCGGGTTGTCACTGACTGCAGCGGTCGGTGGCGGTATTTATTACAACAGAGCTCATCAGGAACAGGCGATAACACTGCACGCACAGACTCAGGCGCAGGCTAGGGCGTGGGCAGCAGCAGAAATCATTCGAGAATTCTGGCAGGAGGCTGCCAAAAGCAAAGAGAACATTGAAAGCCTCGTAGGTGCAGAGGCACCCATAATATTTGATCAAAGTATTATGCCAGGCACCAACGCATCTCTAGTGGAAATGAAAAACATATCTGCCGATGTCTACCACGCCAAAGTAAAGATAGTCGCAACTGCAGCCAGCAACACACGTGCCGAAAGCAATTCAACCCTAGAAGCAATCTATCAGATAACCCCCTCTGGACAGTCAGTAAATCCGGAGCCCGACCTGCGAGTCATTCACTTTCAAGATGGCTTGGACATCAGCGGCGACCTCAAGGTGCATGTATCGCCAGGTCAAACCTACGAGATCGTTGTCGACGGAGACGTCAGGCTGGGCGGTTTATCCACTGGTGGTATTGATGTAATTCGCTCGACCGGGTCAATCAGGTTTGTTGGCGGCTCAGCCACCAACTTCCAGGAAATGCACGCCAACTGCGACATACTATTAAGCAACGGTAACTTTACCGTAAACAACGTCAAGGCCACTCGTAATGCCTGCCTGGCCAATACCATCAACAGCCAGTCGATCACTGCCAATGGATCGGTGGAGGTGACCGGAGGTAAGCACGGAGATATCCGTGCCTTGTCCAACAAGCCGGCAGGTACTGCGCAATGTGCAACTGGAGCGGCACAGCTGTGCACTATAAGCCCGACCTCCGGAGTGAAGACTAACCCTACACCCACCATCGACAACATCTACTCTAAGGGAAATGTTGAAATCAATAGCAGCGTAAACGCTGGTCATATTCAAGCAGAAGGTGATCTGAGGATCGTTGGTTGTGCGCCTAATTGGTCCTCAGCTGTCTATGGGGGAAGCTTTTTCGACAACCCTAACTGTAGCCGAAGCGCAACGCGCTCCAGCCAGCCAGTGGTACTGGTCCCCGTACCGCCTGTAGAAGTGGAAGCCGAGGTATTCGATGCCAACACCCTCCGAGATCTAGCCAACTACATCTACTCCTATAAGAACGGCGCAGTGAGAGTAAAAATTCAAGGCGTGGATGGAGTTCGCAACTCTGCTAATGAAGAAAATCCACAGGAGGTGCGTGATAATGGCTACTACTACCGCAGGGCCAATATCATCGACCCAACCAATACAGGCTGGACCAATAGGACTGTCGACGGTTACGCATGCATCAATAACAACACCCCATCGCGAAAGGATGAGACTGACGGCCATTGTTTAGTACAACTGGGCATCGCGAATAACATTACCACTCCTTTGCCGGCGTACGTCAACAAATGGGATTTTACAGGCTGGGAGTTCAATGGAAAAAACCATGCCCCTGGAGTTATTCTTGCGGACGGTGATATCAGCATCGAGAACGGAGTCTACACCAACACTTTTATCTCCACTGGCAATCTTCGTGTAACCAGTGCCGGCGGGGCGGTATTTTCGTTGAACTATGCCGGCCCTGACGGCATTACTGCCGGCGGACATACTGCCCTAGGCGTCTGCAACAACAGTATTTACTCGTTGCGACCGACTGAGTTTTGCAAGAACGGCTACACTCCCAAAGCACATGGCGGCATAGGCAACTATGCACTGCTTGCTGGCAGCTGTCCGCCTGGCAGCGCCAATGGATGTAGCAAAAGTGAATATCTCGGAGGAGATATTAAGGTAGACAAATCGGTATTCGGCGCGATCAAGGCTGGCAACCTATTTACCGGTTCGAGTTCAGTTTCGGTACACGGCTATATATCAGCCTTAGCGCAGCGCAGTAACGGAACTACTGTCAACAAAATCACTGGTGGAGCCACTATTGATCTTCGTGTGCCGGCAGAGGCGCAAGATCGTTACAACCCTGCCGGCAGTTCGACAACTTCTGACAGCGGCAGTGGCGGGCCAGGCGATGGATCTAGTGGTGCTGCTGTCAACATACTCTGGAGCCGCTATATCTAATCGCCAAGATCAATGGTCTCTGAGGGTGCGGTAGAGACGATGGTTACCCACCCAGGGCTGTGCGGATCGCAGAAGTAGATCGCCATACCGGTCTTCTGGGTGACTTTGGCGCGCCGCGCCATCTCCATTCCTGGCCGTACGTCATGCTCTTGCGCATCGCCAGCGGCGTCATCCGAAGCTGAGCGTCCGATTCCCTTCTGGAGCTCCCCGGCATGATGACAAGGTCGAAAAGTCTACCTCTACCCCAAGCCTGTCGACTTCCGAAAATCCATCGACGGCCTGACCGCCTTGGTCGAGCTGAATATCAAGGTCGCGGTGTTCGACCCGGTGCCATTCGTCTTCGAAACGGGCAGGCGCCCACTCGATTGCCGGCATGAGTGTAGCCGAGACGAGGCATCGCCAGCGCCTGGCCGTGCGCAGCCAAGATCACGAAGCGCCCCGCCATGGCCAAGCAGTTACCTGCTCCCCTGATCGCAGATGGCTTTCCCAAACCCGGGTGCCCATCGACTCTCGATTTCCTCGGGACGATGACGAATGCCCTTCCCGGCTGGATAGCGGTCATACGCCGAACATGATCAAGCTCGAAGCCACTTGCCAGATGAAGTCGAGGCCTACGCTTCGCAAGCACCTCACCTGGCAGAAACCCCACGTAGACGTGAGGTGCATCGACTGCACCTGCAGTTATCCATAACTGATCGACAACGCAGCATCACGCACCCCATTGATGCATTCAGGCAAATCCAGGCACGTAACTAGCGACCATTTGCACCGATCTGGTGCCCAAAATACAGCTTGTCACTTTTGGCTTGAAGGTCAGGATTTTGCCCTCCAGAATCGCCACCCGGTTGGCTCCAAGGCTCTATCACAGGCCTCGTAGCTGGAATCTTGCGTGCTGCCCGGCAGACGCGCGGCAGAAAGGTGAGGTCGGTATGACGTCTTGGCGAAGCAGTATCCAAACGAAGTTGATCGTGAGCATGGGAACCGCGTTGCTGCTCAGTGTGCTTACCGTGATCGGCCTGTATGCGCTGGCGATGAACAGGCAGACCGAGGACAACCTGGTGGGCCAGGTACTTCCCGAGCGAGTGAACGCCATTCGCAACGACCTGGAGCGCACCCTGGCAGGGCCGGTGGTGGCCATCGGCAGCATCGCGAACAACCCGCTGGCGCAGAACTGGCTGGCCGACGGCGAGGCCCCGCAGCGGATCGACGAATTCGTGGACTACCTGGAGGCCGTCAGGCTCGACCAGCAGGCGTTGACCACCTCGATCGTTTCGCTGGAAAGCGGGCGCTATTACTCGGACAAGGGGCTCACCCGGACGGTGAACCGCAGCAATCCACAGGAGGGCTGGTTCTACAGCCTGGTCGACAGCGCGGAGAACCTGCGCTTCGAAATCGATATCGACAAGGCGACCGGCAGGATCACCCTCTTCATCAACCAACGCATCAGCCGCGGCGGCGAGACGCTCGGGGTCGCGGGCCTGGGCTTCAGCCTGGACAGCATGTCGCAGCGGATCGCCGACGCCCGCTTCGGGAAACGCGGAGAAATCTATCTGGTGCGCCCATCCGACCAGAAGGTGAAGATCCACCCGGACGCCTCGTTCAACGACACCAAGCTGCTCGCCGAGCTCGTCGGGCAGGAAGCCTCGGCCCGCCTGCTGGAGAACCCGAGCGGCGCTACCCGCTTCGAGCGCGACGGCGAGACCTTCCTGTCGGTCGCCCAGCCGCTCGACACCCTGGGCTGGGTGCTGATCGCGGAAATCCCCGAGGACGAGATCTTCGCCGAGGCGCGCCAGGCGATGTGGACCACCAGCGCCGTCGGCCTGGCCATCGCGCTCGGCTTCCTCATCTTCGTCGCCCTGCTCGCGCGCGGGCTGGTGCGTCCAATCCGGACGGTCACCACGGCCCTGACCGAGATCGGCAGCGGTGGCGGCGACCTGACCCGCCGCCTGGACGATACCCGGGACGACGAGCTGGGCGACCTGGCGCGAGGCTTCAACCGCTTCGTGGAAAGCCAGCACCATCTGATCAGCCAGGTGCGCGAGACCAGCCAGACACTGCGCAGCGCCGTGACCCAGGTCGCCCTGGTCGTCGAGAACACGGCGGAGCGGGCCGACCGGCAGCAGCAGATGACCGACATGGTAGCCACCGCGGTCAATGAAATGGGCCTGACGGTTCAGGAGATCGCGCGCAACGCCAGCGACGCCGCCGGCGCCTCCCAGTCCGCACGCGGCGAGGCGTCCGAGGCCAGCCAGCAGGTGAGCGAATCCACCGCGCTCATCGAGCAGATGTCCGGCGAGATCGGCGGCGCGGCGAAGGCGGTCATGCAACTGGCCGACGAGGTCGCGTCGATCGACCAAGTGCTGGCGGTGATCCGCGGCATTTCCGATCAGACCAACCTGCTGGCCCTGAACGCGGCGATCGAGGCGGCCCGCGCCGGCGAAGCGGGTCGCGGCTTCGCGGTGGTGGCCGACGAGGTTCGCACCCTGGCCTCGAAAACCCGGGCGTCCACCGAGGATATCCAGAACATGATCGGCCGGCTGAAGGCAGGCGCCGATACCGCGGTGGCCTCGATGCAGACCGGCCAGGCCGCCACCGGGACCGGTGTCGAATCGAGCCAGCGCACCGGCACCTCGCTCACCCGCATCACGGGTCAGATCGAGCGGATCAGCGACATGAACATCCAGGTGGCGACCGCGACGGAGGAGCAGTCGTCGGTGACCGAGGAGATCAACCGCAACGTTCAGGGTATCGCCACCCTCGCCGCCGACACGGCGACCGACGCCACGGCCTGCCGCAGCGACTGCCGCACCCTGCAGGCGCTGGCGGATGACCTCTCGAAGCAGATGAGCAACTTCCGGCTATAGCCAGCTGGCGCGGCCCCGGGCGCTACGCGTTGCGCCTGGGCGCTGCCGGACGCTCGGCCGACGGCTCCGCGAAATGGTTGTACCCGCCCTGGCTGATTGCGATCTCGTCGCCGTCAGGCCCTAGCAGGCACAGGCCGGCGCCCTCCTCCACGCGCCCGATGACCGAGACGGGCCAGACCTCCCGGGCAAGCTCGGCGACATGCTCGGGCGCCAGGGTGAAGGCGAGCCGGTAATCGTCGCCGCCCGAGCAGGCACAGGCGAGCGCCCGCTCGGCGCCAAGGAAGGTCTTCGCAGGTGCAGGACAGGGCACCCGCGCTTGCTCGATCACCAGGCGGACGCCGGAGGCGGCGGCGATGTGCCCGCAATCGGCGAGCAGCCCGTCGGAGATATCGAGCGCCGCCCCGGCACGCTCCCTCAGCCAGCGCCCCAGCGCCAGCTGCGGCCTGGGCGTCCAGTACTCGGCGAGCAGCGGGGCGGCGACCTCGGGCGCGGCGCTCGACGTACCGAGCACCAATGGCAAGGCCGCCGCTGCCGCGCCGAGCGGCCCGCCCACGCACAACAGCTCGCCCGGCCGCGCGCCGGCGCGTGTCAGGGCCTGGCCGGCTGGCACCCGGCCGAGCACGGTGAGGGTCAGACACAGCGGCCCCCGCGTGGTGTCGCCACCGGCCAGGCGGATGCCACAGTGCGCGGCCACGCGTTCCAGGCCCCGGGCGAAGTCCTCGAGCCAGGCCGGCTCCGCCTGCGGCAGGGTCAGCGCCAGGGTGAAGGCAAGAGGGTCCGCGCCCATCGCGGCGAGATCGCTGACCGAGACGGCCAGGGCTCGCTGCGCCAGCAGGAAGGGATCGCAGGGATCGGGAAAGTGCACTCCGGCCACCAGGGTGTCGGTGGACACCGCCAGGTGCTCGCCGGGTGGCAGCGCGAGCAGGGCGCAGTCGTCGCCGATCCCCTGCAGCAATTCGCCGCCAACACGCGCACAGGCGGCAGCGGCGAAATAGCGGCCGATCAGCTCGAATTCGCCCATGCCCGGCCGGGTCAGCGCTTGCGCGTCTCGGCGCTGCGCAGGCTCGGCGCCAGCTTGTCGAGCACGCCGTTGACGAACTTGTGGCTCTCGGTGGCACCGAACACCTTCGCCAGTTCGATACCTTCATTGATGACGACCCGGTAAGGCACGTCGATCCGCTGCATCAGTTCGTAGGTCGACAATCTGAGGATGGCCAGCTCCACCGGATCCAGCTCATCCAGGGCGCGATCCAGGTGAGGGGTGATCGCCCCGTCGACTTCGGTGCGCTGGCGGGCGACGCCGGTGAGCAACTCATGGAAATAGACGCCATCGACATGATTGAAGTCGTTATCCACGCGGAACTGGGCTTCGATCTCGTTGAGTGACTGGCCTGCCATGTGCCACTGGTACAGTGCCTGCATCGCCAGGCTGCGGGCAGCCTTGCGCGTCGCGATCTTCCCTTTCGCCGGCTTCGGCGCTTGGCCGTCGTCGTCGCGGTTCAAGCTCACTTGGCCTCCAGCTGCGCCAGCAGACTCACCATTTCCAGGGCCGACAGCGCCGCTTCGGCGCCCTTGTTGCCGGCCTTGGTGCCGGAGCGCTCGATGGCCTGCTCGATGGAGTCGACGGTCAGGACGCCAAAGGCGACCGGCACGTTGAACTGCATGGACACCTGGGCCAGGCCCTTGGTGCACTCACCGGCCACGTACTCGAAGTGCGGCGTACCGCCGCGGATCACTGCGCCGAGGGCGATGATGGCGTCGAACTGCCCAAGTCCTGCCACCCGCTGGGCCACCAGCGGCAGCTCGAAAGCGCCGGGTGCGCGGATGATGGTGATGGCGTCTTCGCTGACACCGTGGCGAACCAGCGCATCGACAGCACCGGAGACCAGGCTCTCGACGACAAAGCTGTTGAAACGGCCGACCACCAGGGCGAACTTTCCTTTGGGGGCGATGAAGGTACCTTCGATGGTCTTCAGGGGCATAGCGGATCTCATCTCATTTAAAGAGCGAAGGCGCTGCACGGGGCAGCGCCAGGCATCATTCGGCGGGCAGGTATTCTACAACTTCCAGATCAAAGCCGGATATGGCGTTGAACTTCATCGGCGAACTCATCAGGCGCATCTGACGAACGCCCAGATCGCGCAGGATCTGAGAGCCGGCGCCGACCGTGCTGTAGGTGCCGGGCGGCTTGCCGGCCTGACCCACTGTACCTTCGCGAACATGCGCCAGCAGGTCCTCCTGATCCACAGGATTGCCCAGCAGCAAAACCACGCCGCTGCCCACCTCGGCCACCTTGGCCATGGCCGCCCGCAGGCTCCAGCGCCCGGCCTGGCGAACCATCAGCAGATCGCGCAGAGGATCCATGGTATGCACCCGCACCAGGGTCGGCTGGTCCGGCGAAATGGACCCTAGGGTCAGGGCCATGTGCACGTCGCCCTCGACCGAGTCGCGATAGGTCACCAGGTTGAACGGGCCCTGCTCAGTATCCAGGGGCTGCTCGGCGATCCGCTCGATGGTGCGTTCGTGCAGCAGCCGATAGTGGATCAGATCGGCGATGGTGCCGATGCGGATGCCGTGCTGCTCGGCGAAGGCTTCGAGTTCAGGGCGGCGGGCCATGGTGCCGTCGTCGTTCATGACTTCGCAGATCACCCCGCTCGACTCGAAGCCGGCCATGCGCGCCAGGTCACAGGCGGCCTCGGTATGCCCGGCCCGTGCCAGTACGCCGCCCGGCTGAGCCATCAGCGGAAAAATGTGGCCCGGGCTGACGATGTCTTCGGCGCGGGCGCTGCGCGCCGCCGCGGCCTGCACCGTGCGCGCGCGGTCTGCCGCGGAAATTCCGGTGGTCACGCCTTCGGCGGCCTCGATGGATACGGTGAACTTGGTGCCGAAGCCCGAGCCGTTGCGCGGCGCCATCAAGGGCAGCTTGAGCACCTCGCAGCGCTCGCGGCTCATGGGCATGCAGATCAGGCCACGGGCGAAGCGCGCCATGAAGTTGATGTGCTCGGCCTGTACGCACTCGGCGGCCATGATCAGGTCGCCTTCGTTCTCGCGGTCTTCGTCATCCATCAGGATGACCATCTTGCCGGCCCGAATGTCTTCGATCAGCTCGGCGATACTGTTAAGAGCCATGCGGCTACCCCTTAATGCTTGAGAAAGCCGTTTTCGGCGAGAAAACCTTCGGTAATGCCGGACGACTGCGGCTCGGCGGCCTTTTCGCCAAGCAGCAGTCGCTCCAGATAACGGGCCAGCAGGTCCACCTCGAGATTCACCCGACGCCCGGGCCGGTAGTCGGCCATGATGGTTTCGCTCAGGGTATGCGGAACGATGGTCAACTCGAACTGCGCACCGTTCACCGAGTTGACCGTGAGGCTGGTGCCGTCCACGGTGATCGAGCCCTTCAGCGCGATGTACCTGGCCAGCTCCGCCGGGGCACGCACGACGAACTGGACCGCCCGGGCATTGTCCTGGCGCGAGACGATCTCACCGACGCCGTCCACATGTCCGCTCACCAGATGACCGCCGAGGCGGCTGGTGGGGGTCAGAGCCTTTTCCAGGTTGACCGGACTGCCGGCCTTGAGATCGTTGAACCCAGTGCGGGTCAGGGTTTCGCGGCTGACGTCGGCCCAGAAGCCGTTGCCGGGCAGCTCCACGGCCGTCAGGCATACGCCGTTGACGGCGATGCTGTCGCCAAGCTTGACGTCACCCAGATCGAGCTTGCCGGTTTCCACCAGGACCCGCACGTCGCCCCCCTTGGGAGTCAATGCGCGAATGGTGCCTATTGCTTCGATTATGCCGGTGAACATGGCTGCACCCCGGCGCAAGGAATGGTTCGATACATGAAGAAGACTCCTGTTTTTCAAGAAAACAGGGCTTGCGGATCGATAGGGATTGCGCACGACCCCGCGAAGGGCGTGTCGGAGATCCCGCTCTCTCTCATCCGGACTCTGACCGTCGGCCCCGGGATCTCACCGGGTCTGCTGACCTTGCCGAGGCAAGCGCTCGCGGGCTAGGCAGGGTGCCATTACCGCCGGTGGGGAATTTCACCCCGCCCTGAGAACGTAACCGGCCGCGACGCGACCAGCGGCAGGTTTGTAGCACAATCGGACGACAGCGGAAAGCAGGGATGGCAGCTCAGAGGGGGCAGGCGGTGATGCACAGGTCCATGCCGAAGGAGCGGACGTCGATAATGCTCAGCTCGCGCGCCTCGCTCATGCGCTCCAGCGGCATCTCCAGCAGCGGACGGGCGATGGAGCCGAGCAGCTTGGGCGCCATGAATATCCGATATTCGTCCACCAGCCCGAGCCGGGCGAAGGCACCGGCCAGGCGCGGCCCCGCCTCGACCAGCACCTCGTTGGCACCGCGCCGGGCCAGCTCGCCAAGCAGGGCCTGCAGATCCACCTGGCCAGGCCCGCCGGGCTGGGTCAACACATCCAGCCCCGCGGCCCGGTAGGTATCGGGCGGATCAAGACGGGTCGCCACGAGTGCGGGGCCAGCCTGGAAAAAAGGCGCGTCGAGTGGCACCCGCAAACGGCCATCGATCAGGACCCGCAGCGGCGGGCGCGCCAGGGCCAGGGCTGTCTGCTCGGCGTCGAGCCCCAGCTCCTCGCCACGGACGGTGAGCCGCGCGGCATCGGCCAGCAGCGTGTCGGCACCGGTGAGCACTACGCTGGACCCTGCCCGCAAACGCTGCACCTCCGCCCGCGCCGCCGGACCGGTGATCCACTGGCTCTCGCCGCTGGCCATGGCGGTGCGCCCGTCAAGGCTCATGGCCAGCTTGACCCGCACGTAGGGCAATCCGGTCTTCATTCGCTTGACGAAGCCGGCATTCAACGCCAGCGCCTCGCCTTCCAGCACGCCACAGGTGACCTCGATCCCCGCCTCGCGCAGCCGCTGCAATCCTCGCCCCGCCACCAGCGGGTTGGGATCCTGCATCGCAGTGACGACGCGGCCGACCCTGGCCTGCACCAGCGCTTCGGCGCAGGGTGGCGTGCGGCCGTAATGGCTGCATGGCTCCAGGGTCACGTACGCCGTTGCTCCGCGTGCGCGCTCACCGGCCTGGCGCAGTGCATGAACTTCGGCGTGCGGCTCGCCGGCGCGCACATGCCAGCCCTCGCCCACCACCTCACCCTGAGCCACCACTACGCAGCCGACCCGGGGGTTGGGATGGGTGGAATAGAGACCCTGGCGCGCCAGCTGCAAGGCCTGCGCCATGAAGGCGTGGTCGAGCGGGTGCATCAGCTCTTGCCCGGCTCGCGGGAGAGCCGATCGATTTCGTCGCGGAACTCGCTCAGATCCTGGAACCGGCGATACACCGAGGCAAAGCGAATGTAGGCGACCTCGTCGAGCTTCTGTAGCTCGGCCATCACCAGTTCGCCCAGCACACGCGACTTGACCTCCCGCTCTCCAGTGGCCCGCAACCGATGTTTGATATGGGCGATTGCCGCCTCCAGACGCTCGACGCTGACCGGCCGCTTTTCCAGTGCGCGCTGCATGCCGCCGCGCAGCTTCTCTTCATCGAATGGCTGCCGGCTGCCGTCCTGCTTGATCAGCCGGGGCAGGACCAGCTCGGCAGTCTCGAAGGTCGTGAAGCGTTCGCCGCAGGCGACGCATTCACGCCGCCGGCGTACCTGGTCGCCCTCGGCGACCAGGCGCGAATCGATCACCTTGGTATCGTTGGCAGCGCAGAATGGACAGTGCATGCTGGAAGCGATCCTTGTAGAGATCGCCATCTTAGCGCATCCACTTCTGCCATGGGCGATCACCTGCCGCCGAGCGGCGCGAGACAGGCGCACGGCTTGCTGCTATACAAAACGCCCCTGCCCACTGGTCGAGAGGTCTGCCGTGCCCCTGCGTTTCGCTCTTTTCCCTGCCTTGCTCATACTCCTTGCCGGCTGCACGACGCCGACCGACGAGGCGATCACCGCTGCGCCCGCCACCGTGACCGGCCCTGTCGGCCAGGACCCCCAGGCTGCCAGCCTGAACGCCATCAGTGGCAGCCTGCTGGGTGTCCCGGCAGGCGCCGAGGTGGAATTGGCCCTGCTGCAGGTGGGTCAGGGCCGTCGCCCGGAGCGCTTGCTGGCCAACCTGCGGCTGCAGGGTGACGGCGACGAGTTGCCGTTTCTCCTGCAGTTCAATCCGGATAGCTTTGCCGCCGACCGCCCCGTGGAACTGCGCGGACGGGTGACCCAGCGCGGCCAATTGATCCTTCAGCTGCCGCCCCGTAGCCTCGCCAGCTCGGCGAGCCAATCGATCGGCCAGTTGCGCGTGCAGCCATGATCGAGCGCGGTCGCTGGGCGAGCGTCGAGGCGCAGCCTGCATGACTGACGGGCTGCGCCTGTTCTTCGCCTTGCCCTGCCCACCGGCCGAGGCCGAGCGGATAACGGCCTGGCGAAACAGTCTGGCGAGGCAGCCAGGTCGATCGGTGGCGCAGGACAACCTGCACGTCACCCTCGCCTTTCTTGGCCGCCAACCCGCCGCACGCCTGGCGTCCCTGCGCACCCTTGCCGGAGCGCTCCGGACCGAACCCTTCGAGCTGCGCCTGGAGCGACTGGGGCTCACCGCCGGTGGCGTGCTCTGGCTCGAGCCGAGCGATGCGCCGGCCGCTCTCCTGCAACTGGCCACCGGGCTGCGGGAAGCGCTGGCGGAGGCCGGGGTGGACTACGATCGCCAGGAATTTCGCCCCCACCTGACGCTCTATCGCCAGGCCGATGCGAGACCCGAAGGCGCTTCGCCAGTGCTGGCATGGCAAGTCGATCGCTTCGCCCTCTATCACTCGCAGGACACCGCTGCAGGAGTTCGTTACCGCTCTCTGGCAGACTGGCCGATATAGCTCCGCGCGCCCTTGCTTCCCGACAGCGGCGCCCCCACTTACCATGGACATCACCTACCGATCCGGTGCCGATTACCGATGAGCCAGTCTTCCTTCATCTATGACGTCAACGATGCCAACTTCGAACAGCTGGTCATCGAGAATTCCTTCCACAAGCCCGTGCTGGTCGACTTCTGGGCGGAATGGTGCGCGCCCTGCAAGGCGCTGATGCCCCTGCTCGCCAGGATTGCCGAGGAGTATCAGGGCGAGCTGCTGCTCGCCAAGGTCAATTGCGATCTGGAACAGGACGTGGTGATGCGTTTTGGCATCCGCAGCCTGCCGACCGTGGTGCTGTTTCGTGACGGCCAGCCGGTGGACGGCTTCGCTGGCGCGCAACCTGAATCGGCGATTCGCGCCCTGCTCGAGCCACATGTCCAATTACCTGCATCCGCAGCGGGCGACCCGCTTGAAAGTGCCCAGGCGCTGTTTGACGCAGCTCGCTTTGGCGAAGCGGAACAGCTGCTCAAGGACATCCTGACCGAAAACAATGAACACGCCGGGGCCCTGTTGCTCTACGCCCGCTGCCTGGCCGAACGCGGCGAGCTGGGCGAGGCGGAACTGGTGCTCGACGCGATAAAGGGCGACGAGCACAAGCAGACCTTGGCGGGGGCGCGTGCGCAGCTGACATTCCTGCGCCAGGCCGGCGACTTGCCTGAGGTTGCCCTGCTCAAATCACGCGTCGCGCAAGACCCCGAAGACGACGAGGCTGCCTATCAGCTGGCCATCCAGCAACTGGCGCGACAGCAACACGAAGCGGCGCTGGATGCCTTGCTGAAGCTCTTCGTGCGCAACCGGAGCTACGGCGACGGGCTACCACACAAGACGCTATTGCAGGTATTCGATCTGCTGGGCAACGATCACCCACTGGTCACCAGCTACCGTCGCAGGTTGTACCAGGCCATCTATTGAAGACCTGCCGCTGGCCAGTAAGGTGGTGGCGCTCATCCTGTCCAGCGGTACAGCGGCGTCTCCCCGTCTTGCTGGATCCGCACCTGCGGGCAATGCCGCAGACGCACCAGCAGGCGCTTGGCGGCCGCCATGTTGCCCGTCAGCGGCTCGAATTGCTCGAGCAAGGCCGGGCCGCTGAGTTCGCCGGCCTCGCGAAGAAGATCCTGCGCAGCCTGCCAGAGCGGGTCGTTACCCGGACTCGACCGGGGCGCAGCGGTCGCGTCCGCCTCGGTTGGCCCAGCTTCGACCGCTGAGAGGTCCTTGCCCAGCTGCGCCCAGTCACTGGCGTCCAGGTCGACTTCCAGATCGACCGGCCAATTGCCGATCCGTCCTCGAATACGAATCATGATCGGCTCACGGACGTTGAGCGAACTGGGGCAGTTTGTCCATGCCCATCTCGCTTTCGGCCCACTGGCGCCAGTCGCGCACCGTCTGGTGATCAGCCCCGGCCCGCTCCGCCTGTCCCAATGCATCAAGACCGGCCCGCCAGTTGGCTTGCTCCAGCTCCAGCTGGGCGACGTTCATCCAGTGCCCCGCCTGCCCGGTCCTGCCGGCCAGCTCACGATAGGCGCTGGCGGCCCGGGCACGTTCGCGTGCCTGCCACCAGAGCACACCCAGGCGCTCCTGGCGAGCCGGGGACAGCTGCAGCAGGCCTTCGGCGATCATGCCTTCGAGCAACCGCGCGCCCTGCCAGGGTTGCTCGGCCGCACTGGCCATCAGCACCAGATTGTCCAGCTCGCCTTCGGTGAAGTTCAGTCCCTTGGTCCTTGCCGTACGCAGGGTAGCCAGGGCGCGCTGCTCTTCGCCAGCCATCTGTTGCAGCCCGGCGAGCTGCCACCAGGCCCTGGTCTGATCAGGCGTGCGCAGCAGCAACTGACGCTGCCAGCGCTCCGCCTCCGCATAGCGCTTGAGACTGGCATTGCCCGCCACCAGCAACTGCAGCCAGGTGTCTTCGGCATTGGGGTTGGCTCGCACATAGCGCTCGGCCAGCGGCAACGCCCGGTCATGCTGTGCGAGCCCCTGATAGGCCTGAACGAGCATTTTCAGCTGTTCCTCCGGGGCTTTCTCCGGCAGCGGCGAGAGCAGCTTGACCACCCGCCGATAACGACCCTCGACCAGATTCAGGCGGGCCAGGTTGAGGCGCTCCTCGGCCTGCGCCTGGTCGTCCAGCTTGCCGGTGGCATAGGACTTCTCCAGCCACTCCAGCGCGCGCCGATTATCGCCCTCGGCCCAGGCCAGGTAGCCACGGCTGCGGCAGATCAGCGCGTCCTCGAGGCTACCCTCACGCGGCGAAGTCTTCTCCAGCGAGCGGCGCGCCGCGCCATAATCGCCCTTCTGCTGCGCGCGCTGCGCCTCCTGCAGCGCCTGGAACACGACCGGATCGATACTCTGCGCGGCCTGCAGCGGCCCCGCGGCAAGGAGTAACACCAGCAGCATGCGCCTCATTCTCAGGATCCTCATTGCAAACGGAATTGCAGGGTCTTGACCGCTTCGCGCGCCACCGGCTGGCCGTTCTCGGTACGCGGCGCGAAACGCCAGCGGGCCGCCGCCCGCCGCGCTTCACGGTCGAAGGTATTGGGCGGCGACGCCTCGATCACCCGGATGTTTTCCACGCGGCCTTCAGGGGTGATGGTGAAGGCCAGCTTGATATGCCCCTCGATCCCCCGCTGCTGGGCTCTCACCGGATATTGCGGACGCACGTCGTTGAGTGGCACCACCTCGTGCTCGGGACCGCCTGGCGCGCCGCCGGCCGGCGCGGCCTCGGCCACGCTGGGCGCTGCTGCCGGTGCGCTGGGCGCTGGCGCGGAAGACGGGGCCACCTGAGCGGTCAGGCCGGAGAGGCTGGGGGTCGGCGCAGCCGCCACCGAGATGTTGGCGTCGATGCTTGGCAATTGCATATCGAGCTGCGGCAGATTTGCCTGGGGCGCGGCCGCGGTCGGCATTGGCGGTGTGGGCGGCTGCGGGGTCTGCTGTTGAGGCGGTTGTGGCGCCTGCTGCCTGCTGCGCGTCGCGGCGCTCTCCTGGCGACCGTCCATGCGCACGAAGTTGGCCACCGCAAGAGGATCCTCGGGAGCCTTGGCTCTCGGCGGCATGACCATCGCCAGCATCAGCACGAACAGGCCCAGGGCCGTCGCGCAGGCGGCCAGAAACGACAGCCCCAGGCGGACCGGCCGCAAGCCAGCCTGCGCCGTGCTCATCAGCGCCCGCCTGCGGTGGCCGCCAGGGCCACGTCACGAACACCCGCCAATCGGGCCTGATCCATCACCTGGACCACCAGGCCGGTGCGCGCATCCTCGTCGGCCTGGACGACCACTGCACCGTCGGGCTGGTCGACCCGCAAACGCTCGACGTGTGCCCGCACGCTGCGAGCGTCGACGGCCTGCTTGTCGATCCAGATCTGGCCATCGGCCGTGACCGCGATGAAAATGTTGCCTGCGTCCTGGGCGCTGGCGGTGTCCGCCTGGGGACGCTGGACCTCGACTCCGGCCTCGCGCATGAAGGTACTGGTGACGATAAAGAAGATCAGCATGATGAACACCACGTCGAGCATCGGCGTGAGATCGATTCCGGTTTCTTCTTCCTGCTGAAGACTGTGACGGCGCATGCGCATGGGCTATTCCTCAATCATGACGCAGCTGGTCAGCCAGCCGCTCGAGAGACCGATGAGCGATCCGCTCGAGATGGGCCAGGCTGAAGAGGCCGCTGATAGCCAGCACCATCCCGGCCATGGTCGGCAGGGTGGCCTGCCACACGCCAGCGGCCATGCCCCTGGGATTTCCCGTGCCGCTCAAGGACAGCACGTCGAACACGGCAATCATTCCGGTCACGGTGCCGAGCAGGCCGAACAGCGGGTAAAGCGTTACCAGCGCCTTGCCAAAACGCAGTGGCGCGGCCAGTTGCTGGCGTGCCTCGGCCAGCCAGAGGCTGCGCACCGAACGCTGCCAGCCTCCGGAAAGCGGGTGCAGCCGCTCCCAGGTCTGGCGACGCGCGGCTGCCCAGCGGGGAAAGACCCGGCGCATGAACCAGAGCCGCTCGAACACCAGCGTCCAGTAGGCCACGCAGAGCACCGCCAGTGCCCACATCACCACGCCCCCGGCAGCCATGAAGTCGAGCAGCGCATAGCCGCCATCGACCAGGACCAGGCCAAAGGCGCGCAAGTCAGTCACGACGGGACGTTCCTGACAGATGCAGCGCCATCAGCCCGGCACTCTGTTGCTCCAGCAGCTGGATCAGCGCCTTGCTGCGGCTGGCCAGGAGGCTGTGCAGGAACAGCAGCGGTATTGCCACGACCAGGCCGAGCACTGTGGTGACCAGCGCCTGCGAGATGCCATCGGCCATCAATCGCGAATCGCCCCCGCCCGCCTGGGTGATCGCCTGGAAGGTGACGATCATGCCGGTCACGGTACCCAGCAGGCCAAGCAGCGGCGCCACCGCCGCGAGCAGCTTGAGCAGCCCTTGGCCGCGCTCCAGCGGCGGGGTTTCCTGCAGGATCGCTTCGTCGAGCTTGAGTTCGAGAGTTTCCAGGTCCGACAACTGAGGCTGCGGACCGAGCACACCGATCACCCGGCCGAGCGGGTTGTCATCGCGCGGAGTCGCCAACGCTTGCGCCTGGCTGGAAACCTTGCGCTGGACACCGGCCAGATAGACCAGCCGCACGACGGCCAGGGCCAGACCGACGAACCCCAGGGCGAGAATTACCCACCCCACCAGCCCCCCTTGCTGGATGCGATCCCAGAGCATGGGCTGACGCTGCAACTGCGCCAGCAGGGTACCGCGGGTGGGATCCATCGGCAGGGCGGCAAGGGCCGCGCTGCTGCGCCGGTAGTCCTCGACCTGACCGGCACCGCCCGGCTGCCGGGGCGGCGCCAGGAGCTCGCCGGTGTCGGCGTCGTAGCGCAGGAAGGTATTGCCGGCGAAGGCAGAAAAGGCCCCGACCCGCAACACCGGGGTTTCGGTGCGGCGACCGTCGCTGGCCACCACCGGCAGCGTGACCTGCTCGACACGGCCACTGGCGGCCAGGTCTTCGAGCAGGGTCATCCAGAAATCGTCGAGGTTCTCTGCCGATGGCAAGGCCCGGCTTTCCGCCAGCGCGGTGAGCCGTTGCAGGCGCTCGCGATACTGCACGTTCAGCAGACTGTCGCGCCATTGACCGGCGATGTCACCGGCGCTCTGGCGGACCACCCCGAACAGCTCACCCAGATGGCCTACCCGCTGGGCGAGTAGTTGTTCCTGCTCGCCCAGCTCGCTTTCCTGCCGGTCGAACTCAGCCTTGAGCCGCTCGGATTCAGCCTGCTGGGTGGCCAGCGCCTGCCTGGCTTCGGCCAGCAGCCGGGCCTGTTCGCTGTGGTTCTGCAAGAACGCCTGTTCGCGCTCGGCCATGGCCGAGACTTCGGCAGCGCGCTCGCTGCGGATGCGTTGCAGCAACTGGTCGGGCGTCAGGGGTTCGGCCGCCTGGGCGAGTGCCGGCAGCAGTCCGAGCAGGACAAGACACGTCAGCCGGATCATTGGTCACGCTCCTGCTGGGCAAGGGTCTTGACTGGAAGGTTCAGCAACACGGGCGCCTGTTGCTGGCGAGCGATGGCAATCGCCTGGGTGATGGGGCGACGCGCTGAGCCGTCGAGCACTTGCCAGCTCTGGGACTGGGGATTCCACCAGCCGCTTTCATGGGCATCGAGGGTCTGGTAATAGAGCATGACGCGGCCCAGTCGCAGGAACTCGACGCTGCGCGCGCCCTCCTCTCCCTCGAGCTGGCCGCGCCAGGCTTCGAGCGTACGCCCGTAATCGCTTTCGATCTGATACGCCTCGAGGATACGCCTGTACTTCTCCGCCAGGCTGACGTCCGCACGGGGCAGCAACTCCTGCAGGGTCAACAGACGATCACCGCGCTCGTGCGGCAGGAACGGCAGGTCAGCCGCGATGAATTCCTCCAGCACCTCCACCATCCGCCCCATGAGCGGGGCCACCGCTTCCTGGGTCCGCTCGATGCCGTCGAGCTGGCGCTGATAACCCTCGAGCTCCTTGCGCTGGGCCTCGGTCAACTGGCGCAGTTGCTCGTTGTAGGCCTTGAGCGCCTCGCTCTGCTGAATCGCACTGCGGTACTCCTCGAGCATCCGGCGCGCTTCGTCGTCGAGTTGCTCGACGCGAGCCTGAGAGGATCTGGCCTGCTCGGCCAGGCGCTGGCTTTCGCTCAAGGCCTCGTCAAGCGGAGCGGCATGCAGCGATAGCGTAAAGGCCAGCGCGCTGCTCGAAAGCGCCGCGCCAAACAACGCCCGCGGGGTGAAAAGGGCCATGAAGGAATCCTTTCGGCAACAACGATATGTTTAACGAGAAACATTATCAACAGCATCTTGATACAAAAGCAACCCTGTCGCGGCGACATCACGCTGACTGCCGGAAAATTTGCGCTGGATCAAAACCCCA
Source organism: Stutzerimonas tarimensis (assembly GCF_042648805.1). Classification (NCBI taxonomy): domain Bacteria; kingdom Pseudomonadati; phylum Pseudomonadota; class Gammaproteobacteria; order Pseudomonadales; family Pseudomonadaceae; genus Stutzerimonas; species Stutzerimonas tarimensis. Next base: position 24,200 of record NZ_JBHRXZ010000003.1, on the reverse strand, counting down.
AGCCAGACCGGTTTCGTTTATTGAGCCAAGTCAAGATCGTCCGGCCGAAGCTCCCTAAGATCGCAGCTGTCACATTCAGTACAACGTCGATCTGCAACGTCGCATTTCGAACGCATCGATGGAGCATCATTATGCGCAAGACCCTGTTCAATGCTTCCCTGCTGACCTTGGCTCTGGCCGCCCCCTTCGCCCAGGCTCACCAGGCGGGCGACCTCATCCTTCGCGCCGGTGCGATTACCGTCGATCCCCGCGAGAGCACCTCTGGCGTCCTGGTCGACCGCGGCGCACTGGCAGGCGTCAACCTGGGCGGCAAGGCGACACTGGACAGCGACACCCAGCTGGGCCTGAACTTCGCGTACATGGTGACTGACCACGTCGGTATCGAGCTGCTGGCCGCCACCCCGTTCAGCCATAGCGTTGGCATCAAGAACGCTGCCCTTGGGGCCGCCAACGGTAAGCTGGGCTCGCTGAAACACCTGCCGCCAACCCTGAGCGCCGTGTACTACCCCATGCAGAGCGGATCGGCCTTCCAACCCTATGTGGGCGCCGGCATCAACTACACCTGGTTCTTCGACGAGAGCGTCAGCAGCGGCGCCCGCGACGCTGGCTTCAGCAATTTCCGTGTCAAGAACTCCTGGGGCTGGGCCGCCCAGGTGGGCATGGACTACATGCTGACCGACCAGATCATGCTCAACGCCCAGGTTCGCTACATCGATATCGACACCCAGGCTTACGTCGATCATGACGGTCTGGGCGTACGTGCCCGGGTAGACGTAGACGTCAAGCCATGGGTCTACATGGTCGGTCTGGGCTACAAGTTCTGATCGAACCGCCCGCGCGGAAAAAAGGCGCCTCCTCAGCGCCTTTTTTTCATGCCTGCGATTTGTCCTGAAACGGACAATTCACGGTCCCGACAGCGCCATCAGACGCGCAAGCCCCTCTTTCATCGGCATCGGCGCTGCGAGTTGGAAGCGCTGCAGCAGTCGCCGGTTGTCCGCGCGCGAATGCCTGATATCGCCAGCTCGCGCCGCCAGGTAAGTTACAGGCGGAAGGGGTCCCAACAGCTCGCCCACAGCCGACAGCAACTGGTTCAGGCTGACGGACTGCCCGAGCCCCAGATTCACCGGCCCCGCTTCCAGGGTTGGCGCTTCCAGGGCCTGGACCAGCACTGCAACCAGATCAGCCACGAAAACGAAGTCCCGGGTCTGCTCGCCATCGCCGAATACGGTGATCGGCAAGCCGCTGCGGGCCCGTTCGGCGAAGATACTGATCACGCCTGAATATGGCGAAGAAGGATCCTGGCGCGGCCCATAGATGTTGAAGAAGCGGAACACCGCCGGCTCCAGGCCATGCTGGCGGCGGTAGAAATCCAGATAGTGCTCGCTGGCCAGCTTGTCCACCGCATAAGGCGTCAGGGGCGCAGCAGGTGTGTTTTCGCCGACGGCTCGGCCCTCGCCATTGTTGCCGTAGACTGCGGCACTGGAGGCGAACACCACCCGCTTCACTCCCTCATTGCGCATGGCTTCGCACAGGTTCAGGGTGCCTATCAGGTTGCTCCGGTGGGTACCCAGCGGGTCCTCCACCGACGCCTGGACCGAGGCGACCGCGGCGAGATGGACCACTGCACGGCAGCCCCGTACCGCCTCGCGCGCGAGCTCGCTATCGGCCACGTCGCCGACGCGCAATTCCAGCCGCGGATGCTCAGGCAGGTTGGCGCGCTTGCCTGTCGACAGATTGTCCAGCACGCGCACCGCGCAGCCGCGCGCCAGCAGCGCGTCGACCAGAGTGGAGCCGATGAAGCCGGCGCCACCGGTGACAAGGATCGGGGAATCAGGCATGTCGGTAGTATCGATCCAGGAGACTTGGCAATCCGGCACGCCAGGCGCGCGGCTTGATGCCGAAGGTATTGAAGATCTTCTTGCAAGCCAGCACACCGTGCTGCGGCTCGCTGGCGGCATCGGCCAGCGCGGCGTGGCCACGCGCCACCAGCGTCTGAGTCAGGGGCCGGCGGAAATGTTGCGCCTCGCTGAGAATTGCCTGCCCGACCACCAGCGGTGTGGCCGCCTCATGTCCACCGTAATGGTAGGTACCCCATAGAGGCGCCTGACAATCGAGCTGCTTCAGCACCGACAGAATCACCCGCGCCGCATCGTCCACCAACGTCGGGTTGCTGCGCCGGTCGTCCGCCAGCACCAGTTCGTCCTCGCCCTCGAGCCGCTGCAGGAAACGACCAAGCAGACCATCGGCACTGTCATCGAGCAACCAGCCGAAACGCAGCATGACATGGCGGGGACAACGAGCGCGCACGCTCTGCTCGGTACGCCAGAGCAGCTGGCCACGCAGGTCGAGTGGCGCCGTTTCGTCCTTTTCACTGTAGGCCGTGGTGCGGCTGCCATCGAACACGCGGTAGCTCGAGGGTTGCAGGAGGATCAGACCATAGTGCTGGCAGAGCTCCGCAAGGCGCTCCACTGCCAGCTCCTGGCTCGCCAGCCGCACCGGGTCCGCGCGCCCGGCCTGGAACCAATCGTAATAATAGGCCAGGTTGATCACCACATCGGGACGCTGCTCGTCCAGCAACTGGGTCAGACTGGGCACGTCCCAGCCCTGCGTCGGGGGGCGCGGCGCGAGAAACCCGATGTCTTCCTCGGCTCCGAGGCGAATCAGCGCCTGACCCAGGGCATTACCACCACCCAACAGCATCAGGCGCATACGCATCGCTGGAAAGGTCCTTGAGGTTCTGCGGCTGCATGTCTTGTGGCCCGCCGCGATCGGCCAAGTGCCGCAGTGTAAGAAGAAAGCCCGCCGGACTACAACCGTACACCGCAAGCGCCACCCGCTGCCGCTGCCGCACAGGCTTCACCCGCACCGCCTCGAGACATCTATCGAGGCGACCGATCGGTGCCTTCGGATAATTGGTTCGCTTCATCGAGAAAATGGAACCAGCATGTCGCCGTCGAGGGTCACAAGACATCGTCGACTGGCCACAGGGCCAGACCAGTGCATCGACGTTCATCGAATCCGCGCATCTTCAACAGGAGGACCCTATGGTCAAGATACTCGTGCTGTTCCACTCCATGTATGGCCACATCGAAACCATGGCCGAGACGGTAGCCGCAGGCGCCCGCGAAGTCGAAGGCGTCGAGGTGACCGTCAAACGCGTTCCAGAGACGATGCCTGAAGAAGCCTTCAAGGCCGCCGGAGGCAAGGCACTGACCGCGCCGGTCGCGACCCCGGCGGAACTGGCCGACTATGACGGCATCATCATCGGCACGCCGACCCGCTTCGGCAACATGTCCGGCCAGATGCGCAATTTCCTCGACCAGACCGGCGGGCTCTGGGTCAAGGGCGCTCTCTCCGGCAAGGTTGCCAGCGTGTTCACCTCGACCGGCACCGGGGGAGGTCAGGAAATGACCATCACCACCAGCTGGACCACCCTCGCCCACCACGGAATGATCATCGTGCCCCTGGGCTATGGCACGCCGGAGTTCTTTGATATCTCCAGCAACAGCGGCGGCACGCCTTACGGGGCCTCGACCATCGCCGGTGGCGACGGCTCGCGCCAGCCTGACGATCGCGAACTGGCCATTGCCCGTTATCAGGGCAGGCATGTGGCCCAGGTCACGCTCAAGCTCAAGGGCTGACCGGGAGCAGAACCCGAGAGCCCGGAGCGATCGCCGGGCATCTCGTCGACAAGCTGTCATACTCAGGGCTGGCTTTCAGGCAGCATCAGGAGGATTCATGCAGACGCGTCGACAGTTTCTCCAGCACATGGCCACGCTGGCAGCCATGGCCTCGCTCTATCCGGCCACCGGCTGGGGCGCCGAACAGGACTTGCTCCAGCGACCGATTCCATCAACCGGGGAACAGCTTCCGGTTATAGGGCTGGGAACCTCTCGGACCTTCAACGTCCCCCTGACCGACGAACCCCTGCAACCCCTGCTGCAGGTCATGCGTCACTTCACCGAAGGTGGTGCTTCGCTGATCGACACCTCGCCGAGCTACGGCAATGCCGAGCGGGTCACCGGCGAGCTGGCCAGGAGGCTCGAGGTCGGCGAGCAGATCTTTTACGCGACCAAGATTTCCACCATGGGCCAGGCTGCGGGCCAGAAGCAGGTGGAGACGAGCTTCGAGGTACTTGGCACCGACCAGATCGACCTGATCCAGGTACACAACCTGCAGGACACCGCCAATCATCTCGCCTATCTGCGCGAACTCAAGCAGGAAGGCCGGATACGCTATGTCGGCGTTACCCATTACCTCGACTCGGCCCACGGCGCCCTACTCGAGGTGCTGAAGGAAGAGCCGGTGGACTTTGTCCAGTTCAATTACTCGGTGGCCTCGCGCAACGCAGAAAAGCAACTGCTTCCCTACTGCCGCGACAACGGGATCGCCACCCTGATCAATCGCCCCTTCCTGCGCGGTGAGTTGTTCGACAAGGTGCGCGACGAGCCCTTGCCCGGCTTCGCCGAGGAGCTGGGCGCCACATCCTGGGCGCAACTGATGCTGAAATTCATCCTGGCCGAGCCGGCGGTCACGGCGATCATTCCCGCTACGTCGAATCCCCGCTATATGCTCGACAATCTCATGGCAGGGCGTGGCCCCTTGCCTGACGCAGCCCAGCGCGAGCAGATCGACCGGATGTTCCGTTGATCCCAGGTGGATCCACGCGATCCACGCATCTGGCGGGCCTGATCAACGCCAGGCCAGGTGAAGTGGCCGCCGCGCTGTCCGGCTTCGGTTTGTTTTTCTGTCTGTTCGCCGGCTATTTCATGCTGCGACCGATCCGCGAGTCGATGGGCATCGCCGCGGGGGTGGAGAATCTTCAGTGGCTGTTTACCGGCACCTTCGTGGTCATGCTGCTGGCGGTGCCGCTGTTTGCCTGGCTCAGCTCGAGGGTGGCGCGGGCACATTTCGTGGACTGGGTGTACGGTTTCTTCTGCCTCAACCTCTTGTTGTTTTCTGCACTTTTTGTTGCCCAAGGCGACAATCCCTGGCTTGCCCGCGTCTTCTATATCTGGATCTCGGTCTACAACCTGTTCGTGGTGTCGGTGGCCTGGAGCCTGATGGCGGATGTGTTCGATTCGCGCCAGGCCAAACGGCTGTTCGCTTTTATCGCTGCTGGGGCGAGTGTCGGTGGCCTGACCGGCCCGGCGTTGAGCGCGCTGCTGGTGGAGTTGGTGAGCGAGGCCGGGCTGATATTGCTGGCCGCGGCGTTGTTGGGCGCTGCGCTATTGCTCAAGCGCCACCTGATGAGCTGGCGAGCGCTGGGGGGCGCCGGCCGGCCAGGCGCGCCGCCCAGCGAACCCACGCACAAGCCTGTGCCAGGCAACCCGTTCAGTGGGCTGACCCGGGTGCTAGGGTCGCGATATCTGATGGGCATCACCGCTTTTGTCATTCTGCTGGCGACCGTCAGTACCTTCCTCTATTTCGAGCAGGCGCGCCTGGTGGCCGAACTGTTTCCTGACCGGGCACAGCAGATCCGGGTGTTTGGCACCATCGACTTCGTGGTACAGGCCGGCGCGCTGCTGTCACAACTCTTCCTGACCGGTCGTGTGGCCCAGCATCTGGGTATTCGTCCCCTTTTGGCCGTTGTGCCCATTCTCATGTGCGTCGGCTTCATCGGGCTGGCACTGGTTCCGACCTTCGCGGTGCTGGCCGGACTGATGATCGTCCGCCGCATCGGTGAGTACGCCTTCGTCCGCCCAGGCCGGGAGATGCTCTTCGCGCCACTGGATGCCGAAAGCAAGTACAAGGCAAAGAACTTCATCGATACCGTGGTCTATCGCGGCGGTGACGCGCTCAGCGGCTGGGCCAAAGCGCTGCTCGATATGCTCGGGCATGGCGCCTGGCTGCCCGCCCTGGTGGGCGCGGCCTGTGCCGCGCTATGGGGCGTGCTGGGCTGGCACCTCGGTGGCAGGGCCGATGGGCAACAACGCCCTGCTGGCAGCGAACCGGACGACCGGCATTGCTGAGGCCGGCCTGTCAGGTCAGGTCTAGTAGAAAATCCACAGCAAGGCGATGCCCAGGATGATTCGGTAGATCACGAACGGCTGCATGCCGATGCGCTTGATGAACACCAGAAAGTAATGGATGCACAGGTAGGCACTGATGCCCGAGAGCACCACGCCGGCAATCATCGCGCCCCAGTCAACCGCTTCCTCGGCACGCGCCAGGCCATAGCTCTCCAGCGCGCAGGCGAGGACGATCACCGGGATCGACAGCAGGAAGGAAAAGCGCGCCGAGGCTTCTCGGGACAGGCCAAGCATCAGCGCCGCGGTCATGGTCACCCCCGAACGCGAAACCCCGGGGAACAGGGCCAACGCCTGGGCCAGACCGATCAGCATAATGTCCTTCCAATTCATCCCCTGGACCTCGCGAGCGCCGCGGTGGCGCCAGTCGGCCCAGCCCAGCAGCAGGCCAAAGATGATCAGGCCCATCGAAATCCAGACGGGCGAACGCAGGACGGTTTCGATCACATCCCTGAACAGCAGCGCGGCCAGGCCCACCGGGATGGTCGCCAGGATCACTCCCCAGGCGAGCCGGGCGTCTGCGTCAAGCTGACGCGTGGTCACAGAACGCACCCAACTGCCGGTCATGTTGAAAATGTCATGACGGAAATAGATCAGGACAGCGGCAAGGCTGCCGAGGTGCAGCGCCACATCGAAGGCCAGACCCTGGTCGTCCCAGTCGGTGAGCACAGGAACGAGGATGAGGTGGGCGGAGCTCGAGACGGGAAGAAATTCGGTGACGCCCTGGACGATCGCCAGTACAACTATCTGCAGCCAATCCATCGGTGGATATCCATTACAGGTTGATACGTCGGCCCGGACGATTCAGAGCAAGCGAAACCGCTGCGACCGGACCGCTCCAATTGACCGTTTCAGACACTGTTCGTTCGTCTGCACGAGCACGGCACGATCATACCGGTAGTCCAAGCACAGCGGTGGCAATCCCGAAATACACCAGCACCCCGCAGGCATCGGCCATGGAGGTCACCACCGGCGCTGAGGCGGTGGCAGGGTCCAGCTTCAGGCGACTAAGCAGGAACGGCAGGCACATGCCGATGAGGCTACCGGCGATCACCACGATGACCATGCTCAACGCCACCACCAGGGCGAGTCCGCCCCGCCCCGAACGGCCCCATTGAATACGAACCGGCACGAGCCGGCGAAGCGGCGCATCTGCTGCTCGCCGGTCGGCATCAGTTCGTATTTGAAGGCTTGGAGTCGCTGCATGCCCAGCACTATACTCTTGGTCTATGAGCCTTGAAAACGATATCAGACGCGGTAGACACTGCGTCTTCCTGATGCATGTCCACTTGGTCTTCGTGACGAAATATCGGCGCGAGGTCTTCACCCAAGCCATTCTCGACGACCTTCGCGTCGTCTTCGCCAGCGTATGCGCCGACTTTGAAGCGGAACTGGTTGAGTTCGATGGCGAGGATGACCATGTGCACCTGCTGGTGAACTATCCGCCGAAGGTGGCCATCTCCAACCTCGTGAACAGCCTGAAAGGCGTCTCCAGTCGCATGATCCGCAGGAAAAATTACCCCAGCATCCGCAAAAAGCTGTGGGGCGGCGCGCTGTGGTCGCCCAGCTACTTCGCCGGCAGCTGCGGAGGTGCGCCCATCGAAGTCATCCGCCAGTACATCGAACAGCAGCAGACGCCTCATTAAAGGCAAAACCGGGGACGGCTACGCCGTCCGCGCTATCCTTCCCCGCCCTGAGGGGCGAGGTTTACCGCGCACTGGATCAAGCAGCTCGAGGATGCCCTGCCCCGAGAGCCCATCGTGGTGCACATAGTCGGCCAGATCGGCCGGGCGCAACTCGTTGACGGCCAGCCGTACGGCCTGGTCGTCCTGCTGGGAAAGCGCGTCACGCAGGGATTCGCTGGAGGAACCCATTGGCATACTCCTTTAGCCAGGCGCCAAGGGGCCGCAGCGGCCCGGGGACCCGTGAAACGGCTGCTGACGGTCAGACCGACTCCGCCCCGGTTCTATCCATGAAAAACCCCGGCGCTCTTTCGAGGCCGGGGTCGGTGGGCAGCGATGCAACCTCGCCCGAAGGCGTTCGACCTAGAACGGGATGTCGTCGTCGAAGCTGTCGTAGTCCGGTGCAGGCTGTTGCGCCGCCGGCTGCTGGCGTGGAGGCTGCTGGCGCGGCTCACGCTGCGGACGCGGCTGCTGGCTCTGGCGCGGCGCATCATCGCTGCCGCCACGCCCGCCGAGCAGCTGCATGCTGCCACCCATATCCACCACGATCTCGGTGGTATAGCGGTCCTGGCCACCTTGGTCCTGCCACTTGCGGGTCTGCAGCCGGCCCTCGACGTACACTTGGGAACCCTTGCGCAGGTACTCGCCAGCGATCTCCGCGACCTTGCCAAAAAACACCACGCGGTGCCATTCGGTGCGTTCCTGCAACTGCCCGGTCTGCTTGTCCTTCCAGCTGTCTGAAGTGGCGAGGGTGATGTTCGTCACCGCATTGCCGTTGGGCAGGTAGCGGGTTTCCGGATCGCCGCCGACATTGCCGAGCAGGATGACTTTGTTCACCCCTCTACTGGCCATGGGTAACTCCTTTTGTCAGAGATAGATTGGCGCGCATGTTAACGCAGTCGCCCAAGGCGGGCCAACGACGCGATCACCCTGCCGCGCTATCGTCCAGCCAATTTCGAGGTTAGCAACAATCCCAGCAGGATGAAGCCACCACCGATCCAATGGAACGCCTGCAGTGACTCCTCCAGCAGCATCCAGCCAAGAATGGCCGTGAACAATGGCATCAGGTAATTGGTCATCGAGGCCTTTGCAGCACCGACTGCCCGCACGCCTCGATTCCAGCCAAGATAAGCCAGCAACGAGGCGAAAACCGCCGTGTAGGCGATGGCTCCGAGATTGGCCGGACTGGTCTCGAAGCCGCCGGTGCGCGCCAATTCCAGAAGGTACAGCGGCAGCAGGAACGGCAGACCCAGCGCGATCAGCACGCACAGCAGCGCAAGGGTCGGCATTTCCAGGTAACCGTGCCAGCGCCTCAGCAGCACGGTGTACAAGGCCCAGAGGCTGATCGCCAACAGCATGATCAGGTCGCCGGCGAAGAATTGCAGCGAGGCGAGCCGCGCCCAACTGCCCTGGCTGATCAGGTACAGCAAGCCAACTGCCGCCACCAGCAGGCCCAGCCAGGCCCGCCGTGCAGGCCATTCGCCGAGCAGTACCCCGGTACCGATGAACGCCACCAGCGGCAGACAGGTGTTGAGCAATGAAATATTGATGGCTTCGGTACTTTGCGCAGCCAGGTACAGCAGCGTGTTGAAACTGGTGATGGCGAACAGCGCAAGCACCAGCAACCGCCATCCGGCACGACGAAACGCAGCGCGGTGGCGCCAGACATTGACGCCGGCGAGGGGAAGCAGGATCACCAGCGCCAGGCTCCAGCGCCAGAAAGCCAGGGCGAATGGCGGAATGGCTTCGTGAAAGGCCCTCGCGACCAGCGCATTGCCGCTCCAGCAGAGCACGGCAGTCAGCAGGCCGGCCCAGGCCAGCCAGGGAAATGCCCGGGCCGGAGCGGGCTGCGCAACGCATATGTCAGGATTGTTCAAGAGGCGTCTCGGTCTGGGCGAAGCGAAGTGCCGTCGCCCGGCAGGCGGGCGCCGGCGAAAGCGGCGCCCGAAGCATAATGCAGATCAGGAAGAAGCAAAAACGCGGTCAGGCTTTACCATTTTCGGTCGGGAACTGAACGCCTTGAGATCCCGCAGGAAGTTATCCCGCCAGGCATCCAGATCGCAACGTCGGATAGCTCGCATCATGTGCTCGTAGCGGTCCTTGCGCTCGGCCAGCGGCATGCGCAGGGCTCGGTCCAGCGCCTCGGCCATGCCGACACAATCGTATGGGTTGACGATCAGCGCCGAGGTCAGCTCGCTGGCAGCGCCAGCGAAACGGGACAACACCAGCACGCCGGGATTGTCGGGGTCCTGGGCGGCCACATATTCCTTGGCAACCAGGTTCATGCCATCGCGCAACGGAGTGACGAAGCCCACCTCCGCGCGATGGAACAACCCCATCAGTACACGACGGTCATGGCTCTTGTTCAGATAGTGCAGCGGCGTCCAGTCAAGATCGGCCAGGCGGCCGTTGATATGCCCCGCCTCGCTCTCCAACTGGTGACGAATGGCCTGATAGGTCTTTACATCCGAGCGCGAGGTGGGCGCGATCTGGATGAACTCGACGTTGCGCCGATGCTCGGGAAAGCGGTCCAGAAACTGCTCGTAGGCATGAAAACGCTCGACCAGCCCCTTGGAGTAGTCCAGACGGTCGACGCTGATGATGGTCTTGCGAAGATCACCCGCGCGGTTGCGACCCACTAGCTGGCGCCGCATCTTATAGGATTCGGCGACGTGGCGAATCTCGTCCGGCACCACGCCAATCGGGTACACCCCGGCACGGAAGTTCTGCCCGTAGGCGGTCAGGCTGCCGTCACGTTCTATGACTCCGCGCACCTCACGGGTGATGTAGTCCTGGAACGCCAGTTTGTCGGTTTCGGTCTGAAATCCTATCAGGTCGTAATAGCACAGCGTCTTGAGCAGGTCGTTATGCGGCGGGATCGCGGTCAGGATCTCGGGCGCCGGAAACGGAATATGCAGAAAAAATCCGATCCGGTTGCGAATGCCCTGCATCCTGCAGGCCTCAGCGAAGGGAATCAGGTGATAGTCGTGAATCCAGACAATGTCATCGGGTTTCAGCAGCGGTTTGAGCTGTTCGGCCAGCATGGCATTCACGCGCCGGTATCCCTCGTACTCCTCCCGGCTGTAGCGAGCCAAGTCGATGCGGTAATGGAATATCGGCCAGAGCGTCGCGTTGGAAAAGCCCCGGTAATACTGATCGTAATCAAGCTTCGTCAGGGCAAGGGTGACATAGGTGATATTCCCGACCGTTTCGCTACGCACCTGTGGATGCGCGTTCACCTCCCCGTTCCAGCCAAACCAGATTCCACCGGCCTGGCGCAACGCATCATAGACACCCACGGCCAGACCACCTGCCGCGACCTTACCCTCTTTGATGGGGGCGACTCGATTAGAAACCACAACTAGACGGCTCATGGCGATCCCTTCGATTCTTGTAAGAAGTGAGAAGCGGGCGGGGGATCGAAAAGCGCCGTGAGCACTTCGGCCAACCAACGATGGACATCCTTGACGGAGTCCAGACGCCAATTGGCCAAAGTATCGCCCTGGCCTACCTTGATCGACAGGCCGCCCAACCGGTTGACTACCCCAAACCCGGCCTCGTCGGTGAGGTCGTCACCGATGAAGACAGGTAGCCGTCCGGCAAAGGGCGGCTCCTCCAAGAACGCGCTGATCGCCTCTCCCTTGCTAGCACCGCGCGGTTTGAGTTCATACACGCACTTGCCCGGCTGCAGCACCAGGGCCTCTTCGTAGCGCGTCGCAAATTCCTGCGCGAGGGCACTGGCGTTCGGCTGCAGCTCAGGCGCTTCACGATAGTGCAGCGCAAAGGCAATGCCCTTGTTCTCGAGGCGCAGGCCGGGAAAACGCGAACACTGATCGGCCAGCTCATGGCGGATCTGCGCCATCAGCTCGAGATCGACGTTCAGGAGGCTGGTCTGTCCATCGATGTGACGGCGCTCGGCTCCGTGCACTCCTGCCGCTGGCAACTGAAGCGGCGACAGCAACTGATCAAGCTGCTCTATCGGACGCCCCGACACTACCGCAACGGGAACTCCGGCGGCCTGCAGTTGGCCAAGGGCGTCAATGGCGGACGCGGGAATAAACACCTGCTCTGGACGGGGCTGCAGCTCAGCCAGCGTTCCGTCGACATCGAAGAAAAAACTGCAGCGCCGAGCGTCGGGCGCGTGGGGAGCGTGTTGATCGGTCATGTCTGGTCAGACTCCCTAAGACCCACCGAGGTTCTGCTTTTTTACGGTGCGTCTGTCAGTTGGGTAGCCCCGGAACAGGGCTGAATCTTCACGAAAGGGCCAGGTCACAGCCTGTACGAGTGTAGTTACTTTCGAGGTGCACAATGACTGACCGCCCCCGCCGCACACCGACCGAAATCGACGACACCGAGGACCGTATGGGCTCGGTGCATCCGCTGGATTTCGACGAGAGCCAGGATGAACGCAGCGGCCGCGTCGGCGACCCCTTGCCCGAGGATGAAGTCGAAGATCTTTTTCCCACCGAACGTGCCGAGCGCGCTGGAATGTCAGCCGGGGAAACGCCCGATGGCGAGCCCGGCATGGACGATCTTGCACCGGAGGTGCTGATACCCGAGGACGGCGCCCGCTCCCCTAGCGAGCGCGGACATGGCGAGCCAGCCGACCAGTTGCTCAGCGAAGTGGACGAAGCGGATGCCGGGCTGAGCTCCGGGCTTGACGAAGCCGAGCAGGCGCGCATCGATCCGCTGGATGGCCAGCCTTGGGATGGCGCCGAGGAGCCCGCCGAAAGTGATGCCCTGGAAGAGGACGATACCCTGCTGTCTGACGAAGAGCTGGAAGGCGATGCTCCGCTGGACTCGGCGCGTTACCGCAAGCCGGACGCCTGAACTGGATTACTCTTCCAGCGAGCAGGCCATTACCAGGGCATCTTCGCGACCACCGACACCGGGATAATAGTCCCGGCGCCGGCCGATCTCGTTGAATCCATAGCGTTCGTAGAGCCGGTAAGCACCGACGTTGCTGGCTCTCACCTCAAGAAAGCATTCCCGCGCATTGCGTGCCCGAGCACGCTGCATCAGGAAATCCAGCAATTGAAAACCCAACCCGCGCCCCTGGCTCGGCGGTGTGACGGTGATGTTCAGCAGGTGCGCCTCATCGAGCACCACCTGGAGCACGCCGTGGCCTACCTGCTGCTCGCCCACGCAGAGGACCCAGCATTCATAGCTCTTGAGACTGTCGAGAAAGATCCCTCGGGTCCAGGGGTGACTGAAGGCAGCAAACTCGATCTTCAGTACCTGATCGAGGTTCGCCTCGCTCATCGGGTGAAAACTCAGCGCTGATTCCATCAAGGCGTCATCCATCGCGAAAGGCTCCTGCGCAAGGCCCGCCAGAGTTCGGCCTTCAGCTCGGGCTGCTCCATCAACAGCTCGAGTCCCGGCAGCGCCAAGGCAGCCCCGAACGGCTCGACACGCACCTCGCGGTTATGGGCATCGGCCGCCAACTCGGCGGCGAACTGGAGCGCCGGGGAACCGATGAGCCAGAGGCAGGCGAAATCCGCCTCCTCGCGCGCCGCGGCAATCACCCCTTGCACATAGTCCCTTGCTGCTTCACTACCCTGCTCCAGATTGCCCCGGTTGAGCAATGGCCAGCGGATCGGCTCACCGTCGCCGACCTGCTGCGGCTTGTCGGGCAGCCGGGCGGCGCGCAACAGATCCTTGAGCAGCAGATAAGCCGGGTCCCGGCTCTGGAAGGCATCGCCGGTCGGCAGTTCGACCACCAGCAGGCAGGCACCGGCGCGCAGCAACTGCAGCGCGAAACGCGGCACCTTCTGGGGCGCAGGCGCAGCGGTCGACTCCTCTCGCCGAGCGGGCTCCTCGGTCTTGCCCGCCGCCGCGAGCGCGATCCTTGGCCGGAGCGCGACCTGTGCTGCGGCAGGCCTGGCCACCCGTGCCTCGACTTCCGCTACCGGTGGGGGCTCCGGCTCATCAGGCTCGGGAGCCACCCAGGGCGCCCGAGCAGGCGCGGCAAAGGGCAGCTCACCGCGCGGCAACCAGCAGTCGACCTGCATCGCGCCCAGATAGGCGCGACGCCGTTCCTCGCTGATCACACCCCGTCGACCTGGGGATTGGCCTTGGCACTGACCTGCATCAGGTTGAGCGCGTTGACATAAGCCTTCGCCGACGCCACCAAAATGTCGGTATCCGCCCCGTTGCCGTTGACGATGCGTCCGCCACGCTCCAGCCGGACCGTGACCTCGCCCTGTGAGTCGGTGCCCTGGGTGATCGCATTGACCGAATAGAGCAACAGGGTTGCCCCGGAATCCACTACCCGCTCGATGGCCTTGAAGGTCGCATCGACCGGACCAGACCCCTCGGCCGAAGTCTCCAGGGTCTGGCCATCGATACTGAGCGACAGTCTTGCCTGGGGCGCGACGCCGGTGCGGCTGGAGACCTCCATGCCGAGCAGCTTGAAGTGCTCCGGTGCCTCTTCGGCGAGGGTATCGGTCACCAGTGCCTGCAGGTCTTCATCAAAGATCTCGTGCTTCTTGTCGGCCAGGTCCTTGAAGCGGGCAAAGGCAGCGTTGAGTTCCTCTGCACCGAGCAGAATGCCCAGTTCCTCGAGCCGCGAGCGGAAGGCGTTGCGTCCGGACAACTTGCCCAGCGAGAGCTTGTTGGTATGCCAGCCGACGTCCTGTGCCCGCATGATCTCGTAGGTTTCCCGGTGCTTGAGCACCCCGTCCTGGTGGATCCCGGACTCATGGGCAAAGGCATTGGCACCGACGATCGCCTTGTTTGGCTGCACCGGAAAGCCGGTAATGCCCGACACCAGCCGCGACGCCGCCAGGATATGCGGCGTGTCGATGTTGGTGTGCAGCTGCAGCAGGTCCTGGCGGGTCTTGATCGCCATGACGATCTCTTCCAGCGAGGCATTGCCGGCTCGCTCGCCAAGCCCGTTGATGGTGCACTCCACCTGCCGGGCGCCAGCCACCACCGCCGCCAGCGAGTTGGCCACGGCCAGGCCGAGGTCATTGTGGCAATGCACCGAGAACACCGCCTTGTCGGCGTTGGGGATGCGCTGGAGCAAGGCCGCGATGGTCTCGCCGAACTGATGCGGGATGGCGTAGCCGACCGTGTCCGGAATGTTGATCGTGCGGGCACCCGCATCGATGGCCGCCTCGATGATCCGGCAGAGAAAGTCGATTTCCGAGCGGCCGGCGTCCTCGCAGGAGAACTCCACGTCGCCGCACAGGCTGCGGGCTTTCCTGACAGCCTTGACCGCCTGCTCGATCACCTGGTCGGGCTGCATGCGCAGCTTGTGCTGCATGTGGATCGGGCTGGTGGCGATAAAGGTATGGATGCGCCCGGAATTGGCCCCGGCCAGCGCCTCGGCGGCGCGCTCGATATCAGCGTCCAGTGCGCGCGACAGGCTGCACACGGTGCTGTCCTTGATATGGTCGGCAATCGCCTTCACCGCGGCAAAATCACCAGGACTGGCAATGGCGAAGCCCGCCTCGATCACATCCACCTTGAGGCGCTCGAGCGCCTTGGCAATGCGCAGCTTTTCCTCGCCGGTCATCGAGGCGCCGGGGCTTTGCTCACCATCGCGCAAGGTGGTATCGAAAATGATGACGCGGTCACTGCTGCTCATGTCTGGCGCTCCAGCTATCAGGGCGGAATAGTGGAATTGTGGCAGGGAAAGCGGCTGAGCGGGAAGTCGCGTGCTGCGCCGGCAATCGTTTCGGCCTGATGGCCACCGGCTGCCTTGGGGTACAATTCGCCTTTTTTCCAGCGCCCCTCTGATGATTGATCCCAAACGCGTCCTGCGTGCCCTGGCCGAACACTGGTCCTTTCTCGAGCCGCTCTGCGAACGCTTCGATAGCGGCACCCTGAGTTTGATCGAACTGCGCGCTCAGGTCGCCGGCGCGATGCCAGGCAGCAGCCCGACCGAGGTGACTGCACTGCTCGACCTGTGGATCCGGCTGGACATCCTGGTGCCGGTCGCCAAGAGCCCCAACCGTTTCGAGCTCAACGCACAGATCCATGATTTCCTTGCCTATCTGCGCCGTGAGCATCGCCTCGGTCTGTGTCTCGAAATCGAGGCTTATTTGCGCCACCTGGAACGTCTGGCCGGACACATACAGGACGCTTTCGAGATCCGCGACAGCCAGGATCTGGCGCGCCAGCTGCGCTTGCTGGACATGCGCGTACGTGACGTCTTGAAGAAGCTCGACAATGATGAGCAGGCCCTGCTCAGGGTCGCCGAGCGGGCCAAGACCAGCGATCGCCAGATCCCGCTGCGCCAGCGCTACGCCGAGGTGCTGGCGACCTGGGACGAATATGTCGAGCCGATGATTGCGCTGGTCGCGGCCGAAGGTGCCTTCGAGCAGGGCGTGCGCCGGGTCGAACAGGTCTTGCTCAGGTTGTTGAATGAGCAATCGCGACTTGGCCAGCTCGTCGACGACGACCTGCTCCTGCGTACCCATGCGCGCATTCTGGAGATGCAGACTACTGCCCAGCTGACCCTGCGCGGGGCCCGCGAACTGCTGCTGCCACTGCGAGAAGAAGCGCGCCGGCACAACGCCGTGACCCGTGGTGCCGCGCTGGCGCTGTCGGCCATCCGCAAGCGTGGACTGGACGCCGTGCCGCAGGCCTCGCTGCCATTGTTCACCCGCCCACAAGGCACCTTTCTTGGCAGCGCCTCGCAGGTCGAGGCCTATGTATACGCCCTTGCCCGCTTCGAATCCAAGCCTGCTCAGTTTCCCACGGCAGAAGGCAAGCGCACGGGGCAATCAAGCGTGGCGCCCCGTACCGCCCGCGAAATGCTGTCGCGCTGCGAGCAGGCACTGCCTCTACCGGACCTGATGGCCTGGCTGCTGGAGCAGGAGCCGGAGGGTGCCACCGACGAACTGCTCTACTGGTTTTCGCGGCTGTCGCGTGACGGCCGCTTCCAGCGCGAACGACTCGAACGCCGCGAATACCTGACCCGGGAGCACCGGGTCGACCTCGCCTCCTACGCGCTGGCGGGCCGGCCCGAATGAGTGACCCGACAGGGTGGCAACGCTTCGCTTGTCCACCCCTGGCCACACCGAATCACTCGGCGGGAAAGTTCGCCGTTTTCCGCGGGGCGGCCATCCGCCCTACGACTGCCTGTGAGCTACACGCATGAACATAGACCTCAAGGAAATGCCCCAGCTTGCGTCCATCTTCCGCGAGCTTTTGAAGGGTTTCCACGTCAGTCGCCGTGATCCGGAACTCTACGCCCAGCTGTCCAACCTGCAGGACGCGTATCGAGCGCTGTTCAAGGCGCTGGGCTTCGAACTGGTCTGCGACACCCGCGGCTTCTACTACTTTGTCCCTGAACAGATGGGGGCGCAGGTGAACAAGACCGCCCAGCGCCTGGCGCTGTTCACCTTCATCCTTGTCGAGCACCTGGCCGACCAGGGCCGCGACCCGCTGGCGGTGCTCGATGGCGGCAGCCTGGGACGTGACGAGCTGCCGGCGCTCCTGGACAAGTACCGAGACCTGTTCCTGCAGGCCGAGGTGGAAAGCCAGGAGGAGCTGGAGGAGAAGATCCTGCGCCGCCTGACCCAGCTCGGTTTTGCCGCCGAGGAAGCCGGCGTCTACCGCTTCCTGCCGCCGATGCACCGTTTCCTCGATGTCTGCCTCTCGGTGCAGCAGGACCGTGACCTCGCCGCCGCGCTGCACAGCGATCTGCCCTTGCCGGCGCCGGTGCTGGCCGACGAGCCGGAGGAGATCCGACCCTCGGTTGTCCAGGATGAATCCGAGGAACAGGCCCTGGCCCGCGCCATCGCCGAAGAACAGGAGCTTGACGCATGACCCGGGAACGCTACGGCATCCGCCGCTTCGCGCTGCTCAACACCGCCGGCTACAGCCTGGGCCTGTTCCCGCTGGAGACGCCGCTATCGGTCTATGGTGCCAACAACCTCGGCAAGTCGGCGTCTATCAATGCGCTGCAGTTTCCGATACTGGCGCGCATGTCCGACATGAGCTTTGGCAAGTACAGCCTGGAACAATCGCGGCGTTTCTACTTCGCCAGCGACACCAGTTACATCCTGGTGGAACTGGCGCTCGCCCATGGCCCCCATGTCATCGGCGTGGCGGGCCGTGGACCGGGCGGCGGCTTTGGCCATCAGTTCTTTGCCTATCGCGGCAAGCTGGACCTTGACCATTACCAGCGCGGAGGCAGTTGCCTGCGCCAGCGCGAGCTGTTCGCCAATCTCGAGCGCCAGGGCATCAAGGCCCATGAAGTGAAACCCGAGGAACTGAGGCGCCTGCTGATGGGCGGGCACACCGCCATCCCGCTGGACCTGACCCTGATTCCCCTGCGATCCACCAGTGAGCAGAGTCTCAAGACCTTTCGCGCCCTCTTCATCAACCTGCTGCACATGCGGGAAATCACCGCTGCGAAGCTCAAGCAATTGTTTCTCGACGCCTTCGAGCACAGCCTGCGCTCAGGAAGCGTCGACTACATTGCCGCTACCGAGGAAGCCTTTCGTGACGTCAGGCGCATGGAGCAGGACTACCAGGCCCTGGTCGCCGCCGGCCCGCTGATCGAGGCGCTGGCCTCAGGGGTCGCCCAGCGCGACCTGCTGCGCGGTAAACTGCATCGCCTTTCGCCACTGCTCGACGCCCTGCTCGGCGCCTGGCAGGACTATGCCGGCGCGCGCAGGGAGGAGCTGGTGATCCAGGCCGAGCATTACCGCCGCGAGCAGGACGGCCTGCAGCAGGAACAGCGCAGCTCGACCTCCGAGCTGATGCGCCTGGAGCGGGAGATCAGCGAAACCCAGCGCTGGCTGGGCGAACTGGCGGTGCTGAAGAATCGTTTTGCACTGGTCGACGACGTACAGGTGCTGGAGCAGCAGCTGCTGGCAGCCAAGGACGTCCACGACGAGCTGGCCGGTGCGCTGGCTCAGTCCCGGCAGTTCTCCAGCGGGGACCTGGACGAGCGCGTGCGTGACCTGGAACAGCGGCTGAAATCGGTCAAGCAGCAGCTCGACCACGCCGACAACAATAGCTACTCCCGCCTGCGCGAAGCGTTTTCCCAGCAGGATGTCGATCGCCTGATGCGGCTGTTCAACGGCCAGCTGTTCAGCCTGCCCCTGGTCGACAAGAGCGGCGAAAAAGGCATCCAGGCCGAGGGCGACAACTGGGTAGGTGCAGTCGAGGCCGTACTCAGTAGATTCAAAGGTGACCGCTTCGAGGTGCCGGGACTGTCCGTCGACCTGTCCGGCATCGAACCACCGGAGCCGCAGGCGCTGGCCGACCGCACCGCCCTGCTCGACCAGAAGGATCGCCTCGACCGCGAGCTCAAGCAGCTCAAGGCCCAGCAGGCGGTGACCGCCGACCGCGCGGCCAGCAAGACCCAGGCCGAGGCGTTCTACCGACAGGTGCTCGATGCACAGAAGGCTCTGGAAGACTTCCGCCGCTGCCAGACCCTGGCCGCCCAGGAAGCCGCCAGGCTGGAGCAACTGGCCGAAGCCGAAGCCGCGCAGGACGAACTGAAGCGCGCCAGCGACGCCTTTACCGAGCGCGTGCAGCAGATCTCCGCCAAGCTGCAACTGGTGGGCCGCCAACTGGCCGACCTCGAAGCCAAGGAGCGCACCCTGGAAGACGCCCTGCGCCGTCGCCAGTTGCTGCCTGCCAGCCTGCCCTTCGGCACCCCGTGCATGGACCCGATGGACGACTCGCTGGACAACCTCCTGCCGCTGCTCAACGACTATCAGGACACTTGGCAGGCGCTGCAGCGCATGGACGGGCAGATCGAGGCGCTCTATGCCCAGGTGCGCCTGAAAGGGGTGGCCAAATTCGACAATGAGGACGACCCCGAGCGGCGCGCGCAGCTGTTGGTCAACGCCTACGCCCACCGCCAGGACGAAGCCCTGACCCTGGCCAAGGCGCGTCGCGCGGCGGTCACCGACATCGCCCGCACATTGCGCAACATTCGCAACGACTACGACAGCCTCGAGCATCAACTGGCGATGTTCAATCGCGAGATCAACAAGCGCCAGGTATCCAACCTGCAAAGCTTCCGCATCGCCCTGTCACCCAATCGCGAGGCGCTCAAGCATATCGACCAGATCATCCACAGCGCAGGTCAGTACGAACAGGGCGAGACCCTGTCGGTGTTCGATTTCGGCCAGAGCGACGACCGTGACGCCCGCAACGAACAGGCCAAGGAATACCTGGCCCGCCTGGTCGCGGCCAACAATAACCAGCTTGGCTTGCGCGATCTTTTCGAGCTGGCCTTTGAACTCACCAAGGTGGGCGGCCAACCGGTGATCCATACCGACATCGACGGTGCCGCCTCCAATGGCACCACCATGACCATCAAGGCGCTGACCAACATGTACCTGCTGCTGCATCTGATGGATCGAGAGCAGGCCGGACGCATCCGCCTGCCCTACTATCTGGACGAGGCGGCCGACATCGACGAGCGCAACCAGCAGGCCCTGATCGAGACCAGCCTGCAGCTCGGCTTCGTGCCGATTCTCGCCTCGGTGAAGCCCCAGGTGTCCGCCGAAGTCGCCATCGATCTGGAGGGGGGCAGCGGCCCTGACGGGATCTACATCGACGAGGCGGACTGGAAATTCATCCGTCGTCGGCAGGCGCCAGCCGAGCCCGGCTCTGGCGAGCAACACAGCGAGCCAGCAGTCACCCCGGTCATGTCTTGAAGGAGTGGGTCCCGTTCGCGGCGGGACTACTCGCCATTCCCCACCCGGATCTTCGGGGCCCAGTCGAGCCACTCGTCCCTGGCCTCGCGAAACAGCGCGAAGGTCTGCCCCGATAGCGCGCGATTACCCATCTGATCCCCCTCCGGGGTCGCAAAGGCGATACCGCCTTCGATCAGGGATTCCAGCGACTCGGTGCGCAGCCGAGCGCCCTTGAGCAGGCTGATGTCGACACCGATGCCACTGGTTTCCCAGAAACGGCTCCCCGTGTGCACCAGCGTGGCATAAGCCGGCTCAATCAGAGCGCGAATGAGCACCCGGTCGCCATTGGGGCCGAGCGCATGGCCCACCACCCGGCCAACCACCACCCCGCGATAGGTCACCGAATTCCCAACCTTGATCGAACCCAGACGGGCGGCACTGAGGGTCAGTCTCAAGCCCTCGCCCTCTGGCTCCACAGGCGCCTGTGCAAGGCCGGTGAAGTCCTTCGCGGCCGTCGCGCCAGGCTTTCCAGGCCGGACTTCCAGATAAGGCCCAGTCACCAGGGTGTCGAGATTGGCGGTTCGCATAAGGCCCAGCTCGGGGCGCACCACCCAGAACTGGCTGTCCGCACGGGTGACCGCCTCCACCGCCTCGCTGATACGCACCCCCAGCGTCACCGCCTGCAAGTCCTCGGTGAGCGCCACGCTCTCCACCTTGCCCACCTCGATGCCGCGGAAACGAATGGGCGTGCCAACTGACAGGCCATCACCGCGTGCGACCCGAATGCTGATAGGCTCGCCCTGACGCAACGCTGCATCGCGGTCCCGATGCAGGGTGTAACGCTCGACGCGCCGTCCCTCTCCAGCCAGCGGGTCGGGCGTCTCGAAGGCGATGCCGCCTGCCAGCAAGCTCTGCAAGGATTCACTGCGCACTTCGATTCCGGACAGCCCTCCGGAAACCGACACCCCGCTGGCATTCCAGAAGCGTGTCGAGCTGTTGACCAAGCTCTCGTAGGGCGGCTCGATATGCACGCCCACTACTACACGCTGTTGATCGCGTGAAAACTGATAGCTCTGCACAGAACCTACCCTGATCTGCCGATGCAGTACGGGACTCCCGACGTCGAGAGAGCCCAGGCTGTCGGTCAGGAGCACCAGATGCTTGCCCGGGGCCCGAATATCCAAAGGCGGAGCCTTGGTCCTGGCGTCAAAATCGCGCTTGCTGGGCGCATCGCGCTCGCCAGGCCGGATCGCAATGAAGTTGCCCTTGACCAAGGCTTCGAGACCATTGATCCCAGCCAGCGATACCGAAGGCTTTACCACCCAGAAGTCGGTACCTTCCACGAGCGACCCTTCCATCATCGGGTCCATGGTGAGCTCCGCCGTGGCGCCCGCGAGGTCCGGATCGACACCTAAGGTCTTGAGGGTTCCCACCTGCATGCCCTTGTACATCACGGGCGTGCGCCCTGCCTGCAGACCTTCGAAGTCGGTCAGGCGTACCAGCGTCTTGATCCCGGTCTGGGCCGCCTCGAAATCCTCGTACAGCCGGAAGGGGAACACCGGATCGGTGGGCGGACTATCCTTGCGATGCTCGGGAGTGGCAAAGGCGATGCCACCCGCAACGATGCTGGAGAGCGATTCGGTACGGATCTTCAGCCCGGACAAGCCGGCGTCTACCGTGATACCGGAGGCGTTCCAGAAGCGGGTGTGCTTGCGCACCAGTGATGCGTAAGCCGGCTCGACGACGATCTTGACCTCGATGGTGCGCTGATCCTCGCCAAGGAGGTACTGCTTCACCTGGCCAACCTGAATCTGCTTGTAAAAGACCGGACTTCCACGGCTCAGTGAACCGAGTCGATCAGCCTTGAGCGTGAGGTGAAGGCCCGGGGTACGATCGGACAGGGGCGGCTCCTCGGCCAGCGCTGTGAACTCCCGCGCCGGCTCGCCGTCTCCCGGACTGACGCCGATGTAGTTTCCGGAAACCAGCGTTTCCAGGCCACTGATACCCGCAAGGGTAACGCTCGGCCGGACCAGCCAGAAGCGCGTGTTCTCCCGCAGATACGCCTCCGTTTCCCGGTTCATCTGGAGCGTTGCCACTACCCCGCCCGCCGGCCCGTCATCCAGCGCAAGGTCACGTACCGCGCCGATCGACATGCCCTTGTAGACGACCTGGGTCTTGCCGACCTCGATTCCTTCGCCGCTTTCGAAGTGCAACTGGATCTGGATACCCCGCTCGGCATAGGCCTGCCATGCCAGCCAGGCGCCGATCAGCAGGGCAATGAGCGGAAGCACCCAGATGGCGGACCAGTTGGAGGAAGGACGCGTGTCGGCGACCGGCAGATCACTCATGGGGACTCCGTGTTGTCCCAGATCAGTCTGGGATCGAAAGTGAGGGCGGCGAGCATTGTCAGGATCACCACGGCGGCAAAGGCCACAGCGCCGAAGCCTGCCTCGACGCTTGCGATACTGCCGAAGTTGACGACGGCAACAAGAATGGCGATCACGAAGATATCGAGCATCGACCACCTGCCGATCCACTCGATGAAGCGAAACATGAGTATCCGCTGCCGAGGAGACAGGCGCTGACGGCGCTGGACCGATACCAGCAGCAGGGCGATCCCCACGAGCTTGAAGGTCGGCACCAGGATACTGGCGATAAACACCACCGCAGCGATCGGCAGCATGCCGTGCTGAGCCAGCGCCACGACGCCCGTGATGATGGTGTCCGGGCTACCTCGACCGAACGAGCGGAGGGTCATGATCGGCAGGAGGTTTGCGGGCAGGTAGAGCAGCACGGCTGTGATCAGCAACGCCCAGGTCTTGGCGATACTGGCAGGCCTGCGGGGATGGATATGCGCGCCGCAACGAAGACAACGCTGCCCCTGTGGACGCACGAGACGATTGAGCTGATGACACTCATGGCAGAGGACCAGACCTGCATCAAGCGCGCGCATGGGGATCCGACAACGCTTCCCAGATCTGTTGAGGAGACATGATCACCTCCAGCCACAGCTGGACCAACAGCAACGCCACAAAGCAGAGCAGACCAAACCCGAGGCCCAGCTCGGCCATACCCTTGAGCTTGATGATGGAGACCAGGATGCCCAGGAGATAGACCTCCAGCATCCCCCAGACCCGCATATGGTGGTAGCTACGATAAAGGAACAGCCCGTACCGCCTGCCTTGGCCGGTGCGGATACTCAACAGTACAGCGAGCTGGCACAGCAGTTTCAGCAAAGGCACCGCCATGCTGCAGAGAAAAACGATCAGCGCTATGCCCCGCATATTGCTCTGGTAAAGGCTGATCACCCCACTCCACACCGTTTCATAGGTCGTTCGACCCAGCAGGCTGAGCTGCATGATCGGCAGAAAATTGGCTGGAATGAACAACAAGAGTGCCGCAATCACCAGAGCCAGGCTGCGCTCGACAATCCGGGAATGCGCCGCGAACAGTTGATAGCCACAGCGCGGACATTGCGCCTTCTGGCCGGGACTCAGCATGGGCTTGGCCATCAGCAAATCGCACTCGGGGCAGGCTGCGAGCTGCTCAAGAGGCGGTAGTGGCGAAAGCACAGGGGGATTGGGGGCGGGGCCGGACCCGGCATTGCATTGCATCGGAACTGTTCAAGCCAAAACGCTAGTGTAGACGAGTTGGCATTAATTCTCCGCGCCGTTCGCCGGATCACGGTTTCATGTGGTCGCACCCGTTAGAAGAAGGGGGGGCTCCAAGAATTCGATCAGGCAACCGGCTCAGTGCTTGGCTATGCGTGAATCGTCGACGGGACTGGAATTTGGTGCGGCGCAGCCCTGTTTTCCCCTGCTTGGCCGTAGGGGAGCACTGGCGGCATCGGCAGCATCTGTTTTTCCGAGCCCAAA
>NZ_JBHRXZ010000002.1:0-207829 GCF_042648805.1 Stutzerimonas tarimensis | reverse complement strand
CCCGCAGAACTTCCTGCTGATGCATGCCATGGGGCCCAACGTGGCCGGTGTGATCGGCTCGGCGGTGGCAGCGGGTATCCTGCTCAATATGGTGGGGTAGGTTCGTACTGAATAAAAAGCCGGCATATAGCCGGCTTTTTAATGCGCTCAGGACTGGTTCGACTACTCGGAGTCTGGAGGGTTGTCCACGTCCTGGGCAATCAGCGAGATGAGCGCGTTCTGCTGACGGCGCGACAACTGACGAAAGCGCTGCAGCAGTTCACGCTCATGCAGGGACAGTTCGGGGCTGTCGATCCGCATGCTCAATTCATCGTCCAGGGCCCCTTCCTGAAAAAGGCTTTGCTCCAGTCGGGCAATAATTTCGGAATTCATGCTGCGGTGATGATTGCGAGAAACCTCGGCAATGCGGTCTCGCATGCCGTCGGGAAGCCTGACCACGAACTTGTCAGCCGTGCGGCTGGAAAAAACAGCCTGTTTCATAGGGCGCATTATCTTAACCGGTTAGTCATTTGGGCGATGATGGCATTGCAGTTGCAACTGTCACCGGTCTGACAATCAAAGCGGGCATAGCGTTCCGTCCGCAACGCTATAAATGAGCATCACGGCGCAATTATGCGTCCTGGCGGGGGGACATGTAAGAGCGCTTCGCTATTACTGAGAGCTGCTCAGGGTAAATGCGCTGACGCTCACAAATCAGATCGCGCGCGGTACGGCCATTGTGCTAGCGACCCTAGGCCCAAGCTTGATCACCGAAGCACCGGGTCAAATTTGATGCGCCGTCCGACGAGCAAGGCACCAAACAGGAGAACGCTGAAGAGAGCCAGGCCGATCTTGCCAATGGCGTTCCAGGCTTCGCTTGCAGGCGCGAGGAGTACGATGAAGCCGCATACGAATACGGCACCGAGAAACAAGAATGCTGCCTTGGACATGAGTGTCATCTCCCTATTCTGCCTTCCGTCCTGGCGGGTGAATCAAAACACCCAGCGCTGGGTTTCGGCGGGGCGGACCATTTCATTTTCGCTGGTGGTCAGGATGTTGGCGCGCGGCTCCAGGCTGACCTGGCGAATCAATTCGTATTGCTGAGCTTGCTGGTAGGACATCCCAGTGTCGCGGTCGGGCAAATGAGTGGCTGCCGCGGAGGCCAGAAAAACTGCGCTGAGTGCGAAAACAACATATGGCATTTGGGCGTCTCCATTCGCTCGATAGCTTGAACGAAATAGAGAATTGCAGGTCCTGTGCCAATCACCTCAAAGAATATATTCCTTTAAAAACAATGACATATGAGTAAGGCACGAGCGCAGGGGATTGCGCATTGCACGAAGGGCTTTGGGTGACATTGCATTTTGCAAGGATCGTATTAATTCCAGATGACCCCTTGCTTCAGCTAGGCACTAAGCCCCTAGGCGAACCATTCAGCCTGCGCTGGCTCTACGATATGACCCCGTAACATACGGCTTTAGTTCCAACTACCAGGGATTTCGCGATGAAGGGACGGTTGATCTATCTGGTCGGGCCTTCTGGCGCCGGTAAGGACAGCTTGCTGGAGGCCTGCCGGGAGCGATTGCTTCTGCAAGAGTGCCGGATCGCGCCGCGGCAGGTGACCCGCGTATCAGGTGAACCCGAGGGGGGCACTTCGTGCATATCGCCCGACGAGTTCGAGGCATTGGAACGCAGCGCTGCCTTTGCGTTGCACTGGCATGCCAACGGTATTGCCTATGGAATCCCACTGGTGATCGATCAGTGGCTTGCAGAAGGCTATAGCGTTGTGGTGAATGGCTCTCGGGAATACCTGCCGCAGGCTTTGTGCCGCTATCCCGGCATGTTGACGGTGCTGTTGTCCGTGCAGCCAGCGGTGTTGCGCCAGCGCCTGCTGCAACGCGGCAGGGAGAGCCTCGATGAGGTGGAAGCTCGGCTGGCGCGTAACAGGCGATTTGCCGACGGCCTTGAGAGTGAGTACGAGCGGGTGATCATCCTCGACAACTCCGGCCCGCTCAGTGACACCGCCGAGCGCTTTCTGCAGACGGTCTGTACTGGGCGCACGACTGCCCAGGATTGCCCATGACAAAACCACCGCGGCCCGTTAACATTCCGCCTCGCCTTGTCCCAGTAGCTCAATTGGATAGAGCATCCCCCTCCTAAGGGGAAGGTTGCAGGTTCAATTCCTGCCTGGGACACCATGAATATCAAGCACTTAGCGCCGATGGCTCTGAGTGCTTTATGCTGGGCTGATCGTTTTGGAGGCGGCCGGCCGGCACTTTTCCTCGCCAGGCGGCACGGGCGGAATCGAATAAGCGCTGAGGATGTCACGCCGACACTGCTGGCCGAGTGCCCTGAGCGGGACAGCGCCGTGTGACCGGTGCCCGGTCGTGCAACGAAAAAGGCGAAGGATTGCTCCTTCGCCTTTCCTTTATTTCACCGCGAGCCGCTCATTCGTATGGGCGGCTCGGGTCGATCAGCCCTGGCTGGCTTGCTTGTACTTCAGACGCCACTGGTGGAGCAGCGGCTCGGTGTAGCCGGAGGGCTGCTCGCGTCCCTTGAACACCAGATCGCTGGCAGCCTGGAAGGCAGCCGAGCTGGCGAAATCGCCGGCCATCGGGCGGTACAGCGGATCGTGGGCATTCTGCCCGTCCACCACCTTGGCCATGCGCTCCAGGGTTTCCTGCACCTGTTCCTTGCTGACCACGCCGTGGTGCAGCCAGTTGGCCATGTGCTGGCTGGAGATGCGCAGGGTGGCGCGGTCTTCCATCAGGCCCACGTTGTGGATGTCCGGTACCTTGGAGCAGCCGACGCCTTGTTCAACCCAGCGGACCACGTAGCCGAGGATGCCCTGGGCGTTGTTGTCCAGCTCCTGCTGCTTTTCGCCTTCGCTCCAGTTGGCTTCGGGGGCCACCGGGATTGTCAGCAGGTCGTTCAGCAACTGCTCGCGCTCGGTGGCCAGATCGACCTTTTCCAGCTCCTGCTGGATTTGCTGCACGTTCACCTGATGGTAGTGCAGCGCGTGCAGCGTGGCGCCGGTGGGCGAAGGGACCCAGGCGGTGTTGGCGCCGGACTTCGGATGCCCGATCTTCTGCTCCAGCATCGCCGCCATCAGGTCCGGCATGGCCCACATCCCCTTGCCGATCTGCGCCTTGCCGCGCAGGCCGCAGGCCAGGCCCACCAGTACGTTGTTGCGCTCGTAGGATTGGATCCAGGGAGTGGACTTCATGTCACCCTTGCGCAGCACCGGGCCGGCTTCCATGCAGGTATGCATCTCGTCGCCGGTGCGGTCGAGAAAACCAGTGTTGATGAAGGCTACCCGGTGCTTCGCCGCCGCGATGCACGCCTTGAGGTTGGCACTGGTGCGGCGCTCCTCGTCCATGATGCCCAGCTTCACGGTATGGCGCGGCAGGCCGAGCAGGTCCTCGACGCGGCCGAACAGCTCATCGGCAAAGCCAACTTCGACCGGGCCGTGCATCTTCGGCTTGACGATGTAGATGCTGCCGGTACGCGAATTGCCCTTGCGCTTGAGGTCGTGCTTGGCGATCAGGCTGGTGAACACGGCGTCCATGATGCCTTCGGGAATTTCCCGGTCGCCGTCGTAGAGGATCGCAGGGTTGGTCATCAGGTGACCGACGTTGCGCAGGAACAGCAGCGAGCGGCCGTGCAGGGTCAGGCTCCCGCCATCGGGCGCGGTGTATTCGCGATCCGGGTTCAGCCGGCGGACGAAGCTCTTGCTGCCCTTGGCGACTTCCTCGCTCAGGGTGCCCTGGACGATGCCCAGCCAGTTGCGGTAGGCCAGCACCTTGTCATCGGCATCCACTGCGGCGACCGAGTCTTCACAGTCGAGGATGGTGGAAACGGCGGCCTCGACCAGCAGGTCCTTCACTCCGGCTGCATCGGTCTGGCCGATGGGGCTGTTGGGGTCGATCTGGATCTCGACATGCAGGCCGTTGTTCTTCAGCAGCACGGCCTTGGGCTCGACCGCATCACCCTGGTAGCCGACGAATTTCTCCGGCTGGGCGAGGCCGATGGTATTGCCGTTTTCCAAGGTGACCTTCAGCTGACCATCCTGCACGCGGTAGGCGACGGCGTCCGCGTGGGAGCCTTCGGCCAGTGGCGCGGCCCCGTCGAGGAACTGGCGAGCATAGGCGATGACCTTGGCGCCACGGACTTCATTGTAGCCCGGACCTTTCTGAGCGCCGCCTTCCTCGCTGATGGCGTCGGTGCCGTAGAGCGCGTCATACAGCGAGCCCCAGCGGGCATTGGCGGCGTTCAGCGCGTAGCGGGCGTTCATGATCGGCACCACCAGCTGCGGGCCTGCCTGCTCGGCGATCTCGGTGTCGACGTTGGCGGTCTCGATCTTCACTTCGTCCGGCACCGGCTGGAGGTAGCCGATGGACTCGAGGAAGCTGCGGTAGGCGGCCATGTCGCGGACCGGACCAGGGTTAGCCTTGTGCCAGTTGTCCAGCTCGACCTGCAGGCGGTCACGCTCGGCCAGCAGCTCGCGGTTCTTCGGTGCCAGTTCATGGACCAGCTTGTCCAGGGCTTCCCAGAAGGCCGGGGCTTCGACGCCAGTGCCCGGCAGGGCTTCGTCTTCAATGAAGCGCTTGAGGTTGGCGGCCACCTGCAGGCCGTGCAGCGATACGCGTTCGCTCATGGTTCTTCTCCGTCTTGTTGTTTGTCTGTTCAGCCGATGGCGGCGACGCCGGCTTTGGCAATTTGGGCATCCTGAGCGGCGGTGACGCCGGAGACGCCCACCGCACCGATCACGTTGCCATCGACGAGCACCGGCACGCCGCCTTCCAGCGAGCACACCACGGGTGCGGAGAGGAAGGCGTTACGGCCGTTGTTCACCATGTCCTCGTAGCCCTTGGTCTCGCGGCGGCCCAAGGCGGCGCTGCGGGCCTTCTCGGTGGCGATGTAGGCGGCGATCGGGGCACAGCCGTCGAGGCGCTCCAGGGCCAGCGGATGGCCACCGTCGTCGGCGACCACGATGGTGACGTTCCAGCCATTGTTCTGCGCCTCTTCACGGGCGGCGGCGAGAATGGCGTTGACTTCGGTTTGGCTCAGAAAGGCTTTGGTTTTCATGGGGTCTCCTGATGAATTCTAGGTTCCGCTGTTTCCGGGGCCCCGTCGGTGGGTTTGCACCCCGTGGACGAGGCAAGCGTAGGATGGGAAACGGCGCAGCCTTTCCCACCGCAATTGTTTCCGTTGGAAGTTCGCTGTGCGAGACTTCCACCCTACGACTCGTTCAGCTCCAGCACTCTTCTCGACGTTACCGCATCGCCTCCTCGACGATTTCTATCCAGTGCCGCACCGGCGTCCGGCCGGCGCCGTCGAGGTGGGTCTGGCAGCCGATGTTGGCGGTGACGATCACCTCCGGTTTGCCGCTTTCCAGCGCGTTCAGCTTGTTGTCCCGCAACTGCTTCGAAATTTCCGGCTGGGTGAGCGAATAGCTGCCCGCCGAGCCGCAGCACAGGTGGGCATCCGGGACCGGGGTCAGGGTGAAGCCCAGGCGGGTCAACACACCTTCGACCGCGCCGCCAAGCTTCTGCGCGTGTTGCAGGGTGCAGGGGCAGTGGAAGGCCATGCGCTTGTCGCCCTTGATGCGCAGGGATTCGAGGTCCTGCGCCTGCAGCACTTCCACCAGGTCCTTGGCCAGCTCGCTGACCCGTCTGGCCTTGTTGGCATAGGCGGGATCGAAGCGCAGCAGATGGCCGTAATCCTTGACGAAGGCGCCGCAGCCGCTGGCGGTCTGCACGATGGCTATGGCGCCGGCCTCGATGGCTGGCCACCAGGCGTCGATGTTGCGACGGGCGCGGTCCAGGCCGGCGTCCTGGGCGTTCAGGTGGTAGTCCACGGCGCCGCAGCAGCCGGCCTCCCGCGCGGGGGTGATACTGATGCCGAGGCGATCCAGCACCCGTGCGGTCGCCGCATTGGTGTTCGGCGACAGGGAGGGCTGCACGCAGCCTTCGAGCATCAGCACCTTACGAGCATGCTGCACCTGCGGACGCGCCTTGGCCGGACGGGCCTGGCGCGGCATGTGCTCGCTCAGCGAAGCCGGCAGCAGCGGGCGGAAGGCGGAGCCGGATTTCAACAGCGCCTTGAACAGTCCGCCGTTGGGCACCACCCGACGCAGGCCGCTGCGCAGCAGCTTGTCGCCGGTGGAGCGCGGCACGTGCTGGTCGACGAAGTCGCGGCCGATGTCTAGCAGGTTGTGGTAGTCGACCCCGGACGGGCAGGTGGTCTCGCAGTTGCGGCAGGAGAGGCAGCGATCCAGGTGCAGCTGGGTGCTGCGGGTGATCTCGTTGCCTTCTAGCGCCTGCTTCATCAAATAGATGCGCCCGCGCGGGCCGTCCAGCTCGTCGCCGAGCAACTGGTAGGTGGGGCAGGTGGCATTGCAGAAGCCACAGTGCACGCAAGACCGCAGGATGCGCTCGGCCTCTTCGGCCCGGGGCAGCTTCTTTGCGGCTTCACTCAGATTCGTTTGCATATCAGATCTCGGAGTACATACGGCCGGGGTTGAAGATCCCCTGTGGGTCGAGCGCGGCCTTGAGCTGGCGGTGGTAGCGCACCAGGGGCGCGGCCAGCGGCTGGAACGGGCTGTCGGTCACCCCTGGCGTGAAGCAGGTGGCATGGCCGCCCACTTCGCTGGCGATGGCGCGAATCGTCGTTTCACCGGCGTCGGACTTCAGCCAGCGCTGGGCGCCGCCCCAGTCGATCAACTGCTCGCCCGGCAGGGCCAGCGTCGGCACGTTGTTCGGCAGCGAGATACGCCACAGAGGCCGGGCATCGGCGAAGTAGGCCAGGCGCTGCTCGTTCAGGTCGTCCCAGTACTGCATGTCCATTTCTTCGCCGCCGATGCGGTCGCAGGCGGCGTTCACCGAGCCCTCGCCGCCTTCCAGGCGCAGGCGCAGAGCACCGTCGTGATGGCTGGCGGCAGTGATCGGGACCGGCTGCTGGCCCCATTCGGCGAGCTTGAGCAAAGCGCGATCCAGTGGCATTTCCACGTGCAGGTTGCGGCACAGGCGTGGCTTGGGCAGTACCTTCAGCGAGACCTCGGTGAGCACGCCGAGGCAGCCGAAGCTGCCAGCCATCAGTCGGGACAGGTCGTAGCCGGCGACGTTCTTCATGACTTCCCCGCCAAAGCGCAGGTGCTTGCCATGGCCGGTGATGACCCGGGTGCCCAGTACGAAGTCGCGCACCGAGCCGGCCCAGGGGCGGCGCGGGCCGGACAGCCCGCTGGCAATCATGCCGCCGACGGTGGCGTCGTCACCCAGGCGCGGCGGTTCGCATGCGAGCATCTGCCCGGCCTCGTCCAGTGCCTGGTCGAGATCGGCCAGTCGAGTGCCAGCGCGGACCGTGATCACCAGTTCGGTGGGGTCGTAGCTGACGATGCCGCGATGCTCGCGGGTGTCCAGCAGCCTGCCTTCCAGCGGGCGGCCAAGGAAAGCCTTGCTGCCACTGCCCTGGATGCGCAGCGGCGTCTTCTCGGCCAGCGCCCCGTTGACCTGCTCGAGCAGTACGGCGCTGGCGTCGTGGTCGAAAACCGTCATCAGAAACGCTCCAGTTCAGGGAAGGGCAGCTGGCCGCCGTGCACGTGCATCCCACCGAATTCGGCGCAGCGGTGCAGGGTGGGGATGTTCTTGCCGGGGTTGAGCAGGCCGGTCGGGTCGAAGGCCGCCTTCACCGCGTGGAACAAAGTCAGCTCGTCGCTGTTGAACTGGGCGCACATCTGATTGATCTTCTCGCGGCCCACCCCGTGCTCGCCGGTGATCGAGCCGCCTACCTTGACGCAAAGTTCGAGAATCTTGCCGCCCAGGGCCTCGGCCCGTTCCAGCTCGCCTTCAGTATTGGCATCGAACAGGATCAGCGGATGCATGTTGCCGTCGCCGGCATGGAACACGTTGGCCACTCGCAGCCCGTATTCCTCGGACAGTTCACTGATGCCCTTGAGCACGCCGGGCAGTTCGCGGCGGGGAATGGTGCCGTCCATGCAGTAATAGTCCGGCGAAATGCGCCCGACCGCCGGGAAGGCATTCTTGCGCCCGGCCCAGAATTTCGCCCGCTCGGCCTCGTCGCGGGCCTGGCGCACTTCGGTGGCGCCGGCGGCCTTGAGCACTTCGCTCACCCGCGCGCAGTCGTCATGCACGTCGGCTTCGACGCCGTCCAGTTCGCAGAGCAGGATGGCCTCGGCGTCCACCGGGTAGCCGGCGCGGATGAAGTCCTCGGCGGCGCGGATGGCCAGGTTGTCCATCATTTCCAGTCCGCCCGGAATCACCCCGGCGGCGATGATGTCGCCCACCGCGCGACCGGCCTTCTCCACCGAGTCGAAGCTTGCCAGCAGTACCTTGGCCACCTGGGGCTTGGGCAGCAGCTTGACCGTCACCTCGGTGACGATGCCAAGCATGCCCTCGGAGCCGGTGAACAGCGCCAGCAGGTCGAAACCGGGCGAATCCAGCGCGTCGCTGCCCAGGGTCATGCGCTCGCCCTCGACGGTGAGGATGTCCACCTTCAGCAGGTTGTGCACGGTCAGCCCGTATTTCAGGCAGTGCACGCCACCGGCATTCTCGGCAACGTTGCCGCCAATGGAACAGGCGATCTGCGAGGAGGGGTCCGGCGCATAGTACAGCTCGTGGGGCGCCGCTGCCTGGGAGATAGCCGCGTTGCGCACGCCTGGCTGGACCCGGGCAAAACGGCCTGCGGGGTTCACTTCGAGGATCTTGTTGAAGCGCGCCATCACCAGCAGGATGCCCTGTTCCAGCGGCAGCGCGCCGCCGGACAGGCCGGTGCCAGCGCCGCGGGCGACTACCGGCACACCGCGCTGGTGGCAGAGCTTGAGCAGCTTTTCCACCTGCTCGATGCGCTCGGGCAGTACCACCATCAATGGCTGGGTGCGGTAGGCCGACAGGCCGTCACATTCGTAGGGCTTGAGGTCCTCCGTGCGATGGAGGATCTCCAGGTCAGGCAGGGCGGCGCGCAGGTCCGACAGCAGGCTGTCCTTGTCGACCTTGGGTAGCGCGCCATCGACGCGTTCGTCGTAGAGAATGTTCATGGCGAGTTCGACGCTCTCTTTATTGACCGCGCCGGCAGGCTGCGGTGACAGGTCGCACTTTGTAGCCCTGTTGAATATCTGCTACAAACTGGTCGGACCAGTTGTTGAGTACGACCTTCGGCTAGCCTTGAGTTATAGCCCCGTACGACAGGGCTTCTGCGGTTGCCGATGACCGGTTTATAATCACCGCACAACTGGTCCTACCAGTGGAGGCGCATGAAATCATATCCAGAGAGTGAGGATCGACGGCAGCTCGCCGACGTGGTCGCCGAACGCATCGAGCGGCTGATCGTGGACGGAGTGCTGAAAGTGGGCCAGGCACTGCCTTCGGAGCGGCGCCTGTGCGAAAAGCTCGGCATCTCCCGCTCGGCCTTGCGAGAGGCGCTGCGCGTACTACGCGGACGCGGCATCATCGAGACGGCGCAGGGCAAGGGTTCGTTTGTTGCCCAGTTGGGCGGCACCCGGGACAGCAGTCCGCTGATGCACCTGTTCAGCTCCCAGCCGCGCACGCTCTACGATCTGCTGGAAGTGCGCGCAGTACTTGAAAGCGAGGCAGCGCGACTGGCGGCCCTGCGAGGCACTGAAGCGGATTTTCTGATCCTGCGCAGTCGCTACGAGGAGATGGTCGCGGCCGAGGCGGAGGAGGGGGCTGACCCACGCGAGCACACGCGGCTCGATCACGCTTTCCATCTGGCGATCAGCGAGGCGTCCCACAACCCCGTGCTGGTCTACACGCAGCAGTCATTGAGTGATCTGATGTTGAGCTCGGTGTTCGCCTCGGTGAACAACCTTTACCACCGCCCCCTGCAGAAGCGGCAGATCGACCGCCAGCACTCCAGGCTTTTCCACGCGATTACCGAGCGCTTGCCTGAACAGGCCCAGCGAGCCGCCCGGGATCATATCCAGGGCATCCGCGACAACCTGAAGGAGATCGAGGGAGAGGAGCAGCGGCTAGTGCGGGCGACCATGCGGCTGGAAGGCTGGACCTGATCGAGACGATGCGTTCGCGCAAACGAACGAAACCCCGCGGGCGGGGTTTCGTCTGGCGATACCGGCTTCAGCCGTTTCGCTGCAGTCTGGGTGACGGGAACCTGGCTGGCGCGGTCAGATTCAGAACGCCTTGGAGGCCGAGAAGGTCCAGTTCGAGCCGCACGAGGAGGTGCGATCGAGGTACCAGTCACGGCAGACGCTGTTGCTCAGGTTGGTGTCGCTGTACATCAGGGCGAAGTCGACGGTGGCGAAAGTCTTGGCCAGGGTCAGGCTCCAATCAGTATAGGTTTCGCCATGGCGGCGCTCGAGCAGGTAGTCCTTGGTGTCGGTGTGGCCGAGAGCCAGGATCACGCCGGTGTCGTACGGCAGTTCATGCGAGTAGGAGACGAACTTGTACAGCGAGCTGCCGGGGTGGTAGGCATATTTTACACCGCCGGTCAGGCCGTAGGCGCTCAGCGAGCCGATCCACTCCTCGACATTGCCCACACCGCCCGGATAGGTGTAGACGTTCCAGGACAGGTCGTAGGAAAGCACGTCGTTGATGTCATTGCCATAGCCGATGTAGTAGTCCACTTCGATGCTGGCACCGTCGAACACGTCTCCATCGACATTGGAGGCCCAGATACCGGTATAGACGCCAGACTCATGACCGACGTCCAGGCTGGCCTGCACGGCTGCCTTGCCCTGGGTTTGAGATTGACCACGCCAGATGTAATCGGTGGCGAGGGTAGCGGACATGCTTACGTCGAAATCGCCAATCGGGGACGGTACGGTTTCACTTACAGCAAAGGCGCTCATGCCCATGGTGGAAGCGGCGGTCACGGCCATGGCAAATTTTTTCAGCATTTTCTTTCCCCTGAAATTGTGTTTGAGGGTTGGCCCTCATTCTTACTCTCGCCCTTACCGGCCAGATGCTGCTACTGATGCAGATTCCCTGCCATATTTAAAAAGACTAGTTAATTCAATTGGTTATCGGCGTTTAGAGGTGCTGGCCAGCCGCTTCGCTTGCAGGGCCGTTGCGCTGATAAGGAGCAGTGTCAGCCCCTTGGTTTAAGTCTTGCACTTTTATAGTGCATTTGGCTGCCTATTTACAGGTGGACCAGTATCCTGACCCTTTGGTCAGGAGCCGGGCAGGCACCGTCTTAGTGCCTTGCCTCCAATACGAGCGCCCAGTGCTCCAGCGGAAGCTCTGGTTGCTGGTTCCATATGCGAGCCCATAGTTGCCACAGACGATCCGAATTTCCTCGATTGGCCGCCAGGCGTTCCGGCGCGTCGATCAGCTCCCATCTGCCGTCTGGAGCACGTTCGGCAAGGGGAAATCGAAAGGGGTGGAAGCCCGTCATGCCCAATCGCAGGTCGGTCACGACGAGCTGGTCTTCCATCTCGTCGTAGCGCAAGGCACCACCGCTGAACCATTGCAGGCGCGCATGCTGAGCCGATTCGGCGAGGGCCGGTCTCAGCTCGGCGCCCCTGGGCAGGCTGACCAGGCGGGGCGGTTCACGGTCCAGCCAGCCCACCACAGCCTCGTGGTAGTGCCCTTCGTCCATGATCACTACGCGCCAGAGCAGGCTATTGAAAGGAGTGGGGGCGCTGAACACCAGCTCCGGTCTGATGCCTTCTTCCCTGAGCACCGCCGCCACGCTGCTTTCCGCCATCTGCTTGCCGGCGACAGTGAAGCCGAGATAGAGCGTGGATAACGCCAGTGCCATTGCTGGCCAATGGCGCAAGCGTCCGCGCAGGCCGAACGTGGCGCCTAGGATGGCGGCCAGCAGCAGCGGGAGGGTGTACAGCGGGTCGATGATAAAGATGGTGGACCATGCCACCGGCTGCGATTGCAGGGGCCAGAACAGCTGGGTGCCATAACTGGTGAAGGTGTCCAGCAGTACATGTGTGATCAGCACCAGCCAAAGCGTCAGAAACAGCCGCGTGCCGCTGTAGCCTGGGTGAGGCCGCACCCGCCGTATGAACCAGGCGAGCAGTACCGCGACCAGGCTCAAGACCAGCAACGCGTGGCTGAAGCCACGGTGCTGGGTCATGTTGGCTACCGCGTCGCCGTAATCGAGAATCACATCCAGGTCCGGCAGGGTCGCCAGAGCTGCGCCATAAAGCAGAGCCTTGCGGCCCTGCCAGCGTCCCAACAGGGTGCCTTGGACACAGGCACCCAACACCGCTTGAGTCAGCGAGTCCAAGATTTCTCCCGTCGATTGTCTACCGTGCTATCACGCCACCTGCCGGTCGCTTGGCTCAAGCGCCGGCGTTTCCAGGGCGGCAAGAAATTCGTCGCCCCATCGGCGGATGTCATTGTAAGCGGTGATGCCGAACAGTTCGCGCAGGCGGGTCTTGGCTTCGGTCTTGTGCATGTTCAGCGCCATGTAGCAACTGCTGACCAGGTCGGCGGTGTCGTGAGGGTTGGTGAGCACAGCGCCTTTCAATTCGGCAGCCGCACCGGCGAACTCCGACAGCACCAGAACGCCATCGCCATCGAGCATTCCCTGGGTAGCGACGAACTCCTTGGCCACGAGATTCAGGCCATCACGAAGTGGCGTGATCCACATCACGTCGGCCATGGCGTACCAGCCCACTACCTCTTCGAACGGCAGGCTACGGAAAAAGAACTGCACGGGTGTCCAGCCGATCCGTGCGAAACGTCCGTTGATGCGGCCCACGGCCTGCTCGATCTGTGCCAACAGTTCATCGTAGACGGTCATCTCCTTGGCAGCCGGTACGCAGACGCTGGCCAGGGTGACCTTGCCGATCAGTTCGGGGTTATTGGCCAGTAGCTGCTCATAGGCGTTGAGCTTTTCCAGCACGCCCTTGGTGTAGTCCAGTCGCTCGACCGCCAGGATCAGCCGAACGCCGCTGAGCTCTTTGCGCAGGCGGCTCATCTGCTCCTTCACCTCCGGCTTGGCCAAGGCGTTGCGCACCCGGTCCAGATCGAGTCCGACCGGATGAGCGCCCAAACGCACCTGGCGCATGCCGGTGTCGATGCAGGTGGTCATGGTGTCGAGCCCCACGGCACAGCCATAGGTGACAAAGCGCGGGGCGCAGTTCTGTACCTCGAGCGTCTGCAGGGGGAATACGCCGCGTGCAACGTCGACGAAGTTCTCGACCTGCCGAGGAATATGGAAGCCGATGTAATCACACTGCAATAGGCTTCCAATGATCTGCCGACGCCAGGGCACCACATTGAAGACGTCGGCCGAGGGAAAGTAGGTGTGGTGGAAGAACGCCAGCTTGAGGTCGGGGCGCATCTCGCGCAGGTAGGCTGGCACCATCCACAGGTTGTAGTCATGCATCCATACGGTGGCACCTTCAGCCGCTTCGGCAGCGGTGCGCTCGGCAAAGGCGCGGTTGACGCGCATGAAGACTTGCCAGTCGTCCTCGTTGAAGCTGGCGCGCTCCCAGAAGCAATGCAGGGTCGGCCAGAAGGCTTCCTTGGAAAACCGCTTGTAGAAGGTGTCGACGTCGGACTTGCTCAAGGGTACCCGGGCCGCAGTCAATTGAGGGTAGCGCTCCGCATCCACCGCCGTGCGGGTTTCGAATTCGCCCTGGTCTTCTTCGTGCTCGGCCCAGGCCACCCAGGAACCCTTGCGTCCGTCGGAGAAGAAACTCAGCAATGTCGGGATGATGCCGTTGGGCGAGGTGTGACGTTGGCGACGGATCTGGCCTTTGACGCGCTTTTCCTCATAGGGCAGCCGGTGATAGACGATCACCAGCTCGGACTGGCCTGGTTCGGCGGAGCGGCGACTTTCAGCGGCGAAACCGTGTTCGCCGAGAAAGCCGAAATGCGAGAACCCCTGAATGATGCCGCCGCAGCCCGGGCTGTCGGCATGGAAAACCCGTGCGCTGGTGTGGCTGCGGGTACTTTCCAGCAGCCCGGGTTCGGACTGGCCCACGCACACACCCTTGAGTCCGGAGGTGAGCATGCTCAGGTCATTGAGGGTGTCGCCGGCGACAAGGACCTGCTCGGGATCGATGCCAAGCGTTTCCACAAGACGCATCAGGCTGCTGCCCTTGTTCACGCCCCGCGGCAGAAAATCCAGGTAGAGGTCGGCCGAGTACAGCAGGTCGCAATCGAGCGCGTCGGCAATTTCCTTGAGTCTCGGGTCGGCAGCACGTTCGGGGCTGCAGTAATAAGAACAGCGCCGCGATTGCGGCACGTCCTGGCGCTCCATGTCGGGAAACTCCAGCAGTGCGCTGGCGACCTGGGTTTCCCCGGGCCAGCAGGCGTCGATCTGCTGCTGGATGGGTTGAATGGGCTGCAGGGTTTCGCCATGGTAGAGGCTGGCGCCGACGTCCGCGATGATGTAGTCAGGCTGCGGTAGCGTCGGGTCTGCCAGCAGGGGCAGAACGGTTTCGAGGCTGCGCCCGGTGACATAGGCGAGCTGGATGTCTGGGTGGGCGGTGATGGTCTGGTAAAGGCTGAGGCGGTCCTGCGGATCGCCGCTGAGAAAGGTTCCATCAAGATCGGTAGCAAGTAGCATGCGCTGTCTCCCTGTCCAAATAAGTACGGTTGACGCGCCGACCTGGGCCGACGTGTAACTAATGAAGTTCCAGCCGTGCGATGACGGGCCGGGGCAATCAACCCAAGCTGGCCCGCTTGTGGCGGACCCCGGACGACCTAGGGTTGATTTGCGCGATCTGAAGGCGTGGCGTGTGCCTCCTTGTCAGCGTCTTCCGAACCATGCCCGGAAAGCGGATCGTTGTCGTTTGGAGCGTCCGGCATCAGCTCCAGCACTGTCGGGCTGGTCCGCAGCATAGGCGCAAAGTGCCCATGAGGTTCGGTAATCAGGTCCATGACCCTGCGCGAGCGATAGTAGGAGTACACCGCCAACAGCCCCAGGGTCACCGCGAAGTACAGCGGAAGTGCCCGGGGACCGGCGAGGCTCATCAGGCCACCGGCCAGCAGCGGGCCGATCGCGGCGCCAACACCGTTGACCAGCAGCAGCCCGCTGGAGCCTGAAAGAATCTCGTCAGGGTGCAGTTGGTCGACCATTTGCGCCACGGCAACCGAATAGATCGAGAAGGCCAGGCCGCCCCAGATGAACATCAGCGCAAGCTGGAGGCCGCCGGCCGCCAGCAGGCTGATCACACCGGCGAGG
Organism: Stutzerimonas tarimensis; assembly: GCF_042648805.1. Lineage (NCBI taxonomy): Bacteria > Pseudomonadati > Pseudomonadota > Gammaproteobacteria > Pseudomonadales > Pseudomonadaceae > Stutzerimonas > Stutzerimonas tarimensis. The sequence goes on along the minus strand of NZ_JBHRXZ010000002.1, from coordinate 192,703 downwards.
ATGGCCGAGAGCATGACGATCCATAGCATCACCAGACGGCGGTCGTGGCTGTCTGAAAACCGGCCGATGGGCCACTGCAGCACTGCGCCACCGACGATGGTGAGGCTCATCATCAAGCCGATACCGGTGGCATCAAAGCCGATCTGGCTCGCATACACGGGGCCAAGCCCCCAGAAGGCGCTCAATGACAGCCCGGACATGCCCGAGGCAGCCAGAGGCAGAGGGGCGATGCGGGCGAGCTGCAACAGGTCGGTTGCCGGAACTTCGGGCAACGTCGGCTGAACCTGGCGGGTCAGGGTGATGGGCATCAGCGCGGCGCAGATGAAGATGCCGGCAAGGGCGAACAGGGTGAAGGTCTCGGGGCTATCGAGACGCAACAACTGCTGGGCGATGGCCAGGGCGCCGAGGTTGACGATCATGTAGACCGCGAACACCTGTCCACGCTTGTTGCCGCTGACGGTGGCGTTCAACCAGCTTTCCACCACCATGTACAGCGTCACCAGAGCCACGCCATAGAGGATGCGCAGGAGCATCCAGACCCATGGATTGATGATCAGCACATGTAGCAGTGTCGCGACCGCTGCCAGGGCTGCGCAGAAGGCGAAGGCACGGATGTAGCCGACCCGGCGGATCAGCGGAGAAGCGGTCCAGGTCCCAAGCAGGTACCCCAGGAAGTAGCCTGACATCATCAGGCCGATCAGCCCGGTGGAGTAGCCTTCAGCGATGCCGCGAAGCGTCAGCAATGTGTTGAGCAGGCCGTGGCCCAGCAGAAGCAAGGCGACTCCGCCAAGCAATGACCCAATGGGGGCTAGTAGTGACCTCATATAACTACCCTGAGCGAATATCGTCCCGATGGCAACCCCGAAATGCCTTCCGGTGCCAGCGCTGTTTGCCTAATTGGCTGATTTAAAAGGAGATTCTTCTAGTCGATTGAAGTGCTGCGAGCGGGGCCGTGCGGCCGCTCAAGGCTCTTTTCGGAGCTTCGAAGGCGTGTCAGTTCAGTGGGCGCCACGGCAGAGGTATCGACCAAGGTGCAATGGGAAGCGAAAGCGGATCTGGACAAACTGATCGCCGTCAACATGATCCTTAGATCAATCGACACCTTTGATCAAGCGGCCCTACCCTGAGCCGCTTTTTTTTTTCGCCCGCGGTTTGCTCGGCGTGGTTAATGCCTGCAGTTGCACCGGGTCATGCCTGAGGCGCGCCCCGACCCTCCGTGGACTGATTGGCCGAAGTCTTCGGCAGTCCGGCAACGCTGATCTCCGGCAGCGTGCCGCCGATGAATTCGACATTTCGCACCGGAAGGGCGAATTTCACATCGATGTCCCGTAGCCCCTGCAGCAGGCCGAGATTGATCTCCTGCTGCACATGCATATAGCGGTTGTAGTCCGAACTCTGCACGATGTGCACCACTTCAAAGGTCAACTGACTGTCGTCGAAGGCCATGAAGTGGGCGCGGTCGAACTTGGTCTCACCTACCGACTCGATCACGCGCTTCACCAGCGCCGATACCTCGCGGACCTTGTCGGTCGGGGTGTCGTAGGTAATGCCGAAGCGGAACACGATACGCCGCGTACCCATGCGCTTGTAGTTGTGAAGGGTCTGGGACTGCAGTGCGGCGTTGGAGCAGACGATCTGCTCTCCGCTGAGGCTGCGGATGCGCGTGGTCTTCAGGCCGATGTGCTCGATGGTGCCGGCGACGTCGCCAAAGACCACGAAGTCGCCGATCTCGAAGGGCTTGTCCAGCCCGATCGACAGCGAGGCGAAGAGATCGCTGAGCAGAGTCTGTACCGCCAACGCGATGGCAATGCCGCCGACCCCCAGGCTGGCGACCATCGCAGTGATGTCCACCCCCAGGTTCGCCAGGATCGACAGCAGCATCATGACCCAGATGAGGATGCGCAGCATGATCCCGACGATGGTCGTGGTAACCGGGTTCCGGGCCTTGCCGTCCAGTGTGAGGCTCTGCATCCAGAGACGTACGGCCATGTCCAGCCAGAGAGCTATCTGGAAGGCGAGGGCGAGAAACCAGGCTTGCGAAAGCGTGGCTTCCCAGCGCGGAGCGAGCTGGACGATCTTCAGACCGATCATCAGTGAGAAGGCCAGCACCAGCAGACGGCTCGTGCCCTGCAGCATTTCTGCAGCGAAACCGTAGGTCCGGCCCTGGGTGCGCTCATGCAGCGCCCGCAGGCGACGAACCGCGATGCGCTGGGCGGCGCATAGCAGCCAGTAGCTCACTAGGGTGATGGTGACCAGGATTGCAAGGTTGGTCCAGAATGACTGATTGATCAGAACATCCCAATTCATGAGTTCTCCTACGATGGCGGCTTTGGTGGCGAGACTAAGGATACGGCATGAATTCGTTAGCGTGCTTGCTGGATTGGTTCCCGCCAATAGCGAGGCAGGCCGAGCGGAGGGTCGGCAATCAGGGTGTCACCAGGGACGCGTTGCGGCTCAGCCGATGAACCGGCTGATATTGGGGAGGATCAGGACCATGGTCGTGGCAAGCAGAATCCATGTCGCCTGACGGATGTGCTTTTTGGTGAACATTGCGAGAGCCTGTAGGGGGCGAGTGAGGCGATTGCCTGGCCGTTTCGGTGGTTGCGGCAGCTGAACGCGCCTCGAAACGGCAGGTAGTCCCTGTGGGAAATGACAAGTCCCAAGCAACTTTCGAGCCGGTGCGCCGCGGGCAAGCGGGTGGACCCAGGCCGACGAGGTGATGAGAGGCTTGGGGATTTTTCGTGTCCACCTGGGTAAGCCCACCCAGGAGTTTGGCATGAAGCACGTTATCTGCATGTCTGGCGTACTGCTTGCTCTGACCATGAACGCGGTCCAGGCCGCTCCCCAAGTCGAGCCTGCCGAATCACGGGAATCCGCGACCCAGAGCGCCCCGGATGATCCTTCCAGAATCGAGCCCGGCGAGCAGCCTGGCGCTCCGCTGTACCCGCACGAACACCCCGACTCGGTGCCGAACGAATCGGGCAGCGGCCTGCGGAATCCGCATTTCGACACCCTGCCCGGCGAGGCGCCGGTTCCTCGCGGTACCACTGATCCAGCCGACCCGGCCCGGCCCACGACGCCGTTGGAACCCGGTTCAACGGTGCGATGAGTGTGGGGAAAAGGAACACTTGGCGTTACATGAGAGACGAATGGCCTGTTGCCGACAGCGCCAAATGGACGGGGGCAGCGTCTGAGAGGTGGTGCTGAGAGGGGGCGGATTTGCCGGAGGTCTTGTCGCGGCCTGGTCTGTACCAGTCCGTTGTACCGATGGCGCGGGAGCGGCTGCCCCTTAAGCGAAAAGCCCCTGAAATCGTCAGATTTCAGGGGCTTTGTAGATCTGGCGGTGAGGGAGGGATTCGAACCCTCGATACGGTTTCCCGTATACACGCTTTCCAGGCGTGCTCCTTCAACCGCTCGGACACCTCACCAGATCCCGTCGGGTGTGTCCCGTCGAGGCGCGCTAATTTATCCGATGAGGCTGGTGAAGGCAAAAGTTTTTTAGCTTTTTCATGCGTTTATCTCAGAGGCGGCGAGTATGGCGGCAAGCGTCACGGGGAGCGCTCGGCCCGGGCGGCGAGTGGTAGGGTTTTTGACGAGATTTCCTGGCGGTAGCGCCGCTGCCGCTGTCGCTGGTTTACACTGCCAGGCGCGCTCCGCAAGGGGTGGAGCGCTTCCATTTCGACAGCGATTCCTCGCAGGAGACCACACGAATGTCTGCTCCGCAGAACCCGGTAGAACGGGCCGATTTCGACAAGGTGATTGTTCCCAGCTACGCACCCGCCGCCTTCATTCCGGTGCGAGGCCAGGGATCTCGCGTGTGGGATCAGAGCGGGCGAGAGTTGGTGGATCTGGCCGGTGGTATTGCGGTGAATTCGCTGGGGCACGCCCATCCGGCGCTGGTGGAGGCCCTGACCGAGCAGGCTGGCAAGCTTTGGCACGTATCCAATGTCTTTACCAATGAGCCAACGCTGCGCCTGGCCAAGAAGCTGACGGCGGCGACCTTCGCCGAGCGCGCCTTTTTCTGCAATTCGGGCGCCGAGGCGAACGAGGCGGCCTTCAAGCTGGCCCGTCGTTATGCTCACAACCTGTTCGGTCCGGAGAAGTGCGAGATCGTCTCGGCACTCAACAGTTTCCATGGTCGAACGCTGTTCACCGTGACGGTGGGTGGCCAGCCCAAGTATTCCGATGGCTTCGGTCCCAAGATTCAGGGCATCCGTCACGTGCCCTACAACGATATCCAGTCGCTTGAAGCCGTTGTCACGGACAAGACCTGCGCTGTGGTGCTCGAGCCGATCCAGGGCGAGGGCGGGGTGCTGCCGGCGGACCAGGCTTATCTCGAGGCGGCTCGCGAGTTGTGCACTCGGCATCGGGCCCTGCTGGTGTTCGACGAAGTGCAGAGCGGCATGGGCCGCACCGGCTCGCTGTTCGCCTACATGGGCTACGGCGTGATCCCTGACATTCTTACCAGCGCCAAGAGCCTGGGGGGTGGGTTTCCCATCGGGGCGATGCTGACCACCGATCGGATCGCCTCGCACCTGAGTGTGGGGACCCACGGGACTACCTACGGCGGCAATCCCCTGGCCTGCGCAGTGGCCGAGCGGGTGCTGGATGTGGTGAACACGCCCGCGGTACTCGAGGGGGTCAAGGCCAAGCATGAGCGCTTTGCTACTCGGCTGGCCGAGATTGGTCAGCGCTACGCTGTGTTCAGCGGAGTTCGCGGTAAAGGCCTGCTCATTGGGGCGGTGCTGGCCGAGGATTTCAAGGGTCGGGCCAAGGATTTCGTCGATGCGGCAGAGCGCGAGGCGCTGATGATCCTGCAGGCGGGACCGGACGTGCTGCGCCTGGCCCCGAGCCTGGTCATCGAGGATGCCGATATCGATGAGGGCATGGCACGCTTTGAGCGGGCAGTCGCCCGTGTCGTACAAGCCTGAGGAGGCTGGCATGGCTGATGAGATGAAAGTGCTGCTGGAAAAAGCCGATGGGTCGCTGGAGGAGATGTCCTGTCAGCGCCTGGCGGTGATCTGGGAGGGCCGCGAGGTCTGGCTGCAACCGGCCGCTGATGCGCAGCTGGTTGTCGGAGTTGAGGACGAAGAAGACAGTGCGGAATATGCCAATCTGGTAGTGCGCCCGTTAGCGGCCAATCTACTCAGCCTGGCGCTGGAGCTCGAACCTGCCGATCTGGTGGAAGAGCATGTCCATGGTCCGGATTGTGGTCACGCGCATTGACCGATCGCCTGACGCAGCGTAACGGCTGCGCCAGGCGAACTGGCTTCAACTGATCGAATTGCCGAGGTTGCTGCGGTCCGGGTTGACGTCCCCCTTGGGATTGGCGCCGGGCAGCGAGCTGTCGAACGGATCTACCTCGATGGCTTCACCCAACGGCACTGGATCATCCGCAAGCGCTGCCGAACGCTGCATGTCGCTCGTGTCGGAAGTGCTGGAGCCGGTCTCCTGTTCCTTTGCCTCTTGCTTCATCCCGGTCAGAACGCGCTTGGCCTCGCAGTGGCCAGTCATGCCACGTGCCAGGGCCATACCTCCGAGGGCCAGTTGCAACAGCCCGCCGATGCCGCCGCGCCTCAGACCCTTGCCCAGGAAGAGAAGGCCGCCGGCAATGGATGCGGTACGTTCCCAGCCGTGGACATTGGGTTCGGTGGCGCTGGAAAAGGGGCTTTTCATGAAGGGTTTCTCCTGTGCTGTCTAGAACCTGACCCTGGGGCCTTGCGGTCCGTTCACTCCGCAGGTCGGAAGGCCTTTTAGTGCGCCATCCCGAATACCTTGAGCAGGAAGGCATACTCCAGCGCCACGTCGTGAAGCGCCTGGTAGCGCCCGCTCATGCCGCCGTGGCCGGCGCCAAACTCGGTCTTGAGCAGCATCAGGCTGTCATTGCTGCGGGTAGCCCTGAGTCGGGCGACCCATTTGGCCGCCTCCCAGTACTGCACCCGGCTGTCGTGATAGCCGGCGACCGCCAGCAAGGCAGGGTAGGGTTGGGGCTTCAGGTTCTCGTAGGGCGCATAGCCGGCGATGCGGGCATGGACCTCCGGCTCGTTCGGATCGCCCCACTCGTCGTACTCAGTCACCGTGAGGGGAAGGTCGGGATTCATCATGGTGTTGAGCACGTCGACGAAGGGCACCTCGGCGATGGCCGCGCCAAACAGGTCAGGCCGCATGTTAAGCACTGCGCCGATCAGCAACCCGCCGGCGCTGCCGCCACTGATGGCGAGTCTGTCCGGAGTACTGAAGCCCTGCTGGATCAGGCATTCGGCGCAGCTGATGAAGTCGCCGAAGGTGTTGCGCTTGTGTTCCAGCTTGCCGGCGCGATACCAGGCCTCGCCCAGATCGCCGCCGCCTCGTACATGCGCAATGGCGAAGATGAAGCCGCGATCCAGCAGTGACAGGCGCGCATGGGAAAACCAGGGGTCAAGGCTATGGCCATAGGCGCCATAACCGTAGAGATAGAGCGGGGCGGGCTGGCCAAAGACTTCGCGCCGTCCGACCAGGCTGATGGGAATCTGCGTGCCGTCCTCGGCAGTGGCCCAGATGCGCTGACTCAGATAGGCCTCGGGGTCGAAGGGGCCTTCGACCGGGGTTTCCTTGAGCACCGACTGAAGGCCATCGGCGAGCACCAACTGGCGCACCTGGGCGGGCCGGTTGAGTGCCTCGTAGCGCAGCCGGATCACCTGGCTGTGAAACTCGAGCCCGCTCTGCACATGCAGGCTGTACACCTGATCTGGCAATTGCACGCGGTAGGGTTCGGCCTTGTCGGGGCGAACCTCGATCACCGCCAGGGCTCCCGATCGCAAGGTCAGGGTGAAAGCGTCGGCGTTGAGATTGACGTCTTCGAGCATCACTGAGGAATCATGGGGGACCAGCAGTTGCCAATGGGCTCGCTGCGGCATCGTCTCGGCCGTCTCATAGAGTGCGAAGTTGATGCCGGCCTGGTTGCTGCGGATGAACCAGCGCCATTGCTGGTCGAGACGACCATGATCGGGGAAATACTCGTGGCCCTCCTCGCGCGGCGCCAGGCAGGTCCACTGGCCTTCTGGCCGGTCGGCTGGCAGCACCCAGGCTTCGCTGGTGGTCTTGCTGTTGGCGAGAATGATCAGCTGCCTTTCCGAGCTGGAGCGATAGCAATGGACGAAGAAACGGCCATCTTCCTCATGAAAGACTTCCGTGCTGCCTGGCTCGCCCAGGCGGTGCCGATGGATGCGGTGTGGGCGGTGGGTTTCGTCCAGTTCGCCGAAGAACAGCGTCTGGCTGTCCGCGGCCCAGGTCATGCTGCCGTCGCAGTCATCGAAGGGCAGCTCGGTCAGCTCGCCGCTGTCCAGCTCCTTGACGAACAGACGATAGATCTCGTCTCCCTGGGTGTCGGTGCTGTAGGCCAGTCGCGCGTGGTCGGGGCTGATGCTGAAGTCTCCCAGTGAAAAGAACCCGCCTGCGGCCAGCTCATTCGGATCGAGCAGAAGCTGTTCGCCGGAGGGGTCCACTTCCAACGAGCCGTCGGCCGGGCGCGGGCAGCGGTAATGGCGGGGGTATTCGTCGCCTGCGGTGGTGCGTCGGTAGTAGAGCCAGGGTCCCCATGGCGTAGGCAGTGAGAGGTCCGTCTCGCGTATGCGCCCCTTGATCTCTTGGAACAATGACTCACGCAGGGGCGCCTGATCGACCATGCAGGCCTCCAGATAGGCGTTCTCGGCCTTGAGGTAGTCGAGCACCTCGGGGCTGTCGCGCTGCTCGAGCCAGTGATAGGGGTCGCGGCGGTCATCGGCGCGGGCGATCGGGGCGGCAGGAAGTGCGGGCATTTGAACTCCAGGCTGGGATGCGTGAGCCAGCGGCTGATCCACCGGGCGCGGCTGAGTGTAAGGCGGCATTGCGCGTATTCGTCAATCTCCCGGCGCGACCGGGCCGGCTATGCTGTGCATACATGGGCCAGCCGTGACTATCCTTGACCCGATTCAGCCCGTCGTCCGACGGCACTGCCGCTGGGCATCCATTCTGGAGATCCGTTTGATGAGTCACCAAGCCATCAAGACCATTGCCCGGGGCAACGGCATCGTCGAGCTTTGTTTCGATCTGCCGGGCGAGTCGGTCAATACCTTTGGACGTCAGGTGCTCGAGGAGTTGCGCCAGGCGGTCGAGACGCTGCGTGGCGATGCCGGCTTGCGTGGCGTTCTGCTCACCAGCGCCAAGGACAACTTCGTGGTGGGCGCGGACATCACCGAGTTTCTCGATGCCTTCAGTCTCCCGGAAGAGCAGCTTCAGGAGAGCACCCTGAGCGTCAATCGGATCTTCTGTGACCTCGAAGACCTGCCGGTGCCTTCGGTGGTGGCGATCAACGGGCTGGCGCTCGGCGGCGGCTTCGAGATCTGCCTGGCCTGTGATTTCCGCGTGATGGCCGAGGGTGCCAGGGTCGGTTTGCCGGAAGTGAAGCTGGGCATCTATCCCGGCTGGGGCGGGACCGTGCGCCTGCCGCGACTGATCGGCGTCGACAATGCGGTGGAGTGGATGGCCGCGGGCAAGGAGCACAGCGCGGAGGCGGCGATGAAGGTCGGCGCGGTCGACGTTGTGGTGCCTGCCGCGTTGCTCGAGAAGGCCGCGCTGGATCTGCTGGCTCGCGCGATTTCCGGCGAGCTGGATCACCAGGCGAGGCGAAAGCCAAAGCTGCAGCGGCTCAAGCTCAACCAGATCGAGCAGATGATGGCCTTCGAGAGCTGCAAGGCAGTGGTTGCTGGCCAGGCCGGGCCGCATTATCCGGCGCCGCTGGCAGCGGTGAAAAGCATGCAGAAGGCCGCTGGCATGGCCCGCGACAAGGCGCTCGCGGTGGAAGCCGAAGGCTTTGCCCGGCTGGCCCGGAGCCCGGTCGCCGCCTGCCTGGTGGGTTTGTTTCTCAACGACCAGGCGCTCAAGCGCAAGGCCAGGGAGCTCGAGCGAGCCGCCTTGCCGATCGACCAGGCCGCAGTGCTTGGTGCCGGCATCATGGGCGGCGGGATTGCCTACCAGTCGGCGAGCAAAGGCATCCCCATTCTGATGAAGGACATTCGCGAGCCGGCGCTCCAGCTTGGTCTGTCGGAGGCGGCGAAGTTGTTGGAAAAGCGCATGGAGAAGGGGCACATGACCACAGCAGACATGGCCCGCGCCATGGGGGCCATCCGCCCGACGCTTTCCTACGGCGATTTCGCTGGGGTCGATATCGTCGTCGAAGCAGTCGTCGAGAATCCCAAGGTCAAGCGCGAGGTGCTGGCGGAGGTCGAGCGTGCCGTCCGTGCCGATGCCATCATCGCCTCGAACACCTCGACCATTTCCATCAATCAACTGGCCGCAGCGCTGCAGCACCCGGAAAATTTCTGCGGCATGCACTTCTTCAATCCGGTGCACATGATGCCGCTGGTGGAAGTGGTCCGCGGCGAGAAGACCAGCGAAACGGCGATCGCCACCACCGTGGCCTACGCCCGCAAGCTGGGCAAGAGTCCGATCGTGGTCAATGACTGTCCGGGGTTTCTGGTCAATCGCATCCTCTTTCCCTATTTCGGTGGCTTTGCCAGGCTGGTGGCGGCAGGGCTGGATATCCAGCGGATCGATATGGTCATGGAGCGTTTCGGCTGGCCGATGGGGCCGGCCTACCTGCTCGATGTGGTGGGCATCGACACCGCCCATCACGCCCGCACGGTAATGGTGGAAGGGTTTCCCGAGCGTATGAGGGACGAGGGGCCCACTGCCATCGATGCGCTCTATCAGGCGCAGCGCCTGGGGCAAAAGAGCGGCGCAGGCTTCTATCGCTACGAAGTCGACAAGCGTGGCAAGCCCAAGCGGGTGGAAGATCCGCTGGTGAAGCCCTTGCTGGAATCGGTGGCCACAGCGCAGCGCGAGCTGACCGACGAAGATATCCTCAACCTGATGATGATTCCCCTGTGCCTGGAAACCGTGCGCTGCCTGGAGGACGGCATCGTCGAAACCGCGGCCGAGGCGGACATGGGGTTGGTCTATGGCATCGGCTTCCCGCCTTTCCGTGGTGGTGCCTTGCGTTATATCGAAGCCATGGGCATCGCCGAATTCGTCGCCTTGGCCGATCGCTACGCCGAATATGGTCCGCTATACCGGCCGACCGCCCAACTGCGCGAAATGGCCGTCCGCGGCCTGCGCTTCTACGGCCAGGAGCAGAAATAAGCCATGAGCCTGAATCCCAGAGATGTCGTCATCGTTGATTTCGCGCGGACCCCCATGGGTCGTGCCAAGGGTGGCATGCACCGTCACACGCGGGCCGAAGACCTGTCGGCCAGGCTCATCGAGGGCATGCTCGAGCGCAATCCCGAAGTCGATCCGGCAGAGATCGAGGATGTGATCTGGGGGTGCGTCAACCAGACCCTCGAGCAGGGCTGGAATATCGCCCGAATGGCCTCGCTGCTGACCAGGATTCCGCACAGCTGCGGCGCCCAGACCGTAAGCCGGCTGTGCGGCTCGTCGATGAGCGCCTTGCATACCGCTGCGCAGGCGATCATGACCGGAAATGGCGATGTGTTCGTCATCGGCGGTGTCGAGCATATGGGGCATCTGGGCATGCTGCACGGGGTCGATCCGAATCCACGGCTCTCGCTGCATGTAGCCAAGGCGTCGGGGATGATGGGCCTGACCGCCGAAATGCTCGGCAAGATGCATGGCATCACCCGCGAACAACAGGACGCCTTCGGTCTGCGCTCGCATCAGCGGGCCTGGCAAGCGACCCAGGAGGGCGCCTTTGCTGACGAGATACTGCCCATGCAGGGTTATGACGAGCAGGGACTGCTCAAGCGCTTCGAAGCGGACGAGACCATCCGCCCGGAAACGACCTTCGAGGGCCTGGCTGCGCTAAAACCGGTATTCGACCCGAAGAACGGCACGGTCACCGCCGGGACCTCGTCGCAGATCACCGATGGCGCCTCCTGCATGCTGGTCATGTCCGGTCAGCGCGCCACGGACCTTGGCCTGGAACCCATGGCGCGTGTGAAGGCAATGGCGATTGCCGGTGTCGATCCGGCGATCATGGGCTATGGTCCGGTACCCGCCACGGCCAAGGCGCTCAAGCGTGCCGGCCTGAGTATGGCCGACATCGATTACCTTGAGCTGAACGAAGCCTTTGCCGCGCAGGCGCTGCCGGTCCTGAAGGACCTCAAGGTGCTCGAGCGGATGGACGAGATGGTCAACCTGCACGGCGGTGCCATAGCCCTCGGTCACCCCTTCGGCTGTTCAGGCGCGCGCATCTGCGGCACCCTGTTGAGCGTGATGAAGCAGCGAGGTGGAACCCTGGGCGTTGCCACGATGTGCATCGGCCTCGGGCAGGGCATCACGACCGTCTTCGAACGAATCTGACCCAATGTCGGGTCGCGGCTTATCGACACAGGTGGACAGCATGCACATCCAACCCGGGCGCTATCGCCATTACAAGGGCCCCGAGTACCGCGTATTTGCCGTGGCGCGGCACTCTGAAACCGAGGAGGACCTGGTGTTCTATCAGGCACTTTACGGCGATTTCGGCCTCTGGGTCAGGCCCCTGGCCATGTTCGCCGAGACGGTGGAAGTGGAGGGCGAGGTGGTGCCGCGCTTTGCCCTTGTCGAGGCGGAACCGAGCCGATTCTAGGCCCTGGCCGCTGCCGCCCGCGCCGGATCCCTGCTTGACCTGACCTCCACGGCCACTATATATAGCGGGGCTTTTGGGCAAGCACGCCCTCTCACTTCGATTCAGGAATTCACCAATCCATGGGTAAATCGCTGGTAATCGTGGAGTCACCGGCCAAGGCCAAGACCATCAACAAGTACCTGGGCAACCAGTACGTGGTGAAGTCGAGTATCGGCCACATCCGCGACCTTCCCACCAGCGGTGCAGCCAGCGGCAAGGAGCCGGTGAAGCGGGGCAAGGCGAGTGCCGAGACCGCTGCGCTGTCGCCCAAGGAGAAAGCCAAGCGCCAGCTGTTCGCCCGAATGGGCGTTGACCCGGAGCATGGCTGGAAAGCCCAGTACGAGATCCTGCCGGGCAAGGAGAAGGTCATCGACGAGCTGCGCCGGCTGGCCGCGGACGCCGATACCATCTATCTTGCGACCGACTTGGACCGTGAAGGGGAGGCCATCGCCTGGCACCTGCGTGAGGCCATCGGTGGCGATGACCAGCGCTACAAGCGCGTGGTGTTCAACGAGATCACCAAGAAGGCGATTCAGGAGGCGTTCGCCCAGCCTGGCGATCTGGACATCGATCGCGTCAACGCGCAACAGGCACGGCGCTTTCTGGATCGGGTGGTCGGCTACATGGTTTCGCCGCTGCTCTGGCAGAAGATCGCCCGCGGTCTTTCTGCCGGCCGGGTGCAGTCGGTGGCGGTCAAGCTGGTGGTTGAGCGGGAGCGTGAGATTCGCGCCTTTGTTCCCGAGGAGTATTGGGAGGTCCATGCCGACCTGGGTACCGCCAAGAAAGCCAAGGTGCGCTTTGAAGTCGCCCGGCAAAACGGGGAAGCCTTCAAGCCGCTGAACGAGGCGCAGGCCACTGCCGCACTGGAGAAACTCAAGGCCGCGAGCTATCAGGTCAGCAAGCGCGAGGACAAGCCCACCAGCAGCAAGCCCTCAGCCCCATTCATCACCTCGACCCTGCAGCAGGCGGCGAGCAACCGCCTGGGCTTCGGCGTGAAAAAGACCATGATGATGGCCCAGCGGCTCTATGAGGCGGGCTACATCACCTACATGCGTACCGACTCGACCAATCTTTCGGGCGATGCCCTGGGCATGGCGCGAGGGTTCATCGAGGACGAATTCGGTACTGAGTACCTGCCGGAAAAGCCGAACTTCTATTCGAGCAAGGAAGGCGCGCAGGAAGCCCACGAAGCCATTCGACCCTCTGACGTCAAGGTGCGTCCGGGGCAGCTGTCTGGCATGGAGCGCGATGCCGAGCGACTGTACGAGCTGATCTGGCGTCAGTTCGTGGCCTGCCAGATGCCTCCGGCGCAGTACCTCTCGACCAGCGTCACGGTCAGTGCGGGCGAATTCGAACTGCGTGCCAAGGGCCGCATCCTCAAATTCGACGGTTATACCCGGGTCATGCCGCAGCAGAGCAAGAGCGGTGACGACGACGTATTGCCGGAGATGAAGCAGGGTGAGGCGATGAGCCTGCTTGCCCTCGACCCCAGTCAGCACTTCACCAAGCCGCCGGCACGCTTCTCCGAGGCCAGCCTGGTCAAGGAGATGGAAAAGCGTGGTATCGGTCGTCCGTCCACCTATGCCGCGATCATCTCGACCATTCAGGATCGTGGCTATGTGTCCCTGCACAATCGGCGCTTCTACGCCGAGAAGATGGGCGAGATCGTCACCGGGCGCCTTTCGGAAAGCTTCAACAACCTCATGGATTACGGTTTCACTGCCTCCATGGAGGAAAACCTGGACGATGTGGCCCAGGGTGAGCGCGACTGGAAGCACCTGCTGGACGAGTTTTACGGCGACTTCAAGAGCAAGCTGGAGCTTGCTTCCGACTCGGCCGAACAGGGCATGCGGGCCAACCAGCCGACGCTGACCGATATTCCCTGCAAGGTCTGCGGGCGGCCGATGATGATTCGCACGGCATCGACCGGCGTGTTTCTGGGTTGCTCCGGCTACAGCCTGCCGCCCAAGGAGCGCTGCAAGTCCACGGTCAATCTGATTCCCGGAGACGAGATCGCCGCCGACGACGAAGGCGAGTCGGAGTCCATGGTGCTGCTGGGCAAGCGCCGCTGTCCGATCTGCGCGGCGGCCATGGACGCTTACCTGGTCGACGAGAACCGCAAGCTGCACATCTGCGGCAACAACCCCGACTGCGCCGGCTATGAGGTCGAGGAAGGGCAGTTCCGTATCAAGGGCTACGAGGGGCCGAGCCTGGAATGCGACAAGTGCGGTAGTCAGATGCAACTGAAGACCGGTCGTTTCGGCAAGTTCTTCGGCTGCACCAACGCCGAGTGCAAGAACACCCGCAAATTGCTGAAAAACGGCGAGCCCGCTCCGCCGAAGATGGACGCGGTGCCGATGCCGGAGCTCAAGTGCGAGAAGGTGGATGACACCTACATCCTGCGTGACGGTGCCTCGGGGCTGTTCCTGGCAGCGAGCAAGTTTCCCAAGAACCGGGAAACCCGCGCGCCGCTGGTCAGTGAGCTTATCCCCCATCGTGACGAGATCGACCCCAAGTACCATTTCCTGCTCGAGGCGCCTCAGCAGGATCCTCAGAGGCGTCCGGCGGTGATCCGCTTCAGTCGAAAGACCAAGGAGCAGTACGTACAGTCCGAGGTGGACGGCAAGCCGAGTGGTTGGAAAGCCTTCTACGATGGCGGCAAGTGGACTGTGACCGACAAGAGCCAGGCCTGACGGCAGTTAAGGGTAGATCGGGACAAGGGCCGTCCGGCCTGCCAGGCTTGATTTGCCCGGCCCGCGCTGCACACTGCTACTGAAACGCTGACCACCCGGAGTCCGCCATGGCCCAAGAGCGCTACACCCGCACCAACCAGAAGATCTTTTTTGCCGGCCTGGCGCTGGACGCCTGGGCAGCGTCGGGCGGGGTGCCAGGACGGATCCAGGCCGAGCAGGAGGCATGCCTTTTCCACCTCTATGGGGCCATGCTCGGGCTTTGTCATGAGGTCACGGGCTTCTACCGCACGCCTCAGGCCGATGCCGGAACGGTCGAGGCGATCCTCAATCGCCCCGTCCTGGACGCCAATCCTACGCCGGAACTGGCCGAGCTGCTGGAGTTGGCCGAAAGCCCTTCTTCCTGGCTTGCCGGTCTGCTCAGGCACTACCACGCGTTGTTCGAGCCGCCACGTGCTCCGGCCAAGGCCAAGCAGGATCCGGGCATGGCCATCATCGATGCCGTCAGCCTCGACGAGAAGCCGACCGAGCTCACCCTGGAGCAACTGCAAGCGTGGCGGGGCGAGCTCAAGGCCCTGGTGCTGCGCTTTCGTGAAAGCATGACCGAGTGGTAGCCCTGCAGGCGGCAGGGATTATTTGCAAAAGCCTGTTCCTGCGCTAGGCGGCTGTTACAATGCAAGCCTCAACCGGGAGAGCTGATCATGCCCACGTCATTTTTGGAAATTGTAGAACTGCCGGACGGGCGTATCGTATTGCGTCGCGCCGAAGATGAAGAGGTCTTGGTTACCCTCGATTTTGCCGACCCGGCCAAGGAGTTCCTCCACGGGCAGCATGTCGAAGTCGCCAAGGCGATGTTCAACGTAGGGGTGCAGATGGCTGGCCGCATGGTCGAGGGTGACTATGACCTCTACGATGAAGACGAGGAGCAGGCGCCGCGCGTGCTTCATTGACGCGTAGTCTGCCTGCTCACCCCAGGCGTACGTTCAGACTCTGCGCTTGACCCGACTGCCCCGCCGCCTGGAGTTTCATCCGGGCACCCGCGTCAATTTCATCCAGCCAGCTGACCACCGTGTGACTGCAGCCTGCGCTCAGGGCTCGGCACGCCAGTCCTATTACCGTCTGTTCGCCCTTCGGCTGTATCAGCAGGATGCGCTCGCAGTTCAGGCCGTTCTCGCGCAGCCACTGCCTGCAAATGGGGGCCGGCGGTGCGATCAGGGTCAGCCAGCGGCTGTCGGTCGCTTCGCTGAGCGGTCGCAGCATGCTGGCTAGCAGCAGCTCGCAATGTCCGCCATCACCGCTCAGGCTCAACTCGCTGAGGTTGGTCAGAGGGCGTGCGTGTGACTTGACGCTGGGCTGGAAGGGCAGCATCTGCTGGGCGAAGAGGCCTGCAAAAGGCAAGCGCCTGGTTTCCGGAGCAGGGGGTTGATGGTGCATGCTTTCTCCTAGCGACGGATGACGCCGACGCTCAAGCCCTCAATGATCAGCGGCTGGGTCTGCAGATCGACTTCGATGGGTGCGAACTCAGGATTTTCCGCCAGTAACCAGACCCGGTCTCCCTCGCGCTTGAAGCGCTTGACGGTCACTTCGTCGTCCAGCCGGGCGACCACCACCTGGCCGTTACGGGCCTCGCGCGTGGCATGTACGGCCAGCAGGTCGCCGTCGAGAATGCCGATGTCCTTCATGCTCACGCCCTGGACCCTCAGTAAGAAGTCCGCGCGGGGATGAAATAGCGCCGGGTCGATCTGGCAGCATTGCTCGATGTGCTGTTGCGCAAGAATCGGCGCTCCGGCGGCGACCCGGCCGATCACGGGCAGACCGGTGTCCTGCCGCTGCTCGGGTATGCGAATGCCCCGTGACGCACCAGGGGTCATTTCGATCGCGCCCTTGCGGGCCAGTGCCTTGAGATGATCCTCGGCGGCGTTGGGCGATTTGAAACCGAGCTCCTGGGCGATCTCCGCCCGGGTGGGGGGAAAGCCGTTCTCTTCAAGGCAACGCTTGATGAACTCGAGGATTTCGGTCTGGCGAGGCGTCAGCTTGATCATGGCTGTCTTCTGGTTTTCTATACAGGTGCTGGGATTATATACAGTGTGAGCGGGTTGGCAATCGAGCGGTTGCCCAGTCCCTCGACGAACGGGGTGGAACGCCACTCCGGGGCACTGATCGGCTAAGCTATGCCGATGACTCCACTCGACTTCATCCATGTCTCCCTTGCCGATCAGCAGCTCTACGGCTTCGTCGCCGACGAATTGCGGTTGCGCATGCCCGTGTCTTCCGCCGCCAACGGAGCGGGCGAGCGCAACGGTTCAGGTCGTACCCCGCGCGGTCTGCATCAGGTGCGGGCGCGAATCGGCGATGGACTGCCGGAGGGTGCGGTGTTGCGCGGCCGGCGCTTCACCGGTGAAATCTGGACGCCGGCGTTGCACGAGCAGTTTCCCGGCCGCGACTGGATCCTCACCCGGATCCTGTGGCTCAGCGGCTGCGAGCCTGGGATGAATCGCCTTGGCGAGGTGGACACCTTTCGCCGCTATATCTACCTGCACGGCACGCCGGACCTCGAGCCCATGGGCGAGCCCCGCTCCCACGGCTGCCTGCGGCTGCGCAACGCCGACCTGCTGCGGCTCTTTCCCCTGGTACCGCCACACTGCCCCGTGCGCATTGACGAAGCGGCCTGTGCCGAATGGGCGCAGGCCGCCATCGCTTAAGGATTTCCCATGCAAGGCTCTCTGATGCTGGACATCGCCGGCACCTGGCTGACTGCCGAGGATCGACACCTGTTGCGTCAGCCCGAGGTGGGCGGACTCATTTTGTTCGCGCGTAACATCGAGCATCCGCGGCAGGTGCTCGAGCTCTGCCGCTCGATCCGCGCGCTGCGGCCTGACCTGCTGCTAGCGGTGGATCAGGAGGGCGGCCGTGTGCAGCGGCTGCGCCAGGGTTTCGTGCGCCTGCCCGCCATGCGCCGCTTCGCTGGCAGGGCAAATGCCGAAGCGCTGGCCAATGCCTGCGGCTGGTTGATGGCCACCGAAGTGCTGGCGGTGGGGCTGGACTTCAGCTTTGCCCCGGTGCTGGATCTGGATCACGGTCGCAGTGCCGTGATCGGCGCTCGTGCTTTCGAAACCGAGCCCGGGGCGGCCGTGGCACTGGCGGGGGCCTTCATCGATGGCATGCACCAGGCCGGCATGGCCGCGACCGGCAAGCATTTCCCGGGGCATGGCTGGGCGGAGGCGGATTCCCATGTTGCCATTCCGCTCGACGAGCGCGATCTCGATAGCCTCAGGCAGGCGGACATGCTGCCGTTCGCCCGGTTGACCGGGCGGCTCGATGCGATCATGCCGGCGCATGTGATCTATCCGCAGGTGGACGAGCAGCCGGCCGGTTTCTCCCGTCGCTGGTTGCAGGACATCCTGCGTGGCGAGCTGGGTTTTGCCGGCACACTGTTCAGCGACGACCTGTCCATGGCGGGTGCGCACGTGGCAGGCGATGCCGGCGAGCGGATCACGGCAGCTCTGGCGGCGGGCTGCGACATGGGCCTGGTCTGCAACGACCGCGCCGCTGCCGAACTGGCGCTGACGGCGCTGCAGCGTGACGGGGTGATCGCTCCCGCGCGGCTGGCCGGCATGCGTCGGCGGACCGGCGATGGCCTGGACTACAAACAGCACCCGCGCTGGCTGGAGTCGCTCAGCCTCCTGCGCCGCGCCGAACTCATCGATTAGCCTTTCAGAGGATTAGCTCCATGACCATCCACGCCATCATCGGCGGCACCGGCCTGACCGAGCTGACCGGCATGACCGACCTCGAGCCGCTCCACCTGGATACGCCCTACGGGCCGCCCTCCGCACCGGTCCTGCGCGGCGAGTTCGCCGGGCGGCCGGTGCTGTTTCTCGCCCGCCATGGCCATCCGCACCGGATCCCGCCGCATCAGGTCAACTACCGGGCCAACCTCTGGGCGCTCAAGG
Organism: Stutzerimonas tarimensis; assembly: GCF_042648805.1. Taxonomy (NCBI): domain Bacteria; kingdom Pseudomonadati; phylum Pseudomonadota; class Gammaproteobacteria; order Pseudomonadales; family Pseudomonadaceae; genus Stutzerimonas; species Stutzerimonas tarimensis. The sequence goes on along the minus strand of NZ_JBHRXZ010000002.1, from coordinate 174,416 downwards.
AGGCCGGCGCCGAAGCGGTGCTGGCGATGAACGCCGTCGGCGGTATCCACATGGCCATGGGCTCCGGGCATTTCTGTGTTCCCCATCAGCTCATCGATTACACCTATGGCCGGGAGCACACCTTCTTCGCCGGCGCGCTTGAGCACGTGACCCATGTCGACTTCAGTTATCCCTACGACCCGGCCCTGAGGCAGCACCTGATCGCCGCGCTGGCGGCTGAAGGCTATGCCTTCAGCGACCATGGGGTGTATGGCTGTACCCAGGGGCCGCGGTTGGAGACCGCCGCCGAAGTGGTCCGCCTGGAGCGCGATGGCTGTGACATCGTCGGCATGACCGGCATGCCCGAGGCAGTGTTGGCGCGTGAGCTGGATCTGCCCTATGCGTGCCTCTCGCTGGTGGTCAACCCGGCTGCCGGCAAGACCGCCGGCGTCATCACCATGGCGGAGATCGAAGCGGTGCTCGCCGAGGGAATCGGCAAGGCTCGAGCGGTACTGGCGCGAGTGCTCGCAGGCTAGCGAGCCGGGTCGGCAAGGGGCGCGAACAGCGCCTCGATCTCGCTCTGCTGGAGATCGCATACCCGTTCCCCGTCCTGCTCCAGCAGGTCGCTGGCCAAGGTCGCCTTGCGCCGTTGCAGCTGTTGGATCTTTTCTTCCACGGTGCCGCGGGCAATGAGCTTGTAGACCAGCACCGGCTTGTCCTGGCCGATACGGTAGGCGCGATCGGTAGCCTGATCCTCGGCGGCGGGGTTCCACCAGGGGTCGAAATGGATCACGGTGTCGGCGGCCGTGAGGTTCAGGCCGGTGCCTCCCGCCTTGAGGCTGATGAGGAACAGGGCGACCTGTCCCCGCTGGAAGCGCTCCACCGGGGTGCGCCGATCCACCGTCTTGCCGGTGATCTGCACGTAATCGATCTTCCTGCTTTTGAGCTCTCCCTCGATCAGTGCGAGCATCGAGGTGAATTGCGAGAAAAGCAGGATGCGGCGCCCTTCGGCCAGTTGCTCATCGAGGATGGTCAGAAGGCAGTCCAGCTTTGCCGAACCCCGTGACGGCCTTTCGAGCTTCTTCACCAGACGCAGGTCACAGCAGACCTGGCGCAGCTTGAGCAGTGCCTCCAGGATCACCAACTGGCTGCTTGCCAGGCCGTGGCGTTCGATCTCGCGACGCACCTTGCGGTCCATGGTCAGGCGGATGCTCTCATAGGCATCACGCTGGGCCGGGCTCAGCTCGACCCACTGGATGATCTCGATCTTTGGCGGAAGCTCGCGCGCCACGTCCTCTTTTTTACGACGTAGCAGAAACGGCTGGATGCGCGTCTGCAGCTGCTGCAGGCGGGCCTGGTCGCCGTGTTTCTCGATCGGGAACCGGTAGTCGCGGTTGAACGCCTTGGCATCACCGAGCCAGCCGGGCATCAGGAAATGAAACAACGACCAGAGCTCGCCCAGATGATTTTCCAGCGGCGTGCCGGTCAGGCAGAAACGTTGTCGTGCCTGTAGCCGCCGAGCTGCCTGAGCCGCCTTGCTGGTGGCATTCTTGATGTTCTGCGCCTCGTCGAGGATCACCAGATGCAGGGGCAACTGTTCCAGCGTGTCTATATCCCGCGAGAGTAGCGGGTAGGTGGTCAGCAAGAGATCGAAATCGCGCAGCGCATTTAAATCGTGCGCTCGTTTGCTGCCGTGCAGGGACCGTACCCGCAGTTCCGGGGCGAAACGCGCGGCTTCGTCCAACCAGTTCGGAATCAGGCTGGTCGGCATTACCACCAGACTGGGCAGGGTCAGGCGTCCTGCCTGTTTTTCGCTCAAGAGGTGGGCAAGGCTTTGCAGGGTCTTGCCCAAGCCCATGTCGTCGGCCAGGATTCCTCCCACCCGCAGCCCGCCAAGGGTCTGCATCCAGCGAAGCCCCTGCAGCTGGTAGCCGCGCAGGGTGGCCTGAAGGCCCATGGGCTGGCCTGTCGCACAGCGATCATAGTCGCGAAGGCTGCGGGCAAACTGCAGCAGCGCGTCGCCACCTTGCCACTGCAGCGTGCTGCCTTCCAGATCGAGCAGGCGAGAGGCGTCGCTACGATCAAGGCGCAGTCGATCGTCGCTCTGGTGAAGGCAGGTGTCGGCAAGCAGTGCGAGGATGGGTTTCAGGCGGCCCAGCGGCAGCGCGACGTTGAACGGGGTGCGCGCTTCGAGCGTGAGACGCATCAGTTCGTGGTCGGCGCGCAGGGCGAGCCGCTTGTGATCGGCCAGGCCTGGGTGCGACGAGCGAATCAGTCTGAGCAGGACCGGCACCAGGCTGATGCGTTCGTTGTCGACGACCAGCCCGAGGTCCAGCTCGAAGTGGCGCTGTCCAGGGAGTTCGTCGACCTGGGCGTACCAGTGCTGGACGCTGTGCAGGTCGAAGGCGAACCCCGACTGGATCTCGATGCGCCAACCCTCCTGTCGCAACAGGGCAAGGTGCTCGGTGGCAAAGCGCAGCCATGCCGGCTCGCTCGGCAGGTCGAACATCTCGCCAGAGTCCTTGGGCAATGCCTGGCTCTGGCGCAGGGCCGGACTGAAGCCAAGCTCGAGCAACCGTTGCCGGTAGGCCTGCTCGACCCGGGTCTGGCGGACAATGCTGAGACGGCTTTCCCCATCCTTCACCGACAATCGTTCGTTGGGCCGAGCCTTATCGTGGGTCCGCGCGTCGAGATAAGCGAAGCTGAGACCGGCGCGGTGTTGCAGTGCAGGGACCATCCGGCCGCTGCCGGGTTGATAGTTGAGTCCCGCGTGGCTGCCCAGGCTGAGCATGGGAAGCGGCATCAGATCATCGATCAGGCGCACGTCCCGTTCATTGCCAGCGCCGTCGTGGCCGCTTCGTTCAGGATCCAGGCGCGGCACGGCGGGCTCCTGTCAGGGGGCAGGTCGTCGCGGACGAGCCCCGCCGCGGAAGATCCTGCGGGTTGCTCATCCCGCCCGGTCTGCCGGAGTCAGGCGCTCCAGCAGCGCCTCCAGGGTGTTGAAACGGTCTTCGGCGCGTTCCATCGGAACCTGAATCTTGAACAGGGTAGCGCCTTCCAGTCGATAGCGATTGGGCTGTGCCTGGATCATCTTCACCAGAACCAGCGGATCGACGCAGGTGCTGGCGGCAAATTCGATGCGTCCCCCCTGGGGGCCGGCGTCGATCTTGGCGACTCCAAGCTTCTCGGCCTGCAGTTTGAGCAGTGTCAGGCGCATCAGATGCTTGGCCGGTTCCGGCAGCAGGCCGAAGCGATCGATCATTTCCACCTGCAGCTCGTTCAGGGCGTCTTCGGTTTCGGCAGAGGCGATGCGTTTATAGAGGATCAGGCGCGCGTGCACGTCGGGCAGGTAGTCCTCGGGGATCAATGCCGGCACCCGCAGGTTGATCTCCACGCCGCCGCCGAGCGGCTGTTCGAGGTTCGGCTGCTCACCCTTGCGGATGGCTTTCACCGCCCGTTCGAGCATCTCCATGTAGAGCGTGAAGCCCACCGCCTGGATCTGGCCGCTCTGGCCTTCGCCAAGCAGCTCGCCCGCGCCACGGATTTCCAGGTCGTGGGTGGCGAGAATGAAGCCGGCCCCCAGGTCCTGCGCACCGGCGATGGCCTCCAGGCGCTTCTGGGCATCCTCGGTCATCTGCTTGCGCGGCGGTGTAAGCAGATAGGCGTAGGCTTGGTGGTGGCTGCGGCCGACTCGGCCGCGTAGCTGATGCAGCTGGGCCAGGCCGAACTTGTCGGCGCGCTCGATGATGATGGTGTTGGCGCTCGGCACGTCGATGCCTGTTTCGATGATGGTGGAAGCCACCAGCACATTGAAGCGCTTGTGGTAGAAGTCGCTCATCACCTGTTCGAGTTCGCGCTCGCGCATCTGTCCATGGCCGACCGCGATGCGTGCCTCCGGTACCAGGTCGGCCAGCTCGCGGGCGGTCTTTTCGATGGTCTTCACCTCATTGTGCAGGTAGTACACCTGCCCGCCGCGAAGCAGTTCGCGCAGCAAGGCCTCCTTGATGACCGCGTTCTGCTGCTCCATCACGAAAGTCCGCACCGACAGCCGGCGCGCCGGCGGCGTGGCGATGATCGACAGGTCGCGCATGCCCGCAACCGCCATGTTCAGCGTCCGCGGGATAGGTGTGGCGGTCAGGGTGAGGATATCCACCTCGCTGCGCAATGCCTTGAGCTGTTCCTTGTGGCGCACGCCGAAGCGGTGCTCCTCATCGATGATGACCAGCCCGAGATTGCTGAACCTGACATCGCTCTGCAAGAGTTTGTGGGTGCCGATGACGATGTCGATCTTGCCGTCGGCAAGCGCGGCCATGGCCTGTTCGATATCCTTGGCCGATTTGAAGCGGCTCATGACTTCGACCTTGACCGGCCAGTCGGCGAAGCGGTCGCGGAAGCTGTTGTAATGCTGTTGGGCGAGCAGAGTGGTCGGCACCAGAACCGCGACCTGACGTCCGCCGTGGGCGGCGATGAAGGCGGCACGCATGGCCACTTCGGTCTTGCCGAAGCCCACGTCGCCGCAGACCAGGCGATCCATCGGCTTGCTCGAGAGCATGTCCGCGCGGACCGCCTCGATGGCGTTCTGCTGGTCGACCGTTTCCTCGAACGGAAACCCGGCGCTGAAGGTCTCGTAGTCCGCTGCCGGGTCGCCGAAGGCGAAGCCCTTGCGGGCAGCGCGGCGGGCATAAATGTCGAGTAGTTCGGCGGCGACGTCGCGAACCTGCTCGGCCGCCTTGCGCTTGGCCTTCTGCCACTGTTCGGAACCCAGCCGATGCAAGGGAGCGAGGGCATCGTCGCTGCCGGTGTAGCGGGCGATCAGGTGCAGGCTGGCCACCGGTACATAGAGCTTGGCTTCTTCGGCGTACTCGAGCATCAGGAACTCGGCGGCCTGGCCTTCCACTTCCAGGGTGGTCAGGCCGAGGTAGCGGCCAACGCCGTGGTCGATGTGGACCACCGGCGCGCCTTCGCGCAACTCGGTAAGGTTCTTGATGACGTTCTCGCCACCTTCTCGGCCCTTTTCCCGTCGGCGACGCTGCATGACCCGCTGACCGAACAGACCGGTCTCGGCGATCAGGGCGACCGGTTCGAGCAGCATCCCCTCGTCAAGCGAGGCGACGGTGATCGACAGGCGCTCCTGGCTTTCGAGGAAGGCGGGCCAGCCATCGACCTCCTGGGGACGGATCTTCAGTCTCGCAAGCAATTCGAGCAGCACCTCGCGACGGCCCGCCGATTCGGCCGTGAACAGGACCCGGCCCGGATACTGGTCGAGAAACTGGCGCAGGGCGCCCAGGGGTTCAGTTGCCTTGGCCTCGATCGATAGCGTCGGCAGCGGTCGCGCAGCGAAGCGTTCGCGGCCGACGCCAGGCTCGAAATCCTCGCTGCTGACCACCACGCGGGGCGACTGCTTGAGTCTCGCAAAGCAATCCTCCACCGGCAGGAACAGCTCGGTTGGAGGCACCAGCGGCCGCTCCGGGTCGTAACGGCGGTCCTCGTAACGGCTGCGCACATCGTTCCAGAACTGTTCGGCAGCCTGCTCGATGCCCGGCAGCGAGAACACCTGGGTGTCCTGCGGCAGGTAATCGAACAGCGTGGCGGTTTCCTCGAAGAACAGCGGCAGGTAGTACTCGATGCCCGCTGGCGTGATGCCGGTGGAAAGATCCTGATAAATGGGGCAGCGGCGAAAATCCACGTCGAAGCGCTCGCGGAAGCGGGCGCGGAAGCCGGTCACCGATTCCTTGCGCAAGGGAAATTCCCGGGCGGGCAGCAGGCGAATGGCCTCTACCTTGTCGATCGAGCGCTGGGTCTCCGGATCAAAGGTCCGCAGGGTCTCGATCTCTTCATCGAAAAGGTCGATGCGGTAGGGAAGCTCGCTGCCCATGGGAAAGAGGTCGATCAGCGCGCCGCGGACGGCGAACTCGCCATGCTCGTAGACCGTATCGACAAAACGGTAGCCCGCGGCTTCCAGGCGACCGCGCATTTCTTCGACATCCAGCCGCTGACCGACATCCAGCACCAGGCTGGAACCGAGCATGAAGCGAACCGGCGCAAGCCTGTGCAGGGCCGTGGCGATGGGCACCACCAGCACGCCATGGCGCAAGCCGGGCAGCTCGTAGAGCGCCGAGATGCGCTGGGAGATGATGTCCTGGTGGGGCGAGAAGACATCGTAGGGCAGGGTTTCCCAGTCAGGGAAATGCAGCACGGGCAGTGCTGGGGCGAAGAAGGCCAGCTCCTGTTGGAGGCGCTCGGCACTGCGGCTGTCGGGGGTCAGCAACAGAGTGAATCGAGTGGCGCTACTGGCGGCCTCGGCGATGGCCAGGCTCAGCGACGCGCCGGTCAGGTTTCCCCAATGTTGCTTGCCGCTGGCGGCCGGCAGGGGCGGAAGGCGCAATACGGACACAGGTGGGCGTGACTCCGATGAAATGGATCGGGAAGATTGTAACTATCGTGACGTTTCACTGTCAGTGTTTGGGTCGTGCCATTATCCACCCGATGTTCGGGTTCCAGAGTAGGACCCGGTGCGGACGGATTGGTTGGGCCATTCCAGCGAGCGACAAGCAGCAGCGCAGTGTTTCGAAAGCCTTTCTGTGCTTTCGATGCCGGCGGGAAGCAAGGCAAGCGGGGAGATAATGGATGACTGACCGAGGCCTGCATTGCCGGCACCAGGGGGTGCCGTCATAATGTAGTCCTTTTTCGAAGCCCCTACATGTGGAAGGAACTGCCCGTGAATCAGAAGCCCGACCAGTGTCTTGGAGAATGGATCGATCGTGAAGCCCTTGCCGAGGCGATGATTCCGCTGATTGGCCAGCTGTACCGCAACAACAATGTCGTTACCTCGATCTACGGCCGCGGCCTTATCAATCGCTCGGTCATCGCGATCCTAAAGGCACACCGCTTTGCCCGTCACCGCATGGCCGACCAGGACGAACTCTCGGTCCATGACACCTGCCAGGCGCTCAAGACCATGAGCGAGATGAGCCTCGGTGCCGCTTCGGTCGACCTGGGCAAGCTGGTTTCGAAATTCAAATCCGAAGGCAACGGCCGCTCGCTCGACCAGTTCGTGCGCGAAGAGCTGGCCGATGTCGCCGACAAGCGCAACGCCAGCGCCCGTCGCGGCACTGACGTAGTGCTCTACGGTTTCGGTCGAATCGGCCGGCTGCTGGCGCGCATCCTCATCGAGAAGACCGGTGGTGGCGAAGGTCTGCGCCTGCGCGCGATTGTCGTGCGCAAGGGGTCCTCCGACGATCTGATCAAGCGTGCCAGCCTGCTGCGTCGCGATTCGGTGCATGGCCCGTTCGAGGGAACGCTGGTCATCGATGCCGAAAACAACACCATCACTGCCAACGGCAGCCTGATTCAGATCATCTACTCCAACGATCCCGCTTCGGTCGACTATACCCAATACGGCATCGAAAACGCGCTGCTGGTGGACAACACCGGCAAGTGGCGTGACGCCGAGGGTCTGGGTCAGCATCTGAAGTGCCCGGGTGTCGGTCGCGTGGTGCTCACCGCGCCGGGCAAGGGGGAGCTGAAGAACATCGTCCACGGCATCAACCACTCGGAAATCACCGATGACGACAAGATCATCTCGGCGGCGTCCTGCACCACCAATGCCATCGTGCCGGTGCTGAAGGCGGTGTACGACAAGTACGGCATCCAGCATGGCCATGTGGAAACCGTGCACTCCTACACCAACGACCAGAATCTGATCGACAACTTCCACAAGGGCAGTCGTCGTGGTCGTAGCGCCGCGTTGAACATGGTCATCACCGAGACAGGGGCCGCCACGGCTGCTGCCAAGGCGCTGCCCGTTCTCAAAGGCAAGCTCACGGGCAACGCCATCCGCGTGCCGACGCCGAACGTGTCCATGGCGATCCTCAACCTGACCCTGGACAAGCCGACCTCCCGTGAAGAGATCAATGAGTACCTGCGCCAGATGGCCATGCACTCCGATCTCCAGAAGCAGATCGACTTCGTCAATTCGCCAGAGGTTGTTTCCAGTGATTTCGTCGGTTCGCGCCACGCCGGCGTAGTCGACGCCGAGGCGACCATCTGCAACGACAACCGCGTCGTGCTGTATGTCTGGTACGACAATGAATTCGGTTACAGCTGCCAGGTCGTGCGGGTCATGGAAGAGCTGGCGGGTGTACACCCGGCATCCTTTCCGCGCTGATTAGACTTAGGTCTCAAGAAGGGCTCGCTTCCGGTCAGGAAGCGAGCCCTTTTGTTTTTCCCCGAAAGCGGGGCAGGTCCATGCCCCCAGCGCTTGGCGTCGACCCTGGTAGGGCTCGGTGTCGTAACGAAAACAGTCGGATTGCCCTTTTTTTGGAAAGGCTCGGGTGGCCAGCCGGTGCAAACGAACCCTATAATTGCGCGGTTTATTTTCAGGATGCCGTGACAAGTGGTCGCGCCTCTCAGGGGGGAGGGCGCTGATGCAGGCTTCGCCCTGTAGCCAGGATGTCCAGGCGTCGAAAGCTTTTCCATTCAGCAGGTTAGGCAAACCCATGATCCAAATAAAGCGTGGGCTCGATTTGCCCATAGCCGGCGCGCCCGTTCAGCGTATCGAGGCCGCGAGGCCAGTGCGCAGCGTCGCCGTCATAGGCTTCGACTATCCGGGGATGAAACCGACCATGAACGTCCAGGTCGGTGATCGCGTGAAGTTGGGGCAGGTCTTGTTCAGTGACAAGAAGACCGAAGGTGTGCATTTTACCTCGCCGGGAGCTGGGGTCGTGAGCGCCGTTCACCGGGGTGAGAAGCGCGTCCTGCAGTCGGTGGTCATCGATCTCGAGGGCGACGAGGAAGTCACTTTCGCCAGCTACGACAGCTCGGCACTGGAGGGGCTCGGCGACGAAAAGGTGCGCCAGAATCTCCTCGAGTCCGGCCTGTGGACCGCGCTTCGTACCCGTCCGTACAGCCGTGTACCGGCTCCGGACGCTACGCCGAAGTCGATCTTCGTCACCGCCACCGACACCCATCCTCTGGCGGCAGATCCTCAGGTCATCATTGCCGATCAGGCCGAGTCGTTCGAGGCCGGCCTCAAGGTGCTTGGCAACATCGCCAACATCTACCTGTGCAAGGCCGAGGGTGCTTCGCTGCCGGGCGAGAGTCTGGCGAAGGTGCGCACCGAAATCTTTTCCGGGCCGCATCCTGCGGGGCTGGCCGGTACGCACATCCACTTCCTCGACCCGGTCAGCGCAGTGAAGAGCGTCTGGACCATCGGTTACCAGGACGTGATTGCGGTCGGCAAGCTGTTCACCAGCGGCCGTCTGTCTGTCGAGCGGGTGGTAGCCCTGGCGGGGCCGGTGGTCGAGCAGCCGCGTCTGCTGCGTACCCGTCTGGGTGCCAGTCTGGATGAACTCACCGCAGGCGAACTGCAGGCCGGCGGCAACCGGATCGTATCCGGTTCGGTACTGGGCGGGCGTACCGCCCATGGCGCCTTTGCTTTTCTCGGTCGCTACCACGTTCAGGTTTCCTGCCTGCGTGAGGGTCGTGAACGTGAGTTGATGCACTACCTGCGTGCCGGTGGCGAGAAGCACTCGGTGTTCCACATCTATATCTCCAAGCTGATGGCCGGCAAGAAATTCGCGTTGTCCACCACCACCAACGGCAGCCCCCGAGCCATGGTGCCGACCGGCAACTACGAGGAAGTCGTGCCCCTGGATGTCCTGCCTACCCAGCTGCTGCGCTCGCTCATCGTCGGCGATACCGAGATGGCACAGAAGCTCGGCTGCCTTGAGCTGGATGAAGAAGACCTGGCCCTGTGCACCTATGTATGCGCTGGCAAGTACGAGTACGGCCCGATCCTGCGGGACAATCTCACCCGCATCGAGAAGGAGGGTTGACCATGGGTCTGCGATCAATGCTCGACAAGATCGAGCATCATTTCGAAAAAGGCGGCAAGCACGAGAAGTATTACGCCCTGTATGAGGCACTCGATACCTTCTTCTACCGTCCAGGCAGCGTAACCAAGACAACCGCTCACGTGCGCGACGGCATCGACCTCAAGCGCATGATGATCACCGTCTGGCTGTGCACCTTCCCGGCCATGTTCTTCGGCATGTGGAACACCGGGTACCAGGCCAACCTGATCTACGCGGCCAACCCTGAGTTGCTGCAGGCCCAGCAGGGCTGGAACTTCGCGCTGATCTCGGCGCTGGCCGGGTTTGACCCGAACAGTCTCTGGGACAACCTCGTCCAGGGTGCGGCGTACTTCCTGCCTGTCTATGCGGTGACCTTCATTGTCGGTGGTTTCTGGGAAGTCCTCTTCGCCTCGATCCGCAAGCACGAAGTCAACGAAGGCTTTTTCGTCACCTCGGTGCTGTTCGCCCTGATCCTGCCGCCGTCCATTCCCCTGTGGCAGGTGGCGATGGGTATCAGCTTTGGCGTGGTGCTGGGCAAGGAAGTGTTCGGTGGTACCGGCAAGAACTTCCTCAACCCGGCGCTGACCGGTCGTGCCTTCCTGTTCTTCGCCTATCCCGCGCAGCTGTCGGGGGACGAGGTCTGGACCGCGGTTGACGGTTTCGCTGGCGCCACGGCTCTTAGCCTGGGCTTTACCGGCGGCATCGACAACATCGTCGACAACGGCATCACCTGGATGAACGCCTTCGTCGGCACCATCCATGGCTCGCTCGGGGAAACCAGTACGCTGGCGATCCTGATCGGTGGCGCAGTGTTGCTGATGACCAAGATCGCCTCGTTCCGCATTGTCAGCGGCGTGATGATCGGCATGATCGGACTGAGCACGCTGTTCAACCTGATCGGCTCCGATACCAATCCGCTGTTCGGTATGCCCTGGTACTGGCATCTGGTGGTGGGCGGCTTCGCCTTCGGCATGATCTACATGGCCACCGATCCGGTCTCCGCCTCGATGACGAACACTGGCAAGTGGATCTTCGGCATCCTCATCGGTGTCATGGTGGTCCTGATCCGTGTGGTCAACCCGGCGTTCCCGGAGGGCATGATGCTGGCGATCCTGTTCGCCAACCTGTGTGCGCCTGTGATCGATCACTTCGTGGTCCAGGCCAATATCAAGCGGAGGCTGGCACGCAATGTCTAGTCAGAAAGATTCCACGGCCCGCACGCTCACGGTCGCGTTGCTGGTCTGCCTGGTTTGCTCCATCTTCGTGGCGGGCGCGGCTGTCTCGCTACGACCCATCCAGCTGGAAAACGCGCTGCTCGATCGTCAGCGCAGCATTCTCGCGATCGCCGGGCTCGGCGAGCCGGGCATGTCGCGCGAGCGTATCCAGTCGGTCTATGCCGAGCGCATCGTGCCGCGTCTGGTAAATCTCGAAAGCGGTGAGTTCAGCGACGAGTTCGATCCGGAGAGCTTCGACCCGCTGGTGGCTGCCAAGGATGCCTCCCTGTCCCGCTCACTGAGCTCGCAGGAAGACATCGCCTCGATCAAGCGTATCGAGCGCTACTCCACCATCTATATGGTGGAAACCGACGGCGAGATCGAAAGCGTGATCCTGCCGGTCCGTGGATACGGGCTGTGGTCGACGCTGTACGGTTTCCTGGCCGTCGAAGCCAGCGACCTGAACACCGTCGTCGGTCTGGGCTTCTACCAGCACGGCGAAACGCCGGGTCTCGGCGGTGAGGTCGATAATCCGCGCTGGCGCGGCATATGGCCAGGCAAGGAACTGTTCAACGAAGCCGGCGATCCTGCCATTCGGGTAGTGAAGGGTGGTGTCGATCCACAGAGCCCGAACGCCCGCCATCAGGTTGACGCGCTGGCAGGGGCGACCCTCACCAGTGACGGTGTCACCAACCTGCTCCAGTTCTGGCTCGATGAAAACGGCTTCGGACCTTTTATCGCTAACTTGCGCGCCGGGGGTGCCTGATCATGTCGCAACCTACCGTTAAGGAAGTCCTGTTAAATCCGGTCTTCAACAACAACCCCATCGGCTTGCAGATCCTCGGGATCTGCTCGGCCCTGGCGGTCACCACCAACCTCAACACTGCGCTGGTGCTTTCGGTTGCGCTGACGCTGGTGTGTGGCTTCTCGAACCTGTTCGTCTCGATGATCCGCAGCCAGATCCCCAGTTCGATCCGCATGATCGTGCAAATGGTGATCATCGCGTCGCTGGTTATCCTGGTCGACCAAGTGCTGAAGGCCTTTGCCTACAGCCTGTCAAAGCAGCTATCGGTGTTCGTCGGCTTGATCATCACCAACTGTATCGTCATGGGTCGCGCGGAAGCCTTCGCCATGCAGAACCCGCCGATGCTGTCGTTCTTTGACGGTATCGGCAACGGCCTGGGTTATAGCGCCATGCTGGTTGCGCTGGGCATCATCCGCGAACTGTTCGGTGCCGGTAGCTTGATGGGTTACACCATCTTCCCGGTAGTCAACGACGGCGGTTGGTACCTGCCCAACGGCATGCTGTTGCTGCCGCCTTCGGCCTTCTTCCTGATCGGGCTGTTCATCTGGGGCATTCGCGCCTGGAAGAAAGAGCAGGTCGAGAAGCCCGACTTCAAAATGGCGCCCCAGGTATCCAGCAAGGAGGCGTACTGATGGAACACTACATCAGCCTGTTCGTCCGTGCCGTGTTCGTCGAGAACATGGCCCTGGCGTTCTTCCTCGGGATGTGTACCTTCATTGCCATCTCCAAGAAGGTAGAAACATCCTTAGGCCTCGGTATCGCCGTCATCGTCGTATTGGCCATCACGGTTCCGGCCAACAACCTGATCTACACCTATCTGCTCAAGGCCGGGGCGCTGTCCTGGGCCGGGATGCCGGAAGTTGACCTCAGCTTCCTCGGCTTGCTGAGCTACATCGGTGTGATCGCGGCGCTGGTGCAGATCCTGGAGATGCTCCTCGATCGCTACGTGCCATCGCTGTACAACGCGCTAGGGGTGTTTCTGCCACTGATTACCGTGAACTGCGCGATCCTCGGGGCGACACTGTTCATGGTGGAGCGCGACTACACCCTGGGTGAAAGCGTGGTGTACGGCTTCGGTGCAGGCACGTCCTGGGCCCTGGCCATCGTGCTGCTTGCCGGTATTCGCGAGAAACTCAAGTACAGCGATGTGCCTGAGGGGTTGCGTGGCCTAGGCATCACCTTTATCACCATCGGCCTGATGTCCCTGGGCTTCATGTCGTTTTCCGGCGTCCAGCTGTAAGGGGAAGGACCGATGAATTTTGAAATCTTCCTTGCCATCGGCATGTTCACCGCCATCGTATTGGTGTTGGTCATGCTCATCCTGGCGGCACGCGCCAAGCTGGTGAACAGCGGCGATGTGAGTATCGAGATCAACGGCGAGCGCTCGCTCACCGTACCAGCCGGCGGCAAGCTGTTGCAGACACTGGCTGACAATGGAATTTTCCTGTCGTCCGCTTGTGGCGGGGGCGGGACCTGCGCCCAGTGCAAGTGCATCGTCGAGAGCGGCGGTGGCGACATGCTGCCGACCGAAGAATCCCACTTCAATCGTCGCGAAGCGGCCGAAGGCTGGCGTTTGTCCTGCCAGACCCCGGTCAAGGGCGACATGAAGGTGGAGGTTCCGGAAGAAGTCTTCGGCGTGAAGAAATGGGAATGCACGGTGGAGTCCAACCCCAACGTGGCCACTTTCATCAAGGAGCTGACCCTGCGCCTGCCAGAAGGCGAGAACGTCAACTTCCGTGCCGGTGGTTACGTGCAGCTGGAGTGTCCGCCGCACACGGTCAATTACAAGGACTTCGACATCCAGCCGGAATACCGTGGCGACTGGGACAAGTTCGACATGTGGCGCTATGTATCGAAAGTGGATGAAACCACCATTCGTGCCTACTCCATGGCGAATTACCCGGAAGAGCGGGGCCTGGTGAAATTCAACATTCGGATCGCCTCGCCGCCGCCGGGCAAGGACGATATTCCTCCGGGCAAGATGTCGTCGTTCGTGTTCAATCTGAAGCCGGGTGACAAGATCACGGTATACGGACCTTTCGGGGAGTTCTTCGCCAAGGATACCGACGCCGAAATGGTCTTCATCGGCGGTGGCGCAGGCATGGCGCCAATGCGCTCGCACATCTTCGATCAGCTCAAGCGCTTGAAGTCCACTCGCAAGATGAGCTTCTGGTATGGCGCGCGCTCGCTGCGCGAGGCCTTCTATGTCGAGGAGTACGACCAGCTCCAGGCTGAAAATGAGAACTTCACCTGGCACCTGGCGCTGTCCGATCCCATGCCGGAGGACAACTGGGAGGGGCCGACCGGGTTCATCCATAACGTCCTGTACGAAAACTATTTGAAAGACCATCCGGCGCCGGAAGATTGCGAGTTCTACATGTGCGGTCCACCGATGATGAATGCGTCGGTGATCAAGATGCTGATCGAGCTGGGTGTCGAGCCGGAGAACATCCTGCTCGATGACTTCGGCGGCTGACATGGGGCAACCCTTCCTTCGGCCCGTCATCGTTGTCGCCCTGGCGACAGCCTTGGCGGGCTGTCTCGTTCAGGATTCCGTCGAAACCTACGTAGGTCCGACCATGGGCAGTACCTACTCGGTCAAATACGTGCGAACCGAGCAAGGGCCGGCTCCCGAGCAGATGCAGCGAGAAACGGAAGCCTTTCTCGCTGAGCTTGACGCCCAGGTCTCGACCTACCGGCCCGACTCCGATATCCAGCGTTTCAATGCGGCGCCGGCAGGCACTTGCATGCCCATGGCCGATAGCGTGCTGGCCATGGTGTCCGAAGCGGCAGCGCTGTCAGATCTGAGCCAGGGCGCCCTGGATCTGACGATCGCGCCCTTGCTCGACGCATGGGGCTTTGGTCCCAATGTCCGCGAGGAACGCGTACCGACCGAGCAGGATCTCGCGTCGGCGCGCGAGCGGGTGGGTTACCAGCATCTGAGCATCGTCGACGGCGAACTCTGCAAGTCCGCGCCGGTGGTTCTCGATTTCAACAGCATCGCCGCCGGGTATGCAGTCGACAGGGTCAGTGCGCACCTGGAGGAACTCGGCGTCCGGAGCTACCTGGTTGAAATCACCGGAGAGCTCAAGGCGGTTGGCGTCAAGCCCGACGGCTCGCCTTGGCGAATTGCCATCGAGGCGCCGGTGGAGGGGGAGCGCACCGCGCAGCAGATCATCGAACTCGACGACTATTCGATCTCCACGTCCGGTGACTACCGCAACTACTTCGAGCGCGACGGAAAGCGCTTTTCGCACACCATCGACCCTGCGTCAGGCGTACCGATCCAGCATGCGCTGGCATCCGTGACCGTGGCCGATCCATCGGCACTTCGTGCGGACGCCTTGTCCACTGTATTGCTGGTTCTCGGGCCTGAACGCGGTATGGCGTTCGCAGAGCGCGAAGGGATCGCCGCGTTCTTTGTCACACGTGAGGAGCAGGCCTTCATCACTACAAGCACCGATGCGTTCGAACGCCTCTTCGGTGCGGGAGCAGATCAATGACCTGGCTACTGGTATTTCTCATCATGCTGTTGGTGGTCGCCGGCATGGCTGTCGGTGTGATCATGGGGCGCAAGCCCATCGCCGGTTCCTGCGGCGGCATCGCCAATCTGGGTATCGAGAAGGATGAGTGCCCGATCTGTGGCGGCAACCAGGACAAGTGCGACGAGGCCAATTCGGACAGCGGCGACAAGCCGTTCCGCCCGGAGTTGGCGCGGGACGCCACCAAGGGCTGAGGGGCGCGCCATCGCCATCCGCAAG
This sequence comes from Stutzerimonas tarimensis, assembly GCF_042648805.1. Lineage (NCBI taxonomy): Bacteria > Pseudomonadati > Pseudomonadota > Gammaproteobacteria > Pseudomonadales > Pseudomonadaceae > Stutzerimonas > Stutzerimonas tarimensis. Next base: position 158,803 of record NZ_JBHRXZ010000002.1, on the reverse strand, counting down.
CGGATGGACAACCCCCTTAGGGGATCGACATCCGTGGCAGGCCCAGCCGGTACTGCCACGTCTACAGGAGTGAGTATGGCTGTCTACAACTATGACATTGTGGTGCTGGGCTCGGGCCCGGCAGGGGAAGGTGCGGCGATGAACGCCGCCAAGGCGGGCCTGAAGGTTGCTGTCGTCGAGAACCGTCGTCAGGTGGGCGGTGGCTCTACCCATTTCGGCACCATCCCGTCAAAAGCCCTGCGTCATTCCGTACGCCAGATCATGCAGTACAACAACAACCCGCTTTTTCGCCAGATCGGTGAACCACGCTGGTTTTCCTTTCCCGATGTCCTCAAGAGCGCCGAGCGGGTCATCGCCAAGCAGGTCACCTCGCGCACGGGTTACTACGCTCGCAATCGCATTGACCTGTTCTTTGGTACCGCGAGCTTTGCCGACGAGAACACCATCGAGGTGGTCTGCCACAGCGGCGTGCTCGAGCGCCTGAGCGCCAAGCAGATCATCATTGCCACCGGTTCGCGGCCCTACCGTCCGGCGGATATCGACTTCAATCACCCGCGTATCTATGACAGCGATACCATCCTGAATCTGAGCCACACTCCGCGCCGGCTGATCATCTATGGCGCCGGGGTGATCGGTTGCGAGTATGCCTCTATCTTCAGCGGCCTCGGGGTTCTGGTGGACCTCGTCGACAACCGCGACCAACTGTTGAGCTTTCTCGACAGCGAGATCTCCGATGCGCTGAGCTACCACCTGCGCACCCACAATGTGCTGATCCGCCACAACGAGGAGTACGAGCGCGTCGAAGGCATCGAGCACGGCGTCATCCTGCACACCAAGTCCGGAAAGAAGATCAAGGCCGACGCGCTGCTCTGGTGCAACGGCCGTAGCGGCAATACCGACCGCCTGGGGCTGGAGAACATTGGCATCCAGGTCAATAGCCGGGGCCAGATCCAGGTCGACCAGGCCTACCGCACCGAAGTCGAGAATGTCTATGCCGCCGGTGACGTCATCGGCTGGCCGTCGCTGGCTAGCGCCGCATACGACCAGGGGCGTTCCGCTTCGGGCAGTATCGTGGGCAACGATACCTGGCGGTTCGTCGACGATGTGCCGACCGGTATCTACACCATTCCCGAGATCAGTTCGATCGGCAAGAACGAGCGTGAACTGACGCAGGCGAAAATCCCCTACGAGGTGGGCAAGGCATTCTTCAAAGGCATGGCGCGAGCGCAGATCTCTTCTGAGGAGGTGGGCATGTTGAAGATCCTGTTCCACCGTGAAACCCTGGAATTGCTGGGTGTTCACTGCTTCGGTTACCAGGCTTCGGAAATCGTGCACATCGGCCAGGCGATCATGAACCAGCCGGGCGAAGCCAATTCCCTGAAGTACTTCGTCAACACCACGTTCAACTATCCGACCATGGCAGAAGCCTACCGGGTAGCGGCCTTCGATGGGCTGAACCGGCTTTTTTGAGCGGCTCCGCCCGCTGGCCTGAGGCGGGCGGGGACGACTTCTTCGCGGATTCGGCAGCCTGGCGCTGGCCGAATCGGGAGAGTTTCTAGGCAGGCATGCCGGCGGCCACTCCCTGGGTGCGCTGCCGGTCACATCGCGATGCGCGATGTTTCACTGCGGGTCCAGCACCTGGCGCGCGCGGCTGGGGTAGTCGGTGATCAGGCTGTCCACGCCCATCGCCGCAAGTGCCCGCCATTCGGATTCGCTGTTCACCGTCCATACCGACACGTGCAGGCCTTGCGCCTGGGCGGCGGCCAGGTTCTCCCTGGTGCACAGGCTTTTCTTCAATGCCAGCAGATGGCAGCCATGAGCCGCAGCCCGTTCCAGCGCACCCTCCCAGCGTTCGGCGACGAGACCGCAGGCAAGCTCCGGCGTCAGCTCGCTGAGCGCCTTCAGCACCTGGGCCGAGCTACTGGTGACCGTGACCCGCTCGCTCAGCCCATGGGTGCGAACGCACTCCAGGATCTTGAGTACGGTGGCCCTTGCACGCGTGCGCGAGGCGCTTTTGACCTCCAGTTGCCAGTGCTTGAAGTCACATCGCTGGAATAGCTCGTCGAGCCGGGGAACAGGGCAGGGGGCTGGCCACGCCGGGCCCGCAGCTCTGGCATCCAGGGCGACCAGGGCATCGGCATCCCAGTCGCCGACCTTGCCGGGCACTCCGGTGGTCCGCTCCAGGGTCGGATCATGGATCACCATCAGCTCGCCGTCGCGGGAGAGGTGCAGGTCCAGCTCACAGCGGCGCACCCCCTGCTCCAGGCAATACTGGAAACTGGCCAGGGTGTTCTCGGGGACTTCGCCTCGCGCCCCGCGATGACCGTAGAGCCGGGTCATGGGTTGGCCAGGTGTGGCTGATGGTGCGCCACGCTGTTGACTACCCGGTCGTGCTCGAAATACACGGAAAAGGTGCGGTAATCCCAGCGGCTGATGGGCGGCTCCCCTACGGGTGGATGCTCCCGGTCGGCCAGGCCGAAGGTTTCGAGCACCGCGCGCTGGCTATCGCCCCGCTGCGGCAGGGTGAGGTCGCTGGAGGCCTGCTGGCCGACGGGGATATGGATCTGTTCGGCATGCAGCAGCGGACTCAGCAGCAGGCATAGGCCGAGCAGCAGCGTGTGTCGCGCCATGGGTCAGGCTCCTTGGGGTGAATTGCGGGCCAGGCGGCGTTCCAGCGCCTGTTTCTGCAGGATATGGCGGGCGAGCAACTGACGCTGGGGGTCGCTCAGCTCCTCGAACTCAGTGCCTATGTCGAACTGGCCATCGTCACGAGCGTTGCAGTAGAGCACCCTTGCCTTGATCTGCAGTCCCAGGGCCTGGGGCAGCAGGACCATCTTCAGCACCAGGCCTCGGCCTGGCTCCAGCGCCTGGCCGTGGTCGAAGCGCAGCCCTCCTTCGGACAGGATCACCGGCTGGGGTGTGCCGACATCATGCAGGAGCTCCTGGGCCAGGGCCTGGCCAAGCAGGTCGATGCGCCTGTTCTGCAGCTTGAGGTAATTGGCCAATGTGCGGTTGCGATCGCCCAGCTGGCGTAGCAGGGGCTGCGCTTCGGCTTCGAGCTGATGGAGTTCGGCGAGCAGGGCAAACAACGGAGAGGGCGCGGCCGCGGGGCTGTCCGCGGGCAGGATTTCCAGTGCGATCCGGTCGTCGATGCGATAGTATTCGCGGCGTTCTTCAAGCGCTTCGGTCATCATGGCGGCGGGTAAACAGACGTGATGGCCTGAGTGTATCAGCCTGGGCAGGTGCCGGCCGCTTGCCATCTCTCATTCCCCAGAATCATTTTCTCTCTATGTTCAGACCCTTGTCTGTCTTCATCGGGACGCGTTACACACAAGCCAGACGCCGAACGCTTTTCGTCTCCTTCATCTCGCTCACTTCGATGATCGGGTTGGCGCTGGGCGTGTCGGTGATGATTCTGGTGCTCTCGGTCATGAACGGATTCGACCATGAGATGCGTACCCGCGTCCTGGGGATGATTCCGCACGCCACGGTGCAGAGCCCCACGCCCATCGACGACTGGCCAGCGCTGGCGGCCCGCCTGGAGCAGCACCCCGAGGTGTCGGTCACGGCACCTTTCATCCAGGCACAGGGGCTGTTGACCTACCAGGGAGCGGTACAGAAGACCCTGGTCAACGCGATCGACCCGGAGGCCGAGCGATCGGTATCGATCATCGACGATTACTTCATCGAGGGTAACCTCGAGGCGCTGGAGCCCGGTGCGTTCGGCATCCTCATCGGCGACCGTGCCGCTCGTGCGCTGGGCGTCGGGGTAGGGGATCTGGTCACCTTCGTCGCGCCTGAGGTCATAGTGACGCCGGCTGGCATGTTCCCGCGGATGAAGCGGTTCACCGTGCAGGGTATTTTCCATGTCGGCGCCGGTGAGATCGACGGCTTCGTGGCGGTAGCGCACGTCCAGGACCTGGCCAGGCTGCAGCGCTGGCGTGTCGACCAGGTTCAAGGGCTGCGTCTGCGCCTGGACGATCTGTTCCAGGCGCCCCGCATCGCTCGCGACCTGGCGGTCGAGCTGGGCGACACTTATTTCGCCCGGGACTGGACGCGCAGCCACGGTAATCTCTATCAGGCGATCCGCATGGAAAAGACCATGATCGGCCTGCTTCTCTTGCTGATCGTAGCGGTCGCCGCGTTCAACATCATCTCCACCCTGGTGATGGTGGTGACCGACAAGCGCGGCGACATCGCCATCCTGCGTACCCTGGGAGCCACGCCTGGGCAGGTGATGGGTATCTTCATGGTCCAGGGGACGGTGATCGGCGTGGTGGGAACGCTGATCGGCGGGGCGCTGGGCGTGGTCGCCGCGCTGAATGTCAGTCGCGGGGTCGCTGCGCTGGAGCGTCTGCTCGGTCATCAGTTTCTCAGTGCCGATGTCTATTTCATCGATTATCTGCCGTCGCGGCTGATGGTCGACGACGTGCTGCTGGTCTGCCTCTCGGCACTGCTGCTGAGCTTTTTCGCCACGCTCTATCCCGCCTGGCGGGCGGCCCGAGTCCAGCCGGCGGAGGCCCTACGTTATGAGTGAACAGCCGATGAACGATTCCCGCGCGGTGCTGCGCTGCAGCAATCTGGGCAAGAGCTACGAAGAGGGCCCGCAGCAGGTTCGGGTGCTCGGGGGCCTCGAACTCGAACTCTTCCCCGGCGATCGGGTTGCCATCGTGGGTACCTCGGGCTCCGGCAAGAGCACCCTGCTGAACCTCTTGGGCGGGCTCGATACCCCCAGCGAGGGAAGCGTCTGGCTGGCCGGTGAGGAGCTCTCGGCGCTGGGTGAAAAGGAGCGGGGGCTGCTGCGCAATCGGGCGCTGGGTTTCGTCTACCAGTTCCATCACTTGCTGCCGGAGTTCAGCGCGCTGGAGAACGTCTGCATGCCGCTGCTGATCGGGCGCACTCCTATCCCCGAGGCTCGCCGTCAGGCGACCGAACTGCTGGAGCGGGTAGGGCTCGGGCATCGCCTGCACCACAAGCCGGCGGAGCTTTCTGGCGGCGAGCGCCAGCGGGTCGCCATCGCCCGTGCGTTGGCCAACCGCCCGGCGCTGGTCCTGCTGGATGAGCCGACTGGCAACCTTGACCATCACACCGCTCAGGGCATACAGGAGCTGATGCAGGAGCTGAGTCGCTCGATGGGGACGGCATTTCTGGTCGTGACCCACGATCCGCAACTGGCCGCCCAGATGGACCGCATCTGGCGCCTGGAAGACGGCCGGCTGGTGGCTGCCTGATGTTCCGGCCGCTCACGCTGTTCATCGGCAGCCGCTACACCCGGGCGAAAAAGCGCAGCCAGTACATCTCCTTCATTTCCCTGACCTCGATGATCGGTCTGACCCTTGGGGTCATGGCGCTGATCATCGTGCTGTCGGTGATGAACGGTTTCCAGCGCGAAATGAGCTCGCGGATCCTTGGGCTGGTGCCGCACGCGGTGGTGTCTTCTGCCGAGCCGATGACCGACTGGCCGGCGGTGGCGCAGCGCGTATTGTCTCATCCGGAGGTGCTGGCCAGCGCGCCGCTGACCCAACTGGAGGGCATGTTTTCGCACCGTGGCGAGATGCAGCCGATCCAGATCAGCGGTATCGATCCGCTACTGGAACCCGGAGTTTCCACGCTGGCCGAGAGCATGATGGTCGGCCGGCTCGAGGATCTGCGCCCTGGTGACTTCGGGGTCATCGTCGGCCAGGCCACAGCCTGGCGATTCGGGCTTTCGGTGGGAGATCGGCTGACGCTGATCGTGCCCGAGTCCAGCGATACTCCAGCCGGTGTCACGCCACGCATGCACAGGCTCACGGTAGCCGGGATCTTTCGCGTCGGCGCCGAGCTTGACGGCAGCCTGGCGATGATCCACCGCAGCGATGCCGCGACCATGCAGCGCTGGGACCCCGAGCAGGTGCAGGGCGTCCGGCTGGCGCTGGCGGATCTCTACCGTGCGCCTCTGTTCGCGGCGCAGCTCTCCGCGGAGCTGGGCAGCAATTACCAGGCCGAAGACTGGTCGCGAACCCAGGGCAGCCTGTTCAGTGCAATGCAGATGGAAAAGACCATGATCGGCCTGTTGCTGATGCTGATCGTGGCGGTTGCCGCGTTTAACATCATCGCCACGCTGATCATGGTGGTGGCGGACAAGCGCACCGACATCGCCATCCTGCGCACGCTCGGGGCAACGCCGGGGCAGGTCATGGCGATCTTCATGGTGCAGGGCTGCATCATCGGTTTCAGCGGTACGCTCATCGGCGCGTCGCTTGGAGTGGTGGCGGCGTTGAACGTGAGCGAACTGGTGGGCTGGCTGGAGCGGCTCTCGGGTCAGCACCTGTTCTCGGCGGATGTCTACGTGATCAGTTCGCTTCCTTCAGAGCTGCAGTGGTCGGATGTGGGAACAGTTGTGGTCAGCGCGCTGGTCCTGAGTTTCCTGGCGACCCTTTATCCAGCCTGGCGTGCCGCCCAGACCCAGCCCGCCGAAGCCTTGCGCTACGCCTAGTCGGTCCTTGTACCGGTAGCACGAGGTTCAGCAGCAGGTCAGGCCGCGGCGCGGTCGGCGCTGTCCTGCAGTGCCCGGTTCAGGGCGCTGAACAGGGCGCGGAAGCTGGCGGTGGTAATGTTCTCGTCGATGCCGATGCCGTACAGCGCACGGCCTCCCTCGACCCGCAGTTCCACGTAGGCCGCGGCCTGGGCGTTGGTCCCGCCGCCGATGGCGTGCTCATGATAGTCCATGATTTCCACGGCCACGGGCAGGCCGGCCACCAGCGCTTCGAGCGGCCCCTTGCCGATGCCCTGCCAATGGCGCGCCTCACCCTGGTCGAGTACCTCGACATTCACCGCGCAGGTGCCGTTTTCCTCGTGCAGGCGATGCCCCTTGAAGCCGTAGGGCGCATTCGCATCGAGGTATTCGCGGCGCAGCAGCGCGTGGATCTGCCCGGCCGTCATTTCCAGCCCGTGACGGTCGGTTTCCTTCTGCACCACCTGGCTGAACTCGATCTGCAGGCGACGCGGCAGGGTGAGACCGTATTCCTGCTCCAGCAAAAAGGTGATGCCGCCCTTGCCGGACTGGCTGTTCACCCTGATCACCGCCTCATAGCTGCGGCCGATATCGGCCGGGTCGATGGGCAGGTAGGGGACCTCCCAGACGCCGTTCGGGTCTTGCCGGGCAAAACCCTTGCGAATCGCATCCTGATGGGAGCCGGAGAAGGCGGTGTGCACCAGGTCGCCCACATAGGGATGCCGCGGGTGTACCGGCAAGCTGTTGCATTCCTCCACCACCTTGCGCACGCCGTCGATGTCGGAGAAATCCAGTTCGGGGTCGACGCCCTGGGTGTAGAGGTTCAGCGCCAGGGTCACCAGATCCACGTTGCCGGTGCGCTCGCCGTTGCCGAACAGGCAGCCTTCCACCCGATCGGCACCGGCCATCAGCCCCAACTCGGTGGCTGCCACGCCGGTGCCGCGGTCGTTGTGGGTATGCAGGCTGACCAGCACGCTGTCGCGGCGGTCAACGTGGCGGCAAAAGTACTCGATCTGATCGGCGTAGATGTTCGGCGTGGCGGCCTCGACGGTGGCCGGCAGGTTGAGGATCAGCTTCTGTTCAGGTGTCGGCTGGAACACCTCGACCACCGCGTTGCACACCTCGACGGAAAACTCCGGTTCGGTAGAGCTGAAGATTTCCGGCGAGTACTCGAAGCGCCAGTCGGTCTCCGGGTTCTGTTCAGCCAGGCGCTTGATGATCCTGCCGGCGTTCACGGCGATGCCGACCACACCCGCCTTGTCCTGATTGAAGACGATGCGGCGGAAGCTCGGCGCGGTGGCGTTGTAGTAGTGGACGATGGCCTGCTTGGCCCCCTTGAGCGATTCGAAGGTGCGGGTGATCAGGTCCTCGCGGGCCTGGGTCAGCACCTGGATGGTCACGTCGTCGGGGATGTGACCGTCCTCGATCAGGGTGCGCACGAAGTCGAAGTCGGTTTGCGAAGCCGAGGGGAAGCCCACCTCGATCTGCTTCACCCCGACCTGCACCAGGATCTGGAAGAAGCGCAGCTTCTTCTCCGCATCCATCGGCTCGATCAGCGACTGGTTGCCGTCGCGCAGATCGGAGCTGAGCCAGATCGGCGCCTTGTCGATCACCTTGTTTGGCCAGGTGCGGTCAGGCAGCGCAATTGGGGTGAACGAGCGGTACTTGGCGGAGGGATCTCTGAGCATTGCCATGGTGGGCTCCTTCGCGTTGGCAGGTGTTGAGATGCCGAAACAAGAGTGGATGGCGGACATTTAGCGGTTTGTTTTATTTTCTATCAACCTTTCTTTTGAAATTGGCAGAAACGACTTGCAAGCTGGGTTTTTCGACGAAAAATTGCGCCATTCGAGAGCTTTGATTCAACCTGTTGCGCGGCCTTGTGTCGCCTTCACAAACCCCTGTTTCGCGTTAAACTGCCGCGCAACGAGCCGGCAGCCTGCCGGTGTGGGAGCAGATGGCCTGTGATCCGCCGTTACAAACGACTGGCAGCCTGGCTTGGCCTTTTCGCCATGCTCATGGCTCTTGCCGGCCCGTTGTATTCGCAGCTCCGTGCCCTCGACAGCGTTGCGCTGGCCCAGATCGACCTCTCGGCGCTGCACTGCGGCGTGGGCGCAGAGGGTGTTCACCAGGGCCCGCCTGCCTGGGTCCATCATCTCGAGCAGTGCGGCTATTGCGACCTGTTGGCACAGAACCCGGCGCTCGCATCGCGGCCCGCCTGGCCGGTGCCCTTACCTGCCCCTGTCTCGCGCCTGATCCCTTCGCCCGAGCAGGGGCAGTTCCGGGAGCCCAGTTACCGTCTGCGGGCCCGCGGGCCACCCTCGATCCACGCCTGATCGGACACACCCAGCGCCTGGTGGTACCCGTCCGCCGGGCACTCGTTCGTAGATTGCGTGGATCTGACCATGACTGTCCATTCTTGCACTGCGCAGGCGCGCTTTCGCCTGCGTCGCGGCCAGCTGCCGCACCTTCCCTTGCGACCTCTCAGCGCCTGCGCCTGCGCCGGGCTGCTTGGCCTACTGGTACCCTCCGCTTCCGCCTCCGCCTTCGCGCTGAGCGAGGATGCCGTCGAGCTGCCGCCGCTGGTGATCACCAGCACGGCGCTCCACGCCCCGGTGACCGTCGAGACCAACCCGAAAACGCCACGCCAGCCAGTGCCGGCCAGCGACGGTGCGGATTACCTGAAAACCATTCCCGGCTTTTCTGCCGTACGTAACGGCGGCGTGAATGGTGATCCGGCGTTTCGCGGCATGTTCGGCTCGCGCATCCGCCTGCTCAACAACGGCGGCGAAATGCTTGGCGCATGCCCCAGTCGCATGGACTCGCCCAGCTCCTACATCAGCCCGGAAACCTATGACCGGTTGACCGTCATCAAGGGCCCCCAGACCGTGCTCTGGGGGCCTGGTGCGTCGGCCGCCACGGTTCGCTTTGATCGCGAGCCCGAGCGATTCGAGAAACCGGAATGGCGCCTGGATACGACGCTGCTGGCCGGATCCAACGGGCGTTTCGATCGACGCATCGACGTCGCCGCCGGCGCTGAGCAAGGCTACGCGCGGCTACTGGCAAACAGCTCCCAGTCGGACGACTACCGGGATGGCGACAACCAGACCGTGCCGTCGCGCTTTCACAAGTGGAACAGCGAGGCCGTGCTCGGCTGGGCGCCCGATGCCGGCACGTTGCTGGAGTTGACGCTGGGGCGAGGTGACGGCGAGGCGCGCTATGCCGGCCGCGGCATGGACGGCTCGCAGTTCGAGCGCAACAGTGCGTCGCTGCGCTTCGAAAAATTCTACATCGGCGAGACCTTCCACGGGATCGAGGCGCAGGTCTACTACAACTACGCCGACCACATCATGGACAACTTCCGTCTGCGCGACTTCAGGCCAAGCGCCATGATGCCGGGCGAGACCTTTTCCCGGGTCGACCGCCGCACCCTGGGCGGCCGGCTGATCGGCACCTGGCGCTGGAGCGAGGTGGAAGTGAAGGCGGGCGTGGATGCCCAGCGTAGCGAACATCGCAAGTCGATGAACCCTGCGTTGCCGGTCAACCAGATGACTACGCTTGCCGCCGGAACTGAACTGCCCTGGGTGGCAGATGCCCGCATGCATAACTTTGGAGTGTTCGGCGAAGCCACCTGGAAGCTCGATCACGAACAGCGGCTGATCGGCGGCCTGCGCCTGGATCGCGCCGAGGCGACCGACGAGCGCGCCTATTTCAGCAGCCATCATCCGACCCTGAAGAACATGATGGGGATGCCGATCACGCAGGACTGGGCGAACCCCGGCGCCGGCAAGACTCGCCAAGGCCGGCTCTACAGTGGCTTCCTGCGTTACGAACAGGATCTGACCCAGCTGCCGGCCACCTGGTACGCTGGTCTTGGTCATGCCGAACGCTTTCCCGACTACTGGGAGCTATTCGTCAGCAATCCTGGCCCGGTCGGCAGCGAGTTGCCCTTCGGGTCGGTCAGACCCGAGAAGACCACGCAACTCGACGTGGGCCTGCAGTACCGTCAGGGCCCGCTGGAGGCCTGGGTATCGGCGTACGCCGGCTTGGTCGAGGATTACATTCTGTTTCGCGACGTGCCCGGAGTGATGCCTGGCATGACTCGTGCGGTCGTCGATAACGTCGACGCCCGCATCGCTGGCGCCGAAGCCGGGGCGAGCTATCGCTTCACCCCGCGCTGGAAGGGCGATGCGACCCTGGCCTTCGCCTGGGGAGAGAACACCTCGGACGACCGCGCGCTACCGCAGATCCCGCCGCTGGAAGCACGCCTGGGACTGACCTACGAGCGCGGCGACTGGAGTACCGCTGGCCTCTGGCGCCTGGTCGCCGCGCAGAAGCGTATGGCCGAAGGCGAAGGCACGGTGGTCGGGCGCGACTTCGACCAAAGCGCCGGGTTCGGCGTGCTCTCGGTCAATGGCGCCTGGCGGGTCAACAGGCGGCTCAAGCTCAGTGCCGGTGTGGACAACCTGCTCGACAAGACCTACAGCGAACATCTGAACCTGGCGGGCAACGCAGGCTTCGGCTTTCCGGGTGACGAGCGGATCAACGAGCCGGGGCGCACCGGCTGGGTGAGGATGGATCTGGGTTTTTAGCCACAGATGCCAAGCTGCAAGCTGTCCGGCGCTGGACGGATCATGGAAGTCGATTCCAGGTAGCGTCGTGCTTCAGGCTTGCAGCTTCAACGACCATGTATTGCCTTCGCCGCCCTGACAAGGCACTTGGCCAGTTCCGGTGGCGAGAACTTGGTTAGGATGTCATTGGCACCGGCGGCCTTGGCTTTCTCCATGTTCATGGTGCTATCCAGCGAGGTGTGCAGCAGGACGTAGAGCCCCGAATAGCGGGGGTCGTTGCGCAAGGTGCGGGCAAGGGCGTAGCCGTCCATTTCCGGCATCTCGATGTCCGAGACCACCACATTGATCTGATCGGGAGTTCCCCGCAGCGCTTCCAGACGCTCCATCGCTTCCCGCGCGCCCCGTACGGCGTGATAGGCCACGCCCAGCTGCTTCAGGGTGTTTGCCGACTGGTGCAGGGCGACCTGGCTGTCGTCCACCACCAGGGCGCGGGTTTCCGACAGCAGCTGCACCTCCTCGATGTCCAGCCCGGACACGTCCGGCTCGATCGGCGCAGGGGTGATGCCGTGGATGATCTTTTCGATATCCAGAATCTGCACCAGTTGCCCATCCACCTGAGCCGTTCCGGTGACGTAAGAACGACCTCGAGTGCCAAAGGACGGCGCAAGAATGTCCGAAGTGCGGCACTGCACGATGCGGTTGACCGCCTGGACCTGCAGGCCCTGCTTCGAACGGCTGACCTCGGTGACGATCAGGCAGCCGCCGTCGGGGTTCTGGAGGGCGGGCTCGCCCAGCGCCCGGCTCAGGTCGATCACCGACAGCGCCGCTCCGCGCAGCGTGGCGACGCCCTTCACATGCGGGTGCGCTTCAGGCAGGCGGGTCAGTGGCGGACAGGGAATGATTTCGCTGACCTTGAGCAAATTGAGCGCCAGCAGCTTCTCGCTTCTCAGGGTGAACAGCAGCAAGGAGAGGGTATCGTTTGCGGCCACAGCGGCTGGACTGGACATGTGCGCTTCCTACGTCGATGTTGCAAGGGCTTCTGAGCCGGTCGTGCAAGCGTATCGGCCATTGGCGACAGAACAATAGCGTTCAGGGGCTGAAGGCTCCAATAAAGATCGCCGGATCGACCCGTACATCGTTGAGGCTGACGTTCCAATGCAGGTGTGGGCCGGTGGCACGGCCTGTGGCACCCACCTTGCCGACCACGCCGCCGCGCTCGACCCGGTCGCCGACTTTCACGTCGAACGCCGACAGGTGACAAAACATGCTGATCAGGCCCTGGCCATGGTCGACGAACACGGTCTTGCCATTGAAGAAGTAATCACCCACCAGGGTGACCTCACCCGCGGCCGGTGCCTTGATGGGGGTGCCGGTGGACACCGCGAAGTCCAGGCCGGAGTGCGGGTTGCGCTCTTCGCCATTGAAGAAGCGGCGCAGACCGAAGGGGCTGGACAGCCGGCCATCCACCGGCCGGTCAAAGTAGAGGTTGCTGGGCTGGGTCGGGCTGAAGCGTCGATAGGCCTGGGTCTGCTCGGCCAGTTCGCGTCTGATGCGTTTCAGGTCGTCCGGGTTGGGGGTCACCTGACGCTGGTTCTTCAGCGTGATGTGCTGGGCCTGATACTCCCGAGGCTGCACTTCGAAAGCGACGGGTCGACCCTCCACCTCGAGTCGCTGGGTGCCGGCCGGCGTATTCAATGGAACGCCGACAACCGCTATCCAGCGCTGGCCGTCCTCTCGCACCACCAGCACCGGCCTGTCCTGATAGCGAACCCTTGGGGCTTCGGGGCCATTACCCAGGGCTACCACTGCCACGCCGCCCGGCACTGGCTTGTTCAGCAGGCGGGAGAGGAAGCCTTCGGCCTGTGCCGGCACGGCAAGTATGAATGACAACATCAGCAACAGGATCGGCATGGACGCTCCTCGGGCGTGTGGCAGGCGCAGGCGACCAAGGTAGCGCGGTACAGCGCGTGCGGCCAGCGCCTGGCCAGAGCAGATTACCAGAGGTAACCAGGTCGCCATCCGATCTGGTAACGGCCCGGCTTATCGATCAGGCGGCTGGAGCACTTCTTGCAATATTTCAGTTCTGGCGAAATCGTTCAGCCGGTACCGAGGCCCTCATCGGGGCACAAGAGGAGAGATGCATGCGTTATACCCCCACCGAAAGCGAGTATGCCGCCGTACCGAGAATGAGCGACGGGGAGCGGCTCGATTACTTCCTGACCCGGGTTTTCGAGACCGATGAAGTCTGGTTCCTGAAAAACCCGATGCGGCCCTTCGAGCGTTCGCTGGGAGGCACTATCTATCTGCCGGTCTGGCCCTACAGACGCTTTGCCAGTGAGGCTGCGCTCGAGCAGTGGCAGGACTGCGTGCCCTCATCGGTGTCGCTGGACCATTACCTCGAGATCATGCTCGCCGAACAGGTCAGCCCTGGTGCGCTGATCGAGATCATGCCTCGCGGTGAGGCGGCCGGTTGCGTGATCACGCCGGTCCGCTTGCGCTCGATCCTCGAAGCCATGATCGACGTCGGTTCCTACCACCTCGACGGCTGATCGCACCCGCCATTCCTTGTCGTAAAGCTAACAGCCGGGGCGGCTGAAATCAGCTCGGGGCGCCAAGCCGGACCTGGCGCAGATCCTGGCCCGAGGGATGTTGAAAAGCCTGCAGGCCGAATTCCGGCAGGATCGCCAGCAGATGGTCGAAGATGTCCGACTGGATACCCTCGTACTGAACCCAGGCGATGGTGTTGGTAAAACAGTAGATCTCGAGCGGCAGGCCGTTGGCGGTCGGCGTCAGCTGGCGGACTATGAGGATCATTCCCTGATGGACCCGTGGATGGCTGCGCAGATAGCGCTCCACATAGGCACGGAACGAGCCCAGGTTGGTGATGCGACGGGTGTTCACCGGCTCCAGGCCCTGCTCTTTCAGGTTGCGGTTCCAATCGTCCACTTCCCTCTGCTTTTCATCCAGGTATCCCTGCAGCAGGCTGAAACGGTGCAGTCGCTGGCATTCCTCCTGGGTAAGAAAGTGAACGCTCTGCTGATCCAGCAGCAGACTGCGCTTGATCCGTCGGCCGCCGGATTCCCGCATGCCGCGCCAGTTCTTGAACGGGTCGGTGATGAAGCGCTTGGTGGGGATGGTCGTGATGGTCTTGTCCCAGTTCTGCACCTTCACCGTGTGCAGGGCGATATCGATCACATCGCCGTCGGCGTTCAGTTGTGGCATCTCCACCCAGTCGCCGACCCGCAGGATGTCGTTGGAAGCGATCTGTACGCTGGCCACCAGCGACAGCAGGGTGTCCTGGAAAATCAGCAACAGCACCGCGGCCATGGCGCCGAGCCCGGAAAGCAGAATCAGGGGCGAGCGGTCGATCAGGGTGGCGATCACCAATACCGTGGCGACGGCGTAGACGATGATCTGGGCCACCTGGACATAGCCCTTGATCGGCTTCATATGGGCGTCGGGGCGGCGTTGATAGAGCGCATTGAGTAGAGACAGCAGGCCGCCGATGGCGAGCGCGATGGTCAGCACCACGAAGGCGCTGCAGACATTGCGCACCACGGTCACTGCGGCATCCGGCAGACCAGGCACCAGCCCTACGCCGGCCGAAAGGATCAAGGCCGGAACGATATTGGCCAGGCGCCTGATGATGTGCGAGTCGCCCAGGGCCTTGTCCTGGCCCAGCGACGTGGCCCGCAGCAAGCGATAGAGCCCCTGCACCAGCACCCGCTTGACCAGCCAGTTGCCGGTCCAGGCGACCAGCACCAGCAGGGTGGCGCTGAGGAGGGTATGCAGGCCGGGATAGCTGTGCAGCCATTCCAGGGTCGTTGCGTAGTGTTCGCTCATGGCAGTCCTTGCACAGGCCTAAAGAAGCGGAAGGGTAGCGGGCTCTCGCTCGGGGGCTTCGACCCGCAGTGCCAGTTCGCCTTCGCCGAGCAGCGCCCTGAGGTGCTGTCCGGGACGGACCTGCCCGGGACTGCGGATCGCCTGGCCCCGGTCATCCAGCAGGATGCTGTAGCCGCGGCCGAGGGTTGCCAGTGGGCTGACCACCTGCAGGGTCTGGGCGAGGCCTTGTAGCCGCTGCTGGCGTACGTCCAGCTGTGCCCGCATCGCCCGTGGCAAGCGCGCCTGCAGATGTTCCACGCGTTGCCCCAGCAGTTTCAGCGCGCGACCGGGGTGCTGGGCTGCCAGCCGGGTATCGAGTCGAGCCAGGCGCTCCTGGCCGGCGCACAGGCGCCGGTCGACCGCACGCAGCAGCCGCTGTTCCAGGTCGTCCACCCGCTGGGCCTGCTGTTGCAGGCGCTCGCCCGGATGACGCAGGCGCCGGGTGAGGCCGTCCAGCCGCAGCTGTTCGCGCTTCAATCGCTCTCGCGCACAATGAAGCAGGCGCCGGCGCAGGACCTCCAGGCGCAGTTCGAGATCGCCGCTATGGGGTGCCAGGAGCTCGGCGGCGGCGGAGGGGGTCGGTGCCCGCACGTCAGCGACAAAGTCGGCGATGGAGACGTCCGTCTCGTGGCCCACTGCGCAGACGATGGGCGTCTGGCAGCCGGCCACGGCCCGGGCCACGGCCTCCTCGTTGAAGCACCAGAGGTCCTCGAGCGAGCCGCCGCCGCGGGCCAGAATCAGCGCGTCGAACCCCTGGACGTCGGCCAGTTGCAGGGCTCGGACGATCTGCGCGGTGGCGTCACGCCCCTGCACGGCCGTGGGCACGAGGGTCAGCTCGACTTGTGGTGCGCGTCGGCCAAACACGCTGACGATGTCGCGGATAACCGCGCCAGTGGGTGAGCTGACGATACCGATACGCCGGGGATGGGCGGGCAGGGCGCGTTTGCCCTCGGCGGCGAACAGGCCCTCGGCGCCGAGGCGTTCCTTCAGTGCCTCGAAGGCCAGGCGCAGGGCACCATCGCCGGCGGGCTCGACGCTGTCGAGGATCAACTGGTAGTCGCCGCGGCCCTCGAACAGCGAGACCTTGCCGCGCACCTTCACCGCAAGCCCGTCCCGCAGGGCCTGCCGTACCCGCTGGGCACTCTGCCGGAACAGCGCGCAGCGCACCTGGGCACTGCTGTCCTTAAGGGTGAAATAGACATGCCCCGAAGCAGGGCGGGCCAGGTTGGAAATCTCCCCTTCGACCCAGATCTGAGCGAACACATCCTCGAGGAGCATGCGTGCGCGGCCATTGAGCTGACTGACGGTAAGGATTTCGCGATCCAAGGCTAGGCGTTCGAAGGGGTCTTTTAGCATTTCGACATGATACGGCCTGGCGAGGCGGAACCACAGCCCGTCCGGTGAATGGAACCAATGCCATGCTCTCCGGTTAAGCAGATACCGGCTGCAATAACAGTGGCGTGCGCGCATTGAGCCGGTTCCCGCGGATCGCTATAATGCCGCGCTTCCTTTTTCCCGCCTGGGGAGCCCCCGCCATGCTGCGTATCAGCCAAGAAGCTCTGACGTTCGACGATGTTCTCCTGATCCCAGGTTATTCCGAGGTTCTGCCCAAGGATGTCAGCCTCAAGACCCGCCTGACCCGGGGGATCGAGCTGAATATTCCGCTGGTTTCCGCCGCGATGGATACCGTCACCGAATCGCGTCTGGCCATTGCCATGGCCCAGGAAGGCGGCATCGGCATCATCCACAAGAACATGACCGTCGAGCAACAGGCTGCCGAGGTGCGCAAGGTCAAGCGTCATGAGACCGCCATCGTCCGCGACCCGGCCACCGTCAGCTCCGATACCAAGATCTTCGAATTGCTGGTCAAGGCTCGCGAATACGGCTTTTCCGGCTTCCCGGTGGTGGACAAGGGCGAACTGGTGGGCATCGTGACCGGCCGCGACCTGCGGGTGAATCCGGATGCGGGTGACACCGTGGCGGCGATCATGACTCCCAAGGACAAGCTGATCACCGTCGAGGAGGGCACCGGCCTCGAAGAGATCAAGGCGCGCCTGTACGAGCACCGCATCGAAAAGATGCTGGTGGTCGACCGTGACTTCCAGCTGCGTGGACTGGTGACCTTCCGCGACATCGAAAAGGCCAAGAGCTACCCGCTGGCGTCGAAGGACGAGCAGGGCCGCCTGCGCGTCGGTGCGGCAGTGGGCACCGGCGCCGACACCCCCGAGCGGATTTCCGCATTGGTGGCCGCCGGCGTCGATGTGGTGGTGGTCGACACTGCCCACGGCCATTCCAAGGGCGTGATCGACCGGGTGCGCTGGACCAAGGAGAACTTCCCGGACGTCCAGGTGATCGGCGGCAACATCGCCACCGCCGAGGCGGCCCTGGCGCTGGTCGAGGCTGGCGCCGACGCGGTCAAGGTGGGCATCGGTCCGGGCTCGATCTGCACCACCCGGATCGTCGCCGGGGTCGGTGTACCGCAGATCAGCGCCATCGCCAACGTTTCCGCGGCCCTGGCCAAGACCGGCGTTCCGATGATCGCCGACGGCGGCATCCGTTTCTCCGGTGACCTGTCCAAGGCCATCGTCGCGGGCGCCAACGCGGTGATGATGGGCTCCATGTTCGCCGGCACCGAAGAGGCCCCGGGCGAAGTGGAGCTGTTCCAGGGACGCTCCTACAAGGCCTACCGTGGCATGGGCTCGCTCGGCGCCATGGCGCAGAGCCAGGGCTCGTCCGACCGCTACTTCCAGGACTCCTCAGCCGGTGCCGAGAAACTGGTTCCGGAAGGCATCGAAGGCCGCGTCCCCTACAAGGGCGCCCTGTCTGCGATTGTCCACCAACTGATGGGCGGCCTGCGTTCTTCCATGGGCTACACCGGCTGCGCCACCATCGACGAGATGCGCACCAGGCCGGAATTCGTCCGCATCACTGGTGCCGGCATGGCCGAATCGCACGTGCATGATGTGCAGATCACGAAAGAAGCGCCGAATTACCGCGTTGGCTGAGCCTTGCTCAGCCAACTAGCCTCAAGCCTCAAGCCTCAAGCCTCAAGCTACAAGTATGGGCCGCTTCTGTTTGCGGCTTGCAACTTGAAGCTTGCGGCTCAACTTCTTCATCGAGAGCCCGCACATGGCCACCCATGACATCCACGCCCACCGCATCCTCATCCTGGATTTCGGTTCCCAGTACACTCAACTGATCGCCCGGCGTGTGCGTGAGCTCGGCGTCTATTGCGAGCTGCACCCGTTCGACATGAGCGACGAGGACATTCGCGCCTTCGCGCCGCGCGGCATCATCCTCGCCGGCGGGCCTGAATCGGTGCATGCCGAGGGCAGTCCGAGGGCGCCGCAGGCGGTGTTCGAGCTTGGCGTGCCGCTGCTGGGGATCTGCTACGGCATGCAGACCATGTCCGAGCAACTGGGCGGCCGCGTGGAAGGCTCAAGCGTCCGTGAGTTCGGTTATGCCCGTGTCGATCTGGTGGGCAAGTCGCGCCTGTTCGACGGCATCGAAGACCACATGGACGACGATGGCGTGTTCGGCCTCGACGTCTGGATGAGCCACGGTGACAAGGTCACCCAGCTGCCGGAAGGCTTCCACATCATCGCCAGCACCCCGAGTTGCCCGATCGCGGCAATGGGCGACGAGGGCCGGCATTACTACGGCGTGCAGTTCCACCCGGAAGTGACCCACACCCGCCAGGGCGGTCGCATCCTGTCGCGTTTCCTGCTGGAGATCTGTGGCTGCGAGGCGCTGTGGACGCCCTCCAACATCGTCGAGGATCTGGTCGAGCAGGTCCGTGCCCAGGTGGGAAGCGACAACGTGCTGCTCGGCCTCTCCGGCGGGGTGGATTCCTCGGTGGTGGCAGCGCTGCTGCACAAGGCCATCGGCGACCAACTGACTTGCGTGTTCGTCGACAATGGCCTGCTGCGTCTGCACGAAGGCGACCAGGTGATGGCCATGTTCGCCGAGAACATGGGCGTCAAGGTGATCCGCGCCGACGCCGAGGCTCAGTTCCTCGGCAATCTGGAAGGCGAGGCGGACCCGGAGAAGAAGCGCAAGATCATCGGCCGCACCTTCATCGACGTGTTCGATGCACAGGCCAGCCGGCTGACCAACATCAGGTTCCTGGCCCAGGGCACCATCTACCCGGACGTGATCGAGTCGGCCGGCACCAAAAACGGCAAGGCCCACGTGATCAAGTCCCACCACAACGTGGGAGGACTGCCGGAGGAGATGAACCTCAAGCTGGTCGAGCCGCTGCGCGAGCTGTTCAAGGATGAAGTGCGCAAGATCGGCCTGGAGCTGGGCCTGCCTTACGACATGGTCTACCGCCACCCCTTCCCGGGTCCGGGCCTGGGCGTGCGAATCCTTGGCGAGGTCAAGAAGGAGTACGCCGACCTGCTGCGCCGGGCCGACGACATCTTCATCAGCGAACTGCGCAAGGCCGACTGGTACCACAAGGTCAGCCAGGCTTTCGTGGTGTTCCAGCCGGTCAAATCCGTGGGTGTGGTCGGCGACGGTCGCCGTTACGCCTGGGTCGTCGCGCTGCGTGCGGTGGAAACCATCGACTTCATGACCGCGCGCTGGGCGCACCTGCCTTATGAGCTGCTGGAGAAAGTCTCCAACCGCATCATCAACGAGATCGAAGGCATCTCGCGCGTCACCTACGACGTGTCGAGCAAGCCGCCGGCGACCATCGAGTGGGAGTGATCCCACGTTGACCTGAAAAGCCCTAGCTTATGCCAGGGCTTTTTGCTTTCAGGGCCTGGTTCGGGCTTTGGCGTCGGAGGGTTCATACCTTAGGCTATAACCACAATAAATGTATGGCTAAAGTGGCCGGCATGGTGTTCAGTGGCTATGCCAGGCAGCAAGGTGACTGCATGGCCTGATGAACATGGAGAACGTCGCTATGGCTACTGTTTATTTTTCGTCGCCGCTGATGGCGCACAACAAGAAGGTCCAGGCTGTCGCCGGCAAGCGCTCCACCCTGCTCGGTGTGGCCAAGGAAAACGGGATCAAGATCCCCTTCGAGTGCCAGGATGGCGAGTGCGGGTCTTGCCTGGTGAAGATCACCCATCTTGATGGCGAGCGGATCAAGGGCATGATGCTGACCGACAAGGAGCGCAACGTTCTGAAGTCCGTGGGCAAACTGCCCAAGTCCGAGGAGGAGCGGGCCGCCGTGCGTGATATCCCGCCGACCTATCGTCTGGCGTGCCAGACCATCGTCACTGACGAGGATCTGTTGGTGGAGTTCACCGGGGAGCCCGGCGGCGCCTGATCCTGTATCTGCAGCGAAGCCCCCTGGCGGGGGCTTTCGTGTTTCAGGTCAGTCGCTTTCGCCCCAGAGAACCTGATCGATCTCATGCATCAGGTATTCGTTGTGCTTGATCCCGCGGGCGATCGTCTCGGCCTCGTCCTGGCTGTACCCGTGCAGGGTGAAGGTGGTTCGGCCGGCTGGCTCTTCTTCGTAGAAAAGCTGGACATCCAGTCGCCAGGTCTCGGCATGGGTGGCATCGCTACGCAGGCACAGGTAGGCCTTGAGCTTGTTCTCGAGTCGGGTAATCAGGTTCAGGACTTCCATCTCTGTCAGGGCGCCACGTTATTCGGCCCATTCCTCCTCTGCGTCCACGGTGAATCCGCCACTGCCGCGCTTGGCCTTGCGCTTGAGGATGTTTTCCAACCAGCGCTCGGGCGTGCCGGCGAGTTGGCTTTGCAGCTCCTCTACCAGGTCGGCCACATCCGGGCCCTCGGCGACCTGCACGGGGGAGATGTCCAGGGCGATCAGCTGGCGGGAAGCCGAGCCGCCGATCGAGCCGCAATAGACGATGTCGCAACCCACCAGCCAGGCGAGCTTCGGCTTGAGCTTGTCCTCGTTGCCGTCGCGCTTTTCCTGCCCGAAACGCTGGCTTGCGACCGCTTCGCTGCCCGCTGCGCGAACTCGGTGGACGTAGAACGCCGCCGCTGACCCGAAGTGCTCATCGACCATGTCCCCGTCCGATGAGGCGAAGGCCACCAACAGGTCGTTGGGCTCTGCTGCGATCTCTGCCACGCATTGCACTTGCTCGTTCATGCTCCCGGCCTCGTCATGGCTATCGTCAACGGCTGACTGGTTTCGTATTTGCAAAGCTAAGGTGACGACCTCAAGGAATTTCGGCGCCACGAGGGCATAGCAAGAAGCAGGCCCGCTGTTTTACCGGGCTACAGCGCCTGTTTTCAGCACCTGACAAGCCATGCAGCGCCGGGGCCCCGACATTTGTCCGCCTTGGTTTGTCGTTTTTGTAACAGGCCTGACAAGAGGAGACAGCCATTGAACATCTGGGCGCTCGACAAGCACCAGGATATCCGCCACGTACTGCTGCTTCTGGCGGAGCAACTTGGTCCTGATGCCTTCACGCTGGATCTCGAAGCATCGCGCGATCCCTGTGCCGTGTTCCTTCAGCATCGCGCCGAACAAGGGGTGCGCGCCTGGCTGCATGTCCTCGGGCAAGCGCCGGGGCGCTACGGATTGCATCTGGAATATCCGGCGACCAGCGAGACGTTCGACAACCTTGGCCTGTCCAGCCTGGTTGGAGTGCTGGCGGTGCATTTCGATGTGTCGGAGATCCAGCCGCTGCCCTGAGCGATAGCTGGGCGAGGAGAGTAATTCTCATTTAGAATGACGCGGCCTGCTTGTGCCCATACCTGTGCCACAGGCGCCTTCCGCCAGAGAAGGCCCTGAACCCACGCCACCGACTGGAGGAACACCGAGATGTCGATTACCCGCAGACATATGCTGGCGGGCCTGGCGGGACTGGGTATGGCCGGGCTGGGCGTAGGGGGTGCGCGTCATCTGCTGGGCCGCTCCGCCGCGCGGCGCACCCATGAGTATGAACTCATTGCTGCGCCCCAGGAGCTGGAGTTGGTGAAAGGGCATCGCACGCCCGCCTGGGCCTATGGTGGTCGGGCTCCGGGCACCGAGCTGCGGGCACGCCAGGGAGACTGGTTGCGGGTTCGCTTCATCAATCACCTGCCGGAGCCTTCGACCATTCACTGGCACGGCATACGCCTGCCTCTGGAAATGGACGGTGTGCCCTACGTCTCGCAGCTGCCGGTATTGCCGGGTGAGTCATTCGACTATCACTTCCAGGTGCCGGATGCCGGCAGCTTCTGGTACCACCCGCACACCGCCAGCGGCGAGCAGCTTGGTCGCGGGCTGGTCGGTCCGCTGATCGTCGAGGAGCGCGAGCCTTCGGGCTTTGCCCACGAAGCCCTGCTCAACCTCAAATCCTGGCACGTCGACGAGGCGGGCGCCTTCACCCATTTCAGCGTGGCCCGTGAAGCCGCTCGCGGCGGTACGCCGGGGCGTCTGTCCACGGTCAATGGCAGCCACCAGCCCAGGCTCGAACTGCCCGCTGGCAGGATCGTAAGGTTGCGCATCATCAACCTGGACAACACCGTTACCTATCGTCTGCGGCTGCCTGGCGCCGAAGCGCGAATCTATGCGCTGGATGGCAATCCCGTGCAGCCGGTGGCGATGGGTGCTGATTACTGGCTGGGGCCTGGCATGCGTATCGAACTGGGTTTGCGGGTGCCCCCGGCAGGGCAGGAACTGGCGGTGCTCAACGGGCCGCTGCGCCTCGCCACGCTACGGGCGGTCGATGCCGATTCTGGCACTGACCAATGGCCCGCCGCCTTGCCGGCCAACCCCATTGCCGAGCCGGATCTGGAGCGCGCCGAACTGGTCCGCTTCAACTTCGAGTGGGTCGGAGCGGTATCGGTCAATCAGGAGGCGGGTGCCATGCCGAGCTTCTGGCAGATCAACGGGCAGGCCTGGGCCAATGATGATCCGCGCTGCGCCGAGCAGCCGCTGGTCACCCTGCAGCACGGGCGAAGCTACATCTTCGAAATGCGTAACCTCAGTCAGTACCAGCACCCGATCCACATCCACGGCATGACCTTCAAGGTTATCGGCTCCAACCGGCGCCGAATCGAACCCTGGTACACCGACACCTATCTGCTCGGCAAGAACGAGACCGCGCGCGTGGCGCTGGTTGCCGATAACCCAGGTGTATGGATGTTTCACTGTCATGTGGTCGATCACATGGAAACAGGATTGATGGGGGCCATCCGGGTGGTCTGATTGGACCGTGCGGAGCGCTTGCCAGCCCGGGCGCGTCGCTCGACAATAGCGTTCCTCGGAAAAGTCACCGCTCCTCATGCCCATTCCGCTGATCATCGACCGCAGCCGCGACCAGGATTTCATGGCGCTGGCGCTGGAACAGGCCCGATTGGGCGCCGCGCAGGGCGAGGTGCCGGTTGGTGCAGTGCTGGTGATGGGGGGCGAAGTGATCGGCGCTGGCTTCAATTGCCCGATCAGTCGCCATGACCCCAGTGCGCATGCGGAGATGGTGGCGATCCGCGCGGCTGCCGCGACACTGTCCAACTATCGGCTACCCAGCAGCACCCTCTACGTCACCCTGGAGCCCTGCAGCATGTGTGCGGGGCTTATCGTCCATTCACGCATCCAGCGAGTGGTCTATGGCGCGAGCGAGCCACGCGCCGGGGTCGCGGTCAGCCAGGGGCGCTTCTTCGAACAGGGGTTTCTCAATCATCGCGCCCTGGTGGAGGGCGGGGTACTGGCCGATGCCTGCGGCGCGGTGCTCAGCGATTTCTTCAGGTCCAGGCGGCAGAAGGCGCCGGGTCAGGCGGAATAGCGCCGCACGCCCTTGTCGCGGGCCAGTGCTTCGTGTGCGGCCACGCTTCCCTCGACCGGAAACACCACCAGATGGTCGGCCGCGATGCGGATGCCGATGAAGCTGCCTTCTGCGTAGTCGGCATGACTGGTGAAGATGGCTTCGAGCCGCGTCCCGGTGGACAGCTGCAGGCGGTAGAGCGTCGACGCACCGAGGAAGGTCTTGCCTACCACGAGCGCCGTGAGCGGGCTGTCCGGCACATGGACGATGTCGTCAGGACGCAGCAGGACGTCGACGGCACTGCCGGCCGGTAGCAGGTAGGCGCGGTTGCCGCGGATGGCGCCAAGTTCGGTCTGCACGGTCTCGGGTGCCAGCAACTGGCCGCGGATGAAATAGCCCTGGCCGATGAAGCTGGCCACGAAGGGAGTCAGCGGCTCGTGATAGAGGTTGAAGGGACTGTCCCACTGTTCCAGCCGACCCTCACGGAAGACACCGATCTGGTCGCTCACGGCGAAGGCCTCTTCCTGGTCATGGGTCACCAGAATGGCGCTGGTGCCGCGGCTCTTGAGGATGCTGCGCACTTCGTGGCTCAGGCGACGGCGCAGGTCGCCATCCAGATTGGAAAAGGGCTCATCAAGCAGCAGCAGCTCCGGCTCCGGTGCCAACGCCCGCGCCAGTGCCACCCGCTGTTGCTGGCCGCCGGACAATTCATGTGGGTAGCGTTTGCCGAGGTTGCCCAGATTGACCAGCTCGAGCATCTCACCAACGATTCGGGACGCCTGCGGATGCTTGCCGATACCAAAAGCCACGTTCTGCTCTACGCTCAGGTGCGGAAACAGAGCGTAATCCTGAAACACCATGCCGACCCGCCGACGCTCGGGGGAAAGCGTGAAGCCTGGGCGTGACAGCACTGCATCGCCGAGCTGTATCTCGCCGGCATGGACCGGCTCGAACCCGGCGATGGCCCGCAGTGTAGTGGTCTTGCCACACCCTGAGGGCCCGAGCAGACAACCGATGTCGCCCCGGTTGAGGTGCAGGTTCAGCGACTCGACGATGCGCTGGCCGTCATAACCGCAGGACAGATCGCGCAGGCTCAGCAGCCGTTCGGTACTCATGCGCGGAAGGCGGGCTCGACCAGGAATTCGAGCAGGGCCTTCTGCACATGCAGCCGGTTTTCAGCCTGGTCCCAGGCCACCGAGCGGGCATCGTCCAGCAGGTCTTCGCTGATTTCCTCACCCCTGTGTGCCGGCAGGCAGTGCATGAACAGCACGTCCGGTGCGGCAAGGTCGAGCAGCGTGGGCGTGACCTGATAAGGCCTGAAGCGCGCCAGGCGGTTCTCGGCGTCCTCTTCCTGGCCCATCGAGGCCCAGACATCGGTGCTGACCAGGTGTGCGCCTGCAACCGCCTCGCGTGGGTCGGTGCTCAGGCTGACGCGATCGCCGGCCAGGGCAAGCAGCTCCGCATCGGGGCCGTAGCCTGCGGGGCAGGCGATCTTCAGCTTGAAGTCGAACTGGATGGCCGCTTCGATATAGGTATTGCACATGTTGTTGCCGTCGCCGATCCAGCTCACCGTCTTGCCGGCGATGCTGCCGCGGTGCTCCTGGAAGGTTTGCATGTCGGCCAGTACCTGGCAGGGGTGCAGGTCATCGGAAAGGCCGTTGATCACCGGAACGCGCGAATTGGCGGCGAACTCGGTGAGCATACTGTGGGAGAAGGTGCGGATCATCACCGCATCGAGCATGCGCGACATGACGATGGCGGTGTCGCTGGTCGGTTCACCGCGGCCAAGCTGGGTGTCCCGCGGAGACAGGAAGATGGCCTGTCCGCCGAGCTGGATCATGCCGGCCTCGAATGACAGCCGGGTACGGGTCGACGCCTTCTCGAAAATCATGCCGAGAACGCGCCCCTTGAGCGGTTCGAACAGGACGCCGCGCTCGCGCAGTTCCTTCAACTCGATGCCGCGACGGATCAGCGCGTTGAGCTCCCCGGGTGTGCAGTCCATCAAGGAGAGAAAGTGTCTTGCGCTCATGAGTCATCACCTTTGTTGCCACCCGTCGCGGCCCGTACGTTCCTGGGAACGGGCGTGCCGGCGACAAGGGCCGCCCAGCAAAGCGACGAAGCGGGGAAAGGCGGGATCTTATCGAGAAGGCCCCCCTGACGCAAATGGCCCTAACGACTGTCGGGTCGTCTGCCGGGACGCTCGGGGCCAGCCGGGGCTCGGCTTTCAGGCGGGCTTTCCGGTACACTGGCGCTCAACCGTTTTCAGCCGAGGTAGCCCATGGATATCATCGAAACCATCAAAGAGCAGATCGAGAACAACCCTGTCCTGCTGTACATGAAGGGCTCGCCCAATGCGCCGCAGTGCGGGTTTTCCGCCCGTGCCGTACAGGCGCTGATGAGCTGCGGCGAGAAGTTCGCCTACGTGGACATCCTGCAGAACCCGGACATCCGTACGACGCTGCCGAAGTACGCCAACTGGCCTACCTTCCCGCAGCTGTGGCTCAACGGCGAACTGGTTGGCGGCAGCGATATCATCAGCGAGCTGCATGAGAAAGGCGAACTGCCGGGGATGGTCAAGGCCGCCGCCGGTAGCGCCGAAGCCTGATCGGCCCGATGGTCATGAACCTCGCTTCGGCGAGGTTTTTTTGCGCCTCAGTGCAGCGGGCAGCCCGGAGTGAAGCGTTTGCGCCCATCGCGGTATTCGTAAACCAGGCAGGTCAGGCGGTTGCCCTGGGCGTCCTCGCTCTCGAGCAGGGTGGCATCGCCTCCTTGTGGTCGGACCACCGCTTCGAGCGCGGCAGGCAGCGAGGGAAGCTCTGGCCACCAATAGAGTCCCTCGCCCTGTCTTGGGGCGGCGAGGCGCACAGTCCGGACGCTGTCGCCGGGGCTGGTCAGTTCAAGGGCAGCAGCCTCGGGATCGCCCCGCAGCGCGATACCGAGGCGCCTGATTTCCCCTTGGTGCGCGTCGGTCAACCTCAAGGCATAGCGGTCATCCGGGGTCACCGGCGCGCTGTGCTCGAGTGTGTAGCTTTCGCCACTGGCAGCCAGGCCGAACTCGTGCAGCGGCAGGTCACTGCGTACGTAGAAAGGTTTATGCAGAATCTGCGTGTATTGCTCATCGAGAATGGTCTGGACGCAACCGGCATAGCTTTCCCAGGGGAAGCGTCCGAGCACATGGCTCTTGTCGGCGAGGATCACCTTGGGCCGGTTGCGATTGATCTCCGCACAGGTATCGATGTGTATGCCTAGTACCGGGTTTTCGTTATAGGTCTTCTGCCAGGGAAAATAGAAGAAGTTGCCCGAGGCCGGCAGTCGATCGGCAAGCAGGTAGTCGATCGCGTTGAAGGTATAGGCAATGATTCGATCCTCCCGACCTGTCAGCGCGCGAGCCAATTCGGAATATTCGGTGGCCTTCGGAATCTTGCGCGCATCGAGGCGCGCGCGATCATCCGGCACCAGCAGTGAAAGCTTGATAAGGCAAACGATCAGGAAGATGCCCAACACCACGGCCGAGCCATGCCTCAGCCCGGACTCCCGGCGGAGCAACAGCAGGGGGAGCGCCAGCGAGGCGTAGTAGTACGGCATATCGTGGAAGGGAAGGTCGCCGGCGCGCAACAGCAGGCTGGCCAGCGCCACCCCGATCGACAGCGTGCGCCAGGGGATCGCGCCTTCCCGCCCGGCCAGCCTCGCCAGCGCCAGCGTATTGACCAGAAAAATCATGAAGCGCCACAAATCCAGTGACCAGCTGCGGTAGATGGAATCGACCATATGCCACAGGTTGCCGCCTCCGATGTACGCGGGCAGCACAGCGATGTTCAGGTGAAAGTGAAAGGCAAGATACCCCGCATAGGATCCGATCAGGCCGAGAAAGAGTAGGTTGAGGGCCAACCCGGCAAGCAGGCACAGAGTCGCCAGCACCCAGTAATCACGGCGGAGCCCTGCAGCGAACAGCAGGATCGCGATCGGCAGATAGGTCATGGCCAGAAAGGGCAGGGCGCCGATCAGCAGATTTGCAAGCATGATCCGCCCAGGGGTGACCAGGTCGGGCCTGCTGATCGAAGGGAGGCTGTACTGGGCCAAAATGACCACCAGCATGAGGCCGGCAATCGTCTGGTATTTGTACATGTGGCCGAACAGCTCGGGCCAGTAAAGCACCAGCGCCGAGGCGACCACTGCCGTGTAGATCCTGGCGACCGGCGAGTCCTTCATCAGTGGCGAGAAGTACAGCGCCAGGAGCGCCAGCCACTGGCCGAGCATGATGGGAATGCGATGGGCGGCCACGCTGAAGTTGCCTACCTGCTCGACCAGCAGGCCGGGCAGAAAGGTCAGCGGCCCGTGATGATTGAACAGGTCGAAATACAGCGTGGCACCGCGGGCGATCAGCTTGGCGGTGAGGACCGTTTCAGACTCGTCGGCCCATTCGATGTAATCCAGCAGCTCGTACTGATAGCGCAGCACCAGTACGGCAAAGATGGCAAACAGCGGCCATCCCGCCAGGCCGAGCAGGGGCGACGCACCGGGCTGGTTGTCCCTGGACCGCATGTCAGGATGGGTGTGTACGGGGTGTCGGATCCTTGGGGTCATAGGCGCCGCTGCACGCTTTCACCAGTACGCTCAGTACCGCCAGGTTTCCCCGGAAGCTGCTGATCTTGGTCGGGACCTCTCCCTTGGGGTAGCGGCGGATGGTCGGCAATTCGACACAGTGGTATCCAAGCCGGGGTACGCGATGGGAAAGGTAGGCCAGCAGTTCATAGGAATCGAACACATCCCGGAAGGGCGCGACCCTCGGGTCGAGCAGCATGCGGCTGGAATAGGCGCGAAAGCCCTGGGTCGTGTCGGTCCAGCGAAAGCCCGAAGAAAAACTCAGAGCCGGAGCATGGACGAAGCGAATGGCGAAATCGCGGGATTTGGGCGTGTTCTCCGCCGTACCGCCGGGTACGAACCGCGAGGCCTGAACGAAGTCGACCCCCTCCTTGAGCGCATCGATGAAGCGCGGTATCGCCTCCGGATCGTCCTTGTCATTGCCATCGATGGTGACGATGCCTTCGTAACCCTGCTCCAGGGCAAAGGCGTAAGCGCAGCGCAACTGCGCGCTCAGCTTGCCCGGGCCGGTCTTTACCAGCAGCGCCCGAACGCCTTTCGCTTTCAGGGCGTCGAGTTCGAGCGAGCCGTCGGTGCTGCCCCCGTCGATGATGATGATGTCCGCCTGGCTGTCGACATTCAGTGCTGCCATGCGCTCGAGCAGGTTGCGAATCCGGTTTCCCTCGTTGATAACCGGAATCACCACGCACCAGGGTTGGCTGCGCTCCAGCCAGAGTTCGGTCTTGTAGCTAGGGACCTGCCAATCGGCATGAGCCGTGGAATTCATCTTGTGCACCGTCCTGGTATTTTTCAGGCTATTCGAAGAGTGATCAGGGCGACCCCGGCCATGACGAGAACCAGGCCGGTAATGGTGGTCCAGTGAAAGGGCTCGCGAAAGATCACCGCCGAGAGCAGCGCCACTGTCGCGACCGCGCCGGAGGTAAGAACCGGGTGGGCGACGTTCAAGGGCAGGCGTGCCAGCGCAGCGGCATAGAGCAGAAACGCTGCGCCGTAGAGGCCCAGTCCGAGCCAGAAGGGCCAGTTGGACAGCGCTGCCATCGGCTCGGTCAGGGTGGGGAAGCGGCGCGGCGGCGTCATGGCGATTTTCACCAGAACACTGGCAGAGGCGTTGGCAGCAATTCCGAGAAGCAGAATGAGCCACTTCATAGGGCGTTCCGATAGCAGCGGTCAGCCACTGCAAGGGCGCGCTCGATGGCCGCCAGGTGCGGTTCGTCGCGGGTGGCGACCATCTCGATGCTGACCAGCTTTCCGGACAGGTGCCGGGCCAGGGCCGCTGCCATGCGCGCATGGTCGGTGCCGCCGTCTCCCAGCGGAACCAGGTTGGGCTCGCTGGCATGGACATGGCCTATGAGGCCGGCCGCCCGTTCAAGCACGGCGTCGGGCTGCTCATCATTGATGGTCAGGGCACCGGTATCGAACTGCATGGCTATCGCCGGGTGGTTGATCGCGCGAACCACCCGCTCGGTTTCGCTGCTGTCGACCATGAAGTTGGCCCCGTAGCAGGTCGGATTCGGCTCCAGGCAGATCTGCACGCCTTCGGTCAGTGCGATGTCACCAACCTGGGTGAAGAAGGCCGTGGCCATCTCCAGCGTCTGTTCATCATCCAGACCCTGCCGGTCCCGGTTCTTCGGCGAGCCAAAGACCAGCCGGGTCGCGCCAAGGCCAGCGCCGACACGGCACACCGCGCCAAGGTGTTCGAGCATGGCATGCTGTACCTGTGGCGAGTCGAACAGGTTCAGTCCCTGGGTGCCGAACAGCAGCGACTGCATGCCGGTCAGCTCGATGCCGCGGTCGGACCACCAGGTCCTGACGGCTTTCATGTCGACCTCTCTGGCCTGATGCAGGTCCGGAAAGTACTTGCCCGGTGCCACGTCGATGGCATCCACGTCGAAGCGCTGCAGCAGATTGGCGACGGCTTCGTCCTCGGCAACGTCCCAGGCGATGTTGGAAATGGCCAGCCTCATGCCTTGCCCTCGTTCTGGCCCTTGGGCGGCTCGCTCTGCGCATAGGCACGTATTGCCTGGATGGTCTCGCGCTTGCTGTACTGATAGAGGCGTTCTGCGCCAAAGGCGGCGGCATGCCGGGTGCGCATGTCATAGGTGGCCGGGGGGGTGGCGAGGGTATGGTCCCAGCTCCTGCCGAAGCCCTGGGCCGCCACTTCCGCGACACTGACCGGTGCAGCGGTGAGATGGACGCAGCGAAGGTCCGCCGCAAGCGCGGTCTGGATGTCGTACCAGAGGTTGACCATGGGGTAGAACTGGAACACGCCCCGGCTATCGATGGCCTCGAGGTTGTTCTCGTTGAGAAAGTCGAAGATCACGTTCTTGCGCATTCCCGGGCCGACCAGTCCAGGCAGCCGCACGATCAGGTGGCGCGCGAAGCGATCCTCGACGAACTTCTCCAGCCGCCGGCGATTGAGGCCATAGGCATGCAGCCCCTCCTCGTCGATGGCGCTTTCCTCGTCGACCCCCAGCGGCTGCTTGAACACGTCCACCGTACTGATCAGCACGAAGGTGTCGCATTGCAGGCTGTCGAGGTGACCGATCAGTCCGTCGATTTTCTCGCGATCCGCCTCGGGCTCCTTGTTTGCGAGCCATTTCTGCGCGGGCGCGCCGGCACAGACCAGGGTCTCGAAGCGCTGACCTTCGATCTCGCCAATGTTGGTGGAGCGGTAGCGCGCCTGGAAGTCCGCCTGCTTGAGCAGCGTACTGCCCACGAAGCCTGTGTAGCCAATGAGTGCGTTAGCCATTGATAACCCTGTAACGAGCGATTTCCCCTGGGGTCAGGGGAGCGAAATGTTCTTCGTCGAGTTTTTCCAGGACGTCATAGATGTTGTCGATCTTGCCACCCAACACCGAATAGCAGCCTGGCAACTCGCTGTGCTTCTGGAAGAGGATGGGGCGTCCGTCGTCCCCCTCGTTCTTCATCAATACCGTCTTCACTTCGAAGAGCGAATCGACATAGCGCGCATCCAGCACCGCAGGCAGATACCGCCCGACATCCCGCACCATGCGATCCACCCGGGTATTCCGGGGATACTGGTCGAGCTTGTCGTAGGGGTTCACCCCGTTCACGTCGACCCAGTTCAGGTGCGGGGTGTAACGGACATGGGACAGCGTATGGAGGCCACGCGCCGGAAAAGGCATGAGGGAGAAGAAGGGCCCGTCCATGACGGTGATGCCCAGGCCCTCCAGTGCCGGCGGGAGTTCCATCAGGGCCATTTCGGTCAGTTCCTGGCGCAGGCCGGTCCTGACCCCGGCGAAGTCGCCCTTGAAGTGGTTGAGCCCGCTGTAGGTGCAGTTGAACACGTAGCGGCAGGCCAGTGACTCCTTGTGTCCATCGGCAGCATCCACGGACACCCGAAGCGCCTCGTCCGGCCCCCTGGAGATACCGGTGACCTGGCTGCGCAGGCGAACCTGTACGCCGTACGCCTTCAGCTCGGCCGCTGCCCAGCTGGCGAGCTGGGTCGAGTCGAAAGCATATTCCTCGACCTGAAACACGTCTTCGATCAGGCGCGGCTCGAACAGCTTTCGTTGCGCGATCGTCGCCGGCTGGATGGCCGCATCGATTTCCTTGCAGAATCGCTCGAACTGTCGGGCTGTTACCTTGGAGTTGCGTGCGGCGATGGCGTACAGCTTGGTGAAATCGGTCCTGACCGCCTGCGGCCAGTCCTTGACGAAGCGCGGCAGGTTCACGCGGCTGCGAAACGCCGTGGTGAAGCTGCGCGGATAGTGATAACCGTTATGGACCCGCGCCTGGTTGTTGTATGAGGCGTGGCGGAGCAAACCCGCTTCGCGCTCCAGCAGCACGATGTGCCTGAAACCTCGGTTGCGGGCCAGATAGGCCGCGATGGCCGCGCCATAGAAGCCGCCGCCAATGATGACGGCGTCCTGGCGCTCGTTGGCTGGGCTCATCAGATGGCCCTCCTCTGGTAGGTGTCCACAAGCGCGGCTTCAGCATCCGCTGGTGTTACCCGGGGCGCCTCCTGACGGGCCACCCTGGCGCTGGTGTACTCCTGCGCCACGTGATAGGCAGGTCCCTCACAGGTCTGGCTGGACATGTGCAGGATGTATTCGGCCAGCACCAGCAGCACCAGCGAAACCAGAAAGAACATCCCCGATTGCAGCAGCGACAGGCTCACCCAGCCCGGTGCCACGTCAGGCTTGATTAGCGCCACACCCACGACATACAGCGAATAGAGCAGGTTGGCGAGGGCGCCAAAGAGTGCCAGCGAGGTTGCCAGGCGCATCGGTGCGCGGGTGGTTGATGTCAGGAGCCGCACCCCCCAGTCGATGCTTTCTCCCAGCGACTTGCGAGGAAGGGTCTGGGATGTGGCCCTGTGGCTCAGGTGGCTCCGGGTAAAGCCCCCCGTGGCGGGCAAATGTCTATACGACAGCGCGGGCTGCGGATGTTGCAGGATGAAATTCACCACCGTCTTGCTCAGCATCCGGAACTGCGGCGCCTCCTTCGAAAGGTGTATGCCGTTGACCCTTTGATAGAAACTGTTGAACAGGGCGTAGGCACCACGATAGAGCACGCCTCGGCGGGACGGGGACTCATCGACCGCGAACACCACATCCGTGCCCTGAGTGGCCTGTTCCAGCATCGCGACGAGAAACCCGGCATCGTCGGTCAGCGGATCCATCACCGCGACGTAGTCGCCCAGCGCGTTCTCGAGCCCGGCAGCAGGCGCGATGTCTCCGCCAACCTCCTTGGTCAAGGCATAAACCTGGAGGTTGGGCAGGCCCTGTTCACCCGTGAGTCGCTTGAGCACCTCGACGCTGTTGTCATCGGAGGCGTTGTCGATGACGATCAGTTCATAGTCGCTTACGTGGGGGGCAATGAGTTCAGCCGTTTGCGCGAGGGTCTTCTCGAGTCGCTCAGCCTGGTTGCGTACAACACAGACGACCGACAGAAAAACTGGAAAAAAGCGCATTCGCGACTCCCTATCCGCTAGGCATCCGCTAGCAAATCCTGACTTTCAGAAGTGACACCGCGGTGGGCATCTCATTGGCCGCGGCGCCTTGGCGGGGTTCAGCGGGCAAAGACGGGAACTGCAATACCAGCGGGCCTGCTCTACAGACGCGAAAGGAGCCGGGATGTTCCGTTCAGGCGAAGCGGCATTTGTCGCAGGCGGGGCCGGAGAGGTCTGTCGAGCCCTGTGGTGGGATAGGGCGAGGGGGCCTCGGTGAAGCGGCGCGGTGGCTCTAGGGGGACAATTGCTGCGCCATGACGACGAAGCCCCGCACGGGGCGGGGCTTCGCAAGCTGTTACAAAGGGATTACTCGTCCATTTGCGACTGCAGGTAATTTTCCAGGCCCACCTTGTCGATCAGGCTGAGCTGGGTTTCGAGCCAGTCGATGTGCTCTTCCTCGGATTCGAGAATGTCTTCGAGGAGTTCGCGGCTGCCGTAGTCACCCACGCTCTCGCAATAGGCGATGGCTGCCTTCAGGTCCGGCAGTGCCTTTTGCTCGAGGGTCAGGTCGCACTCGATCATCTCGCGGGTGTTCTCACCAATGAGCAGCCGGCCCAGATCCTGGAGGTTGGGGATACCTTCGAGGAAAAGGATGCGCTTGATCAGCTTGTCGGCATGCTTCATCTCGTCGATGGACTCTTTGTACTCATGTTTGCCGAGTCGCTCGAGTCCCCAATCCTCATACATGCGCGCATGCAGGAAGTATTGGTTGATCGCCACCAATTCATTAGCGAGGATCTTGTTCAGGTGCTGCAAGACTAACTTATCGCCTTTCATATCCGACTCTGCGATGAGGATTGACTGAACGGAGTCTGGTCAGATAAGGGGCGGCTGTCAAATATGGCCTACAAAAAGCATGGTCATTGTCCGGCTCGCTACCTCTCCCTCATGCCACCGCGGCGTTATAGGCGAGAGATGCCCCGGGGTGAGACGGTTGGCTGGCGCCGAGCGTCGACAAGGTTTCGCGAACTACCCCCTTGGCCTGGCAGGCGCACTTGCCGCATTGCGTGGCAACACCGAGGACATTGCGTACGTCCCGGTAACTGCAGCATCCAGCACTGATGGCTTCGCGAATATGGCCGTCGGTAACGCCGCGGCAGAGGCATACATACATCAGCAGTTCTCCGATCAAGGGTAGCTACAATGCGAGATTAATCGTAATGAGAATGATTGTAAACAAGGTTTCCCAGCGTTTCGCTCACCGCTGATCCGCCTGTCTGGCTCCCCTCCAATTGCTACATTCATGCCAGATCCCCTGCCGCTTTACGTTAAACTGACGGCTCAACGTTTCGAGTGATCTGCCATGGCTTTGCAAGCCACCCCCTATAAAGTCGAACTCAACCTGACCGATCTGGATCGCGGGGTGTATGAAAACCCTCGCTTCACCGTTGCCCGCCATCCTTCGGAAACCGAAGAGCGTCTCGGGGCGCGGCTGATTGCCTATGCGCTCTGGTACAGCGACGCCATGGCCTTTGGCCGCGGGCTGTCCGACGTCGACGAGCCCGCTCTCTGGGAAAAAAGCCTCGATGACCGGGTGCTGCACTGGATCGAAGTGGGCCAGCCGGATGCGGACCGCATGACCTGGTGCTCCCGGCGCGCCGAGCGCCTCAGCCTGGTTGCCTATGGCAATCTCCGGGTCTGGCAGACCAAGGTGCTCGACTCGGTGCGCACCTTGAAAAACTGCTCCGTGGTGGCCGTCGAACCTGAAGCCCTGAGCCGCGTGGCGAGCGACCTGCCCCGCAGCATCCAGTGGGGCGTGATGATCAGCGACGGAACCCTCTTCATTACCGACGAGTGTGGCCAGCACGAGGTTCCGCTCCAGTGGCTGCACGGCGAGCGCTGACAGTCGATTGCACGAGACACTTGCCCGCATGCGCATAGAAAGCCGCCCCTTGCCCGACCAGTTGCCGAACTTCGGAGACCTGCCGCCGCTGCTCGCACGGCTCTATGCCGCGCGTGGCGTGCGCAGCGCGGAGGAGCTGGACAAGCGTCTCGGGCGGCTGATTCCCTATGCCCGGCTCAAGGGCATCGAGGACGCCGTGACCATGCTGGCCGAAGCGCTGGCGGCGCGTCAGCGGATTCTCATCGTTGGCGATTTCGACGCCGACGGAGCGACCGCCAGCGCGGTGGCGGTGCTCGGGCTTCGTTTGCTGGGTGCTGCTTCGGTGGACTACCTGGTGCCCAATCGCTTCGAGTTTGGCTACGGTCTTACTCCGGAAATCGTCGCTGTGGCGCTGGAGCGCCGGCCCGACTTGCTGGTCACGGTGGATAACGGCATCTCCAGCCTTGAAGGCGTCGCAGCCGCGAAAGCCGCCGGATTGCGGGTCCTTGTCACCGACCACCATCTTCCCGGCGCGGAATTGCCGGATGCCGATGCCATCGTCAACCCGAACCAGCCAGGCTGCCTGTTTCCAAGCAAGTGCATGGCCGGGGTAGGGGTCATTTTCTATGTGCTGCTTGCCTTGCGCTCGCGTTTGCGGGAGCAGGGCTGGTTCACGCCGGGCAGCGAGCCCAATCTGGCGGAGCTGCTGGACCTGGTCGCCTTGGGCAGCGTCGCTGACGTGGTGCCCCTGGATGCCAACAACCGGATCCTGGTGCACCAGGGGCTGGCGAGAATCCGGGCCGGTCGCGCCCGGCCGGGGTTGCTGGCGATCCTCGAGGTGGCCGGGCGTGATCACCGGCGCATCACTTCTACCGATCTCGGATTCATTCTCGGGCCTCGCCTGAATGCAGCGGGTCGGCTTGACGACATGTCGTTGGGAATCGAGTGTCTGCTTTGCGACGACCCGGCCGTCGCCCGCGACATGGCCGGGCAACTGGATCAGTTGAATCAGGATCGCAAGGCCATCGAGCAGGGCATGCAACGCGAGGCCCTGGCGCAGTTGAAGGACCTGCCGCTGGATGAGATGCCGTTCGGCCTCTGCCTGTTCGAGCCGGAATGGCACCAGGGCGTGATCGGCATACTTGCCTCGCGAATGAAAGAGCGCTACCACCGGCCGGTCATCGCTTTTGCCGACGCCGGGGACGGGCTCCTCAAGGGCTCCGCGCGGTCGGTGCCGGGATTTCATATCCGTGATGCGCTGGACGCCGTGGCCGCGGGCCATCCGGGATTGATCAGCAAATTCGGGGGGCATGCGATGGCGGCGGGCCTGTCCTTGCCACAATCTCATTTCGGCGCCTTCGCTGTCGCTTTCGATGCGCAGGTGCGCCGCCAGCTTTGTGCCGACGACCTGGCCGGGCGGGTACTCAGCGACGGCCAACTGGGTGTCGAGGAGTTCCACCTCGAGCTGGCCCGTGCGCTGCGCCTTGCCGGGCCCTGGGGGCAGCAGTTCCCCGAGCCGCTGTTTCACGGGGTCTTTCAACTGGTGCAGCAGCGCGTCGTGGGTGAGCGCCATCTCAAGATGGTACTCAAGAGCGAGTGTGGGCGCCTGAGCCTCGATGCCATTGCCTTCAATGTCGATCGCGAGTGCTGGCCAGACGCGTCGGTGCGCTGGGCCGAGCTGGCGTACCGTCTGGATGTGAACGAATACCGCGGACAGGAAAGCGTGCAGTTGCTCGTGACTCATCTCCAGCCCCGGTAGCCAGGGGACAGCGTTAGCCGCACAGGCGAACGATTCATCGAAAGAGCGTCCATCGCCATTCCTCGAACGGTACAAAACCGTCTTTACTCGTCAGTGTCATTAGGAGAACAAGACACACGACGAGGCCCCCATGTCCAAGCTGTTCGAGCCCCTTACCCTGCGTCAACTGACCCTGCCCAATCGGGTGGTGGTGTCCCCCATGTGCCAGTACTCGGCTATCGATGGTCTCGCCAATGACTGGCATCTGGTGCACCTCGGCAGCCGTGCGGTGGGCGGCGCCGGGCTGGTGATGGTCGAAGCCACCGCCGTGGTCCCCGAGGGGCGGATATCCCCGCAGGATCTGGGGCTCTGGTGTGACGAGCAGATCGAGCCGCTCAAGCGCATTACCCACTTCATCGAAGCCCAGGGTGCGCTGGCGGCGATCCAGCTGGCCCATGCCGGACGCAAGGCCAGTACCTGGCGGCCCTGGGTCGAGCAGCATGGCAGCGTGCCGGCTGAAGAAGGCGGCTGGGAGACCCTGGGGCCATCGGCGATCGCCTTCGGTCCGCAATACGCGGCGCCGAAAGAGTTGGATGCCACGGGCATCGCCGCGGTCGTCGAGGGTTTCGTTGCGGCGGCCCGGCGTGCCTTGGTGGCGGGCTTCAAGGTCATCGAGGTGCACGCCGCCCATGGCTACCTGTTGCACCAGTTTCTGTCACCGCTCTCCAATCGGCGAACGGATGCTTACGGCGGCTCGTTCGACAACCGCTGCCGGTTGCTGCTGGAAGTAACCGAGGCGGTGCGTGGCGTCTGGCCTGCTGAACTCCCGTTGTTCGTCCGCTTGTCGGCCACCGATTGGGTCGATGATGGCTGGAACGAGGAAGACACCGTCGAGCTGGCGCGCCGCCTCAAGGCGCTGGAGGTCGACCTGATCGATGTGTCGTCCGGCGGCACCGCAGCCACTGCCGAAATCCCGCTCGGACCCGGTTACCAGACGCGCTTTGCCGAGCGGGTACGCCGCGACGCGGGCATCGCCACCGGCGCGGTGGGCATGATCACCGAAGCCGTGCAGGCCGAGCATGTTCTCATGACCGGTCAGGCGGACCTGATCTTCCTCGCTCGGGAGCTGCTGCGCGATCCCTACTGGACTCTACATGCCGCCGGGTTCCTGCGGGACAAGGTGGCGTGGCCGGCGCAGTACGTGCGCGCTGCAGATCGCGACACTCCAATCCGCACTCCCGGCCCGCTCGACTGAAGCCGCGGCCGGATCTATCAGAGGACCCTAGCAATGGATACCCGTGGATTGTTGGACCTGTTGTTGAAATCTAGCCAGATTGCCGACCGCGATACCCATACTCGTGGCGCTGGAACGCTAGGACAGATGCTCGGAAACGGACCGGGCGGCGCCCTTGGCCAGGCCCTGCGCGGCGGTGGCAAGGGGGCATTGGCCACGGGCGCAATGGGCATGCTGCTGGGGCGGCGAGCGGGGCGGCTCGGTGGCAAGGCCTCGCGGCTCGGCAGTCTCGCGATGCTGGGCATGGTGACCTACAAGGCCTACCAGGGCTGGCAGGCGCAGCAGGCCGAGCGTGACCCTGTCGTCACGCCAAGGACCATCGACCGGGTGCCGCCGGATCAGGCCGAAAGCCATGGGCGCGCCATCCTGAAGGCGGTGGTGGCGGCGTCCAAGGCCGATGGTCATGTGGATGAGCGCGAACGCACCATGATCGAATCGGAGCTTGATCGCCTGGCGGGCGACTCGCAATTGAGCCAGTGGTTGCAGCACGAGCTGTCCCGCCCGCTGGACCCCGTCGAGGTGGCGAGCGCGGCGACGACGCCGGAAACGGCCGCGGAGATGTATGTGGCCACTCTGCTCATCGTGGATGAGCAGCAGGACAGCGAGCGCGCCTATCTCGAAGAGCTTGCCCGGGCGCTCAGGCTCGACCCGGACCTGCGGCAGCGATTGGAGGCCGAAGCGCGAGCGCTGTGACGGGCGGCTGTCAGGCGCGGGAGGCTGGGTTATACTCGCCGGCTTTCTCCACCTGCCTGACCGAGAGTCCTGACCGCCATGGAAATCAATCCGATCGTCAACGCCATCAAGGACCTGTCCGAACGTACCCAGACCATTCGGGGGTATCTTTGACTACGATCAGAAGAGTGATCGCCTGACCGAAGTCAACCGCGAGCTGGAAGACCCCAGCGTGTGGAACAACCCCGAATATGCGCAGAATCTCGGCCGCGAGCGGGCCAGCCTGGCCCAGATCGTCGAGACGCTGGACGAGCTGAGCGGCGGCCTGGCCGATGCCCGCGACCTGCTGGACATGGCGGTCGAGGAAAACGACCAGGGCGCGGTGGACGACGTCTCCGCCGAAGTCGAGCGACTGCGTGGGTCACTGGAGAAGCTCGAGTTCCGCCGAATGTTCAGCGGCGAGATGGACCCGAACAACTGCTACCTTGATATCCAGGCCGGTTCCGGCGGCACCGAGGCCCAGGACTGGGCCAACATGCTGCTGCGCATGTACCTGCGCTGGGCCGACAAGCGCGGCTTCGACGCCACCATCATGGAGCTGTCCGAGGGTGAGGTGGCCGGTATCAAGGGCGCCACGGTGCACATCAAGGGCGAATATGCCTTCGGCTGGCTGCGCACCGAGATCGGTGTGCACCGGTTGGTGCGCAAGAGTCCGTTCGATTCGGGCAACCGCCGCCATACCTCGTTCACCGCGGTGTTCGTGTCGCCGGAAATCGATGACAACATCGAGATCGAGATCAATCCGGCCGACCTGCGGATCGACACCTACCGCTCTTCCGGCGCCGGCGGCCAGCACGTCAACACCACCGACTCGGCGGTACGGATCACTCACATGCCGACCAATACCGTGGTCAGCTGCCAGAACGAGCGTTCCCAGCACGCCAACAAGGACACCGCGATGAAGATGCTGCGGGCCAAGCTGTACGAGCAGGAGATGCAGAAGCGCACTGCGGCGTCCCAGGCCCTGGAGGACAGCAAGTCGGACATCGGCTGGGGGCACCAGATCCGCTCCTACGTGCTGGACCAGTCGCGGATCAAGGACCTGCGGACCGGCATCGAGAACAGCAACTGCGACGGCGTGCTCGACGGCGACATCGACGAATATCTCGAAGCGAGCCTCAAGCAGGGCCTCTGACGTCCAAGGCCCGGCGGCGGTCGGCTACAGGCCATCGCCGGCCAGCCGCCCGCAACCGGCCCGATCCTCGCACACACTCATTACTTACGCGCCAGGCAAAGCAGACGACCATGAGCGAACAACCGCTGAACGAGCACGCCATCCATGAGGAAGAAAACCAGCTGATCGCCCTGCGCAAGGAAAAACTTGCCGCCGAGCGGGAGAAGGGCAACGTCTTCCCCAATGACTTCCGTCGCGACAGCTACGCCGGCGACCTGCAGAAGCAGTACGCGGACAAGGGCAAGGAAGAGCTGGAAGCGGCAGCGATTCCGGTCAAGGTGGCGGGCCGGATCATGCTCAATCGCGGCGCCTTCATGGTCCTGCAGGACATGAGCGGGCGTATCCAGGTCTACATCGACCGCAAGACCCTGCCGGCGGAGACGCTGGAAGCCATCAAGCACTGGGACCTGGGCGACATCATCGCCGCCGAGGGCACCCTGGCCCGCTCCGGCAAGGGCGATCTGTACGTCTACATGACCTCGGTGAGCCTGCTGACCAAATCCCTGCGCCCGCTGCCGGACAAGCACCACGGCCTGACCGACACCGAGCAGCGCTACCGCCAGCGCTACGTCGACCTGATCGTCAACGAGGAAACCCGCCACACCTTCCGCGTGCGCTCGCAGATCATTGGCCATATCCGCCGCTTCCTTGCCGAACGCGATTTCCT
Organism: Stutzerimonas tarimensis; assembly: GCF_042648805.1. Classification (NCBI taxonomy): domain Bacteria; kingdom Pseudomonadati; phylum Pseudomonadota; class Gammaproteobacteria; order Pseudomonadales; family Pseudomonadaceae; genus Stutzerimonas; species Stutzerimonas tarimensis. The sequence goes on along the minus strand of NZ_JBHRXZ010000002.1, from coordinate 118,184 downwards.
CGAAGTGGAAACGCCCATGCTGCAGACCATTCCCGGCGGCGCGGCGGCCAAGCCTTTCGAGACTCACCACAATGCGCTGGACATGCCCATGTTCCTGCGCATCGCGCCGGAGCTGTACCTCAAGCGGCTGGTGGTAGGGGGGTTCGAGCGGGTCTTCGAGATCAACCGCAACTTCCGTAACGAAGGCGTTTCGACCCGGCACAACCCCGAGTTCACCATGCTCGAGTTCTACCAGGCCTACGCCGACTACGAAGACAACATGGACCTGACCGAAGAACTGTTCCGTGAGCTGGCCATGGCGGTGCTGGGCACCACCGACGTGCCCTACGGCGACAAGGTATTCCATTTCGGCGAGCCCTTTGCTCGGCTGTCGGTGTTCGACTCGATCCTGCAGTACAACCCGGAAGTCTCCGCGGATGACCTGAAGGACGTGGAGAAATGCCGCGCCATTGCGAAGAGGGCAGGTGCCGACGTGAAAGGTTTCGAGGGCCTTGGCAAACTGCAGACGATGATCTTCGAGGAACTGGTGGAGCATCGCCTGGAACAGCCCACCTTCATCACCCGTTATCCGTTCGAGGTGTCGCCGCTGGCCCGTCGCAGCGATGACGACCCCAGCGTCACCGACCGCTTCGAGTTGTTCATCGGTGGCCGCGAGATCGCCAACGCCTACTCGGAGCTCAATGATGCCGAGGACCAGGCCGAGCGGTTCCATGCCCAGGTACGCGACAAGGACGCCGGCGACGACGAGGCCATGCACTTCGACGCCGATTTCGTCCGCGCCCTGGAATACGGCATGCCGCCGACTGCGGGGGAGGGCATCGGCATCGACCGTCTGGTGATGCTGCTGACCGACTCGCCGTCGATCCGCGACGTGATCCTGTTCCCGCACATGCGGCCGCAGCAGTAGGTCGGATTAGCGCAGCGTAATCCGATGCCCGATCGTCAGACGGTGCCTCGGCTGTCGGGTTACGCCTGCGGCTAACCCGACCTACCGGCTGCGGTGGAGTGCGATGCGGTATAGGCGCGGCGTGATGTAGGTCGGATTAGCGCAGCGTAATCCGATGCCTGGTCGTCAGACGGTGCCTCGGCTGTCGGGTTACGCCTGCGGCTAACCCGACCTACCGGCTGCGGTGGAGTGCGATGCGGTATAGGCGCGGCGTGATGTAGGTCGGATTAGCGCAGCGTAATCCGATGCCTGATCGTCAGACGGTGCCTCGGCTGTCGGGTTACGCCTGCGGCTGCCCGGCCGCGGTTGGAGTGCACGTTGGTCGCCGGGCTCTGGCATCATGGTCGCTGCACCAGGCAAACAAGGCTGACCATGAACAGCAATGCCGCGCTCAATGACTACCAGGGCCTCGTTCGGGCACTTTCCGATCGCATCGTCGAGGCGCAGACGCCTATCCGTATCCTCGATGCGGTGAAATGGGACGACAGCGTGCGTCAGGGCTTTTTCGCCGCCAGAGGCATCCAGCCGCCGGCGGTGGATCGCGCCTACTACGAGAGCCGCCCGCTGGGGTTCGATCCTTCAGCCAAGAAGCAGGAGTTCCAGGCCATCGAGCGGGACGTGACCCGCCAGCTTGGCCAGTTCAGCCCGGTGGGGCAGATCATGCGGCGCATGTGCAAGGAATACCGCATGGTGATCCGCATGCTCGAGGCACGCGGCACCGCCGACTTCGGGCTGATTTCCCAGGATCTCTACGGTGCCGCCACCGATGCTTTCCACGCTGGCGACCCGACCCTGTCGGATCTCGGCCTGATGCTCTCGGACTACCTGAACAACATCGACCTGCGTGGCGATCTCCAGGACGAGCCGAAGAACCTCGATGCCAAGCAGGCCGTGCAACTGCTGCAGGCGCGGCTGGACCGGGTGTTCGGCGAGGGCGAGGGGGCGATCCGGGTATTCGAGTCCGACGGCATCGTCGCCGACGCCGCAGCCGGGGCCGACTACATCAAGATCCGCAGCGATGCATTGTTCAATGAACGCGACGTCAGAGCGCTGGAGGTCCATGAAGGGCTGGTGCATGTCGGCACCACCCTCAACGGCCTGAATCAGCCGATCTGCACCTTCCTGTCCAAGGGGCCGCCGTCTTCCACCGTGACCCAGGAAGGCCTGGCGATCCTCATGGAGGTGATCGCCTTCGCCTCCTACCCGACCCGCCTGCGCAAGCTCACCAACCGCACCCGGGCCATTCACATGGCTGAGGACGGCGCGGACTTTCTCGAGGTGTACCGCTTCTTTCGCGAGCAGGGCTACCGCGAAGACGAAAGCTACAGCAATGCCAGCCGGGTGTTCCGCGGCTCGCTCCCCAGCGGGCTTCCCTTCACCAAGGATCTCTCGTACCTGAAGGGTTTCATCATGGTCTACAACTACATCCAGCTTGCGGTGCGCAAGGGCAAGCTGGAGCAGATTCCGCTGCTGTTCTGTGGCAAGACCACCCTGGAAGACATGCGCACGCTCCGCCAGCTCGTCGACGAGGGCCTGGTGGTTCCGCCGCGCTATCTCCCGCCTCAGTTCCAGGACCTCAACGCCCTGTCGGCCTGGATGTGCTTTTCGAACTTCCTCAACCACCTGAGCCTGGACCGGGTCGAGGCGGACTACGCGAACATCCTCTGACTTGCAGCTTGCAGCTTGCAGCTTGCAGCGTTAGCGTGCGCGCTTTTCCCGACGTGGATATCCCATGAGCGAACGCAACCCCATCCCTTTCATCCTTACGGCGGTCGGTACGGTCGTCGCGACCGTGGCTGCGCTTGGCTACTACGGCTACCTGAATTTCTCCCGTCCCGAAGATGCCCTGCTGCTGAGTGAATTCACCATGCTCAAGACGGTACCCGGCGAGGATTACCGGGTTTCATTGAAGCCCGCCAACCAGGTCGCGCAATGCATAGACGGCATCCTGGTGCTGTTCGATACCTCCCAGACCGGCCTGTCCGGAGTGCTGGTGGACAACCGCAAGCAGGCGGTCCGCTGTTTCGCTGAAGAGCCCGCCGAGCTCGGACGACCCTGAGCTCCTCAGCCCTGCTCGCGCTCTTCCTCCAGCAGGCGCTGCAGATGCTTGCGTGACAGCTCGAGAAAGCGCGGCGTCGGCCCGGCATCCTCGTAGATCGGATCGCCCTGCTCATCGGTAGTGATCACCTGTGTGCCCTGCACATAGGGAAAGCTGCTTTCCACCGCTTCGAGCGAGGCGCCGATGAGTTCGCAAAGCAACTCCTCGACGGTGCGCTTGGGATACATCTCGGCCAGCGCTTCAAGCCGTGCTGCGGCCTCGATGTCCAGGCACACCGAGTAGCTGGACCTGGTCATATGGCCCTTGGCGGTCTTTTCCCATTCGCTGACCAGTTCGGCAATATTCATCTCGTTCTCCTGTGTACGTGCTCGACATGCTTGTGCTTTTGACGGGCGCGGCCGCGGTACGATCCCGGCAGCCCGCAAATTAGCCGCTGCGTCGGCCCAAGATGCCTCGCCTGGCGTCAAGGGCTTGGGCAATCGGCCAACTCGGGATAGCCTGAGGCCGATCAATCCTACCCTGAAAGCAAGCGGCGTCAGGAGCACGAGGCATGGCAAACATCGATGCAAGGCTGCGGGAAAACGTCCATCTGCTCGGCGAACTGCTCGGACGGGCCATCCGCCAGCAGCATGGCGAGGGCCTTCTGGGCAAGATCGAGCGTATTCGCAAGGGTGCCAAGGCGGCCCGTCGCGGCTCGGCAGAGGGGGCTCAGCAGCTCAGCGAGACGCTCGACAGCCTGTCCGAAGACGAGCTGCTACCCGTGGCGCGGGCCTTCAACCAGTTTCTCAACCTGGCCAACATTGCCGAGCAGTATCACCGGATTCGCCGGCGGCACCCCGGTGAGGCACAGCCCTTCGAGTCCAGGGTGCTGCCCAACCTGCTGGAGCGGCTGAAGGCCGAAGGGCATGCGGCCGAGTCGCTTGCCCGCCAGGTCGGTCGCATGGATATCGAACTGGTCCTGACGGCTCACCCGACAGAGATATCCCGTCGCACGCTGATTCAGAAGTACGACGCCATTGCCGCCGAGCTGGCTGCCAAGGACCACACCGACCTCTCCGAGCCGGAGCGGCGGAAGATCGAACGCAGGCTGATGCGCCTGATTGCGGAGGTATGGCACACCGAAGAGATCCGTCGGCAGCGGCCCACTCCCGTGGACGAAGCCAAGTGGGGCTTTTCGGTCATCGAGAATTCCTTGTGGCAGGCGCTGCCCAATGTCCTGCGGCAGATCGACGAGGCGCTGTACGAGACCACAGGGCTGCATCTGCCGCTCGAGGCCGCACCGATACGCTTCGCTTCCTGGATGGGCGGCGACCGCGACGGCAATCCCAATGTCACGGCCAGGATCAGTCGGGAAGTCCTGCTCTCGGCCCGTCGCGAGGCCGCAACCCTTTACCTGCGGGAGGTGGAGGAGCTGATTTCGACGCTGTCCATGCAGGCCGCGACCCCAGAACTACTGCAGCATGCCGGCGACGATGCCGAGCCGTACCGGGCCTTGCTCAAGCAGCTCCGCCAGCGCCTGCAGGCGACCCGCGACTGGGCCGCGGCAGCGCTGGTGCAGGATCTGCCGGCTGGAACCGATGTGCTGCAGCACACGCAGCAGCTGCGTGCGCCCCTGGAACTCTGCTATCGCTCACTGCACGCCTGTGGCATGGGCATGATCGCCGATGGAGCCCTGCTGGACACCCTGCGGCGGATTTCGGCTTTCGGCCTGTTCCTGGTGCGCCTGGATATTCGTCAGGATGCGGCGCGGCATCGGGCAGCCATGGCCGAGATCACCGATTACCTGGGGCTGGGCGACTATTCGGCCTGGGACGAAGCGCAGCGTCTCGATTTTCTGCAGACGGAGCTGGAAAACCGTCGCCCCCTTCTGCCCGATGACTATCAGCCCTCGGCGGATACTGCCGAAGTGCTGGCGACCTGCGCGGTCATCGCCGATGCTCCGGCTGGCGCGATGGGGTCTTATGTGATCTCCATGGCTCGGAGCGCCTCCGATGTGCTTGCCGTGCAATTGCTGCTCAAGGAAGCCGGGCTGCGCCGGCCGATGCGGGTGGTGCCCCTGTTCGAGACGCTGGATGATCTCAACAACGCGGCGCCGACCATCGATCAGTTGCTTGGCCTGCCGGGCTACCGAAGCCGGCTACAGGGCCCGCAGGAAGTGATGATCGGCTATTCGGACTCGGCCAAGGACGCTGGCACCACCGCCTCGGCGTGGGCGCAGTATCGGGCCCAGGAGAGTCTGGTGGAAGTCTGCCGCGCCCACGAGGTCGAACTGCTGTTGTTCCACGGCCGTGGCGGCACGGTAGGCCGTGGCGGCGGTCCGGCACATGCGGCGATCCTGTCGCAGCCGCCGGGTTCGGTGACCGGGCGCTTCCGGACCACCGAGCAGGGCGAGATGATCCGTTTCAAGTTCGGTCTGCCGGACCTGGCTGAACAGAACCTCAATCTCTATCTTGCTGCTGTGCTCGAGGCGACCTTGATGCCGCCGCCGATGCCACGGCCGGAATGGCGCCATGTCATGGATGAACTTGCCGCCGACGGGGTCCAGGCCTATCGGGGCGTGGTGCGCGAGCAGCCGCAGTTTGTCGAGTACTTCCGTCAGGCCACGCCGGAGACCGAGCTTGGACGGCTGCCGCTGGGCAGTCGGCCGGCTCGTCGACGTCAGGGTGGTATCGAGACCCTGCGGGCAATTCCATGGATCTTTGCCTGGACCCAGACCCGGCTCATGCTGCCCGCCTGGCTGGGCTGGGGCGAGGCATTGAAAAAGGTGCTGGCGCGCGGAGAGGGCGAGGTACTGGCGCAAATGAAGGCCGAGTGGCCCTTCTTCGCCACGCGTATCGACATGCTGGAGATGGTGTTGGCCAAGGGCGACGCCGACATCGCTCGCCGCTATGACGAGCGTCTGGTCGATCCCGGCCTGCAACCGCTGGGGGATGAGCTGCGCGCCCTGCTGGGACAGGTGATGGCGTCCGTGCTCGAGTTGACCGGGCAGCAGGAGCTGCTCGATCACAACCCCGAATCGCAGGAGGCCTTCAACCTGCGCAACACCTACCTGGATCCGCTGCACCTGTTGCAGATCGAGCTGCTGGCGCGCTCACGCCAGGCGTCGGAACCAACCGAGCCTCGTCTCGAGCAGGCGCTGCTGGTTAGCGTCGCGGGAATCGCAGCCGGCTTGCGGAACACGGGCTGAAGCAAAAACGGTTCGGCAAGCGTTCGACTATCGTCTAGTATGTGTTTTTTGAGCTGGACACCGCGCTGCCTGATCGGCGGCGCGCTTCCCCTGCCTCGGCTTGTCTGTCGCCTGCACGCTTGTGTATCGTGTCGGGCTTTTCGGCCGGCGTAGCGGCACATCCAGAATGCCGGACATCCCCCATTGCCGAGGGGCGTCCTGGCGACAGCTTTCATTTTCGAGGAGCACATCGATGCGTGTGATTTTGCTGGGCGCGCCCGGTGCAGGCAAGGGTACTCAAGCCCGTTTCATCACCGAGAAATTCGGCATTCCACAGATCTCCACCGGTGACATGCTACGTGCCGCGGTCAAGGCAGGGTCTCCGCTTGGACTGCAGGTCAAGGACGTCATGGATAGCGGCGGCCTGGTATCGGACGAGATCATCATCGCGCTGATCCAGGAGCGCCTGACCCAGCCCGATTGTGCAGTCGGGTTCCTCTTCGATGGTTTCCCGCGCACCATCCCGCAGGCTGAAGCGCTTCGCGCGGCTGGGGTGAAGCTCGATCACGTGGTGGAAATCGCCGTCGATGACGAGGAGATCGTCAATCGCCTGTCCGGCCGGCGCGTGCATCCCGGCTCGGGTCGTGTCTACCACACGCTGTACAATCCGCCGCAGGCCGAAGGCCTGGACGATGTGAGCGGCGAGGCGCTGGTGCAGCGTGAGGACGACAAGGAAGAAACCATCCGCAAGCGCCTGGCGATCTACCATTCCCAGACCCAGCCGCTGGTGGATTTCTACCAGCAGCTGTCAGCCGCCGAAGGTTCGCCCAAGTACAGCCGGATCGAAGGCGTCGGCAGTGTCGACGACATCACCGGCAAGGTGCTCGAAGCCTTGAACTGATCGTTCTGCTGTCGACTGCAGGTCGGTTTCCTGGCCTGCGGTATCCGCTGATTTTTTCTTCCTGGCATTGAATCCGATGACCACCCTCCTGGCCCTGGACACCTCTACCGAAGCCTGCTCCGTCGCCTTGCTGCATGACGACAGGGTCTTCAGCCGCTACGAAGTCATCCCCCGGCTGCATGCCCAGCGCCTGCTACCGATGATCCAGGAAGTAACCGCCGAGGCGGGTATCACACTGTCGCAGGTCGAGGCCGTCGCGTTCGGTCGCGGGCCGGGAGCCTTCACCGGCATCCGGATCGCCGTTGGCGTGGTGCAGGGTCTGGCGTTTGCGCTCGACCGCCCGGTCATACCCGTCTCGGACCTGGCGCTGATCGCCCAGCGCGCCTGGCGTGAACAGGGTGTCGAGCGAGTGGCGGTGGCCATCGACGCGCGCATGGATGAAGTCTACTGGGGCTGCTACGCCCTCGAAGACGGCGAAATGCGCCTGTGTGGTATCGAGGCGGTGCTACCGCCCGAGCAGGTCAGCCTGCCGCGCCTGAGCGAAGGACCGTGGTTTGGTGCGGGCACCGGCTGGGGCTACAAGGCGCGGATGCCGGTCGTGACCGAGCGTCTCGATGCATCGCTCCTGCCCCATGCCAGGGACCTGATCGAATTGGCACGAGGTGCCTGGGCACGGGGTGAAACCCTGACTGCCGAAGAGGCGCAGCCGGTCTATCTACGCGACAACGTGGCCAAAGCCAAAGCCGCTCCTTGAGCGACAGGGAACATTGCCAAGGGCCCTGCGTCCCATTTAGAGTTGCCAGGCTTTTTCTTCGGATCCTTCCATGCGCATCGACGGTCATTCTTCTTATCCGTTGGATCGTCCCGCTCGTCCGGGTGGTGCTGTCGCGCCCTATCGCGACAGCCAGCGCGCCGTGGAAATCCAGCGTGAGGCGCCCGCCTCGGATGCCCCGGAGCTGCCACGCAGGCCGCTGCTGCGTCAGGTGGAGCCTGCCACCGCCAGCAGTGAGCTGCAGCAGGGCTACGCGGCGGCCCGCCATGAGCGTGCCTATGAGCAGCCGCTGTCCAGCGTGGCAGCCCGTGCACTGGCCAGCTACACCAGCACCGCGATGCACCGCGACGTCGACGCCAACGAAGTGCTCGGACTCGACCTCTACGCGTGACCCTTCCATACTACCTCGGCTGCCCTTCATGGAACGAGAGCCACTGGCTCGGTTCCTTGTATCCGCCAGGCACGCCGGCTGCGGACTTCCTTGCCTGTTATGCGAGCGTCTTCAATACCGTTGAAGGAAATACCACCTTCTACGCCTGGCCTTCGACAGAAACCCTGCAGCGCTGGGCAGGGGCGATGCCGGATCATTTCCGCTTCTGCGCCAAGTTTCCGCGCGACATCAGCCATGCGGCGGATCTGGGTGAAGTCGAGGAGCAGGCCGAGCGCTTCGAAGCGTCGCTTGCCCCGCTGGGCGCCAGGGCCGCTCCGCTGTGGCTGCAGTTGCCGGCGGGCTTTGGTCCCTCGCGCCTTGCTGAGCTCGAGTGCTTCATCAGGCGGCGCCAGAGACCTGTCGCCGTGGAGGTACGACACCCGGTATTTTTCGCCAAAGGTGACGAGGAGAGGCGCTTGAACCGGCTGTTGCGTGACAGGAGTGTCGAGCGAATCTGCCTTGATTCGCGTGCCTTGTTCAGTTGCACAAGTGTTGACCCCGCGGTGGTGCATGCGCAGAGCTGGAAGCCACGCCTACCCACCCGGCCGACTGCCTTCAGCGATTCGCCACAGTTGCGCTTCATCGGCCACCCGGAGCTGCGCGCCAACGACGGATTCCTGCATCCCTGGCTGGATCACGTCGCCGCCTGGATCGAGCGGGGCCTGAAGCCGCATGTCTACTTGCATACCCCGGACAACTGGCGGGCCCCCGAGTTGGCCTTCAGGTTCCATCGGTTACTGCAGCAGCGCCTGCCCGGCTTGCCGCCGCTGAGCCCTGTCGCGTCACAGCCTCAGCTGTCTCTGCTGGATCGCTGACCTCGATGCAACCGCAGGTTGTGGCTGTTGCCTGATACTCCATGAGCATCGGTCGTTTCGTTTTTCTGTCCATTGTCGTTGCGTCGTTGGCGGCGGCCATGGCGGTCTGGCGAGGGCACCTCGAGGTCCCTCGGCAGTGGAACCCCTGGGCGCCGCTCGACCTTCGGGATGCGCCGAACCTGCTGACCGGCCACAAGCTGCGGCGACTGCAGCAGGACCGCGAGCTGTGCCTCAGCGTGCTGGAAACCGCCGAGATGCGCTTCACTCCGATGCCCGATATCGCCCCAGAGCCGCGCTGCCTGCTGGAAAACACCGTGCGCATCGAGCGCAGCAGTGCGCAGTTCAGCGCCCCGTTCAGGGCCACCTGCCATTTGGCGGCGGCTTATGCATTGTTCGAACGCCACGGGCTGCAGCCTGCCGCTCATGAAGTGTTTGGTCAGTCGGTGGCGCGCATCGACCACTTCGGCAGCTTCGCCTGTCGGACCATTGCCCGCAGCAATCGCCTGAGCCAGCACGCTACTGCCAATGCCTTCGACATCGCAGGGTTTCGCCTTGAAGACGGCACGCGCATCACGGTGGCGCGCGACTGGCAGGGCGAGGGCGACGCGGCGCGCTTTCTGCGCCGGGTGCGAGACGAGGCCTGCCAGGTCTTCAACATCACCTTGGGGCCTGACTACAACCAGGCTCACCACGATCATTTCCATGTCGACATGGGTGGCGGTCGCCTCTGCCGATGAGGCATCCAGCCAGGCGAGGCGGTCTCGCGCCATCGCCCCTTGGCTGGCACAATGCGCCAGCCCCGTCTTCCGGTACCGCCCATGGCCGCCTGTCTCGTCCGCGTCGAATCTCTAGATCCCGTTTATGATGAACGGGCCCGGGACTGGGCCAGGCGGCTCGGTCTGCCGCTGGGCAGCGAAGCCGAGTTGGCTCTGCAGGTTGGTCCTGACGGCTTGCAGCTGCAGGCACTCGAACCTGACGCACCGGGTCCGGTACGGGTCGATTTCGTCGAGGGCGCCATGGCCCATCGCCGCCAGTTTGGCGGTGGAAGCGGGCAGATGATCGCCAAGGCGGTGGGTATACAGCCGGGAGTGCGACCGCAGGTGCTGGACGCCACGGCGGGTCTGGGCCGGGATGCCTTCGTGCTCGCGGCACTGGGCTGCGAGATGACCCTGATCGAGCGTCAGCCGGTGATCGCCGCCTTGCTGGAAGATGGCCTGCAGCGGGCGGCGCGTGATGCCGAGGTGGCGGCCATCTGCGGTCGCATGCGTCTGCAGGCTGGAGATGCCATCAAGCTGCTCGAGGGCTGGTCGAGCGAGCCGCCGCAGGTGATCTATCTGGATCCCATGTTTCCGCATCGCGACAAGAGCGCGCTGGTCAAAAAGGAAATGCGCCTGTTCCGGTCTCTGGTGGGCGACGACATGGATGCTCCGGCGCTGCTCTCGACGGCCCTGCGGCTGGCGACTCACCGGGTGGTGGTCAAGCGCCCGCGCAAGGCGCCTGTGGTGGAAGGAACGCCGCCGGGCTATAGCCTGGAAGGCAAGTCGAGTCGCTACGATATCTATCCGTTGCGTTCGTTGAAGCGTTGAGTCCGGTGCAGCTGCCGGCACGGGGCTGACTCCGGACGAGAGGCCCGGTGCGTCAAGCTCAGACCAGCATCAGGGCGCCGCTGGCAGCGATCACCGCTCCGACGCTACGTGCGACCAGCGGCAGGGAGCGGTTGGCCGCGGCGGTGAGCAGGCCGCCGCTCAGGTGCAGACCGAGGCTGGACAAGGCGAAACCGGCTGCAAAAGCCAGCATGCCGCCGGTGAACTCGGCGCCGTGGGCGTAACCGTGGAAGATCGCAAAGGTGGCGGCGAGGAGGAGTGCGAGCAGTGCAGGCAGCCGTACCGCCGACGCGATAAGCAGGCCAAGTAGCAGGACCGACAGGGCGATACCGGTTTCCACCAGAGGCAGGCCCGTGCCCATCACGCCCATGGCGAAGCCGGCCATCAGCGCAACGAGAAAGCCCGCCGGAAGAGCAAGTTTCATTGCTTTCGGTTGCAGCGCCGCCCAGATGCCGATGGCGAGCATGGCCAGGAGATGATCGAAGCCGGTCAGCGGATGCAGCAATCCTGCAGCCAGGCCGTTCTCGGTGTGGCCGGGGTGTGCGAACGCCATGCCGGGCAACAGGCTCAGGGCGATCAAGGGCAGCAGGTGGCGAGTATTCATATGGGCTCCTAGGGGTCGACTCGGTGGCGGCTGCGTGTGGCCGGTGGCCGGGACGCACAGCTCGCAGAGCTTAAAGCAAAAAGCGAGCCTTCACCAAGCCGCCCAGCCTTGCCCCGGCGCCCTGGATCGCGCCTCAGTCGAGTTCGTACTCGTAGATCTTGATTGCTTCCATGACATAGCCGGACTCCGCCAGTTCGCTGCTGCGCTGCTGCACCCGCAGGGGCCCTTCGACCCAGTAGGGCTGGTACAGCGCGTCCTGGAGCACGCCAAGTTCGCTGCGCACATGGACGATCTGGTTGGAGGGCGGCGGAGGTACGTGGATGCAGGCGCCAAAGTAGGGCACCAGGAGAAACTCGATCACCCGGCCTTCGGCGGACATTTCCAGCGGCACGATGTAGCCCGGCAGCTTGACCTCCTGTCCATCGAGGCCGGGCACTACAGGAGCTGCAGGCTCCCGTTGGGGCATGGGTGCTTCTTGCTCGGAGAGCAGGACATCACCTAGTTCGGACAGATCGTGAATCGGCATGGGAGGAGGTGGTGGCGGCGCGCCTGCCGGCACCATTTCCTGCCAGGACAGTTCCCGCGCCGCCCCCCAGGAGGGCAGGCTGAACAGGACCAGCATCAGTATCAGCCAAGGTTTCATGGTTTCTCTCAGAGTCGAATCGACAGGCCATCGGCCAGGGACTGGCGGTACGCCCGCCAGGCGGGCACGCTGCCTATCAGCAGGGCAGCCAGCAGTATCGCACCCATCAAAGTCCATTCGTAGCTGCTTGGCGCCCGCAGTGGCAGGTACAGGCCATAGGCCGATTGCAGGTGGCTTTGGGCCAGGGCGATTCCCAGATAGAGCAGGGCCAGCCCTCCCGACACGCCGGCCAGCGCCAGCGCCAGTGCTTCGCTCATCAGCAGTCCGGCAATCTGCCACGGGCGGGCGCCGACCGAACGGAGGATGGCCATCTCCCGCCGTCGCTCGTTGAGGCCGGTGAGAATGGCGGCGAGCATCCCGATCAGGCCGACGATGACGACGAACAGCGATACCACGAACAGCGCCTTTTCAGCGGTGTTCATCAGGCTCCAGAGCTCCTGCAGGGCAACGCCGGGAAGGATCGCCAACAGCGGCTCGCCTCGGTAGTTGTTGATTTCGCGCTGCAGCGTAAAGGTCGCGATGCGGCTGTCCAGACCAAGCATGAAGGCGGTGATGGATCTTGGCGTGAGGTCCATGGCGCGCGCCGCCTCGGCGCCGACCTGGGCTGCGCCGCGCGGTGGCATGCCCTGCTGCCAGCCCAGATGCAGCGCTTCCATGCCGGCCAGAGAGATATGCAGGGTGCGGTCGACCGGGGTGCCGGTGCGCTGCAGGATGCCGACCACGGTAAAAGGCTTGTCGTCGTGCTTGAGCAGGTTCACGGTGGCGACGCCATGGGCGAGCACCAGCTCGTCGCCCAACGCGTAGCCCAGGGTCCGTGCGACCTCGGCACCCAGCACGACTTCGAACGGATCGTTGCGGCTGAAATGCCGGCCCTGGTCGAATTCGAGCAATTGCTGACGTCCGTGCCGGTAGTGATGGAAGTAGGTCTGGTTGGTGCCCAGAACGCGGTAACCGCGATGGGAGTCGCCTAGCGAAAGGGGGATGGCCCAGCGCACCCGGGGATGCCCGGCAAAGTGTTGGAAGCTGTCCCAGTGGATGTTGTTGGTGGCATTGCCGATGCGGAACACAGAATAGAGCAGCAGATTCACCGAGCCGGAGCGGGCGCCGACGATCAGATCGGTCCCGCTGACGGTGCTGGCGAAGCTGGCACGAGCCTCGGTGCGCACTCGCTCCACGGCCAACAGCAAGGCAACCGACAGGGCGATGGCCAGTGCGGTGAGCAGAACGGTAAAGCGGCGATTGCCCAGGCTGGACAGGGTCAGGCGAAGCAGGAACACGGCTAGATCTCCGTCATCCGGGCGGCGCGGTTCAGTTCGACCAGCGACAGGCTGCGGTCGAACGAGGGGGCAAGGCTCTGGTCATGGCTGACGAATAGCAGGCTGGCACCCGCCGCGTGACATTCGCCGAACAGCAGCTTGATGAAGGCGCCGCGGGTGTCGGCGTCCAGTGAGGAAGTCGGCTCGTCGGCGATCACCAGTTCAGGCTGGCCGATCAGGGCGCGGGCAGTAGCAACACGCTGCTGCTGGCCGATCGACAGCGAGTCGGCGCGTCGCTCGTGCAGCGACTCGGGGAGCTTGAGATGCATCAGAAGATTGTAAGCGGCTTGCTGCAGGGTGCCGTGACGCTGGCAGGCCCGCTCTGCCCGCAGGGCGGAAAACTGACAGGGCAGCAGGACGTTCTCGCGCACCGACAGGAAGGGCAGAAGGTTGAATTGCTGGAAGACATAGCCGGTATGGTCGACGCGGAATCGATCCCGGGCCCGGGCGGAAAGTTTGCCTAAGTCCTTGCCTAGCAATTTCACCCGGCCCCGCTGAGGCGTCTGCACGCCGCTGAGCAGCCCCAGCAGCGTGGTCTTGCCACTGCCGCTGGGGCCGCGCAGAAACACGCACTCGCCACGCCCCAGGCTGAAGGAGGGAATATCGAGTAATTCAGGCTGGCCAGGCCAGGCAAATCCAAGATCGGTGATTTCAAGCAAAGCGGTCATTGGTGGCCTGTAAAGGGTGGATGGACGCAAGATCGACCAAGCCGGCTTGCCAGCGCAGCCCAGGATGGATCAGAAGTCCAATTGCGGGCGGCTGGGTGCCAGGTCGGCAGCATGTTGCCCTTTCGGGCCGATGGCCTGGGCCACTATGCGTTCGGTCTGCGGGAACTGGGCGAAGAATGGCGTCAGGTCGATGCCGCTGAGCTGCGCTGGCTGAGCACAGGTAAAGGTGTAGGACGCTTCGATGTCGCTGTGGGCGTGTTCCGCGCTTTGCTTGGGATCGTGGTCATGCGTGTGTCCATGTTCATTTCCATGGTCGCCGCTGTGGCCCCGGCCGCCAGCGAACAGCGGGCTGTCCAGGCGGTGTTCGGTGAGTTCGCAACCGGCTGCGCCCGGGAGGTTGAAAAGTTCGAGCGGGGCCGCGAGGCGTTCTCGGGCGTCCTGCACCCTGGCCCGCTCGGCATCGCTGGTAGGTTGGTGCTCGAACCCGACCATGTTCATGGCCGGCGTTTCCAGTTCAAGTACCAGGGTGTCGCCTTCAATCGCCATGTTCAGGGTCGCCACTCCGTGATCATGGGCGCCCAGGTTATCGTGAGCGTGAGCATGTCCGTGCTGGTGCGGGTCGGCGAGGGCCAGGGTAGTGGCGAGACACAGGGCCATAGGCATGGCTAGACGGCACATGGGAGCCTCCGTGAGTTTTATTGTTATGTTATAACGGAAATGCACCGCCGGCACCAGCCTTCATCAGAGCTCGTCCATCTCGATCGCGCGGACCGCGCCGGCCTCCAGTGCATAGGCGGCGTCAGCCAGATCCTTGCTGACAGGCTCCACCAGCAGGATGCCGTCGACCCACAGCGGCTCGTAGATATCATTCAGCCAGATGCCCTTGGGATAGCGCACCAGCACGATCTGGTTGGGCGGTGGGGGTGGAACATGGATACATGCGCCCGGGTAGGGCACCAGAAAGAACTCGATACTATTGCCTCGCGCGTCGGTTTCCAGCGGCACCGGGTAACCTCCCAGGCGCACGGTCTGCCCATTGAGTGCCGGTACGGTTTTCGCCGAATACATGACTGCTGGCAGGTTGCGGTCGCTCTGGCGCAATCTGCCCTGATCGCTGAAGCCTGCGGTCTCAGGGGTGGCATGGATGATGTCCGGCATGTTTTCAAGCGCCAGGCGGTCTTCCGGCGGCATGAGTTCGAGCCAGTCCATTTCGGCAGGTGCGGCGAGCGCGCTCAGTGGCAGCAGGAGGGAGATGAGCAATGGCAGCAGGGGCATGAAGTGGCAACCGTGATGAATGGGGCTGACTTTAGCGCAGCCGGACTGCCACCGAAAACCGCCTGGCTGGGAAGACGCCAACGCTCTGTAACCTTTGGTCGCGCCCGGGCTGTCTCAGAATACGAACAGCCAGATGGCGATGAAATGCAACAGGCTGCCGGCAAGAACGAAAAGGTGCCAGATACCGTGCCAGTGAGGGTAGCGGTTGTCGTAGCAATAAAACAGGATGCCGACCGTGTAGACGAGGCCTCCAAGGGCAAGGCAGGCGAAACCCATCGTGCCCAGGCTCTTGAGGAGCGGATCAAGGGCAATGACGACGAGCCAGCCCATCACCGCATAGAGCACGACCGAGAGGACGCGCGCCTCGGAGCGTGGCCGAATCTCCAGCAACATGCCGAGCAATGCCAACCCCCAGACAGTGCCCAGCAGGCTCCAACCCCAGGCGCCGCGCAAGACCACCAGGCAGAAGGGGGTATAGCTGCCAGCGATCATCAGGTAGATCGAGAGGTGATCAAGCTTGCGCATGATCACTTTCGCCTTGCCTCGCAAGCTGTGATAGAGCGTAGAACTGCAATAGAGCAGGACCATGCAGCTGCCGTAGACGATGGCACTGGTGAGCTTCATCGGGTCACCATCGACGCTGGCCAGCAGCACCAGCCAGCTGGCCCCGATGACTGCCAGAACGGCTCCCACCAGGTGAGTCCAGGCATTCAGGCGTTCACCGTGATACATGGTTGAAATCCCTGCTTGGAGATAGCCGACCGCCGCGATCAGGCACTTTCCTTTCTGACCGCAGGCGCGGCCCAGCGTAGAGGAAAAGTCTTTGCAAAATTCGTCAGGGAAACCGGCGCGCTGGTCGCTGTAATAACCCTTTAAAGATTGTGTGCTTGCCTTATACTGCGGCGGCTCGGCGCTTGCAGGTCGGTCCGGAGGAGTTCAAGGGCTGTTTTAGGGGAGCCGCAGCGTGCCAGGTGGCATTCCGATGACCAAAGCAGAAGAGGAGCGAAAGGTATGGCGGGTCGCGAGTTGGGAACGGTGAAGTGGTTCAACGATGCCAAAGGTTATGGCTTCATTCAGCGGGAGGACGGTACCGATGTCTTCGTGCATTACCGAGCGATCAGGGGCGAGGGGCATCGCTCGTTGAGTGAAGGGCAGAAAGTCGAGTTCACCATCAGCCAGGGTCAGAAAGGCCTGCAAGCCGACGACGTGGCTGGGCTCTGACATTTGCGCAGGCGATCCCTCCGAGATCGCCTGCGCTCAGTCGGTCCGCCAGAGGATTTCACGCTCGCCTTCGGCATCTATGCTGAGCCAGTGATCGCCTTTCTCGTCGCTTTCTTCCTCCTGCCAGCCGCCAGGCGCACAGCGAATCTCCACCCCCAAGGCCGCATGGGCATCACGGGCGCAGGCCAGGTCGTCGATCCAGGGTGTGGTGTCGCTTTCCAGCAACAGGCTGTGCCACTTGCCTACTGCACGGGGTAGCCAGACCACGGGGATGCCGCCGGCTCTGCATTGCTGTGTCTGGCCTCTGCTTTGCCAGGCGGTGCAGGCGCCCAGGCGCTGGGCAAGCCAGTCGCCTACCGCTTCCAGGCTGGCGTCCTTGAGGTAGATCTCGATATCGGGTTGGCGCATGGGGCAGGTCCAGTTCAAGGCGTTTCGTCGCGGACGATCCAGTCATAGCGTATCGCAACACGTACCCTCAGCGCTGTGTCGATCACCCGGGCGCGGCGCTCGGCGGTGGCCCGCCAGCCATGGGGGGTCATCGCCAGCAGGTCCGCGCGGCTACCGGGGTCGTCCAGTTGCAGCTCATAGCTGAGGGTTTCGCTCTGCGCCAGCTGCATGCCGATCGGGATCTGCGCCAGATGTTTCTCATCGTCGTATTCGCGGACCTCGTCATAAAGCAGCGCCCGGAGTTCGCGCAGGTGGTCGCGGGTCGGTCCCATTCGCAGCAGGCCGCCGCCAGGGGAGAGCAGCCGCCGTGCTTCTGACCAGTCCAGCGGGCTGAACACGCTGGCTAGCAGATCGCAGCTGGCGCTGGCGAGCGGAACCCGCGCCATGCTGGCGACCAGCCAACTGACCCTGGGGTCACGTCGACAGGCGTGTTTGATGGCGTCTCGGGAGATGTCCAGGGCATAGCCGTCGGCACCGTTCAGCGCCGCGGTCAGGCGCGCCGTGTAGTAGCCTTCGCCACATCCGATGTCGAGCCAGCGTGTAGGTTTCTGGCACGCGGCGATGGTGGCGAGGCGCGTGGCAAGAGGTTCGTAGTGGCTGGCTTCGAGAAAGCGCTGGCGGGCCTGTACCATCTGCTGGTTGTCACCCGGGGCGCGGCTGTTCTTGTGCTGCACCGGCAGCAGGTTGAGGTAGCCCTGGCGCGCCCTGTCGAAACGGTGGTTGGCCGGGCAGGCCACGCCCCCGTCGAACGCTTCCAGCAGCCCCTGGCAGAGCGGGCAGATCAGCATGCCAGGAGCCGCTCCAGGGTGTTCTCGTAGATGTCGGCAAGCAGGTCCAGATCGCTAGCCAGGATGCGCTCGTCGACCTGATGAATGGTCGCGTTTACCGGTCCCAGTTCGACCACCTGAGTGCCAAGGGTGGCGATGAAGCGCCCATCTGAGGTGCCGCCGCTGGTGGAGGGGGTCGTTTCGCGGCCGGTAGCCTTGTGAATACTGGCGGCCACCGCGTCGAGCAGCTCGCCAGGTTCGGTCAGGAAGGGCAGGCCGGAGAGCGCCCAGTCGATGGAACAGTCGAGGGCATGTTTATCGAGAATCGCCTGGGTGCGCTGTTTGAGCTGCTCGACCGTGGATTCGGTAGAGAAACGAAAGTTGAAAACCGCTGTGAGGGCGCCGGGGGTGACGTTGGTCGCACCCGTGCCGGCGTTGAGGTTGGAGATCTGGAAGCTCGTCGGTGGAAAGAAGGCGTTGCCGTTATCCCAGTGCTCGGCGGCCAGTTCCGCCAGGGCTGGAGCGGCAAGGTGAATGGGGTTGCGCGCTAAATGCGGATAGGCCACATGGCCTTGCTTGCCGCGTACTGTCAGGACGCCGCCCAGCGACCCGCGCCGGCCGTTCTTCACCACATCGCCGACCCGGGCGGTGCTCGACGGCTCGCCGACGATGCACCAGTCGAGGCGCTGGCTGCGGTCACGCAGTCGTTCGACCACCGCTTTGGTGCCATGCTCGGCAGGACCTTCCTCGTCGCTGGTGATGAGAAAGGCGATTTGCCCACGGTGATCGGGGTGGCGGGCGACGAAGCGCTCCACGGCAACCACCATCGCGGCAAGACTGCCCTTCATGTCTGCTGCGCCGCGACCGAGAAGCATGCCCTGTTCATCGATGCGGGCGGCGAAAGGCGGCTGTGTCCAGGCATCCTGCGGTCCGGTGGGCACTACATCGGTATGCCCGGCAAAGCAGAGTACCGGGCCCTGAACGCCCCGGATCGCCCAGAAATTCTCCACCTCTTCGATGCGCATGCGCTCAACGGCGAAGCCGCAGGCCGTCAGGCGCTCGATCATCAACGCCTGACAACCCTCGTCCAGCGGCGTGACCGATGGGCGTTCGATCAGCTGGCAGGCGAGTTCGAGGGTGGGGGAAAGGGTGGGCATACAGACTCCGCGACGGGCGAAAAAAGGCGCATTCTAGCAGGCCGGCCGCGGTGCCGGTCGGCGCTCCACGAGCTTATAATGGCGCCTCGGTGAAGGGGAGCGAAATGGCATACGACGAGCAGCGCTTCGGCGGCATAGCACGGCTATACGGTCGAGAGGGTGCAGAGCGCCTGGCGGCGGCACATGTGGCGGTGGTTGGTCTCGGCGGGGTGGGCTCCTGGGCGGCCGAGGCCCTTGCCCGCAGCGGGGTCGGCGAGTTGTCGCTGTTCGATCTGGACGACGTGTGCGTCAGCAACGTCAATCGCCAGTTGCATGCCCTGGACGGCACCATTGGCCGGGCCAAGGTGGAGGTCATCGCCGAGCGCGTGCGGCTGATCAATCCAGGCTGCCGGGTGCATGCGGTCGCTGATTTCGTCACCCGCGAAAGCATGGCCGACCATATCCATGAAGACCTGGACTTCGTCGTCGACTGCATCGACAGCGTGGCGGCCAAGGCGGCGCTGATCAGCTGGTGCAAGCGGCGCAAGATCGGCATCATCACCACCGGAGCGGCCGGAGGGCAGATCGACCCGACGCGGATCAGCGTGGCCGACCTGAACAAGACCTTCAACGATCCGCTGGCGGCCAAGGTGCGCTCGCTGTTGCGGCGCGACTACAACTTTTCGCGTACCCCAGGCCGCTATTACAGCGTGCCCTGCGTCTATTCCACCGAACAGCTGCGCTATCCGAGACCGGACGGCAGCGTGTGCCAGGATCGTGGCTTCGTGGGGGAGGGCGTCAAGCTCGATTGCGCCAGCGGGTTCGGTGCGGCCACCATGATCACCGCCAGCTTTGGCCTGGTCGCTGCGGCACGGGCGGTCGACAGGCTGGTGGCAGGAACCCGGAGGCCATCGGAGCGACAGCGGCCGAACCATCAGGATGCCGAGGCATGACAGGCTAGTCCGGCGAGGCGGCCAGCTCGCGCATGCGTTTCAGGACCGCGTTGAGGCCGTTGCTGCGAGACGGGGACAGCTGGCGAGACAAGCCCAATGACTCGAACCAGTCTGCCATATCGACCCGTGCCAGCTCAGCACTGGCAAGCCCGTTGACCCGCTCCAGCAGCACCGCCAGCAATCCCCGCAGAAGGCGCGCCTCGCTAGCGGCACGAAACGTCCAGATGCCGTCGTGCAGTTCACCCACCAGCCACACCAGGCTTTCACAGCCATGCACGCGATTGGTATCGCTGCGCTCGGCGTCCGCCAGCGGCTCCAGCTTCTCGCCCCAGCGCATCAGCAGACGCGCACGCTGCTCCCATCCCCCGGCCTGGGCAAAGGCCTCCCGGGTTCGCTGCGCGGCGGCGGGGAGCGCGTTCACAGGAGGATCTCCAGGGCGCGGTCCAGCGCGTCGAACGCGCGGTCAAGGTCATTGCCGTCGTTGTACAGTCCAAGCGACAGGCGGATCGCTCCGGCGGTACCCAACTGCCTGAACAGCGGCATGGCGCAATGCGTGCCGCTGCGCACGGCGATGCCTTGCTCCACCAGAAGGTGCGCGAGGTCGGCGTGGTGCACGCCCTCCACCGTAAAGCTGGCCAGTGCCGCTTGCGGAGTGCCCAGCAAGCGGACCCCTTCGCGTGCGCTCAGCTCCTGCAGGAGCCGGCGGTGCAGCGCCTGCTCATGGGACAGCATGGCGGATCTGTCCATGGTCTGCAGATAGTCGAGGGTAGCGCCCAGCGCGATCACACCGGCGATGGGGGGCGTACCGGCCTCGAACCCCAGGGGGGCGGGATGAAACACGGCGGTCTGGAAATCCGCCTCACGGACCATCTCTCCTCCGAACTGCCAGTGGCGTAGCCTGGCCAGCGCGCTCCGGCGGCCATAAAGCACGCCCACCCCTTCCGGCCCGTAAAGCTTGTGGCTGGAGAGCACGTAGAAATCACAGGCGAGGGCGGCGAGATCGGAACGGCCGTGCACCACACCCTGGGCACCGTCGACAACTGTCAGCGCGCCTTGGGCGCTGGCCAGCGGAAGCAGCCTGTCGAGGGGCTGCCAGGTGCCCAGCACGTTGGACAACTGGCTTACCGCCAGTACCCGGGTGCGTGGGCCGATGAGCCGGGCGGCTGCTGACAGGTCGATGCAGCCCGAGGTGTCCAGCGGCAGCACCACCAGCCTGGCGCCACGGCGCAGCGCGAGCTGCTGCCAGGGCAGCAGGTTGGCATGGTGCTCCAGGGCGCTGACCACCAGTTCGTCGTCACGCTCGATCAGGTGTTCGAGCCCGTAGGCAAGCAGGTTCAGCGCTTCGGTTGCGCCGCGGGTAAGGATGATTTCGTCAGGGGCTGCGGCGCCAAGCCAGGTTGCAAGGCGCTCGCGGGTCCCTTCGAAGGCCCGTGTGGCGCGCTCCGCCGTCAGGTGCTGGGCGCGATGGACGTTGGCGGCACCACTGACGTAGTAGCCGCACAGCGCATCGATCAGCGCCTGCGGCTTCTGTGCCGTGGCGGCGCTGTCCAGGTAGGTCTGCCCTTGGGCCTCGAGGACCGCAAGGGCAGGGAAGTCGGTGCGCCAGGGGGAGAGCAACATAAGCTTCAAGCTACAAGTTTCAAGTCGCGAGGGAAAGGGAGGTCCTCTGGCAGCTTGCCGCTTGCGGCTATTCCTCAGTTATGCGCGTGCAGCGCCTCGTTCAGCTCGATGGCGGTCTTGTGCGTCTTGCATTCGACAGCGCCGGTCTGGGAGTTGCGGCGGAACAGCAGGTCGGCCTGACCAGCGAGGTCACGCGCCTTCACCACTTGCACCAGCTGGTTTCCTTCGTCGAGCAGGTTGACCTTGGTGCCTGCGGTCAGATAGAGCCCGGCTTCGACAGTGTTGCGGTCGCCCAGCGGGATGCCGATACCGGCATTGGCGCCGATCAGGCAGCCTTCACCGACCGAGATGATGATGTTGCCGCCGCCGGAAAGGGTGCCCATGGTCGAGCAGCCGCCGCCCAGATCCGAACCCTTGCCGACGAACACGCCGGCCGAGACCCGACCCTCGATCATGCCGGGACCTTCAGTACCGCCATTGAAGTTGATGAAACCTTCATGCATGACCGTGGTGCCTTCGCCGACGTAGGCGCCCAGGCGAATCCGCGCGCAGTCGGCAATGCGAACTCCGGCGGGGACCACGTAGTCGGTCATCTTCGGGAACTTGTCCACCGAAGTGACTTCGAGCGGGGTGCCTTTCAGGCGTGCCTCGAGCTGGCGAGCCGGCAGCTCGGTCAGGTCGATGGCGCCCTGGTTGGTCCAGGCGACGTTTGGCAGCAGCGGGAAGATGCCGGCCAGGTTCAAGCCGTGCGGCTTGACCAGGCGGTGCGACAGCAGGTGCAGCTTGAGGTAGGCCTCGGGCGTCGAGCTCAGCTGGGCGTCTTCGGCCAGGAGAGTGGCGACCAGTGGCCGGTGGCTTTCGGCCAGGCGGGTCAGCAATGCGCTCTGTACCGGATCGAGCGACTTCAGTCGCTCGGCCAGTTCAGCCGCCTGATTGGTGGTGATGGCAATCGCCTGGTTGCCGCCGCTGTAGCCGATGCACTTGGCGACTGCATCGCAGAGCTCGCCAGCGGGGCGGATCAGTGGCTGGGCATAGAACACTTCAAGCCAGTCGTTCTGGCGGTTCTGGGTCCCGACCCCGAAGGCCAGGCTGAAGAGAGTGGTGGGCATGTCGTTTCCTTGTTGTCTCATCTGCCTGATCGCGCGGTAGAGCGCTCAGGCGGTTTTCAATTCGTTGGCGTAAAGATCGGGCTTGAAACCGATCAGGGTGCGATCGCCCAGATCCAGTACCGGGCGTTTGATCATCGAAGGCTGGGCGAGCATCAGCTCGATGGCCTTGTCCTGATCGAGTTCGCGTTTGCGCTCGTCGTCCAGCTTGCGAAAGGTGGTGCCGGCACGGTTGAGCACCTTTTCCCAGCCGTGCTCGTCGCACCAGGCCTGAAGATGCGCGCGGTCTATGCCGGCGCTCTTGTAGTCGTGGAAGTCGAAGGCCAGGCCGTGCTCTTCGAGCCAGAGGCGGGCTTTCTTCATGGTGTCGCAAGCCTTGATGCCGTAGAGGCGAAGCGGCTGGGCGGTCATGACAGCATCCTGCAGTCGAAAAAAGGGGCAGGATTATGCCACGCCCCGGCTTTCATTTGGCTGACCAATCGGTTACAGGATGGCGCAGAACTCACGAATCCGCTCGGTGGCCTCGATACATTCTGCCAGCGGCGCGACCAGCGCCATGCGAACCCGGTTCGCCCCGGGGTTTACACCGTCCACCTCACGCGAGAGGTAGGAGCCTGGAACCACGGTCACGTGCTGGCAGGCGAACAGTCGGCGGGCGAAGGCGCAGTCGTCGATGGGGGTCTTCGCCCAGAGATAGAAACCGCCATCGGGCCGCTGTACGTCCAGTACCGGCGCCAGGATGTCCAGCGCCGCATCGAATTTCTCTCGATATAGGTCACGGTTGGTGCGCACATGCGCCTCGTCGTTCCAGGCGGCGATGCTGGCAAGCTGGGTCTGCACCGGCATGGCGCAGCCGTGATAGGTGCGGTAGAGCAAAAATCCCTCGAGCACCTTGGCATCTCCTGCCACAAAGCCCGAGCGTAGCCCTGGGAGATTGGAGCGCTTGGACAGGCTGTGGAACACCACGCAGCGGCTGAAATCCTGGCGGCCGAGTTCGGCGCACGCGGTCAGCAGTCCCGCAGGTGGATTTTCCTCGTCAAAGTACAGCTCGCTGTAGCACTCGTCGGCGGCGATCACGAAATCGTATCTGTCGGCCAGGGCAATGAATTTTTTCAGGGTTTCCAGTGGCACCAGCGCGCCAGTTGGGTTGCCTGGGGAGCAGAGAAAGAGAATCTGGCAGCGCTGCCAGATCTCGGCCGGCACGCTATCGAAGTCGGGATTGAAACCGTTGGCTTCGAGGCATGGCAGGTAATGGGGTGTCGCGCCAGCCAGCAGCGCCGCGCCTTCATAGATCTGGTAGAAGGGGTTGGGGCTGACCACCAGGGCGTCTGGCTCGCGGTTGACGACTGCCTGGGTAAAGGCGAACAGCGCCTCGCGCGTGCCGTTCACCGGCAGGACCTGGTGGGCCGGGTCGAGGGCGCCGGTGGCCAGGCCGAAACGGCGTTCGCACCAGGCGGCGATGCTTTCGCGTAACGCTGGCAGACCCAGGGTGGTGGGGTAGACCGCCAGCTGGTCCAGGTTGTCCACCAGTGCCTGGGCGACGAAGGCGGGCGAGCGATGCTTGGGCTCGCCGATCGACAAGGCGATGGCACGCTTGTCGGGGGGCGGCTGGACGCCGCCCAGCAGCGCGCGGAGCTTCTCGAATGGATAGGGGTGCAGGTGGTTCAGGTCGTGGTTCATCGGGCGATCCGGCGCGGCGCAGGGGCTGGGTGATAGGTCATATGTTCAGGGTGCTGGGCGATGGCTGAACTTCGTTTTCCTGGGACAGCTGGTCGACCAAAGCCTGCTGCAGGTGCGTGCAGAGTTTCCAGTCCGAGAGCGGCTGATTGTTTGCGTCGGTGACGAAGAACACGTCCTCGACCCGCTCGCCAAGGGTGGCGATCTTGGCATTCTGCACCGAGAGGTCGAAATCCTTGAACAGCTGTCCGACCCGCGCCAGCAGGCCAGGCCGGTCGGGTGCGGTGATCTCGATGATGGTCTGGGGTCGCTGGGCGTCGTTGAGGATGGTCACCTGTGGCGGAAAAGCGAAGTGCTTGAGCTGCCTGGGCACTCGGCGCTGGATCACCGCGTGGTAGTCCTCAGGATTGCGCAGCACCTCGATCAGGCCCCGGCGGATCTCTTCGATGCGCTCGGGATTGTTGCCGATGGGGCTGCCATCGGCTTCGAGGACCACGTAGGTGTCCAGGGTGAACTGGCTGCTGGAGGTGATGATCCGCGCATCCATGATGCTCAGATTCAACTGGGCCATCACCGCGACGGTCACCGCGAAGAAGTCGTGCTGGTCCGTGGCATAGATGAAGATCTGCGTGCCGCCCTCGTATTCGCGCTGGGTCGTCTCCTTCATCAGTACCAACGGGCCGCCGTCGTGCGGGTGGTCGATGATGGCTTCGGTATGCCAGGCGACGTCTCCGGCGTTGTGGCGCAGGAAATAGTCATCGCCCAGCTGCGACCAGAGCTGTTCGGCGTCGTCCGGATCGGTCCCGCTGCGCACCAACTGGTCGATGGCGGCAAGCTGGGTCTGGCGGATCTGCTCTTCGCGGTCGAGCGGGTTTTCCAGGCCGCGTTTGAGGGCGCGTTTGGTCTCGGTGTAGAGCTGACGCAGCAGACTGGCCCGCCAGGAATTCCACAGCGTCGGATTGGTGGCGTTGATGTCTGCCACGGTCAGCACGTACAGATAGTCGAGGTGGGTTTCGTCGCCGACCAGCTGCGCGAAATCGTTGATCACCTGCGGGTCGGAGAGGTCCTTGCGCTGGGCGGTAGTGGACATGGCCAGGTGGTTGCGGACCAGCCAGGTCACCAGTTGGCTGTCCCATTTCGGCAGCTTGTGCCGTTCGCAGAAACGCTCTGCGTCGATCGCTCCGAGCTCGGAGTGATCGCCGCCACGTCCCTTGCCGATGTCGTGATAGAGCCCGGCGATGTAGATGAGCTCCGGCTTGGGCAGCTTGTCCATCAGCTTGCTGGCCAGCGGGTAGCGCTCGGCCAGCTCGGGCCAGCGCAGCTTGCGCAGGTGCTTGATCAGATTCAGCGTGTGCGCATCGACCGTGAAGATGTGGAACAGGTCGTGCTGCATCTGCCCGACGATATGGCCGAACTCCGGCAGGTAGCGGCCAAGTATGGCGTAGCGGTTCATTCGACGCAGATTACGGTGGATGCCTTCCTTGGACTTGAACAGCTCGATGAACAGGCTGGTGTTGCGGATATCCATGCGGAAGTCGTCATCGATCAGGTGCCTGTGGTCGCGCAGCAGGCGAATGGTGCTTGCGCGTACACCCTTGATGCCGGGCTGCTGGGCCAGCAGCACGAAGATCTCCAGGATGGCGAAGGGCGTGCGGGCGAAGACCTTGTCATGGGTCACTTCGAGGTAGCCGTCGCGCACCTGGAATCGACTGTTGATGCGTTCGGCCGGCGCGTCGTGGTTGGAAGAAAGAATCACTTCCTCGAAGTGCTGGCGCAGCAGGTCGTTCAGCTCGGCGACCACCATCACCACACGGTAGTAGCGCTGCATGAAGCGCTCCACGGCGAGCTTGGCATCGCTGTTGGTGAAGCCGAGCAGCCCGGCTATCCGCCGCTGGTGATCGAACAGCAGTCGGTCCTCGGAGCGGCCGGCGAGCATGTGCAGTGCATAGCGAACCTTCCAGAGAAAATCCTGGCAGGCGCTGAGCATGTTGCACTCGCTCTCGGACAAAAACCCGTGGCCGACCATGGCGCTCAACTCCGAGGTGCCGAATTGCCGGCGGGCGAACCAGAGAATGGTCTGGATGTCGCGCAGGCCACCGGGCGAGCCCTTGACGTTGGGCTCGAGGTTGTACTCGGTATCGTTGTACTTCGCGTGCCGCTGCTTCTGCTCACGATGCTTGGCCAGGAAGAAGTCGCGACTGGGCCACATGTGGGCCGGGCTGGTCACCTCCACCATGGCCGCGCGCAGGCGCTCCGGTCCGGCGATGGTACGGCTTTCCATGAGGTTGGTGATGACGGTGAGGTCGGCACGGGCCTCTTCGGCGCATTCGGCGACCGAGCGCACGCTCTGACCGACCTCCAGGCCGATGTCCCACAGCAGTGTGAGGAAGCTTTCGATCGGGCTGCGATAGATCTCCCGGCTGTCCTCGCTGAGCAGGATGAGCAGGTCGATGTCGGAATAGGGATGCAGTTCGCCGCGCCCGTACCCACCCACGGCGATCAGGGCGATGTCGCCCGGCTTGTTCCAATCGAAGCGCGACCAGGCATGGATAAGGATCTGATCGACGAACCAGGCTCGGGCGAGAATCAGCTGACGGATGTCGCGATCCTCGGCAAAGCGCTGATCGAGAACTTCCCGGGCTCGCCGGATGGCTTTCTTGAATGCCGGGATGGGGCTGGTCTTCAGGGACAGCTCTGCCTGGAATTGACCCGGATCGAAGAGTTCAGGATCGACGTGGCTCATGCGATTTCCTCCGCTCGGGCGCTGGTCAGGCCGACGTCCGGGCGATGCCGTCGTCTGAACGCAGAGTGAAAATCTCGTAGCCGCTGGCGGTCACCACCAGGGTGTGCTCGTACTGGGCCGACAGCTTGCGGTCCTTGGTGATGGCGGTCCAGCCGTCGCCGAGCAGGCGCGTCTCGGCGCGGCCCTGGTTGATCATCGGTTCGATGGTGAAGACCATGCCTTCCTTGAGTTCCAGGCCGGTGCCGGCGCGGCCGTAATGCAGGACCTGTGGCTCCTCATGGAACACCTTGCCGATACCGTGGCCGCAGTATTCGCGAACCACCGAGAAACCGTTCTTCTCGGCGTGCTTCTGGATGATCTCGCCGATATCGCCGAGGCGGGCGCCCGGGCGGACCACCTCGATGCCTTTATAGAGGCACTCCTGGGTGACCTTGCACAGGCGTTCGGCCCACTCCGGCACCTTGCCGACAAAGAACATCTTGCTGGTATCGCCGTGGTAGCCGTCCTTGATGACGGTGATGTCGATGTTGACGATATCGCCTTCTTTCAATGGCTTGTCGTTGGGTATCCCATGGCACACGACGTGGTTGATCGATGTGCAGATCGACTTGGGAAATCCCTTGTAGTTGAGCGGGGCGGGAATGGCTTTCTGCACATTGACGATATGGTCATGGCACAGGCGGTCGAGCTCGTCGGTGGTCACGCCGGGCCTGACATGCTCCTCGAGCATCTCCAGCACTTCGGCGGCCAGACGGCCTGCCACGCGCATTTTCTCGATGTCTTCAGGCGTCTTGATGGTGACCGACATGCAAAACCTCTTGGCAGGCGTAAGACAAAACAATATGAAGTGGGGAATGATAAACGAAAGGCCGCGCCATTGCAGGCGAGGGCGGCTGGTCGGTGGTCCTGCCGGCCCCTGGGCCAGTAGCTTGTGTCGCGCATCTGTGCTATAAAACGCGCCGCTCGACGGGTGACCCCCGTTGCGCCTGAACCCACACACGCATCGACACACTGTCCTGGGTGCCCTTCGATAGGGTTGGATAGCGAGGATGCGTGGAGGCCTAACCCGACTCCAGAGGAACTCTCATGTCTCAAGTCACCATGCGCGATATGCTGAAGGCCGGTGTGCACTTCGGCCACCAGACCCGTTACTGGAACCCGAAGATGGACAAATACATCTTCGGCGCGCGCAACAAGATCCACATCATCAACCTGGAAAAGACCCTGCCGATGTTCAACGAGGCGCTGTCCTTCGTTGAGAAGCTGGCTTCCGGAAAGAACAAGATCCTGTTCGTCGGCACCAAGCGCTCGGCTGGCAAGCTGGTCCGTGAAGAGGCTGCCCGCTGCGGCATGCCTTACGTCGACCACCGCTGGCTCGGCGGCATGCTGACCAACTACAAGACCATTCGTGCCTCGATCAAGCGTCTGCGCGATCTCGAAGTGCAGTCCCAGGACGGTACCTTCGACAAGCTGACCAAGAAAGAAGCGCTGATGCGCAGCCGCGACCTCGAGAAGCTCGAGCGCAGCCTGGGCGGCATCAAGGACATGGGCGGTCTGCCTGATGCCATGTTCGTGATCGACGTCGACCACGAGCGCATCGCCATCTCCGAAGCCAACAAACTCGGTATCCCGGTCATCGGCATCGTCGATACCAACAGCAGTCCGGAAGGTGTGGACTACATCATCCCGGGTAACGACGACGCCATCCGTGCCGTCCAGTTGTACCTCGGCGCTGTCGCCGACTCCGTGCTGCGTGGCCGTCAGGGCACCGGTGCTGCCGACGAGTACATGGAAGAGAGCGCTTCCGAGGCCGCTGAAGGCTGATCGGGAAGCACTTCCCGAGTGACCCGATAGACAAAAAGGGGGCTTGGCCCCCTTTTTGTCACGTGCGAATTGATCCCCCGCTGCGGCGGGACTGGTTATACCGAATCGAGAGGATCCGAACATGGCAGAAATTACTGCAGCCCTGGTCAAAGAACTGCGTGAGCGTACCGGCCTCGGCATGATGGATTGCAAGAAGGCGCTGACCGCGGCCGAAGGCGACATCGAGAAGGCTATCGACGACATGCGCGCCGCTGGTGCCATCAAGGCCGCCAAGAAAGCCGGCAACATCGCCGCCGAAGGCGCCATTGCTGTCAAGGTCGCAGACGACAACAAGGCCGCTGTGATCATCGAGGTCAACTCGCAGACCGACTTCCTCGCCCTGCAGGACGACTTCAAGAAGTTCGTCGCCGACAGCCTGGACAAGGCATTCGCCGACAACCTGACCGACGCCGCGCCGCTGGTCGAGTCCCAGGAAGAAGCCCGTCTGGCGCTGGTCTCCAAGACCGGTGAAAACGTCAACATCCGCCGCCTGACCCGCGTCGAAGGCGGCGTGGTCGGTGCCTACCTGCACGGCCATCGCAT
This sequence comes from Stutzerimonas tarimensis, assembly GCF_042648805.1. Taxonomy (NCBI): domain Bacteria; kingdom Pseudomonadati; phylum Pseudomonadota; class Gammaproteobacteria; order Pseudomonadales; family Pseudomonadaceae; genus Stutzerimonas; species Stutzerimonas tarimensis. The sequence continues at coordinate 88,909 of NZ_JBHRXZ010000002.1, read as the reverse complement.
TGGTGTTCTGGTGGTGCTGGAAGGTGGTGACACCGAACTGGCCAGGGACATTGCGATGCACGTGGCTGCCAGCAGCCCGCAATTCCTCGATCCGTCGGAGGTTTCCGAGGAGGCAGTTGCCAAGGAAAAGGACATCTTCCTGCAGCTGAACGCCGAGAAGATCGCCGGCAAGCCGGAGAATATCGTCGAGAACATGGTCAAGGGCCGTATCAACAAGTTCCTCGCCGAAGCCAGCCTGGTCGAGCAGCCGTTCGTCAAGGATCCCGAAGTCAAGGTCGGTGACTTGGCGAAAAAGGCCGGTGCCAAGATCGTCTCCTTCGTACGTTACGAAGTGGGCGAGGGTATCGAGAAGGCCGAAGTGGACTTCGCTGCCGAGGTAGCCGCCCAGGTTGCCGCTACCAAGCAGTAAGGCAGCGTTGCTGTCTCGATGTGAAGAAAAGGCTGCCCACTGATGCGGGCGGCCTTTTTTGCGTAAAACCGTGACTTGTATCACAAAATTCGGGCGGCGTTCCGCACAATGGCAGCGGTACGTTGTCGAAGCGCAGATCAGCTTCGAAAGCCCTACACAGATATGCCCCAGGGAGATAAGTCGATGGCTCAGCAGGTGAGTGGCCGCAAACCTCGCTACAAACGTATTTTGCTCAAATTGAGCGGCGAGGCCCTCATGGGCTCTGAAAACTTTGGCATCGACCCCAAGATCCTTGACCGCATGGCGCTGGAGGTCGGGCAGCTCGTCGGTATCGGTGTGCAGGTCGGCCTGGTGATCGGTGGTGGCAACCTGTTCCGCGGTGCCGCCCTGTCGGCGTCCGGGATGGATCGAGTCACGGGCGACCACATGGGCATGCTGGCGACCGTGATGAACGGTCTGGCGATGCGCGACGCGCTGGAGCGCTCGAACATCCCGGCGCTGGTCATGTCGGCCATTTCCATGGTGGGCGTGACCGATCACTACGATCGTCGCAAGGCCATGCGTCATCTGAATTCCGGTGAAGTGGTGATCTTCTCCGCCGGCACCGGAAATCCCTTTTTCACCACCGACTCGGCCGCTTGCCTGCGGGCAATCGAGATCAACGCCGATGTGGTGCTCAAGGCGACCAAGGTGGATGGGGTCTATACCGCCGATCCGTTCAAGGATCCCAATGCCGAGAAATTCGAACGCCTGACCTATGACGAGGTGCTTGACCGCAAGCTTGGCGTGATGGACCTGACGGCGATCTGCTTGTGCAGGGATCACAACATGCCCCTGCGCGTGTTCAACATGAACAAGCCGGGCGCCCTATTGAACATCGTTCTGGGTGGCGCTGAAGGAACACTGATCGAGGAGTCGTACGCATGATCAACGAGATCAAGAAAGATGCGCAGGAGCGCATGCAGAAGACTGTGGATGCGCTCGCCAGCGCCCTCAGCAAGATCCGCACGGGCCGTGCTCATCCGAGCATCCTGGAAGGCGTGATGGTGTCCTACTACGGTAGCGACACGCCGTTGCGCCAGGTCGCCAACATCACCGTGGAAGATGCCCGCACCCTGGCGCTGACGGTGTTTGACAAAGGCATGATCCAGGCCGTCGAGAAGGCCATCATGACTTCCGATCTGGGCCTGAATCCCGCGACGGCCGGGACCACCATCCGGGTGCCGATGCCGGCGCTGACCGAAGAGACCCGCAAGGGCTATACCCGCCAGGCACGCAACGAGGCCGAGCAGGCCAAGGTCGCCGTCCGCAACATCCGGCGTGACGCCCTGACCCAGTTCAAGGATCTGGTCAAGGAAAAGGAAATCAGCGAGGACGAAGAGCGCCGGGCCCAGGATGAGGTCCAGAAGATCACCGACAAGTTCGTCGGTGAGATCGACAAGGTGCTGGAGAAGAAAGAATCCGACCTGATGGCGGTGTGAAGGATTGTCGCTTACCCCTCTGCACGACGGCCTGCGCCGGGGCCGGCCACTCGCTCAAGCGGCGGGAGACGGCTGCGCCGTGTCTCGCCCTGTCTTGCCAGTCCCGTCGCGGGGCTGGCGCGTAGGAAGCCGCGATCGGCGGTTTCTCCCCCATCATTCGAAGCGCTGCTGGCGCAAGTAGAGTCATGTCATGGAAAAGGTCAGGCAGATTGCAGGGCGGAAGGTCCCCCGCCACGTTGCGATCATCATGGATGGCAACAACCGCTGGGCAAAACGCCGGCTATTGCCGGGCATTGCCGGACACAAGGCAGGCGTCGACGCGGTTCGCGCGGTGATCGAAACCTGCATGCAGGCCAAGGTCGAGGTCCTGACGCTTTTTGCGTTCTCCAGTGAAAACTGGCAGCGGCCGGCTGAAGAGGTCGGTGCATTGATGGAGCTGTTTCTCATCGCGCTGCGTCGCGAAGTGAAGAAGCTCAAGGAGAACGGCATTCGGCTTCGGGTCATTGGTGATTGCTCCCGATTTCATCCCGAGCTGCAGGCCGCCATTCGACATGCCGAAGAGGTGACGGCCGGTGGTCAGCGCTTCGTCCTGCAGGTTGCCGCCAACTATGGTGGGCAGTGGGACGTGCTGCAGGCGGCGCGAAAGCTTGCCGAGCAGGCAAAAGAGGGGCGCATGAATCCCGACGAAATCACGCCCGCGCTGTTCCAGAGCTATCTGTCCACAGGCGACCAGCCTGCGCCCGATCTGTGCATTCGCACCGGTGGCGAACAGCGCATCAGCAACTTCCTGCTCTGGCAGATGGCTTATGCAGAGCTCTATTTCACCGAGCTGTACTGGCCCGACTTCAAGCACGAAGCCATGCGCAAGGCGCTCGACGAGTTCTCCATACGCAAGCGGCGCTTCGGCAAGACCGACGAGCAGATCCAGGCGGAGGCAACGACGGAGGCGCGGATCGAATGCTGAAGCAGCGGATCATCACCGCGTTGATTCTCCTGCCGATAGCCATCCTCGGCTTCTTCTGGCTCGAGGGTGCGGCCTTTGCGCTTTTCATCGGGGCAGTGGTTACCCTCGGCGCCTGGGAATGGGCGCGGCTGGCAGGCCGTGAGCAGCCCTCCTGGCGGATCGGCTACGCAGGTGCTGTCGCGCTGGCGTTGCTGGCGCTCTATCAAGTGCCCGCGCTGGCGATGCCCGTGGTCGCCCTTGGTGTGCTCTGGTGGATAGCGGCCACTTTCCTGGTATTGACCTATCCCGATAGCACCCGCTTCTGGGGTGGGTCGCGCGGTAGCTTGCTGATCGGTCTACTGATCCTGTTGCCAGCCTGGCAGGCGCTGCTGGTACTCAAGAGCTGGCCAATGGGGAACTGGTTGATTCTCTCGGTGATGGTGCTGGTCTGGACGGCTGACATCGGCGCGTACTTTTCGGGTCGGCGTTTCGGCAAGAAGAAACTGGCGCCCAAGGTCAGTCCTGGCAAGAGCTGGGAAGGTGTCTACGGTGGGCTTGCCGCTGCGCTGCTGGTGACGCTGGTGACGGCGCTGTCGCGCGGCTGGCCATTTGCCGAGCTCCTGCTGGCCTTGTTGGCGGCGGCCCTGGTGGTGCTGATATCGGTCGTCGGCGATCTGAGCGAAAGCATGTTCAAGCGTAACGCCGGCATCAAGGACAGCAGTCAGCTGCTGCCGGGACATGGCGGGGTGCTCGATCGTATCGACAGCCTGACCGCCGCGGTGCCGGTGTTCGTCCTGTTGCTATGGCTGGCAGGTTGGGGAGTGTGATGAGTCGTACCCTTCAGGTCACCGTGCTGGGGGCTACCGGTTCGATCGGTCTCAGCACGCTCGATGTGGTTGCCCGGCATCCTCAGCGCTACAGCCTGTTCGCGCTGACCGGTTTCAGTCGGATGCCGGAGTTGAGGCAGTTGTGCCTGCAGCACAAGCCGCGTTTCGCGGTGGTCGCAGACGACAGCGCAGCAGCGGCCTTGCAGCGCGAGCTCAGCGAGGCCGGTCTGGCTACCGAAGTGCTTGCCGGCGAGCAGGGGTTGTGCGCCGTGGCCGGTCATCCCGATGTCGATGTGGTGATGGCCGCCATCGTGGGGGCGGCTGGTCTCAGGCCCACGCTGGCTGCGGTGCAGGCTGGCAAGCGGGTTTTGCTGGCGAACAAGGAGGCCCTGGTGATGTCGGGGGCGCTGTTCATGCGTACCCTGGCTGACAGTCAGGCGCTGCTGCTGCCCATCGACAGCGAGCACAATGCCATTTTCCAATGCCTGCCCCGGGGTGATCGAGCCAAGCCGGAGAGTCTCGGCGTCAGGCGCATCCTGCTCACCGCCTCCGGTGGGCCCTTTCGCCAGTTGCCTGTCGACCAGCTGGCCGCTGTCACCCCTGACCAAGCCTGCGCTCATCCGAACTGGTCCATGGGGCGCAAGATCTCGGTGGATTCTGCCGGCATGATGAACAAGGGGCTGGAGCTGATCGAGGCCTGCTGGCTGTTCGACGCCCGGCCCGATCAGGTCGAGGTGGTGATCCATCCGCAGAGCGTCATTCATTCGATGGTCGACTATGTGGACGGCTCGGTGCTGGCTCAGTTGGGCAATCCCGATATGCGCACCCCCATCGCCCACGCCCTGGCCTGGCCCGAGCGGATCGACTCGGGGGTCAGTCCGCTCGACCTGATGAGGATCGGGCGCCTGGATTTCGAGGAGCCGGACGCCGTGCGTTTCCCCTGTCTGCGCCTGGCTCGCGAGGCGGCGCAGAGCTGTGGTACGGCGCCCGCCATGCTCAATGCGGCCAATGAAGTGGCCGTGGCGGCTTTCCTGGATGGCCGCATCCGCTTCACCGACATCGCCAGTGTCATATCCGAAGTGCTCGAGCGCGAGGCGACGATGCCCGCGACCTGCCTGGATGATATCCTCGCGGCAGATGCCAGGGCGCGAGGCCTGGCGAGTCGGTGGGTGCTCGAGCGCCAGCGCTGAGTCCACGCCTGGCCCTGGGGCGCTGGTGCTGGCCTTTCAGCGTGTTCGAATCCTTTACAGGCATTGATTTTGGTCGCAGGGCCGGCGAACCACCCTGCCGGTCCGGGAGAGTCAGATGGGCGCTTTATACATGATCATCGGTACCCTCATCGCCTTGGGGATACTGGTCACCTTTCACGAATACGGTCACTTCTGGGTCGCCCGGCGCTGCGGGGTCAAGGTGCTGCGCTTCTCCGTGGGGTTCGGCACGCCGCTGGTGCGCTGGCACGACCGGCAGGGTACCGAGTTCGTCATCGCTGCGATTCCGCTTGGCGGGTACGTGAAGATGCTCGATGAGCGTGAGGGCGACGTTGCGCCCGAGGAGCTGGAGGGCGCCTTCAATCGCAAGACCGTGGGTCAGCGTTTCGCCATCGTTTCGGCGGGCCCGCTAGCCAATTTCTTGCTCGCACTGCTGTTCTTCTGGTTGCTGGCGGTCCTCGGAACGCAGCAGGTACGCCCCATGGTGGGTGCGGTGGCCCCAGGGAGCCTGGCTGAGCAAGCGGGGCTGATGGCCGGGCATGAAATCCTGGCGATCGACGGGACCGTGACCTCCGGCTGGAACAGCGTCAACCTGCAACTGGTACGCCGGCTGGGAGAGAGTGGCAATCTGGAGCTGCTTGTCCGCGATCAGGGCGGCACCAGCGAGCGGACCTTGCAGGTTAGGCTCGACAGCTGGCTGCGTGGCGCCGAGGACCCCGACCCCATCGGTTCGCTGGGTATCCAGCCGTGGCGACCGCGGGTGGAGCCGGTGATCAATCAACTTGATGCCCAAGGGCCGGCGGCGGCGGCCGGCCTGCAAGTCGGCGACCGCCTGGAGACTGTGGCGGGAGAGTCTGTCGAGGACTGGCAGCAGGTGGTCGAGCGAGTCCGTGATCTGCCCGGGCAGCCGATCGAGCTCTGGATCGAACGTGACGGCTTGCGTCAGTCCCTCGAGCTGACGCTGGCATCGCGTGGCGAAGGGGAGGCGCGGCGCGGGTATCTCGGCGCCGGCGTTACCGGCGGCGAATGGCCGGCGGAGATGCTCAGGGACGTCAGTTTCGGTCCGATCGCGGCGGTGGGGGAAGGGCTGCGTCGTACCTGGTCGATGAGCCTGCTGACCCTGGATTCGCTGAAGAAAATGCTGTTCGGGGACCTCTCGGTAAAAAACTTGAGCGGCCCGATCACGATTGCTAAAGTGGCGGGCGCTTCTGCCCAGTCGGGTTTGGGAGACTTCCTGAACTTTCTTGCCTATCTGAGCATTAGTCTGGGAGTGCTCAATCTCCTGCCGATTCCGGTCCTGGATGGAGGGCATCTGCTCTTCTATCTGATCGAGTGGGTTCGCGGCCGTCCCTTGTCGGAGCGGGTGCAAGGTTGGGGAGTGCATATTGGCATCAGCCTCGTGATCGGGGTGATGTTGCTTGCGCTGGTCAACGATCTCGGTCGACTTTGAAGTCGGGGTATCGCCCCGTTAGTCTTATTGTTCACAAGAAAGGACTTCATGAAACGTCTGCTGCTACCTGCGGTGATATCCGCATTGATGATTGCCGAAGTTCACGCCGAGTCCTTCACCATCACAGATATTCGAGTCAACGGGCTGCAGCGGGTCTCCGCCGGCAGCGTGTTTGGCGCGCTTCCGCTCAATGTGGGTGATGCGGTGGACGATGGGCGGCTGGTCGATGCGACCCGTGCCCTGTTCAGGACAGGCTTCTTCCAGGATATCCAGCTCGGTCGCGAAAATGACGTCCTCGTCATCAGCGTTGTCGAGCGACCGTCGATTTCCGAAATCACCATCGAAGGCAACAAGGTCATCAAGAGCGAAGATCTGCTGCGGGGGCTCCAGCAGTCTGGACTGGCCGAGGGTGAGATCTTCCAGCAGGCCACTCTGGAAGGGGTGCGCAACGAGCTGCTTCGCCAGTACGTGGGGCAGGGACGCTACTCGGCCAATATCGAGACCGAGGTAGTGGCCCAGCCGCGCAATCGAGTGGCGCTGCGCATCAATATCAACGAAGGTTCGGTCGCCGCGATCAAGCACATCAATGTCGTGGGCAATACCGAGTTCTCCGATGAGGAACTGAGCCGGCTGTTCCAGTTGCGCACCACCAATTGGCTGTCGTTCTTTCGCAACGATGACAAGTATGCCCGCGAGCGGCTGGCCGGTGACCTGGAGCGATTGCGCTCGCATTACCTGGACCGCGGTTATATCAATATGGATATCACCTCGACCCAGGTCTCGATCACGCCTGACAAGCGCGACGTCTACATTACCGTCAATATCGCCGAAGGCGAGCGCTATACGCTGCGCGACGTGCGCCTGAGCGGCGATCTCAAGATTCCGCGCGAGGAAGTCGAGGCATTGTTGGTCGCCCAGCCGGGGCAGGTGTTCTCTCGCCAGGTCATGACCACCACGTCCGAGCTGATCACCCGCCGCCTGGGCAACGAGGGCTATACCTTCGCCAACGTGACCGGTGTGCCCGAGCCGCACGATGACGACAACAGCGTCACCCTGACCTTTGTGGTGGAGCCGGGCAACCGTGCCTACGTCAACCGCATCAATTTCCGCGGCAACACCAAGACCGAAGACGAAGTGTTGCGTCGTGAAATGCGTCAGATGGAGGGCGGTTGGGCATCCACGTACCTGATCGATCAGTCCAAGACGCGCCTGGAGCGCCTGGGCTTCTTCCGCGAGGTAAACGTCGAGACCCCGCAGGTACCGGGCACTGTCGACCAGATCGACGTGAACTACAGCGTCGAGGAACAGCCGTCGGGCTCGATCACCGCGAGCATCGGTTTTGCTCAGAACGCGGGCCTGATCCTTGGCGGCGCCATCAGCCAGAACAACTTTCTCGGTACCGGCAACCGCGTCAGCATCGGCCTGAACCGCAGCGAATACCAGACCCGGTACAACTTCAGTTTCGTCGATCCCTACTGGACCGAAGATGGTGTCAGCCTGGGCTACAACGCTTTCTATCGCAGCACCGACTATGACGATCTGAGCTACGACATCGCCAGCTATGCGGTGGACAGCCTTGGTGGCGGTATCAACATCGGCTATCCGATCAGCGAGGAATCGCGGCTCAACTTCGGGCTGTCGGTGCAGCAGGACAGCATCGATACCGGCCGCTACACCGTGGATGAGATCTTCAACTTCCTTGAAGACGAGGGCGACGAATACCTCAATTTCAAGGCCTCGGTAGGCTGGTCGAAATCGACCCTGAACCGCGGCGTGCTGGCGACTCGGGGCAACTCCCAGAGCCTGGTGCTGGAAACCACCATCCCCGGTAGCGACCTCTCGTTCTACAAGCTCGACTACAGCGGCCAGATATTCTTCCCCATGAGTCGTGACTACACTCTGCGGGTGCATACCCGCCTGGGTTATGGGGACTCCTATGGTTCCACCTCGGACCTGCCGTTCTACGAGCACTATTACGCCGGTGGCTTCAATTCTGTCCGCGGATTCCGCGACAGCACCCTGGGACCGCGCAGCACGCCCAGCGACGGAAGCAACCCCGGGACCGTCGCCGACCCCGATCAGCGCCCGCTGCCGTTCGGCGGCAATCTGCTGGTCACCGGCGGTATGGAGGTATTGTTCCCGATGCCATTCGTGCAGGATCAGCGTTCGCTGCGGACGTCGCTGTTCTGGGACATCGGTAATGCCTTCGACACTGACTGCCCGTCCACTTCGCCGTCCTGCACCAGCATCGACTTCAGTGAAATGGCCAGCTCGGTCGGCGTGGGGCTGACCTGGATCACCGCGCTCGGCCCCTTGAGCTTCAGCCTGGCGATGCCGGTGATGAAGCCTGATAATGCCGACACGCAAGTCTTCCAGTTCTCGCTGGGGCAGACCTTCTGATGACCTGGAGCCGTGGGCTGCGGGCTTTAACCTGGAGTAGTTTTACCGTGCGCAAGTTGACCCAAGTAGCTTTCCTGGCCCTGGCTTTCATGGCGGCTCCAGCGTATGCCGAAATGAAGATCGCGGTGCTCAATTACCAGATGGCGCTGTTGGAGTCCGACGCCGCCAAGCGTTATGCCGTCGATGCGGAAAAGAAATTCGGCCCTCAGCTCGACAAGCTCAAGCGGCTCGAGGACGACGCCAAGCGTATCCAGGATCGCGTGGCCAAGGACGGCGACAAGATGCAGCAGGCTGAGCAGGAACGGCTCGAGCTCGAGTTCAAGCAAAAGGTCCGGGATTTCCAGTTCCAGTCCAAGGAGCTGAACGAAGCCAAGGCCATGTCCGACCGGGAAATGCTCAAGCAGCTCAAGCCGAAGCTGGACCAGGCGGTCGAGGAAGTCATCAAGCGTGGCAACTTCGATCTTGTCCTCGAGCGTGGCGCGGTCGTGGATGTCAAGCCGCAGTTTGACATCACCCGCCAGGTCATCGAGCGCATGAACCAGCTGCGTTGATATGACGAAGATGGCTGTGTATACCCTGGAAGAGCTGGCGTCTCGGATAGGCGCGACGCTCAAGGGCGATCCGCAAACCCCTGTCACGGGGCTGGCTACGCTGCAGGAAGCCGGGCCCGGGCAGTTGAGTTTTCTGGCCAACAACCAGTACCGCAAGTACCTCGCCGATTGCCGTGCCGCCGCCGTCCTGCTCAAGGAGGAGGATCAGGCGCTATTCGCTGGTGCGGCCCTGGTGGTGCCGGATCCCTATGTCGCCTTCGCCGCGATTTCCGAACTCTTCGAGAGTCGTCCCGTTGCCGCTGCCGGCGTGCATCCGACCGCGGTGATCGCTGAGGATGCGCAGGTCGACCCCAGCGCCTCGATCGGACCCTGTGTGGTGATCGAGCAGGGGGTGGTGATCGGACCTGACGTGGTGATTGGCGCCCAGAGCTTTATCGGTGCCCGCTCGCAGTTGGGTGAGGGCGGTCGCCTGGCACCGCGCGTGACGCTTTACCACGACGTGATCATCGGCAAGCGTGTGGTGATCCAGTCCGGCGCCGTCATCGGCGGTGAGGGATTTGGTTTCGCCAATGATCAGGGCCGCTGGAAAAAGGTCGCCCAGCTTGGTGGTGTGCGAATTGGCGACGACGTCGAGATTGGTGCCAATACCACGGTCGATCGCGGTGCGCTGTCCGATACCCTGATCGGCGACGGGGTGAAACTCGATAACCAGATCATGATCGCGCACAACGTGCAGATCGGCGAGCATACTGCGATGGCCGGGTGTGCCGGCATTTCCGGGAGTACCAAGATCGGCCGTCACTGCATGATCGCCGGTGGGGTCGGGATGGTGGGGCACATCGAGGTCTGCGACAACGTGTTCGTCACCGGCATGACCATGGTCACCCGCTCGATTACCGAGCCTGGCGTATATTCCTCGGGGACCGCCATGCAGCCGGCCGCCGAGTGGAGAAAGAGCGCCGCGCGGATGAGGCACCTCGACGACATGTTCCGCCGCCTGCAACAAGTTGAAAAAGGGCTCGCTGCCGTGACTTCCGGCGACGATACCGCTTCTGATGCCTGAACCTGCCGACTGAGCCAGCGACATCCCGGCGCTGGATCGTCGGTCTGCTCGGTACCCACCTCTTCACAGGCCATTCCCTGAAATGATGGACATCAACGAAATTCGCGAGTACCTGCCACACCGTTATCCCTTCCTGCTGGTGGATCGCGTGGTGGAGCTCGAGCTGGAAGCGGAAACCAAGCGCATCAGCGCCTACAAGAACGTGACCATCAACGAACCGTTCTTCAACGGGCATTTCCCCCAGCACCCCATCATGCCGGGCGTCCTGATCATCGAAGCCATGGCCCAGGCCGCAGGCATCCTGGGCTTCAAGATGCTCAATGTCCGCCCTGCTGACGGCACGCTCTATTATTTCGTCGGATCCGACAAGCTGCGGTTTCGCCAGCCCGTCACCCCGGGCGACCAACTGATCCTGGAAGCCACCTTCCTCAGCGTGAAGCGAGGCATCTGGAAGTTCGATTGCCAGGCCCGGGTCGGTGACAAGCCGGTGTGCTCCGCCGAAATCATCTGCGCGGAACACAAGCTATGAGTTTGATCGACTCTCGAGCCATCATCGATCCGGGGGCGCGCCTCGCCCCGGACGTGGAAGTGGGCCCGTGGTCGATCATCGGTGCGGATGTCGAGATCGGCGAGGGCACGGTGGTCGGGCCTCATGTGATCCTCAAGGGCCCGACCCGTATCGGGCGACACAACCGCATCTACCAGTTTTCCTCGGTGGGCGAGGACACGCCGGACCTGAAGTACAAGGGCGAGGCGACCCGGCTGGTCATCGGCGACCACAATGTCATCCGCGAAGGGGTCACCATCCATCGCGGCACGGTGCAGGATCGCCATGAAACCACCATCGGCGACCACAACCTGATCATGGCCTATGCGCACATCGGCCATGACAGCGTGATCGGCAACCACTGCATCCTCGTCAACAACACCGCGCTCGCCGGTCATGTTCATGTTGGGGACTGGGCGATCCTCTCGGGCTACACCCTGGTCCACCAGTACTGCCACATTGGCCCGCACAGTTTTTCCGGCATGGGCACGGCGATCGGCAAGGACGTGCCAGCCTTCGTCACGGTGTTCGGCAATCCAGCCGAGGCGCGCAGCATGAACTTCGAAGGCATGCGCCGTCGGGGGGTCAGCGAAGAGGCCATGCAGGCACTGCGTCGAGCCTATCGAGTGGTGTATCGCAAGGGTTTGACGGTGCAGGATGCGCTTGCCGAGATGGCAGAGGATGCGTCGGCGTTCACCGAGGTGGCGATTTTCAGAGATTCGATCCAGGCGTCCACCCGTGGCATCACCCGCTGAGTCCGGGCGTCGCCTGTGCATCGCCCTGGTCGCTGGCGAAGCCTCCGGAGATATCCTGGGTGCTGGGCTGATGCGGGCGCTCAAGGCACGTCATCCCCAGGTGCACTTCATCGGCGTGGGTGGCCCTCGAATGGAAGCGGAGGGCATGGTCTCCTACTTCCCGCAGGAGCGCCTGGCGGTCATGGGCCTGGTCGAGGTCCTGGGGCGTTTGCCCGAGTTGCTGCAGCGGCGCAAGCGGCTGCTCAAGGACTTGCTGCAGGCGCGCCCCGATGTCTTCATCGGCATAGACGCGCCGGATTTCAATCTCGATCTCGAACTCAAGTTGCGCCAGGGTGGCATCCGTACGGTTCACTACGTCAGCCCTTCGGTCTGGGCCTGGCGGCAGAAACGGGTGTTCAAGATCCGTGAAGCCTGCGACCTGATGTTGACGCTGTTTCCCTTCGAGGCGCGCTTTTATGACGAGCATCAGGTGCCGGTTCGCTTCGTCGGCCACCCGCTGGCCGACGCCATTCCGCTGGAGGCCGATCGTGCCGCCGCGCGCCGGATGCTGGACCTGCCTGACCGGGAATTCATCGTCGCGCTGATGCCAGGCAGCCGTGGTGCCGAGATAGCCAAGCTGGGTGAGCTGTTTCTCGACGCGGCGGAACGGCTGCGCTTCATGCGGCCTGGCGCGCACTTCGTCCTGCCCTGTGCCACCCCGCAACGACGTCAGCAGATCGAGGCAATGCTGGCTCGACGCGACCTGCCGCTGACCTTACTCGACGGCCGCTCCCATGAAGCGCTGGCAGCCTGCAATGCGGTACTGATCGCCTCGGGTACCGCCACCCTGGAGGCGCTGCTGTTCAAGCGGCCCATGGTGGTGGCCTATCGGGTGGCTCCGCTGACCTATCGCATCCTTCGGCGCATGGTCAAAAGCCCGTACGTGTCCCTGCCCAATCTGCTGGCCGAACGGCTGTTGGTGCCGGAACTCATCCAGGAGGCGGCGACGGCCGACGCCCTGGCCGAGTCGCTGTCGCCCCTGCTCGAGCATGGCGACGTGCAGACCGAAGGTTTCGACAGTATCCATCGCACGCTGCGTTGCGACGCCTCGGCGCAGGCAGCCGATGCAGTGCTGACGCTGGCGGGAGTGGCCTGATGCAGACGGGGCTCGACTTCGCGCTGGTCGAGGAGTTGGTCGCCGGGGTAGACGAAGTTGGCCGTGGCCCGCTGTGCGGACCCGTGGTCACCGCGGCGGTGATCCTTGATCCGGCCCGGCCGATTTGTGGCCTTAACGATTCGAAAAAGCTCAGCCAGGCACGTCGCGAGGCGCTGTTCGACGAGATTTGCAGCAAGGCGCTGGCCTGGTCGATCGCCCGCGCGGACGTCGAGGAGATCGATCGGCTCAACATCCTGCACGCCACCATGCTGGCGATGCAACGGGCAGTCGAGGGGCTCGGCGTCACCCCGCGGTTGGCGCTGATCGATGGCAACCGTTGCCCGGCGCTGGCAGTGCCCAGCGCGCCGGTGATCCAGGGCGATGCGCAGGTGCCGGCAATTGCCGCGGCATCGATCCTGGCCAAGGTGAGTCGGGACCGCGAGATGGGCCAGATGGATCTGCACTATCCAGGCTACGGGTTCGCTTCGCACAAGGGCTACGCGACGGCGGTACACCTCGAAGCGCTGCAGCGGCTCGGCCCCACGCCCATTCACCGTCGCTCGTTCGCCCCCGTGAGGATGCTACTCGAGCCACTGATCGAAGAGGTGGGCATCGCAGCGCCGTTGATGTAGTTCTTCACGGAAACGCGGCGAAACACTTGCTGGTACCTGAGGTCCACCCAGGGCATCGAAGCGGCACGCGCATTCGAACCGCCTGGAGATCTCTAAATGGCCGAGCTCGCCAATCAGATTGTCGACCTGCTGAACAACCTGATCTGGGGAATGATCCTCATCTGGCTATTGGTGGGTTGCGGTCTGTATTTCACCCTGCGCCTGGGGTTCATCCAGTTCCGCCACTTTGGCCATGCCTTCTCGGTGATCAAGGGTGGCGGACCGGTCGACGCCTCTGGAATCACCCCCTTCCAGGCGTTATGTACCACCCTGGCGGCGCGGGTCGGCACAGGCAATATCGCAGGAGTCGCAGTGGCCATCACCCTCGGCGGCCCCGGTGCGATCTTCTGGATGTGGATGATCGCGCTGGTGGGGATGGCCACCGCTTTTGTCGAGGCGACCCTGGCCCAGTTGTTCAAGGTGCGCGACGACCAGGGCCAGTTTCGCGGTGGGCCGGCTTATTACATGGAAAAAGGCCTGGGAGCGCGCTGGATGGGCGTGCTGTTCTCGATCTTTCTCATCATCGCCTTTGGCTTCGTGTTCAATTCGGTACAGGCGAACACCATCAGTGGCGCCATGCAGAACGCGTTCGGCCTGCCTGCCTGGCCGGTGGGGCTGGCGGTGGTAGCCATGACTGCACTGATCATCTTTGGCGGCGCCCGTACCATCGCACGGTTCTCGGCGGTGGCCGTGCCCTTCATGGCCGCGGCCTACATGTTGGTGGCGGTAGTGCTGATCATCCTTAACATCACGCAAATGCCGGGCATCATCGCGCTGATCGTGCAGAGCGCGTTCGGCTTGCACGAGGCCGCTGCGGGGGGGATCGGCGCGGCGATCATGCATGGCTTTCGCCGAGGGCTGTTCTCCAACGAGGCAGGCATGGGTTCGTCGCCCAATGCCGCTGCTGCTGCCGCGCCTCATCCGCCGCATCCGGTGTCCCAGGGCTTCGTGCAGATGACCGGGGTGTTCATCGATACCCTGTTGATCTGTACCGCGTCGGCTTCGATCATCCTGCTGGCCGGTCCGCAGGAGGGCGAGGGCATCGAGCTGGTACAGAATGCGCTGTCCAGTCAGGTGGGAGGCTGGGCCCAGTACTTCCTGGCGGTGGTGGTGCTTTTCTTCGCATTCACCTCGATCGTGGCCAATTACTTCTACGCCGAGAGTTGTCTGGTGTTTCTTGAGCGCAGCCACCCGGCCGGGCTGGCCATTTTTCGATTGCTGGTGCTGGCAATGGTCATGTTCGGTGCGCTGGCTTCCTTGCCATTCATCTGGAACCTGGCCGACGTTTCGATGGGCCTGATGGCGATTACCAACCTCATCGCCATTATGCTGCTGTTTCGCCTGGTCAAGCGTCTGCAGGCTGACTACCAGGCGCAGCGCAGCGCCGGTCGCCAGCCTGTGTTCGAGGCTGAGCAGTTCCCCGAGCTGCGCGGCAAATTGACGCCGGGTATCTGGGACCAGGCCGGTCGCGAGCGCAGGGGGCGCTGAAGGCGGGCAGGGGGACGGCGGTGTCTTGGCTCGCCGTCTTTCCGTTACAATCGGTCGCCCTGCTGTCCTGTGTCGAGATTGTCCATGCCCGCTTCGTTCGTTCACCTGCGCCTGCATACCGAGTATTCCCTGGTCGACGGGCTGGTCAGGGTCAAGCCGCTGATCAAGGCAGTGGCGAGCGCTGGTATGCCAGCGGTGGCGGTGACTGACCAGAACAACATGTGCTCGCTTGTAAAGTTCTACAAGGCCGCCATGGGCGCCGGGATCAAGCCGATCTGCGGGGCTGACATCTGGATGGCCAGCCGCGAGGAGGACGGCCCGCTGTCGCGTCTCACGCTGCTGGCGATGAACGCCAAGGGTTATCGCAACCTTACCGAGCTGGTTTCCCGTGGCTGGACCGAAGGTCAGCGCAACGATCAGGTGATCATCGAGCGGGACTGGGTGAAGGCCGGGGCAGAGGGTCTGATCGCGCTGTCCGGCGCTCGCGAAGGCGAGGTCGGCCATGCGCTCATGGCCGGCGACGCGGCTCTTGCCGAGACGCTCCTGAGTGAATGGCTCGAGGTGTTCCAGAATCGTTTCTACCTGGAAGTGCAGCGCACCAGCCGAGTGGGCGATGAAGAGCATCTTCACGCGGCGGTGGCCCTGGCCGAACGCAGTGGTGCACCGCTGGTGGCGACCAACGACGTGCGCTTTCTCAAGCAGGACGACTTCGAGGCCCACGAGACCCGCGTCTGCATCGGCGAAGGCCGCACCCTTGACGACCCCCGACGCCTGCGCAATTACTCGGATCAGCAGTACCTGAAGACTCCGCAAGAGATGGCAGAGCTGTTTTCCGACCTGCCGGAGGCACTGGAAAACACCGTCGAGATCGCCAAGCGCTGCAACATCGAAGTGCAGCTTGGCAAGTATTTCCTGCCCAACTTCCCGATTCCGGAAGGCATGACCATCGACGAATTCCTGCGCCAGGTCTCCTTCGAGGGACTGGAAGAGCGGCTCGCGGTACTGTTGCCCAGGGACACGCCAGACTATGAGGCGAGACGGCAGGTCTATGTCGACCGTCTGAACTTCGAGCTGGACATCATCATCCAGATGGGTTTTCCAGGCTACTTCCTCATCGTGATGGACTTCATCAAGTGGGCGAAGAACAACGACGTTCCGGTAGGTCCGGGGCGGGGGTCGGGTGCTGGCTCCCTGGTTGCCTACGTGCTGAAGATCACCGACCTCGACCCGCTGGCCTATGACCTCCTGTTCGAGCGCTTCCTGAACCCCGAGCGGGTTTCCATGCCCGACTTCGACGTCGACTTCTGCATGGATGGTCGCGATAGGGTCATCGACTACGTGGCCGAGGCCTACGGTCGCAACGCGGTCAGCCAGATCATCACCTTCGGCACCATGGCCGCCAAGGCGGTGGTGCGTGACGTGGCACGGGTGCAGGGCAAGTCCTACGGCCTGGCCGACCGCCTGTCGAAGATGATCCCGTTCGAAGTGGGCATGACCCTGGAAAAGGCCTACGAAATGGAGGAGCCGCTGCGCGACTTCCTCAAGGTCGACGAGGATGCCCGGGAAATCTGGGACATGGCCTTGAAGCTCGAGGGCGTGACCCGTGGCACCGGCAAGCATGCCGGAGGTGTGGTCATCGCGCCGACCAAGCTCACCGACTTCTCACCGATTGCCTGTGACGAAGAGGGTGGCGGACTGGTGACCCAGTTCGACAAGGACGATGTGGAGCAGGCGGGTCTGGTCAAGTTCGACTTCCTCGGCCTGCGGACGCTGACCATCATCAAGTGGGCGATGGAAACGATCAATCGCGAGCAGGCCAAGAAAGGCCTCGAGCCGCTGAATATCGATTTCATTCCGCTGGACGACAAGCCGACCTATTCGCTGCTGCAAAAGGCCGAAACCACGGCGGTCTTCCAGCTCGAATCGCGTGGCATGAAGGAGCTGATCAAGAAGCTCAAGCCCGACTGCCTGGAAGATCTGATCGCACTGGTGGCTCTGTTCCGTCCCGGTCCGCTGCAGTCGGGCATGGTGGACGACTTCATCAACCGCAAGCATGGCCGTGCGGAGATCTCCTATCCCCATCCGGACTACCAGTACGCCGGATTGGAGCCTGTGCTCAAGCCCACCTACGGCATCATCCTCTATCAGGAACAGGTGATGCAGATCGCCCAGGTGATGGCCGGCTACACCCTTGGCGGAGCCGATATGCTGCGCCGGGCGATGGGCAAGAAAAAACCCGAAGAGATGGCCAAGCAGCGTGGGGGCTTCATCGAAGGCTGTCGCAGCAATAACATCAGCGATGACCTGGCAGGCAACATCTTCGACCTGGTGGAGAAATTCGCGGGCTACGGCTTCAACAAGTCGCACTCTGCGGCCTATGGCCTGGTCTCCTATCAGACCGCCTGGCTCAAGGCCCATCACCCGGCGCCGTTCATGGCCGCGGTGCTCTCGGCGGACATGCACAACACCGACAAGGTGGTCACGCTGATCGAGGAATGCCGCAGCATGAAGCTGCGCATCGTCGCGCCGGACGTGAACAACTCCGAGTTCAAGTTCACCGTCGATGACGACAACCGCATCGTCTACGGACTGGGCGCGATCAAGGGGGTAGGCGAGGGGCCGGTGGAAGCCATCGTCGAATGCCGCGCCGAAGGTGGCCCGTTCAAGGATCTGTTCGACTTCTGCAGCCGGGTCGACCTCAAGCGCATCAACAAGCGCACCCTCGAAGCCCTGATCCGCGGCGGTGCGCTCGACCGGCTCGGGCCCTATTTCTCCGACGAGGCGCGGGCCTATCAGGCCAACATCGACCGTAACCGTGCCGTGCTGCTGGCGGCCATGGAGGAAGCGGTACAGGCGGCCGAGCAGACGGCAAGAAGCCTGGACAGCGGCCATATGGACCTGTTCGGCGGGCTTTTCGCCGAACCCGAGGCCGATGTCTACGCCAGTCATCGCAAGGTGCGTGATCTTTCCCTCAAGGAGCGGCTCAAGGGCGAGAAGGACACGCTGGGCCTCTACCTGACCGGCCACCCCATCGACGAGTACGAAGGTGAGATTCGTCGCTTCGCCCGTCAGCGCATCATCGACCTCAAGCCCGCGCGCGGCGAGCAGACCATTGCGGGACTTATCGTCAATTTGCGGGTCATGAAGAACAAGAAGGGCGACAAGATGGGCTTCATCACCTTGGACGACCGCTCCGGCCGGATCGAAGCCTCGCTGTTTGCCGAAGCATTCGCCCAGGCCAATGCCCTGCTGCAGACCGACGCGCTGGTGGTGGTCGAGGGGGAAGTGAGCAACGATGATTTCTCGGGCGGTCTGCGCCTGCGGGCCAAGCGGGTGATGAGTCTCGAGGAAGCGCGGACTTCGCTGGCCGAAAGCCTGCGGGTAAAGGTCGCCAGCGAAGCCCTGAAGGGAGATCGACTGCGCTGGTTGGCCGATGTGTGCGGGCGCCATCGAGGCCGCTGCCCGATCACCCTGGAATACAGCGGGCGTGACGCCAGGGCCGTGCTGCAGTTCGGCGACAGCTGGCAGATCGATCCCGCCGACAATCTGATCCAGGCGTTGCGTGACCAGTTCGGGCGAGACAACGTCTTTTTGCAATACCGCTGAAACCGGATCCTTTCGCGAATCCACCAACGAACAATCGACCGCTGACCGCCTGTCCCGTATGGTATGGCGCGAAAAAGCGGATAGCCCCGGCCTAACTTGGCCGTCGACTTTGACGGAAGCCTATGAACCCGAATTTTCTGGATTTCGAACAGCCGATCGCCGATCTTCAAGCGAAGATCGAAGAGCTGCGCCTGGTGGGCAACGACAATGCCCTGAACATCAGCGATGAAATCGCAAGGCTGCAGGACAAGAGCAGATCACTGACCGAAAGCATCTTTGGCAACCTGACCAGCTGGCAGATTGCAAAGCTGGCTCGCCATCCGAAGCGGCCCTATACGCTGGATTACATTTCGCACCTGTTCACAGAGTTCGATGAGCTGCACGGTGATCGTCACTTCTCCGACGACCCGGCCATCGTCGGTGGCATTGCGCGGCTGGATGACAAGCCGGTGATGATCATCGGTCATCAGAAGGGCCGCGAGGTACGCGAGAAAGTCCGGCGCAACTTCGGCATGCCGCGCCCGGAAGGCTACCGCAAGGCCTGTCGCCTGATGGAAATGGCCGAGCGGTTCCGCATGCCGATCCTGACCTTCATCGACACCCCTGGCGCCTATCCGGGTATCGACGCCGAAGAGCGTAACCAGAGCGAAGCGATCGCCTGGAACCTGCGGGTGATGTCGCGGCTGAAAACCCCCATCATCGCTACCGTTGTCGGTGAGGGTGGCTCCGGTGGCGCGCTGGCCATTGGCGTGTGCGATCGCCTCAACATGCTGCAGTACTCGACCTATGCGGTGATCTCGCCCGAAGGCTGCGCCTCGATCCTCTGGCGTACCGCCGAGAAGGCTCCCGAAGCGGCCGAGGCCATGGGCATTACCGCCGAGCGTCTGAAGGAGCTGGGTATCGTCGACCAGGTGATTGCCGAGCCGCTGGGCGGCGCGCATCGCGATCCGGTCGCGATGGCCGCGTCGCTCCGCGAGCAGCTACGCAGCCAGCTCGAGGTTTTGACTTCCCTGGACAGCGAAACCCTGCTGACCCAGCGCTACGAGCGGCTGATGAGTTACGGCGTCGCCTGACGCCGGGTCGGTCCTGTCGAGCCGCCTAGCCAGGCTTGCCGGGGTGTCATGAGCCATTGCCCGCTTGCTTGTGAAGCCATGGCCGCGCTGCGGCCGTGGCTTTCTGCGCCAGCCTGGCGCATCGCATTTTCCGGCGGCCTCGATTCGACCGTGCTGCTCCATCTCCTGGCGAGCTTGCGGGACGAGCTTGAGCTGCCGCCGCTATCTGCCATTCATGTCCATCACGGGCTGCAACCCGCCGCGGACGCCTGGGCAGATCATTGTCGTCTCGTCTGTGACGCTCTGGGCATCGAGTTTCTGGTGCGTCGGGTGGCGCCAGGGCAGGGTGCCAGCCTGGAGAATGCGGCGCGACAGGCGCGTTATGCGGCACTGGGCGGGTGCCTCGGCAAGGGCGAGGCGCTGCTCACGGCTCAGCACCGCGATGATCAGGCCGAGACGCTGCTGTATCGACTGCTGCGCGGCAGCGGTGTTCGTGGCCTCGCGGCCATCCCGCCGTCGCGTCCTTTTGCCCAGGGGCACCTGCTGAGGCCGCTGCTGGCAGTCGGCCGCGAACGTCTGCTGGCCTATGCGACGGCGCGGCAGCTGAGCTGGGTCGAGGACCCGAGCAATGGCGATCAGCGTTTCGATCGCAACTACCTTCGCCAGAGCCTGCTGCCGGCGTTGCGTAAGCGCTGGCCGCAGGCGCAGGCCAATCTGGCGCGCACCGCTGGGCACATGCGGGACGCCCAGGCGTTGCTCGACGAGCTGGCGGTGCTGGATCTGGACTCCGTGGCGGGCGGTTCCCGCTTCGCCTGGCTGGACCTGCCGAGCCTCGACCTGGCCGCGCTAACCGGCCTCTCGGCGAGCCGCCAGCGCAATCTCTTGCGCCATTGGCTGGCCGATCAGGTGTCGATGCCGGATACGGACCACTGGCGCGGCTGGGATGCCCTTCGCGATGCCGCGGCGGACCGTGCGCCGCGCTGGCGGCTGGCCGGCGGTGAGCTGGTGAGGGGGGAAGGGCGGATATGGTTTCTCGCCGGGCCATGGCTCGCCGAGCCTGAAACCGGCGAGCTGCCCTGGTCCGATCTTGGTCGCGCGTTGGTGCTTCCTGGCAATGGGTCGCTGCGTCTTGAAGGCCTGCCGCCCGCTGGCGAGCTGCAGGTTCGTTACCGCCAGGGTGGCGAGACGATGCGCGTGCCGGAGCGCGGCGAGCGGGACCTCAAGCGTTTGCTGAACGAGGCACAGGTGCCTGTATTCCTGCGCTGCCGGCTGCCGTTGCTGTACTGCCAGGGCCGCCTGCTCGCCGTGGCAAACCTGCCCCGGTTGGCACCGGCGGGGTTGTCGCTGGTCTGGAAGCCGCCGGGTTTGAGGTGAAAATGCCTTTCCGGTAGACTACGCTCCCGTCTCGATAGAGCTTTCGCTGCGTCAGTCTTAGCACTGCCGCCGCTCGCCATTGGTGCATCTCTGCTTCATGGCACCTTCGCTTCCCCCTGGCGGCGCCAGCCGCTTAACGCAAACTTCTAGGGTTTTTCATGACGCGCTACATCTTCGTCACGGGTGGTGTTGTTTCTTCATTGGGGAAAGGCATTGCCTCGGCTTCCTTGGCGGCCATCCTGGAGGCGCGGGGACTGAAGGTCACCATGCTCAAACTGGATCCGTACATCAACGTCGATCCCGGCACCATGAGCCCCTTCCAGCATGGTGAAGTGTTCGTTACCCATGATGGCGCCGAAACCGACCTGGACCTTGGGCACTATGAGCGGTTCATCCGGACCACCATGACCCAGGACAACAACTTCACCACCGGCCGTGTCTATGAGCACGTGCTGCGCAAGGAGCGCCGCGGCGACTACCTGGGCGCGACCATCCAGGTGATCCCGCACATCACCGACGAGATCAAGCGGCGCATCATCAAAGGTGGCGGCAACGCCGATGTGGCGCTGGTTGAGATCGGCGGTACGGTGGGCGACATCGAGTCGCAGCCGTTCCTCGAGGCGATCCGTCAGTTGCGCGTCGAGGTCGGCGCCAAGCGCGCCATGCTCATGCACCTGACCCTGGTGCCCTACATCGCCACCGCCGGCGAGACCAAGACCAAGCCGACCCAGCATTCGGTCAAGGAGCTGCGCTCCATCGGTCTGCAGCCGGACGTGCTGGTCTGCCGCTCCGACCACGCCATCGACCTGTCGTCGCGGCGCAAGATCGCGCTGTTCACCAACGTGGAAGAGCGTGCGGTCATCAGCCTCGAGGACGTCGACACCATCTACAAGATCCCGGGCGTGCTGCACGCTCAGGGACTGGATGATTTCGTCGTCGAACGTTTTGGCCTGGAGTGTGATGGCGCCGATCTTTCCGAGTGGGACCGGGTGGTGGATGCCAAGCTGCATCCCGAACAGGAAGTCACCATCGCGATGGTCGGCAAGTACATGGAACTTCTGGACGCCTACAAGTCTCTGATCGAGGCAATCAGCCACGCTGGCATCCAGAGCCGTACCAAAGTGAACCTTCGATACATCGACTCCGAAGACATCGAGAACCAGGGCGTGGGCCTGCTGGATGGCGTCGACGCGATTCTGGTTCCTGGTGGTTTTGGTCTGCGCGGCGTCGAAGGCAAGATTGCGGCGGTTCGCCATGCCCGCGAGAACAAGATTCCCTACCTGGGCATCTGCCTCGGCATGCAGGTGGCGGTGATCGAGTACGCCCGCGACGTGCTGGGCTGGACCGACGCCAACTCCACCGAATTCGACAAGGACAGCGGCCACCCGGTCGTTGGCCTGATCACCGAGTGGTCGGACGCCTCCGGCAGCACCGAAACCCGTACCGAGGCCTCGGACCTGGGCGGCACCATGCGACTGGGTGCGCAGGAGTGCCAGCTCGAGGCTGGCTCGAACGTGCACGCCTGCTATGGCAAGGAAGTGATCGTCGAGCGTCACCGTCATCGCTACGAGGTCAACAACAACCTGCTGCCCCAGCTGGTGGAGGCCGGTCTCAGGATTTCGGGCCGCTCCGGCGACGGTGCGCTGGTGGAAGTGATCGAGGCGCCGGATCATCCGTGGTTCGTGGCCTGCCAGTTCCACCCCGAATTCACCTCGACCCCGCGTGACGGTCATCCGCTGTTCAGTGGTTTCGTCAACGCCGCGCTGACCCACAAGGCGGCTCGGGCATGACCGCGCAGAAGACCATTCGCGTCGGAGCCATCGAGATGGCCAACGACCGGCCGTTCGTGCTGTTTGGCGGTATGAACGTGCTGGAATCGCGTGACCTCGCGATGAAGGTGTGCGAGGAGTATCTCAAGGTTACCGAGAAGCTCGGCATCCCCTATGTGTTCAAGGCCAGTTTCGACAAGGCCAATCGCTCCTCGATCAACTCGTACCGTGGTCCCGGGTTGGAGGAGGGGCTGAAGATCTTCGCCGAGATCAAGAACACCTTTGGCGTACCGGTCATCACCGACGTCCACGAGCCTGACCAGGCGGCTCCGGTCGCCGAGGTCTGCGACATCATCCAACTGCCGGCTTTCCTGTCCCGGCAGACCGATCTGGTGGTGGCCATGGCCCGCACCGGCGCGGTAATCAACATCAAGAAGGCCCAGTTCCTCGCCCCGCAGGAAATGCAGCACATCCTCACCAAGTGCGAGGAAGCCGGCAACGAGCAGCTGGTCCTGTGCGAGCGCGGTTCGTCCTTTGGCTACAACAACCTAGTGGTCGACATGCTCGGCTTCGGCGTGATGAAGCGCTTTGGCTACCCGGTGTTTTTCGACGTCACCCATGCCCTGCAGATGCCGGGCGGCCGTGCCGATTCGGCCGGTGGGCGGCGTGCCCAGGTGACTGACCTGGCCAAGGCAGGCATGAGCCAGGGTCTGGCCGGTCTGTTCCTGGAAGCGCATCCGGACCCGGATAGCGCCAAGTGCGACGGCCCCTGCGCGCTGCGCCTGGACAAGCTGGAGCCTTTCCTCACCCAGATCAAACAGCTCGACGATTTGATCAAAAGCTTTGCGCCTATTGAAACTGCTTGAAATCCAGCTCGACCCGTCTATGGAGAGTGAAAGACAATGACAAAGATCGTCGATATCAAGGGACGTGAAGTCCTCGATTCCCGCGGAAACCCAACGGTTGAAGCTGACGTGATCCTCGAGAACGGCATCGTCGGCAGCGCTTGCGCGCCGTCGGGTGCGTCCACCGGTTCGCGCGAGGCGCTGGAACTGCGTGACGGCGACAAGAGCCGTTATCTGGGCAAGGGCGTGCTGAAGGCCGTCGGCAACGTCAACGGCCCGATCCGTGACCTGCTGCTGGGCAAGGACGCGGCGGATCAGGAGGCTCTGGACCGTGCGATGATCGAGCTGGACGGTACCGAGAACAAGGCCACCCTGGGTGCCAACGCCATCCTCGCCGTGTCCCTGGCCGCCGCCAAGGCCGCTGCCCAGGCCAAGGGCATGCCGCTGTACGCGCATATCGCCGAACTGAACGGCACCCCGGGTCAGTACTCCATGCCGGTGCCGATGATGAACATCATCAACGGCGGCGAGCATGCCGACAACAACGTCGACATCCAGGAATTCATGGTCCAGCCAGTCGGCGCCAAGACCTTTGCCGACGCCCTCCGCATGGGCGCCGAGATCTTCCATCACCTGAAGGCGGTGCTCAAGAGCCGCGGCCTGAGCACCGCGGTAGGTGACGAGGGCGGTTTCGCTCCGAACCTGGCCTCCAACGAGGATGCTCTGGGCGCCATCGCCGAGGCGGTCGAGAAGGCTGGCTACAAGCTGGGCAGCGACATCACCCTGGCGCTCGATTGCGCCTCCAGCGAATTCTACAAGGACGGCAAGTACGACCTGGCCGGTGAAGGCAAGGTATTCGATGCCGCCGGTTTCGCGGACTACCTGGCCGGCCTGACCCAGCGCTATCCGATCATCTCCATCGAGGACGGCATGGACGAGTCGGACTGGGACGGCTGGAAGGGCCTGACCGACAAGATCGGTGAAAAGGTCCAGTTGGTGGGCGACGACCTGTTCGTCACCAACACCAGGATTCTCAAGGAGGGCATCGAGAAGGGCGTCGGCAATTCGATCCTGATCAAGTTCAACCAGATCGGCTCGCTCACCGAAACCCTGGAAGCCATCCGCATGGCCAAGGACGCCGGTTACACTGCAGTGATTTCGCACCGTTCCGGTGAGACCGAAGACTCCACCATCGCCGACCTGGCGGTCGGTACTGCCGCGGGCCAGATCAAGACCGGTTCGCTGTGCCGCTCCGATCGGGTGTCCAAGTACAACCAGTTGCTGCGTATCGAAGAGCAACTCGGTACCCAGGCACCCTACAAGGGACGTGCCGAGTTCCGCGGCTGATCTCCGAGTGGTAAAAAGGGCAGCCTCACCCCATGGGTGAGGCTGCCCTTTCTTATGGACGCATCTTTGTCGCTATGAAAGCTCACTACTGGCTTTTCCTCGTCCTCGCGTTGATCCTCGCCGGCTTGCAGTATCGCTTGTGGATAGGCGATGGCAGTCTCGCCCAGGTGGCCGAACTCAAGCAGCTGATCGGCGAACAGCAGGGCGAGAACGAGCGCCTGCTCGAGCGCAATCGCATCCTCGAAGCTGAAGTCATGGAACTCAAGCAAGGCATGGAGACGGTGGAGGAGCGGGCCCGCCATGAACTGGGCATGGTGAAAGAGGGCGAAACCCTTTTTCAGCTGGCCGAATGAGCGTGACCTTCTGGGTCGTGGTGCCTGCTGCCGGTGTGGGCAGCCGCATGCAGGCCGATCGCCCCAAGCAATACCTGGCTTTGGCCGGGCGGACGGTAATGGAACAGACCCTGCAGGTTTTTCTCGATCATCCGGGTCTCAAGGGCCTGACGGTCAGCCTGGCGGCAGAGGACCCCTATTGGCCCGGCCTGTCCTGCAGCCATGATCCGCGGATCTGGCGCGCCGATGGCGGGCGCGAGCGTGCGGATTCCGTGCTCAACGCGCTGGCGCTGTTGAGGGCGAAGGGCGCCGAGGCGCTTGACTGGGTGTTGGTACACGATGCGGCGCGGCCGAACCTTGCCGCCAGCGATCTCCAGCACTTGCTGGCCAGCCTGGCTGACGACCCCCTAGGGGGACTGCTGGCAGTGCCTGCCCGCGACACGCTCAAGCGTGCGGGGGAGGACGGCCGGGTCGAGGCGACCGTGGATCGTTCGGTCATCTGGCATGCCCTTACGCCGCAGATGTTTCGTCTGGGCACGCTGCACGATGCCCTGGCCGGTGCGCTGGAGGCGGGAGCCACGGTGACGGATGAGGCCTCCGCCATCGAGTGGGCGGGTGGGCACCCGCGCCTGGTGGAGGGGCGTGCGGACAACCTGAAGATCACCCGCCCCGAGGATCTGCACTGGCTGGCTCAGCGATGGCAGTCATGATGCGGCGCTACGCGCGCCGCATCACTCGGCCTCAATAGCGGTAGAGCGCGGCGACCCCGGTCTGGGTCGGCATGCGCTCCTTGGGCACCACCACCACGTCGCCGCCATGCTCGAAGGCCCACACCGTGAGCTCGTCGAGCAGATCGGGTGTATTGGCTGACTGCTCGGACGCTGGCATTGCTTTACCCTGGCTAGGATCGGTCTGTCCGGGGATGGCGCGCTCGGCTTCCACCAGCAGCGTGGCGACTCGGCCCTCGACGATGGAGTGGCCGATTTCCTCGATCTGATCGGTCGCCAACCCTTGGCCATGGGACTCGCCATACTGGTCGATGAAACCTGAGAGACGCTTCAGGTAGACCGGCTGCATCACCGCCCAGCTCTTCTCTCGCAATTGGTCGGGCTTCATCAGCGAAGGGTCGTTTTCGATCCCGGTCGGCAGCAGATGTTCGTTGTGGGTCAGCCGGCGAAATACCGCCTGGTGCTCGGGCAGTCCGGCGAGGATCAGTGGCAGTCCCGAGGGACGGGAGTAGTGTTCCAGCACGGCCCGGTCGATCTCGCGGAAGAAGCGCTCCCGGTCGCGGTCGACTTCAGCCTGGCGACCGGCGCCACCCGCCTCGAGCTGCATGGAATCACCCCGCTCGCTTGCCCGACTGTAGCCTTGGGGGAATCCGCTCTGGGTCTTTTCCGTCAGGTCATGGCCAAGTGCATCCTGAATGGTCTTGGGTACGCCTTCGACCAGTTGCACTTCGGAGATGCCGTCGCGGTTACCTTCGTAGAGTGTGATGGCCTCCAGAGTGACGGCGAGGATCTGATATCGGTCAGACGACTGAGCGATCCGCAGCAGCGGTTTGACATGCATGCGGTCGTTGGCCACGGCAAGTTCGGGCACCGGACGTGGCAGGCGGAAGATCTGGAAATAGCCTGGTGCGCCAAAGATGGCGAGGCCGTCGCGATTGAAGTTCCAGAAGTCGACGCTGTCTACCAGCGCCTTGAAGGGCTTGAGCAGTTCGGTCGTGTCGCCGTAGCCTTGCGCTTTGAGCGCGTCCTCAAGCTGGCGAACCAGATGCTTGTAGCGGATCGGGTCCTGTTCGCGCTCGGGAAAACTGCGGTGGGTCGGCTGGAAGAGTGACAGGCAGGGTGTCTGCTTGACGGCGAGCAGTTCTTTGAGGGTTTGACGAGTCAATGTAGCGGGCATGGTTCACCTCTTTGTCGATCGGTCCCTCGATGTGGATTCAGCGGCTGTCGAGCTTGCCGAAGACGTGCTCCAGTGCGTGACTGAGCTTTTCGGCAGCGCCGTCGATGGCCAGTTCGAAGGATTCGGCCTTATGCGTGACCGACACGGGGTCATGACCCTTGATCCGTGCCTCCATCTGACAGCGCTTGTCGTGCGGGCCGCTCTTGGTGGAGTTTTCGTCGCTCAGGTGCACTTCGACACGGGTCAAGCGATCTTCGAAGCGTTCGATTTCACTCTCTACGCTGGCTTTGATGCGCTCCTCGAAACGCCGGGATGCGTCGGTACCGTTATTGCTATTGACCAGGATCTGCATACTATCCTCCTGCTGAATCTGCCACCGATGCGAACGATTTTCTCGAACCATCAATGGCAGTTATCAGTTTCGACGAGAAGTCGCGCTCAGGAGTTCAGGCGAGCTTTGCCGCTGGGGATGTGCGGATGTAATACCGGCGGGCGCTGCTCACCTGTATTCGGGGCGGGTAGCCAGCCCTTTCTTCAAGGCCTCGACCAGCAGACTGACCTTCGGTAGCGCATGGCGTCGTTGCGGATATACCGCCCAGACGGCGGTATTCGGCGGCTGGTTCGCCTCCAGCAGCGAGACCAGGTCGCCGCGGCGGATGGGTTCCTGCACATAGAAGTCGGGAAGCTGGCACAGGCCGAAGCCGCGCAGTGCCGCATCGAGTACCGCTTCTCCGCTGTTGCAGCGCCAGTTGCCGCGCGGGCGAAACGGATGCTCGCGGCCGTCCTGCTGAAACAGCCAGTGGTCACTGGTGCCGATGAGGCAATTGTGGCGCGCCAGTTCTGACAGGGTATGCGGTCGTCCGTAGCGCTCGAGATAGGCCGGGGCCGCACAGAGATACATGGCGCGGGGTGCAACGCGGGTGGCGACCAGGCTCGAGTCGCCCAGTCGGCCGAGGCGAATCGCCAGGTCGAAGCCTTCATGCACTAGGTCCAGCGTGCGGTTGGACAGTTCGATCTCGACCTGCAGATGCGGGTAGTTGGACATGAACTCATTGACCAGCGGGACGATGAAGCGCTCGCCATAGGCTACCGCCGAGGTCATGCGCAGCAGCCCCGTGGGAGCGCTGTGCAGGTCGCTCACGGCGAGAAACGCGGCGTCCCGCTCTTCCATCAGTCGCTGGCAGCGCCCGAGAAAGGTGTGGCCGGCCTCGGTAAGTGATACGCGGCGGGTGGTGCGATACAGCAATCGTGCCTGCAGACGCTCCTCCAGCCGCACAATCTGCCGGCTGACATGGGACGAGGACACCCTGAGGCGCTCGGCGGCGCGCTGGAAATTTCCACACTCGGCCACGGCGACAAATTCATCGAGTCCTTCCCAGCGATTCATGCTGCTCCTCAAGAAGGTGTGGTTTTTATTATCCCTGTACAGCACTAATCATTTTCAGATACGCCGATTATCCCTGTTACAGGTTGAATTACACTCTGGTTTTTCACCCTGATCAAAGAGTGCTCCCCCACATGACCATCAAGTCCCGCGCCGCCGTGGCCTTCGGCCCCAAGCAACCGCTGCAGATCGTGGAAGTCGATGTCGAACCGCCAAAGAAGGGTGAGGTGCTGGTGCGCATCGTCGCCAGTGGCGTCTGCCATACCGATGCCTTCACCCTGTCGGGTGAAGATCCGGAGGGCATCTTTCCGGCGATTCTCGGCCATGAAGGCGGCGGCATCGTCGAGGCGGTGGGCGAGGGCGTGACGTCCCTGGCCGTGGGCGATCATGTCATTCCGCTCTACACCGCCGAATGCCGTGAATGCAAGTTCTGCACCTCCGGCAAGACGAACCTCTGCCAGGCGGTGCGCGCCACCCAGGGCAAGGGGCTGATGCCGGACGGCACCACGCGATTCTCCTACCAGGGTCAGCCGATCTACCACTACATGGGGACTTCGACCTTTTCCGAATACACCGTGCTGCCGGAAATCTCCCTGGCGAAGATTCCCGAGGAGGCTCCGCTGGAAAAGGTGTGCCTGCTCGGGTGCGGCGTGACCACCGGCATCGGCGCGGTACTGAACACCGCCAAGGTGCAGGAGGGCGCGACGGTGGCGATCTTCGGGCTGGGTGGCATCGGCCTGGCGGCCATCATCGGTGCCAAGATGGCCAAGGCCAGCCGGATCATCGCCATCGACATCAATCCCGGCAAGTTCAAGATCGCCGAAGAGCTGGGCGCCACCGACTTCGTCAACCCGAACGACCACGAGAAGCCGATCCAGGAGGTCATCGTCGAGATGACCGATGGCGGCGTCGACCACTCCTTCGAATGCGTAGGCAACGTCAAGCTGATGCGCGCGGCGCTCGAGTGCGCTCACAAGGGCTGGGGCGAATCCACCATCATCGGCGTGGCCGGAGCCGGTCAGGAAATCAGCACCCGCCCGTTCCAGTTGGTGACCGGTCGGGTCTGGCGCGGCAGCGCCTTCGGCGGCGTCAAGGGCCGTACCGAATTGCCAGGCTACGTCGAGAAGTCCCAGTCCGGCGAGATCCCGCTGGATACCTTCATCACCCACACGATGGGACTGGACCAGATCAACGAGGCTTTCGACCTGATGCATGAAGGCAAGAGCATCCGGACCGTCATCCATTTCTGAGCCATTGACCTCAAGCGGCAAGCTGCAAGTAGAAGCTGGACCGGTCTCGCGCCGCGTCAGAACTGCTTGCAGCTTTAAGGAGTTCGCATGACTCTCGAAAACGTATCAAGCCAGAAGAGTTTTGGCGGCTGGCACAAGCGCTACCGTCATCGCTCCACCACGCTCAATTGCGATATGGTCTTCGCCGTCTACCTGCCGCCCCAGGCCGAGCAGGGCACGAAGCTGCCGGTACTCTACTGGCTGTCGGGTCTGACCTGCACCGATGAAAACTTCATGCAGAAGGCCGGCGCTCATCGCCTGGCCGCCGAGCTGGGCCTGGTGATCGTCGCGCCGGATACCAGCCCGCGGGGCGACGGGGTACCGGGGGACCCAGAGGGGGCGTGGGACTTTGGCAAGGGCGCGGGCTTCTATCTCAACGCGACCCAGGAGCCCTGGTCGCGGCACTATCGAATGCATGATTACGTGGTCGAGGAGCTGCCGGCGCTGGTCGAGGCGAACTTTCCGGTCTCCGACCGGCGCAGCATTTCCGGTCACTCCATGGGCGGGCATGGCGCACTGGTGTGTGCCTTGCGCAATCCGGGACGCTACCGATCGGTATCGGCATTCTCTCCCATCACCAATCCCCTCAATTGCCCCTGGGGCGAGAAAGCCTTCAGCCGCTACCTCGGAGAAGACCGCTCGCGCTGGCGCGAGTGGGATGCCTGTAGCCTGATGGCGCAGGCCGCCGAGCAGTTGCCGACGCTGGTGGATCAGGGCGACCGGGACGATTTTCTCGCCAGTCAGCTGAAGCCCGAGGCGCTACAGGCGTCTGCCCAGGCCGTGGACTACCCGCTTACCCTGAGGATGCAGGCGGGCTATGACCACAGCTATTACTTCATCGCCAGCTTCGTGGATGACCACCTGCGTCACCATGCCGAGGCGTTGAAGGGCTGACGGGCGTGATCCTGGAGCGCTTGCTTCAGCGACCCCGTCGAGGGCAGGAGGGATACAGGCGCGGCTCGATGCCGAGCCTGTATCCCCGTTTCAGGCAAGGGCAGGGTAGTCGATATAGCCCTCGGCGCCCGGGGCGTAGAAAAGCTCCGGGCGGGGCGTGTTCAGCTCGGCGTTCTGGCGGAATCGCTGGGGAAGATCAGGGTTGGCGATGAAGGGCACGCCGAAAGCAACCGCATCCGCCTTGCCTTCGGCCAGCCAGCGCTCGGCCTGCTGCTGGGAGAAACCCTCGTTGGCGATATAGACGCCGCCGAAAATTTCCTTCAGTTGCGGGCCGAGGCTGTCCTCGCCTTCATGCTCGCGGGTGCAGATGAAGGCGACGCCGCGTTTGCCCAGCTCCTGTGCCACATAGGCGAAGGTTTCGCTGAGGTTCGAATCACCCATGTCATGGGAATCCGCGCGGGGTGCCAGGTGCATGCCTACCCGGCCAGGGCCCCAGACCGCGATTGCCGCATCGGTGGCCTCGAGCAGCAGGCGAGCGCGGTTCGGCAAGGTGCCGCCGTAGCCGTCGGTGCGCCTGTTGGTCTTGTCCTGCAGAAACTGGTCGAGCAGATAACCGTTGGCTCCGTGAATCTCGACGCCGTCGAAACCCGCCGCCTTGGCGTTCTCCGCGCCCTGACGGTACGCCTCGATCACGGCGGGGATCTCGTCGGTTTCCAGGGCGCGCGGGGTTTCGTAGTCCTTCTTGGGGCGGACCAGGCTGACATGGCCGGCCGGGGCGATGGCGCTCGGGGCCACCGGTTGGGCGCCGTCAAGGTAGAGCGGATCGGAAATGCGTCCGACGTGCCAGAGTTGCAACACGATGCGGCCGCCTTGCCCGTGTACGGCCTGGGTCACCTTTTTCCAGCCTTCCACCTGCTCGGCTGACCAGATGCCTGGGGTGTCGGGGTAGCCAACGCCCATCGGGGTGACGGAGGTCGCTTCACTGATGATCAGGCCGGCCGCGGCGCGCTGACGATAGTATTCGACCATCAGCTCACCGGGTACCCGGCCGGGCTCGGCGCGGCAGCGGGTGAGGGGGGCCATGATGATGCGATTCGGCAACTGCAGGTCGCCGATCTGGATCGGATCGAAAAGCGTGGGCATAGCGAGATTCCCATGGTTGAGGGTAGCGCGAGCGGTCAGAGCTGTTCTCCGATCCGCTGAATGAACGCCAGGATGGCTGTCTCGTTGCGGCGGAAGAAATGCCATTGGCCTACCTTCCGGCTGCTGACCAGACCGGCGCGTTGCAAACTGGCCAGATGGGCTGACACGGTTGATTGCGACAAGCCGGCGCGCCTGTCGATCTGGCCAGCACAGACCCCGAACTCCAGCGAGTGCTCCTGGTCTGGAAAATGCTGCTCGGGCGTCTTCAACCAGAGCAGGATCTCGCGTCGCAGCGGATGGGCGAGCGCTTTGAACATGAGGTCAAGGTCGTCGGTCATGGCACTGCCGGGCGGGTAGCCCCTGTATATCGAACCGGAACGAATTTTATATCGTCCGTTGGCGATATGAGATTGAAAGGGCCGATGGGTTCAATCATCTGCGTCGATCCTTCGCAGCGGGTAGAATCGACGGCCGGTTTTTCTGGATGCCAATCAATATGCGTATCGGCCACGGCTATGATGTACACCGCTTCGGCGAAGGTCAGTTCATCACCCTTGGGGGCGTACGGATCGCCCATCGCTTCGGGCTTATCGCCCATTCCGATGGGGATGTGCTGCTGCACGCCCTGAGCGACGCCCTGCTGGGGGCTGCCGCGCTGGGTGATATCGGCAAGCATTTCCCCGACACCGATGCGCAATTCAAGGGGGTCGACAGTCGCGTGCTTTTGCGGCAGGTGCTGACACTGGTGCAGGCCAAGGGCTGGCGAGTCGGCAACGTTGACGCCACCCTGATCGCCCAGGCGCCCAGGATGGCCCCGCATATCGAGCGGATGCGCAGCCACATCGCCGCGGATCTTCAAGTTGACCTGGACCAGGTCAACGTCAAGGCGACCACCACCGAGAAGCTTGGCTTTACCGGCCGGGAAGAGGGCATCGCGGCGCACGCGGTCGCCCTGTTGCTGCCGACATGAACGAACTGCAGCTATTGGGGCCGACAGCCTACGGTGAATCTTGCGGCACCGCGGTCCTCAAGGCTTGCGCCGAGGATTTTCAGGTCGATGAGGTTCTCGATATCCCCCTCAGTGGGGCAGGCGAGCACCTGTGGTTATGGGTAGAGAAACGCAACCTGAATACCGAGGAAGCGGCCCGTCGGCTCGCCCGTGGCCTCGGCGTACCGCTCAAGCTGGTGAGTTATGCCGGTCTCAAGGACCGCCAGGCGCTGACCCGGCAGTGGTTCAGCCTGCACTTGCCGGGCAAGGCCGACCCTGATCTGCGGCCGCTGGAGGAGCCGGGACTGCACGTGCTGCAGTGCACCCGCCATAGCCGCAAGCTGCAGCGCGGGGCCCATTCGGCCAATGGTTTCACCTTGCGCCTGACAAGTCTGAAGGCCGATCGTGGCGCGCTCGATGCGCGCCTGGCATCCATTCGGGACCGCGGCGTGCCCAACTATTTCGGTCCGCAGCGTTTCGGCCATGAGGGGGGCAATCTCCTTCAGGCTCGTGACTTTGCCAGTCGCCATGAGCTGCCGGTGCAGCGCAACCTGCGCTCCCGGCTACTGTCCTCGGCGCGCAGTTATCTGTTCAACCGCGTCCTGGCGGAGCGGGTCGCCGCGGGCAACTGGGACCGAGCCCTGCCGGGAGATCTCCTCTCGTTCACCAACAGTCGCAGTTTCTTTCCAGCAGGCGAGGCCGACTGCGGCGATCCAAGGCTGGCGTTGCTGGACCTTCATCCGAGTGGTCCGCTGTGGGGGACGGGTGGCGTGCCATTGGGCGGGGTGCCTGCCGCGCTCGAACGCAATGTCCTTGCCGACCAGCAGGACCTGGCCGAATGGTTGGAGAAAGCGGGTCTGGCGCACGAACGGCGCATTCTGCGCCTCCCCATTGGCGGGCTGACGTGGCATTATCCCGGACCTGACATTCTGCAACTGGAATTCGTCCTGCCGACCGGATGCTTCGCCACCGCCGTGGTACGGGAGCTGGTCAGTCTGGCAGGGCAGACGGACATCTGATGCGTATTCTGATCGCCAACGACGACGGGGTGTTCGCCCCGGGCCTCGCCGCGCTCCACGACGCCCTGGCCACCCTGGCCGAGTGTCGCGTGGTCGCGCCCATCCAGGACATGAGTGGTGCCAGCAGTGCGCTGACGCTCGATCGTCCGCTGCATCCGGTGCGCTTGCCGAACGGCTTCATCGGAGTGAACGGCTCGCCTACCGACTGCGTTCATCTAGGGCTCAACGGATTGCTCGAAGAGGCACCGGACATGGTTGTCTCCGGCATCAATCTGGGGGCCAATCTGGGCGACGACGTGCTGTACTCGGGTACGGTGGCGGCTGCGATCGAAGGGCGCTTCACGGGCCACACCTCTTTCGCCTTCTCCCTCTGTTCGCGGGCCGAAGACAACCTGTCAACCGCCGCGCACATCGCTCGCCGGCTCATCGAGAGCCAGCAGACGCTGCAATTGCCAGCCCGTACCGTGCTCAGTGTGAACGTACCCAACCTGCCGCTTGATCACATCCGTGGCATCCAGCTGACTCGGCTCGGTCATCGCCAACGCGCCAAACCACCGGTCAAGCAGGCCAATCCGCGCGGCAAGGAAGGCTACTGGATCTCGGTGGCCGGCGATGTCGAGGATGGCGGGCCGGGTACCGATTTCCACGCGGTGATGCAAGGTTACGTCTCCATTACCCCGCTCCAGCTCGATCGGACCTTCCACGAAGCCTTCGACGGCCTCGAATCATGGATCGGGGGTGTCTTGTGAAGCGTGAGCCCGCAGACCTCATGCGCGGCACCGGCATGACTTCGCAGCGCACTCGCGATCGTCTGATCCAGCGGCTCTACGAGGAGGGCCTATCGGACGCCCATGTGCTCGAGGTGATACGCCGCACGCCCCGACACCTCTTCGTGGACGAGGCTCTGGCGCATCGCGCCTATGAGGACACTGCGCTGCCGATCGGCCACAACCAGACGATTTCCCAGCCCTACATGGTCGGGAGAATGACCGAGCTCCTGCTCGCTGGTGGTCCGCTGGACAAGGTTCTGGAAGTGGGGACCGGCTCGGGTTACCAGACCGCGGTATTGGCGCAACTGGTCGAGCGGGTGTTCTCGGTCGAGCGCATCCAGGCACTGCAGGACAGGGCCAAGGAGCGACTCGCCGAACTGAAAATCCGAAACGTGGTCTTTCGCTGGGGTGATGGCTGGGAAGGGTGGCCCGCATTGGCGCCGTACAACGGGATCATCGTCACCGCGGCAGCCACGGACGTGCCACAGGCCCTGCTCGATCAACTGGTCCCTGGCGGCCGGTTGGTCATTCCGGTAGGCGCTGGCGAGGTCCAGCAGCTGTTGCTGATCATTCGCGAGGAGTCCGGTTTCACGCGGCATGTGCTCGACGCCGTGCGTTTCGTTCCACTGCTGAATGGCCCTGTCATCTAAATTAGCTACTTCATCAGCGGAAGGAACCATGAAAGACACCATTCTCCTGTACGCCAAGGGCTTGGCGATGGGCGCGGCCGACGTGGTGCCTGGCGTATCGGGCGGCACCATCGCCTTCATCACCGGTATCTACGACCGTCTGCTGGCTGCCATCGCGGCAGTGCCCCAGGCCGTCATGCACCTTGCCCGCGGCCGGATCGGGCAGGCCTGGAAGGCAGCTGACGCGACCTTTCTGATCACGCTGTTGGCCGGTGTACTCACCAGCATCTTCAGCCTCGCGCGCATCATCACTTATCTGCTTGAAGAGCACCCGATACCGGTCTGGTCGTTCTTTTTCGGCCTCATTCTGGTTTCGGTCTATCTGGTCGGCCGGGAGGTGGAGCAGAGGCGGCTATCGCGATTGGTCTGCTTCGCTGCCGGCCTGCTCTTCGCCTACTGGATCACGGTGATGGCGCCGATGCAGATGGGTAGCGGTCCGCTGAGCATCTTCATGGCCGGTGCCATTGCTATCTGCGCAATGATTTTGCCGGGTATTTCCGGAAGCTTCATTCTTGTCCTGCTCGGCCTGTACCCTGTGGTACTCGGCGCGGTCCGCAGTCTGGATTTCGGGCTCCTCGGTTTTTTCGCTGCCGGCGCGCTGCTCGGGCTGGTGAGCTTTGCCCGCCTGCTGAGCTGGATGCTCAAGCACTACCGGGACGGTACGCTGGCGTTTCTCACCGGGCTGATGGTGGGCTCGCTGAACAAGGTCTGGCCATGGAAGGAAACCCTGACCTGGCGGACCAACAGCGCAGGTGAGGAGGTGCCCGTGCTGCAGCAGAACCTGCTTCCGGGTGCCTATGGTGAGCTGACCGGGCAGGATCCGCAGATGTTCATCGCTCTGCTGCTCGCGGTGTCCGGGGTCGCGTTGGTACTCGGGCTGGAGTGGGTTGCTGGCAGGGTGCGCCAGCCGGTGGCGTCCTAGCGTCCGCCCCTCTGGCGTCACGAGGTTCAAGCCGGGTCGGTTACCCGGAAGGCGGCCTGCTACAACGGGCTGGACAGTAGGATTACGATCAAGGGAGTAGGCATTGAGCCTTGCAGCCTTCCAGCGGTGGTTCAGTAGTACCCCGGCCAAGGGGCTTTTGTTGTTCTGCAGTCTGGCTGTCACCCTGGCAGGTTGCACCAGTACGCCTGGCGGCAGCGCCCAGGTTGTGGACCGTTCAGCGCATCCGCGGGTTACGTCCGGCCAGTACACGGTGCGCCAGGGCGACACCCTGTGGGCGATCGCCTTCCGCTTTGGCTGGGATTGGCAGGACCTGGCACGTCACAACGGTATCGCTTCGCCTTATGTGATCTATCCGGGTCAGCGAATTCGTTTCGATGGCAGCGCGTCACGCTCCGTCCAGGCTCCCGCACCTGCTCGGCCATCCAGTCCGGCGGCCACCCAGTCCACTGTGCCGCAGCCGGTGGTGCGGGCGCCCGCACCGCAACAGCCGGCGGTTGTCAGCCCGAGTACCCCGGCTACTACCCCGGTCACGCCTGTTGCGCGTTCCGCTTCAGGATGGTCCTGGCCTCACAATGGCACGCTGATCAGTCGCTTCTCGTCAAACAGTAGCTTGAACAAGGGCATTGATATCGCCGGCGAATTGGGACAGCCTATCCTTGCTGCTTCGAATGGCACGGTCGTCTATGCAGGTAGCGGTCTGCGTGGTTATGGCGAGCTGGTGATCATCAAGCACAACGACACTTATGTGAGCGCTTACGGTCATAACCGCAGGCTGCTGGTACGTGAAGGTCAGGAGGTCAAGGCAGGGCAGGCCATTGCAGAGATGGGTTCCACCGGTGCCGACCGGGTGAAGTTGCATTTCGAGATCCGGCGTCAGGGCAAACCCGTCGACCCGTTGCAGTACCTGCCACGTCGCTGATCCCCCGGCGAACGTCCCGGCATACAAGTGTTCGGCGGTGTCCTGTTGTTGCACAGGGCCTGCCGGGCCTGTCGAACTCAGCAGGGGACAAGAATAATGGCACTCGAAAAAGAAGCGCCGGAGTTTGACCAAGACGATACGGTTCTACTGACGGAATATGGCGAGGCGGATCGCTCGCCGAACCCCATTGGTGACGAACCCATCGGCAGCCGTCCGCTCAAGAGCGGCTCACGTGATCGAACGAGCGATTACACGCGGGCGCTGGACGCCACTCAACTCTACCTCAATGAAATAGGCTTCTCGCCACTGTTGACGCCGGAAGAGGAAGTCCACTTCGCCCGTCTTGCTCAACGCGGCGACCCCGCCGGCCGCAAGCGCATGATCGAGAGCAATCTGCGACTGGTGGTCAAGATCGCCAGGCGTTACCTCAATCGGGGGCTTACGCTGCTGGACCTCATCGAAGAGGGCAATCTCGGTCTCATCCGCGCGGTCGAGAAATTCGATCCGGAACGCGGATTCCGCTTTTCGACCTACGCCACCTGGTGGATTCGACAGACCATCGAGCGGGCGATCATGAACCAGACCCGCACTATTCGATTGCCCATCCACGTGGTCAAGGAGCTCAACGTCTACCTTCGAGCAGCTCGCGAGCTGACCCAAAAGCTGGACCACGAGCCTCGCCCGGAAGATATCGCCACCCTGATGGAGAAGCCTGTCGATGAGGTCAAGCGAATGCTCGGCCTCAATGAGCGGGTCACCTCTGTCGACGTGGCCTTTGGCCCTGATTCGGACAAGACGCTGCTCGATACCCTTACCGACGATCGCCCGTCGGACCCCTGCGATCTGCTTCAGGATGATGACCTCTGCGCGAGCATGGACGAGTGGTTGTCCGAACTCTCGGACAAGCAGCGAGACGTGGTGATCCGCCGCTTCGGATTGCGTGGGCACGAGAGCAGCACCCTGGAAGAAGTAGGACAGGAAATTGGTTTGACCAGGGAACGGGTCCGCCAGATACAGGTCGAAGCCCTCAAGCGACTCCGGGGTATCGTGGAGCGTAATGGTCTGTCCAGTGAGGCGCTGTTTCAGTGACCTCCATGCCGGCTCGGCGATGCCAAGCCGGCTTTTCCTGTTTCCCCTTACGCTTTGTGAGCATTCTCTTACAGGTGATGTAAGTCTTTGCTTAAAAGACCGCATATCATGTAGGATTAATTGCTTGCTGATTAGCTAATGCCTTGATTTTAAAGGC
Organism: Stutzerimonas tarimensis; assembly: GCF_042648805.1. Lineage (NCBI taxonomy): Bacteria > Pseudomonadati > Pseudomonadota > Gammaproteobacteria > Pseudomonadales > Pseudomonadaceae > Stutzerimonas > Stutzerimonas tarimensis. Next base: position 50,467 of record NZ_JBHRXZ010000002.1, on the reverse strand, counting down.
ATATTATTTCAGTCCTTTGCCTGGCTGGCTTCGGCCACCGTCCTGGGTGCCCTTGCAGCCGGTGGTGAGCCCATTAACATCAACCCTGTGTTCGGGAAGAACGCGGCGGGCAGGACGCTGGTCAGGACCATCGCAGGATGCGATGCATCAGGACGATGCGTTTGGAAACAGGGACTCATGGATGATACCGGGCGGGGGAGCTTCCCCCGCCCCTTATTTTTTTGCGCGCCGATTCTTCCTTTTCTTTTCTCGCTTCCCTCTTTTGCTTCCCGCTCGGCTCGAACTCATTTCATTGCGCACGGCCTAATCGTTCATACACAGCCAGCCATTGGGAGCTCGACTATGAACGACAGACAGCCTGAACAATTGGAAGAGACCGCCTCCGAGGATATCGAGCGCGATCCCAGCGAGGCCGACGAGGATCAACTGGACGAAGCTCTCGAAGAAACATTTCCTGCAAGCGACCCCATCTCCCCATGATCGCTCCGACGGCGGGGCTACAGCTCCGCCGCCGGCACCAGTCAACGGCTTTTTCGATTGCCTCACCGGACTGCAGCCCTTTCCTGACCAGGGTCAGCTTTGTTGTGACTAGCGCTGGCATATTGCGTCGACTCAGCCAAACTATTGTCAAGCTCGAACGACAGAGGAGGCAGGGCGATGCGTACGGTACTGATGGCATACGATGGTTCGGACAGCTCGAAGCGAGCGCTCCAGTATCTGGTCGATTTTGCCAAGGACAATCAAGGGCCCTTGCAGGTCCACGTGCTCAACGTCCAGCAGGAGCCGCTGCTGTTCGGCGAATACGTCACAGGAGACATGATCGACGAGTTGACTCGAAGCCTGATGACCAAGGGTGATCAGGTCTCCGAAGAGGCTATAGCGCGGCTGCGTAGCGCTGGCATCAATGCCGAAGCACACGCGGCCTTGGGTAACGTTCCAGAGCGCGTCCGGGATGCAGTCGCTCAGCTTGGTTGCGACACGGTAGTGATGGGCACGCGCGGGCTGAGCAGCTTCACCGGCTTGCTGTTGGGCTCGGTGGCCACCCGGGTCATTCACGAAGTGCCGGTTCCCGTCTTGCTGGTGAAGTGATCAGCCCTCTACCAGATCACGGAGGAAGTGCTCCAGCGCGGCTCCCGGTTCGTCGTCCTCAGAGGCGATCATCCGGATGCCCCACTGACTGAGTATTTCTTCCTGAACCGGATTGGGTTTGTGCGAGAACACGTAGGAAATCGGTCGGACGCCGAGCGATTCGTGCTTGCTCCAGATCTTGGATAACTTGTGGAACAGCAGCCGGATGTTGGTATCCGACAGGCTATAGCCGATGAAGAGCACCGCTTTGCTCAAGGTCTCCGCGCGCAGCTTGATGTCCAGAGGCGTTTCAAACTGAAGGCGCTCGTAATAGCTGGTCTCGTCCATGACCAGTGAAGCGTCATCGTCGAAATCCCCATGGAACTTGATGATCTGGCGCACGCCGTCGCGGGCCTTGGCCAGGTCACTGGCGTTGGCGATCTTGACGTAGCCTACCTGGTAGGCGTCATGGGCATATTCCAGCCAGCGATCGTAGTTGGTGGTATAGATCGACGGAAACCGCCCCTGGACGATGAGTCGGTGGATTTCCGAGTTGCGAATCTCGATGCCCTGATGCCACTCTCGATCCATCCAGCTGCGCAAAGCGCCGATATTGCCTTTTCTGATCCGGTAGAACTCGGCGAGCGACAGGAAGTTGCCATAGGTTGCAAACACCTCGGGGTCGTAGTCGAGCTGCATCGCGATCTCGTCGATGAGCTGGCGCCAGGGGGGTAGGCCAATGCTCGCGGAGACACCGGAGCCGACGAAGAGGATCAGGCGTTTCTGCCGGTAGGCTTCTTTCAGCTGGTCGATCATCGGTGCTCCCTGAGAAAGGCGACCAGGGCGTCCACGGCCTGCTTGCGCGGCAGGACAGGCGCCTCCGGCCCGGCGAGCTCGGCCAGGGTGCGTTCGCTGCCATCAGGAACGAACACACTGCTCCAGTCCCCGCTGGTACCGGCCGGTTCCGGCGCGATTCGACCTTCGAGGCAGGCCTCGAAATAGTGTCGCTTGCGCCCGTCGCAGTAGCCGATCACAGTGCGCATGCGGGCGCTGGGGTCTTCGAGTCGGCCGATGAAGTGGGCAAAACGATCCTTGAGCAGCGTCTCCCAGAAGAGCCGCGTCAGGCCGGCAGGGAAATCGTTCAGGCTTCGCACTTCCAGGCCGGTGTGCTCGATGAATACCGGCTTGCCGATCAGCTTGAAGGCGGTCAGCAACTGGTCACCCACCAGTCGATGCGGGTCGCCGGTGTGGGGTTCCTGCAAGGGGACACAGCAGGGTACGACAGTGATGTCCCCAGCCGGGAGCAGGGCGCATATCTGCTGGATGACCAAGGTGTCGCTGGAGACGAAGCGGATCTTCATGCCGTTCCTTGTAGCCGGGCGGGATGCCTGCGGTAACCCTTGCGACGTTGGTGGTCTCTGTTCGACGCGGTCAGCACGGCTCAGTTCTGATTGTCGAGCGCGCCCTGGTCCTTCGCCACGAGTCATGCCACTTGGAGCCGGGCCCAGAGGCGGGTAGGCTCGCTTCAGGGAAGCGGAGACCAGCCTTGAATCTTAAATGTAGCATTACGCCCCGGCGCCCCAGCGATTCCGCCTCGCCGGCCGAGCGGTCATTCGATCTGGCCGAGCTGGTACATCAGTTCGAGAGTGACCGAGGCCGCATCATCAATTCCGCGGCTATCCGCCGCCTCCAGCAAAAGACCCAGGTCTTTCCCCTGGAGCGAAACGCAGCGGTTCGTAGCAGGCTGACCCACTCGCTGGAGGTGCAGCAGACGGGCCGCTATATCGTGCGAAGGCTCTACCAGGTCCTGGGTGATGAGGCCCGACGTTATGGGCTGGACGGTTTGGAAGGTCCTGTGGAGACACTGGTGGAAATGGCCTGCCTGAGCCACGACATCGGTAACCCGCCCTTTGGTCATTTTGGCGAGTTCGCCATCGGCCAATGGTTCGAGCGGTCGGTGGACGGGCTTTTCACCACCGCGGTAGCTCGACACCTGGGCGATCCCTCGTTACGCCAGCGAATGCTATTGGACCTCAAATGCTTCGAAGGCAATGCACAGGCGATCCGCCTGGCGGTCAAGCTGCTGCGTCTGAATCTCACCTATACCCAGACAGCCTGTCTGCTCAAGTATGTCCGCCCGGCTTATGTCGAACGCCCACCGCGCGGTTCGGCCGGGGCCTATCTGGGCAAGAAGCCCGGCTACTACCTGTCCGAGGAGGCCTATGTCTCGGACCTGCGCGAGGCCCTGGGCATGGCGCCTGGCTCCCGTCATCCGCTGGTGTACATCGTGGAAGCGGCCGACGACATCGCCTACTGCCTGGCTGATCTGGAGGACTCGGTCGAGAAAGGCATCCTCGATCTGGATCGCCTGGCCGAGCTGCTGCTGAGCAAGTTCGCCGAACATGCCTCGATCGACGAACCTATCCCGGTAGCCGGCAAGAGCTTCTCGGAGCTGGTCGCCAAGGCGAGCGCGAAGGCGCGTAACGAACCGATCAACCGGGTCGGTGAGTTCTTCATCAGTTTGCGGGTCAGCATGATCCATCCGCTGGTACAGCACGCGGCCGAGCAATTTGTCGAGCATATCGATGCGGTGCTGCAGGGCACCCTCGACCGGGCGTTGCTTGAAGACGGCAGTCTCGCCCATGCCATCCTGCTGGCGTTCAAGGGCGTCGCGGCAGCGCATGTGTTCTGTCACCGCGAAGTGGAAACCCTGCATCTGCAGGGCTATCGCATTCTCCAGGGACTACTTGAACTCTACGCGCCGTTGCTGCAGGTCGATCCTGATACCTTCCTCGCACTTAGCCGGGGCCGTGCCCCCGGCGAGCCCCATCTGCAGATGCTGGCCAGGCGACTACCCAGCCAACTGAACAAGGCTTATCACGAGGCGCTCAAGCCCATCGAACGAGACGATCCTGACTGGCCGCTCTGGGAGTTCTACTACCGCTGCCGCCTGCTACAGGATTTCGTCAGCGGCATGACCGACCAGTTGGCCCACGACGAATACCGGACGCTCTCGGTGCGATAGCGGCGATCCGGTTCGGTGGAGCCCAGGGTTTACCGCAATGAAGAGGTCTGCGCTTATGAGCAAGGCCCGGTGGGCGCCGACGCCCACCGCAGTGCCTCGTCGTGAGCTACCTATCGGTGGCGGTTGTCATTCCGTCTCCGTTTCCATCCCCCGAAAGATGCTGCAGCGTTCGAAGACCGCCAGGGTGGGCGCCACCGATTTATGGTTGCAGTACTTCGAGACCAGCTTTGACAAGCCCTTGATGTCTCGTCCGCTGGCTTCGGGGAAGATCACGGCCAGTCGGTCGAGCAGGGCCGGCTCGACTTGCAAGCCGAACTGCTCGGTCATCACCCGCCAGATCCGGCGACGGTCCTCGACCCCGGGCGGGTGATACCTGATCAGTGCGATGCAACGCGAGATGACGGCCTCGTCGATGTCATCGACCCGGTTGGTGGTGAGAAACAACAGCCCATTGAAGTATTCCAGCACCCGCAGGAACACCCCGACCACCGCGTTGGCGGTGATATTGTCGTCGCGTCGCTTGATGTAGACGTCCGCCTCGTCGATCAGCATCACCGCGCCCCAGCGCTGGGCGCGGGTCAGTGTGGCCTTGAGGGTCTGTTCCATTTCCGCCACGCTGAGCCCCAGTTGCCCGGAGTGCACGCGGTACAGCGGGCGCTTGATGATCTCTGAGTACACCTCGGCGGTCAGCGTCTTGCCGACCCCGGGTGGGCCGGCGCAGAGCACCGTGGTGCCGCCGGACTTGCCCTCGACGATGTCATCCATCAGCACGTCCATCTCGGCGGTGAGGATATCGATGAGGTCGGTCTGCTCGGGCGGCAGAATGAGCTTTTGCTTCAGGTCCGGCTGGTACTCGTAGGGCTGCATGTCGTCGACATGGACCCAGAGGTGATGGTGCAGCTCCAGGTGGAACATCAGGATGTAGGCGTGCACCGGCAGTTCCGAAAACGTCCCGGCCGGGATATCGGCCTGGAGGCTTTCCATCGTCTTTTCCACGCCTTCGTCGTAGCGCATGCTGCGTCCGGCCTTGCGCAGGTATTTGCCAAGCAGATCCCCTGAGGCGTCCTGTACCAGCGCCCGCTCCTTGAGGATCTCCTCGTCGTTGACCAGGCGTGCGCTGCCGCCGGAAGAGGAAAGCACCACCAGGTCCTTGCGTGCCCAGTCGTTGCTGCGGTGGGTAGCGGTCGGGTCCTCGGCGAAGACGCCGGTGCCGCTGGCGGAGAACTGTCTTCCGTAGTCGGAGCGCCACTCGAAGAAGTAGCCGGTGGAAAGATCGTAGGCCGTGATCAGCTCGCGGGTTTCCTTCAGAAAGCCTTTCGCCAGGAAGATTTCCGGAACGCTCTTGCCGAGGATGTCGCGCTCGACGATCTGCAGCGTGAGCGAGACGATCCTGGCCATGGCGTTGGCCTTGAGCTCAATGAGGATGCGACCGGCTTCCTCGTCGCCCGGTGGGGTGAAATCGATGCGTGACACCAGATAGGCGATCGGCTTGCCGGCCACATTGAGCTTGAACAGCCAGCCGCGAATCGCGTGCTGGATCAGGAACACGGCCACGTCTGGCACCATGCGCTCTAGGTCGCCTTCCCCATAGCGTTCCCCCTGGGCAGCGAGCACCTTGCCGATGGTGTCGAGCTGCGCCGCGCGCAGCCTCATTGCCGGCCCTGCCGCCTGGTAGAGCTGCTGCAGGTACCCCAACTGATTCTGGGAGATCTGCTCGACCTGAACCTCAGCCTTGTTCCCGAACTTGAGCTGGGCGGACAGGCTGGCCAACTCCGGGAATTTCTCTACCAGCGCTTCGACGTAAGGTCGATCAATCACGAGTTTCATCAGCGATACCCTGCATGGTCGGTGTCGCTGGCGAAGCAAGGCTTGAGCCATTCCTTAAAAGATTGATTTTAAAAGGCTTCCTTGACTGATCATCAGGCCGACACTGGACAATGGCAGGGAGGCTTGTGCGCTTTGCCACAAAGTGTCCTGTGCGCAGGACGACCCGGTTGCCACCGAGTCAACCGCGCGGTTCTATGTCACTTAAGCGCCCTCCAGCTCGACCGGCTCATCGGCGGCGGCGCATGCCCCTCACTCGCCGTTTTTCTTCAATAGATCGCCGAGTCCGGCCAAGGCCTTGAAGGTGGTTTTCGGTCCCGCATCGCTGCCGGGTTTCGCCTCGGCGAAGTACTGGTTGTCGGTATACCGGGAATGCTCATTGTCATGACAATAGAGGCATAGCAGTTCCCAGTTGGAGCCGTCCTCGGGATTGTTGTCGTGGTTGTGGTCCTTGTGATGCACAGTAAGTTCGCTCAGGCGTTTGCCCGAGAACTCACGGGCGCAGCGCCCGCAGACCCAGGGATACATCTTCAGTGCTTTCTCCCGATAGCCCTGTTCGCGCTGGCTGTAGGGAATGGTGGGTTTCTGCGTGCTCATGCGGCGGCCTGTTCCAGTTCGCGAATCGAGAGGGTGGAAGCACAAGTGTGGCCGCTGCTTCCTGAGCTCGCAACTGCAGTGCGCCGGGGGGCCTGGTGGCAAAAAGCATCCGCTCTGGCGGAAGCCTCATGCTACTCTCGCGCGATTCCGTCCAGCAGTACGTAACATGACTGAGTTCACGCTTCTCATCTGCGACGATTCGAGCATGGCGCGCAAGCAACTGCTGCGCGCGCTACCCTCCGGCTGGCCGGCGCAGGTGTTTCACGCTGCAGACGGTCAGGTGGGGCTCGAACTGTTGCGGCAGAAGTCGATCGACCTGGTGCTGCTGGATCTGACCATGCCGGTGCTCGATGGCTACGGCATGCTCGCGGCCATCCGCCGCGAAGGGCTGTCCTGCCAGGTCGTCGTGGTCTCCGGGGACATCCAGGACGAAGCGGTGCGCCGGGTCACCGAGCTGGGGGCGCTGGCGTTTCTGCAGAAGCCGGTCGATCCGGCGATCCTCATGCGAACGCTGGTCGATGTCGGGCTGTACGATCCGGCTGCGCGGTCGGGCTTGGCACAGGGCGCCGAGGAACCACAGCCCTCGTTTCGTGATTCCTTCCAAGAGGTGGTCAACGTCGCCATGGGGCAGGCAGCCGCGCTACTGGCCAAGGTGCTTGGGGTCTACGTGCGCTTGCCAGTGCCCAACGTCAATCTGATGGAGGTTGGCGAGCTGCAGATGGCGCTGGCCCAGGCGGGCAACGAAAAGCGGCTGGTCACTGTCAGTCAGGGTTACATTGCCGGGGGCATCAGTGGGGAGGCGTTGCTGATCTTTCACGACTCCGAGATCGCCGATGTCGCTCGTCTGATGCACTGGCAGCCGGACCAGTCCTCGCCCATGGAGCTTTTGCTGGATCTGTCCTGCGTGCTCATCGGTGCCTGTCTGCGTGGTATCGCCGCGCAGCTCAACCTGCCGTTCTCCCAGGGGCACCCGCAGATCCTCAGTCATGACGGCGAGCTGGCCCAGTGTGCGCAACTGGAAGGGGTGCGCTGGCAGAGAACGCTGGCGGTCGAATTGTGTTACGGCATCGAAGGCTACGACATCCACTTCGACCTGCTGCTTTTGTTCAGCGAAGATTCGGTGCCGCTGATCCAGCGGAACATCGCCTACCTGATGGAGTGATGCCTTGGACGAGAGCGACCTGAACGAACTTCATCGCTTGCTGGCGATCCTGCAAGGCATCGACGTGGGCGTGGTGATGCTCGACCTCGACCTGCGGGTCAAGGCCTGGAACAGCTTCATGGAAAACCATTCCGGACGCAGCGCGGCGCAAGCCTCCGGCCAGTCATTCTTCGAGCTGTTTCCAGAAGTGCCGCAGCTGTGGTTCCGACGCAAGGTAGAGAGCGTGTTGACGCTCGGCACGCCGGCGTTCACCGTCTGGGAGCAGCGACCCTATGTGGTTCGTTTCAAGAACTACCAGCCGATCCTCGGGCAGGAACCGCTGATGTTCCAGAACACCACGCTGATGCCTGTGGTGTCGATCAACAGCGAGACGCAGCACGTCTGCCTGATCATCTATGACGTCACCAGCGTGGCGGTCAACCGGCGTCAGCTACTCGAAGCGAACGCCCAGCTGGAACAGCTTTCGCGCACCGATCGCCTGACCGGCCTGAGCAATCGTGGGCACTGGGAAGAAGAGCTCAAGCGTCAGTACGCGCGCCACCGACGCTACGGCAGCATGGCCTCGTTGATCATGTTCGACATTGATCACTTCAAGCGCATCAACGACACCTATGGCCACCAGGCCGGCGACCGGGTGATACAGACACTGGCGCGTATCACCGCCGACTCCATTCGCGACGCCGACCTGGCTGGCCGCTACGGAGGAGAGGAGTTCGCCGTATTGCTGCCGGATGTCAGTGCGCCGGGCGCGCGCCTGCTGGCCGAGCGTTTGCGCAAGACAGCCGAGGCCACCGAGGTGATGCACGAGGGCCAGTCGATCCGATTCACCATCAGCATCGGCGTGGCCGATCTGAGCGAACCCTGCGCCAGCCACGAACACCTTATCCAGCGTGCCGACCATGCGCTCTACGCGTCTAAGCACGCTGGCCGCAACCGGATCACCGTACACGGCTGTTGATCGTCGGCTGGAACCGCCGCGGCAACCCGGGCCTCTATCCTTACAGACCATAACGTTTGAGGAGGTAACCGTGGAAATCATCAACAAGGATCTCACCACCCTGTTCGATCAGCTCGGGCTCGATTCGGACCAGGAAAGCATCGATGCCTTTGTTGCCAGCCATACCCTTCCCCAGGGCGTGAAACTGTCAGAGGCGGACTTCTGGAACCCGGCGCAAGCCGCATTGCTCCGCGAAGAACTGGCTGAAGACGCCGATTGGGAGCCGGTGGTCGATGAGTTGAACGTCCTGCTGCATCAGAAAAACGACGTCTGACCCCCAGGTGCCCCCGCCCTGCGGGGGCACCTGCCGTGCCGGATGCCTCAGCCTGCCAGCTCAGGCGGAACGCTTCCGCCATGCTCCACCAGCTTGCGCATGACCTCCGTGTGCAACCACATGTTCATCTGCGCCGAATCGCCCATCTTGTCCGCGGGGCAGCCCAGTTCTGTCGCCAGCTCCTTGCGCGCGCCCAGACTGCTATCGAGGTCCAGCAGCTTCAGCAGATCCACGATCGAGGTGCGCCAGTTCAGTTTTTCCGGGTGGCTGGCGGCCTTTTCGTCCAGCTTGGCGGCGACGTCGAAGACGGTGGTTCGCGCGCTATCGGCAGCCGGAGCCGGAGCCGGAGCCGCAGCCGTTGGCGAGGCGCTGCCCTCGTCCGTCACGGGCCGTCCCGGTCCGGTTGTCGCATTGTTGGTGGTCGAAGGGCGCTCGTCCGGGAATACCGACTCGGGGCCGGCAGTGGCGCCGGCAACCGGCGTGTCCTGCTTTGCGTCCTGATTCATGCCGAGCTTGTCTTTGATCTTGTCGAACAGTCCCATGGGAGATCCTCTGATGCGAATGACAGGGTTTGGACTGCCGATGGGCCTGGAGCATTCACCCCGCAGGTCGGCGAACTGGAGACTCGGCCCACGGTGGCATAGCATGCGGGCAAATCGCCTGAGGAGCATCCCGTGACCACCACCGACGAAGGGCTCGACGCCCGCTACGATTACGCCAGGACCATCGCCCTCGAGGCCGCTCGGATGGGCATGGAGTACTATCGCAATCGCAGCGGGTTGACCATCGAACACAAGGGAAGTGACCGCCAGGATATGGTCAGCATCGCTGACAAGCGTCTGGAAGAATTCATTCGTAGCAGGCTCGCGGAGCGTTTTCCCGAGGACGGCTTCGTTGGCGAGGAGGGCGGCACCTTGGACCTCCAAGCCTGCTGCCTGTGGGTGATCGACCCCATTGACGGCACCGCCTGTTTCCTCAACGGCCTGCACAACTGGTGCGTGTCGATTGGACTGGCGATAGCGGGGGAGCCGGTCATCGGCGTCATCGCCGATCCCAATCACGACGAACTGTTCCACGGCTGCCGGGGGCGCGGCGCCTTCGTCAACGACACGCCGTTGCGCGTCAGCGAGGCGACCCATGTCAGTCAGGGCCTGCTGGGTACCGGCACCTTTCACAAGGAAGGCAAGCACCATTTCATTCCCTTCCTCGAACGGCTGCTCGCCGAGGGCGGCATGTTCTTTCGCAACGGCTCGGGTGCGCTGACCACCGCCTACGTGGCGGCAGGACGTTTGATCGGCTATTACGAGACCCACCTCAAGAGCTGGGACTGCCTGGCTGGGCTGGTGCTGGTGAAAGAAGCCGGCGGGCTGGCCAACGATTTCCTCGCAGGCGACGGGCTGCTTCAGGGCAATCCGTATCTGGTGGCCTGCCCGGGTGTATATGCTCAAGTCGAGGCTCTCATAGGGCCCTCGATTCGGATCGGCCAACCCGAGCGCATTCGTCGGAACTCTTAATCCCTACCGTGCAGAGGCTGCGGGCACTGCTATACCTATGGGTGGGACACGGATGCCATGGACGACATCATTCCAGACCTGCCGCTCGGCGGGAGCCGGCTCTTGCCAGGAGCCTGACGAACCTCCGTCGAACCTGGCCAGCGCCGCCAGATAGTGAGGCTCTTACAATGACAGTAATGCAGTGCAGCTACCGCGACTACACCATCACCACGGAGATCATCGAGCATCCGGGCAACCCGACGCCCTGGGCAGGCGGGTGCCGTCTTACCGATGGCTCGGGCCGAACCACGCGCCGGTTGGCGTTGCCGGTCGATCATGCCTTCATGGCCGACCTGGAAAATGCCCAGAGGGCATCCATTGCGCATGGCAAGTGGCTGGTGGATCAATGCGTCGACCATGGCCGCAATCTGTTTGCAGAAGCGGCCTGATCACCTGAGCGCGTAGAGCGGCCTTGCCCGGGCTGGCCCGCGCGCGTTTGCTCGCCTGCTCCGGCTGTCCACCCGCACGAGTTCTCGACCGCCTCCCGTTGTCCATTGGCAAACCATGACACGAAAGGTAACCCAATGGCCCGCAAACATTTCAGCCAGTTCGAAGCGCTTTCTTCTGCCGTGCCTGCCGGCGACGCCTTCGAAGCGGTCATTGCAATAAAGCGCCGCGACACCGACGAGAGCGCCCGCGTCCATCAGGTGGCCAATGGGCAGCGCTATGATCTGGCCTCCGAGGCCGACGCAGCGGCCGAAGCGGCTTTGACCAAGGTGGTCGAGGTCAGCGATGACGGCAATCTGATCTGGGAAAGCGACCTCGGCTGAGAGTTGCCTCCTGGCTTGGGCGGCCACGGTCTATCCCGGAGTCAGGAGGCGTCACCTCACTCAGATCCCTGTTTTGCGCCGATATCGATGAAGGCGTGCCGTTCGTCGGGTCTGCGGGGTAAAGAGGCAGGTCCCGCGCCTCACCTGGGCGGCGAGGCGCAGATGATCAGTGTGCGTTCAGGTGTTGCTCGAGGTTTTCCCGAACCATCTGGTTGAACTGATCGGTGTACCAGGTCTCGGCCTTTTCCTTGTCCAGCGCCAGATCGCCCGAGCGGCAGGCCGCTTCGTGGGCGCTGAAGCGCGCCGCCGCAAAGCGGATCGCGGCGCTGATATGGCCGAGGTCCTTTCCCTGCTCCTCGAGGAGACGGTTGGCGACGGCGATGAACTCGTCGGCCATATCGAGAATTTCCATTTCTGCCGGATTGTTGGACATAGCCAATTCCTCAAGGATCGTGTGTGTATGGTTGGCCGTTTATACGACGATGGGCCACGCAAGTAAACGCTTTGTCCCTTGGCGGTCCCGGCCGATGATCGACCTCATGTCTCAGCGATCGACGTTTACCACCACACGGCCGCGAACCTGCCCATCCAGCAAGCGGCCGGCCGCGTCGATCGCCTCGCTCAGGCCGATTTCCTCGGTGATGGCGTCGAGCTGGGCCAGGTCGAGATCACGCCCCAGGCGCGCCCAGGCCTCGATGCGCTCGTCATAGGGGCGGGTCACGCTGTTGATCCCTAGCAGGCTCACCCCGCGCAGGATGAACGGGGCAACCGTCGCCGGAAGGTCCATCCCTTGGGCCAGGCCGCAGGCGGCCACTGCGCCGTCGCTTTTGGTACCGGCGCAGACATTGGCCAGGGTGTGGCTGCCGACCGAATCGATCGCGGCGGCCCAGCGTTCCTTGCCGAGAGGTCGGCCCGGTTCGGAGAGTTCAGCACGGTCCAGGATGGTGCCTGCGCCGAGCCGCTTGAGGTACTCGGCTTCCTGCGGGCGGCCGGTGGCGGCGATCACCTCGTAGCCGTTGCGCGCCAGCAGGGCGATCGCAAAACTGCCGACACCACCATTGGCACCAGTGACCAGCACCGGCCCCTTTGTGGAATTCAGGCCGTGCCGTTCCAGCGCGAGCAGGCAGAGCATGGCGGTGTAGCCTGCGGTACCGATGGCCATCGCCTGACGTTCGCTGAAGCGCTCGGGAAGCGGAATCAGCCAGTCGCCGTCCAGACGTGCCTTTTGCGCCAGCCCGCCCCAATGGGTTTCGCCCACGCCCCAGCCGTTGAGCACTACCTTGTCGCCCACCCTGTAGGAGGGGTGGCTGCTCTGCTCCACCGTTCCGGCCAGGTCGATACCCGGCACCATGGGGAATTGCCTGACCACCGGGCCCTTACCGGTGATGGCCAGGCCGTCCTTGTAGTTCAGAGTGCTGAAACCGACCCGCACCGTCACGTTGCCTTCGGGCAACCGGGCCTCGTCGAGCTCAGTCAGGCGAGCCAGGTAGCCGCTGTCGTTCTTGTCGATCAGGATGGCGTTGAACATGCAAATCTCCTGTTTAGACCGGTTGTCTTCAAATGGTGGGTATCAGTTGACTGGGCCGTGGTTGCCATCGGGGCGCCAGACCTCGGGGTTGACCAGGTCGCGGGGGCGGTGGCCTTCGAGGGCAGCGATCATGTTCTCCACCGCGCGGTCTGCCATGGCCAGGCGGGTTTCATCAGTGGCCGAGCCTATGTGCGGAAGGGTCAGGGCGTTGGGCAGGGAGAACAGCGGTGACGCGGACAGGGGTTCGCGTTCGTAGACATCCAGCCCCGCGCCGCGAATACGGCCTTGCTCGAGCGCGGCGATCAGCGCCTGCTCGTCCACCACCGGGCCGCGGGAAACGTTGACCAGGATCGCGCTGGGTTTCATCAGCTGGAGCTCGCGCTCGCCGATCAGATGGCGGGTGTTGGCATTCAGCGGAACCACCAGGCAGACGAAATCGGCGTTGGCCAACAGCTCGTCGAGGGGCACGAAGCGCGCGTCGAGCGCATGTTCGAGTTCCGGTTTCGGAGTGTTGCCGCTGTAGAGAATGTTCATCCCGAACCCCAGGCGACCACGGCGCGCCACCGCCGAGCCGATGTTGCCGAGCCCGACGATACCCAGGGTCTTGCCGAACACGTCGCAGCCGAACTGGGCAGCCTCCAGGGTACGGGTCCAGTTGCCGGCCTTTGTCCATGCGTCGAGTTCGGCGATTCGCCGGGCGCTACCGAGGATCAGGGAAAAGGCAAGGTCGGCGGTGCTTTCGGTGAGCACGTCCGGGGTGTTGGTGAGCATGATGCCGCGCTCGGTGAGGTAGCCCAGGTCGTAGTTGTCGTAGCCCACCGAGACACTGGAGACCACCTCGAGCCGCTCGGCCGTGCATAGCTGCTTGCTGCCCAGCTTGCGTCCGGCACCGATCAGTCCGTGGGCCTCGGGCAAGGCCTTTTCGAACTGCGTGTTCAGGTTGCCCAGGGCGGGCGAGGGGATGATGACTTCGTAATGCTCACGCAGGCGATCGGCCATGGCAGGAGTGATGCGGCTGAAGGCAAGGATGGTCTTTTTCATCGGGGTCCGTCTTGTTGTGGTTGGGAAGACCGGCTAGCGCGGCGTGGCGAAGACCTGGGTCCAGTAGATCGCGGCATCGCTCTGGGGCTCCAGCGCATAGGCGGCGCCCATTTCCTGATAGTTCGGGTTCATGATATTAGCGCAATGCCCCGGGCTGGCCAGCCACCCGGAAATCGCCTGGCTTGGCGAGCCCTGGCCGGCGGCGATGTTTTCCCCCACTTGGCGCCAGGTGTAGTCCTCGCGGTTGATCCGGTCGCTCACCTGCGAGCCGTCCCGCCCTTGGTGGCTGAAGTAATTCTTATCGGCCATGTCCCTGCTATGGGCCAGTGCGGCGTTCGCCAGCTGCTCGTTCCAGCGAAGCGGGGGGGCCGCCTCGAAATGCTCGCCGCCGCACCGCCTGGCCGCGCCGCGCGTCTCATTGACCTGGCGCAGGATCTCCTGTCCCGCCTGCTGCCAGTCGCCGAGGCCGTCCTCCAGCAGGGGGCGAGCGAGCACCAGGTGCCAGCTGTTTCCCTCGCGGGAGACGCCGATGTCGGCAAACTGAGGGTCGAGCAGCAATTGGCAATAGTTCTGGTGTAGCGCGCCCATCGTGGCGCTGGCGTCGCGCAGCCCGGACAGCACGACGGCCTGTGCACTGGCGGCTTGGTAATCGATCTCTTGCAGGGCAGCGCGCCAGTCGTCACCGGAGGCAAGACGTAGCCTGGAAAGGTCGTCGTCAGGCACCAGCGGGCCCATGGACTCGACCCTTCGTCCCTCGCACTCGCCTGGCGCCTCGCGGTAGTCGTTGATCAGGGTGATCAGCTCAAGTGATTCATCGGCGTGCGCCGCGCCTGCCTGCAACAGCCCGCAGTAGGCCAGCAGGCAGGCGGTTCGGAAGATTTGCCTGTTCATCGTCGCTCCCTCGCGTTGGGCTCTCTCACTGCTGACCGCGAATCGCCGCCGTCGGTCCCTGCCGACGCGCCTCAGTCCTCCTCCTCAGGGCAGCGCGCGCGGGCCAGCACCTCCGCGTAGGCGTCGCTCATGTGCAGGGTGTTGTGCCCGCGGTCGGGGATCACAGCGAGGCTGGCCAGCCCATCGCTGAAGCGGCCTAGCAGCGCCTCGGTGCTCTGCCGGGGCACGATGCGGTCGTTTTCGGCCGCCACCAGCAAGGTGGGCGCCGCTACGCCTGGCGCGTCCCGCCAGGTGTGATACCTGTCCCTGAGCAGCCAGTGCACCGGGATGAAGGGAAACTGGCGCGCGGCCAATTCTTCGAGGCTGTTGAAGGGGGTAATCAGAATCAGGCGTGACACCTCGCGCTGGGCGGCCACGTGGGTGGCTATCGCGCTGCCCAGGCTACGGCCCATGACCAGCACGCAGCGGTGATCCCCGGCGATCGCATCGAAAAGGCTCAGGGCATCCTGGCGAATGGCGATCTCGCCGGGCGATCCGTCGCTTCCGGCGAAACCCCGGTAGTGCATCAGGTAGAGCGCGTGGTCGGGAAAACTCTCGGCAAAGTCCG
Organism: Stutzerimonas tarimensis; assembly: GCF_042648805.1. NCBI lineage: Bacteria > Pseudomonadati > Pseudomonadota > Gammaproteobacteria > Pseudomonadales > Pseudomonadaceae > Stutzerimonas > Stutzerimonas tarimensis. The sequence continues at coordinate 35,130 of NZ_JBHRXZ010000002.1, read as the reverse complement.
GCAGGTTCAGCGAGACATCCTCGGCGTTGCCACCAAAGTAGATCAGCGCATTGGGACCATCGTGAGGCCTCAGGGTGACCATGAGTTCACCCGCGTCGTTGGGCAGCCTCAGCGCGGCTGCCTCGCTGGCAGCGCGCGGCTGGGGGAGGTAGATGAGCGAGCGCTGGAAGACGAAGAGGATCGCCGTGAACAGCAGGTAGATCACCAGGATCAGGCCAGCGAACCAGAAGATACCGCGCGCCATGCTGGCTCCAGGGTCGGATGAGGCTCGTGCCGGTTATCTGATGACTTCGATCTTTACCGGAACGATCCCCTGGCGGGTGTCGGCAATGCGTGCGAAAGCCCCGCGGGACAGGTCGATGATGCGGCCCCTGACGAACGGGCCGCGATCGTTGATGCGCACGGTCACCTGCTTGCCGTTGTCCAGGTTGGTCACCCGCACCTTCGAACCGAAGGGTAGCGAGCGATGCGCGGCGGTCATTGCACGCTGATTGAAGCGCTCGCCGTTGGCTGTCTGGTTGCCGTGGTGCCGGGCGCCGTAGAACGAGGCCTGCCCGGTCTGGGAATACCCTGACGGCCCCTTAGAGGCGCAGCCGGCGAGCAAGGCAAACAGCAGCAACAGGACAAGCGGGAGGCCTCGAGGAGGATGCATGCTTCTCTCTTGGGTCATCTCGGGTGCGCCAGCCAGGCCTCGGCTTCGACTTCCTGCGCATGGGTGAAGGCCTTGATGCTCAGCCCCGGAATCATCGCGCCCTCGATCTCGCTGGCGCGGCGCAGCCAGTCCTGCTCGGCGAGTACCGCCACTCGGTCGAAGCGGCGGATGAAACGCAACAGCCGCGGGATGCGTGCGAGTTCGACGCCGATCGCCCCCAGCGTCGGCAGGTCGAACTCGCCGATCCGGTAGTGCATGACACCGTGCTCTATGCCCTCGGACTTGAACAGTAGATCGTCGAGCGCGGCCTTCATGGCATCACTGTCGAGCTTGCCGGAAAAATTCACGTCGATCCGGTCAGTGCCGCGGCGGGTTACCTCAAACATGGCTGTGTCTCCGTCGGTTCAGGGGCTGGATGCCCGTTACGCTGAGTCTAGGGCCTGTAGAAAAAGTCAGCCGAGCGAAGGTCAAGCAAGGCGAAAAGCGGCGAGAAAGCGGAGTTTACTAGTCGTAAATGAGCATTCCGAGCCGCTTTTCAACGCAGCATGACCGAGCGCAGGCACTTTTCGCTGGCGACGGACGGAGTCAGGCACCAAGGCCGACGTAGACGTTCTGTACATCGTCATGGGCATCGAGCGCTTCGAGAAAGGCTTCAACCTCCTCGAGCTCGGCGGCAGACAGGCTCACCGGGTTCCTGGCCTTGTAGCCGAGCTGCGCCGAATTGACGGTAAAGCCGAATTCAGGGAGCGCGCGGCAGACCGCGTCCAGGTCGGTAGGGTCAGTGTAGAACAGCGTGGCGCCTTCCTCGGCGGGCTCGAAGTCCTGCGCGCCGGCCTCGATGGCCGCCAGTTCGGCATCGGCCTCGCCTTCAGGGCTTGCCTCGATCATGCCCAGATGGTCGAAATCCCAGCTCACCGAACCGGAAGTCCCGAGCTGACCCTTGCGGAACAGCACTCGGATTTCGGCGACGGTACGGTTGAGGTTATCGGTCAGGCATTCGACGATCACCGGCACCCGGTGCGGGGCGAAGCCTTCGTACAGGGTACGCTCGTAATTGACCACCTCGCCGGACAGTCCGGCGCCTTTCCTGATGGCGCGCTCGAGGGTGTCCTTGGGCATCGAGGCCTTTTTCGCCTGGTGCACCGCCAACCGCAGCTTGGGATTCATGTCCGGATCGGCGCCGTTGCGCGCGGCGATCATGATCTCCTTGACCAGCTTGCCAAAGATCTTGCCCCGGGCATTGGCCGCGGCTTCCTTGGGTTTGGCTTTCCATTGGGCGCCCATGTGTCGGTTCTCTCGCGATATCAGTCGACGTCCGGCCGGTCCGGACGTGAAAGCGCCGATTCTAGCCCCTCATGCGGGGTCAGGGCACCCATGCCTTGTCTTCGGCGGCCTGTATCCATGCGAGCAGTTGGAAGCGTCCGTCGGTGCAGCGTTGCGACATGCGGCTATGAAAAAGGCCTCCCGGCAGTGGCGCCGGAAGGCCTTTCGACAGGCGCAAGGGCTGTCAGCAGTAGCGGTCGATAAAGGTCACCTTTGGCGCGCTTTGCGAGGCCAGCCATTGCTGATGCAGCGTCTGGTACAGGCGGCCCATGAAGTCGCGGTCAGCCGCGGCCTTCTTGCCGACGTAGCCGCCGCCCCGACGGTAGGTCCGGAACCGTGCCCGCATGCTCGGGGTGCGCTTGACGAACTCATCCTCGGCGACCTCGGGCGGCAGAGTATCGAGGCGAACTTCGCCCGATTCGCAGACCCAGAGGATGTGGCTATCGTACTTGTCCTTGCGCTGGGCAAAGAGGCGAGCCAGGTCGTCCAGCGTGGGTTGTTTGTTCAGGTTCATAGTGCAGGGCCTCATCCGTTGATCTAACTGATTCGAGAAAAAGTTACGCTGTGGGTTGGGTTGCCCCGTCGAGGCGGTCTCATGGCGCATGAGCCTGAAGACACCGTCGCGGGGTCGGTCGAAAACGACCTGAACCTTTATGTAGCGCTGATCGAAGCGGACTACACGAAGCAGGGCCAGGAGCCTGGCTGATCCGAATCGTGAAGGAGGGAGAAGGGGGCGGACGTCAGTGAGCCGTGGAACTGCTGTACGGCGCATCGTGAAGACGTTTCGCCGGCTTCTCGCCGTCATTCGGGCGATGGGGCCAGTCAAACTCATCAGTCCGCCTTGTGGGCAGTACAGGTGCGAAACGGTTCGGCTGGTTGGCCTGCGCACGTTCCGAATACCCTTTACCAGGGCTCCCTGTTAGGGAAGCGTCTTCATCATGCAAGCGGGAACGGGATGTCGTCAACGGGTTTGTAGTAATTTTTTTGGACTACTACAAAAGTGCTGCTGCAGGCGATGAGGCTGCCCGCTGGCCGCTTGGAAGGCCTGCTGCCGGCGGGTCGGCAATGACGGTGGAAGCGCGTTCCGAGGGATGGATTGCCGAACGCGCCAGGGCCTGGAACGCGGCGCAGGCCAGGCCCTGGAGGGGAAGGATCAGTCCTGGCGGCTGGTCACTTCCACCAGGTGGTAGCCGAACTGGGTCTTCACCGGACCCTGGACTTCGCCCACCGGCGCGCTGAACACGACGGTATCGAATTCCTTGACCATCTGCCCCGGGCCGAACGAGCCGAGGTTGCCGCCGTCCCGGCTGGAGGGGCAGGACGAGTTGTCCTTGGCAACCTGGGCAAAATCGGCGCCGCCTTCGATGGCTGCCTTGAGTTCATTGCACTTGGCTTCGCTGGAAACCAGGATGTGACGGGCGGTGGCCTTGGCCATGATAGATACTCCTGTTTGGACGGACTGCGGAGCCTAACCCATAACCCCGATCAACCGATACGTCCCGCCGGGGCGCCCGAGATGAAAGCGCGGCCATGAAACCAGCCATCCTGTTGCTCACCTTGTCGATGACCGCCGCCTGCAATGGCAAGCCCGAAGCCGTGGTGCCCGGCGGATCGGCCGCCGCGCCGGCGCTGCACAGGGCCTATGTGGTGGACCATGGCCGACACAGCGGTGTGGCTATCGCCGCGTCCGCCGTGCAGGCGGCGATCCCGACGCTGGAGGCGCAGACCGCCGCACCGGCATATTTCGAATTCGGTTGGGGAGATGCCGGCTATTACCCGGCCGAGAAGGGCGGGCTGCGGCTGGCGGTCAACGCGCTGTTCCGGCCGAGTGAGGCGACGCTGCACGTAATGTCACTGCCAATGGAGCCGTCGCGCTACTTCGCGGGCGAGGTGGTGGAAGTCTGCCTCAGCGAACCGCAACTCAAGGCGCTGATCGCCTTCGTCGGCGCCAGCTTTCGTTATGACGCGGAGGGTCGTCCGATCCCTTCGGCAACCGGGCGCTACCCGATCAGCCAGTTCTACGAGGCCAGGGGGCGCTACCACCTGTTCAACACCTCGAACGATTGGACCGCACGGGCGCTGGAGAGCGCCGGATTCGAGCGCTCCCCGCGTTTCAGGCTGACCTCCACTCCGGTGATGCGTCTGGTCCGCGAGCAGGCCCAGCCCTGTCACGGCTGAGCCTGTACCTCGCCCTCAGCGGCTGACCAGCCGGACTCGCCCGGCGCTGTTCTTGCGCGTGGCGGCGGTGCGATTTTCCGCCTGGCCAGGAATGCCGCTCGCCTCGTTCTTGAGGTGCTCCGCCGTGGTCGTATCGGTTTCGGTCACCCCGGTAGTTACCGAACTGGCCTCAGGGTAACCGGTGGTCAATGTCTCGGTGGAGGCGGTCTCCGGCCGGCGGCTGCCATCGCCCCATTCGGCGCTGCGTTCGTCGATGTCGATGGCGCCCTTGTCGATCAGCAACTGCTCGATGCGCTCGATCCCGCTGGCGTCCGGCAGGCTGACGGTGAGGACGGTGGAGCCACGGCGAATCGCCTCGCGGTAGTCCGGATGGTCGTCGGTGTCGCGGCCGAACAGGGTATTGAAGAAATCGCCGACCTGGGCGCCGAGCTTCTCCGCGGCTGATTCCTTGCCCTCGACCGAAACGTCCACCTGGCTGCTGGCGACGGTGTCGGGATTCTTCGAGGCGGAAAGCTGGACGTCGTCGTTCGCCAGACCTTCGGCCAGCAGCGCCTGCTTGGCCTCTGCGGCGTCTTCGTAGCGGTCGAATGCGGCTATGAGGATCTCGGTCATGTCTGCACCTTGCTGTCGGTTGTACCTGGTAAGCATTGGGCGGAGCAGGCCGGCGGATGGTTCCAGAAGGATTGTTGCCAGGTGCCGCGCACCGTTTGTCGTCAAGGCTCGAACGGCTCTGGAAAGCGCATTGTGGGCGCTGTCAGGGCAGGCGTAGAATCCGCGCCGCTCGCCCTTGCCGTGCGTCGCCGCTGCGCTATTGCACGCTTTTCCCACTCCTGCCAGTTCGTTCGCCGGCCTGCCCGTCCAGCGCCGCGTGGGCGTGACGTGGCCGACTGTAGATACCGACATGACTGCCGCTGCGGATGCCCGTCCCGGTAGCTGGCTCAGCGTGATTGCGCTGGCGCTGGCCGCTTTCGTCTTCAACACCACCGAGTTCATCCCGATCGCGCTGCTCAGCGATATCGGCCAGAGTTTCGAGCTGCCTCCGGCGCGGGTCGGGCTGATGCTGACGCTCTACGCCTGGATCGTGGCGCTGATGTCGCTGCCGCTGATGCTGGCTACCCGCAACATGGAACGGCGGCGCCTGCTCGTCGTGCTCTTTGTACTGTTCGTGGCCAGTCATGTCCTCTCCGGCCTCGCCACCAGCTTCGGCATGCTGGTGCTCAGCCGGGTCTGCATCGCCCTGACCCATGCGGTGTTCTGGTCGATCACCGCATCGCTGGCGATACGCGTGGCGCCCGAAGGCAAGAAGGCCCAGGCGCTGAGCCTGCTCGCCACCGGCTGTGCGCTGGCCACGGTGCTGGGCATTCCGCTGGGTCGGGTACTCGGCGAAGCGCTGGGCTGGCGCACGACCTTCCTGGCCATCGGCGTGGTCGCCGGCTTCACCATGCTGTGCCTGATGAAAAGCCTGCCGCGCCTGCCAAGCCAGAACGCCGGTTCGCTCCGCAGTGTGCCAGAGCTGTTTCGCCGGCCGGCCCTGGTCGCGGTATATCTGCTGACTGCACTGATGATCACCGCGCATTTCACCGCCTACAGCTACATCGAGCCCTTCGCGCGTACCGTTGCCCGCCTCGGCAGTGACATGACCACCGGCTTGCTGCTGCTCTTCGGCGGTGCCGGCATCCTGGGTTCGCTGTTGTTCAGCCGCTACGCCAACCGCTACCCGAAGGGCCTGCCGCTGATTGCCATTGCGGTCATCGCCTGCTGCATGTTCCTGCTCCTGCCGGCCGCCAGCGACGCTTCATGGCTGGCGCCGCTGGTGGTGATCTGGGGCATCGCCGGGACTTGCTTCGCCCTGAGCCTGCAGTCGCGTGTGCTGTCGCTGGCCGAGGACGCCACCGACGTGGCCATGGCGCTGTATTCCGGAATCTTCAACATCGGCATTGGCGGCGGGGCATTGCTGGGCAGTCTGGTGACCGACGGGGTTGGCGTCGCCCAGATCGGCATGGCCGGGGGATTGCTGGCGCTCGGCGGGCTGGCGCTCTGTCTGGTCACCACCCTGCGCCTGGCGCGTCCGGTCAGCGCCGGAGCGCTGTAGCGCGGGTCGTCGCCGCGCTCTGAACGTCGCTTGCCAGGCGTCCTCCTACGCTGGACGGGCGCGAACGGCGCCCGCATAGAGAAGACGGAGCCCGAAATGATCGATAAAGACGACCCCCTCAAGGATGGTCTGACCCCGCCGGACTACGACGAATACGGCGACGGCCCCAACCCCGAAAACGCACCGGGTAATGTGCCGGAGCAGTTCGATGACCGGGACGAGGGGGTCAACCCTGGTGAGAGCCCGCTGGGCTGAGGGGCCTCGCCGGCTGATCGGCGCGGACGGCTAGCGCCGCTGCTTCCAGCAGGACTGGCAGAGGCGAAACTCCCGGCTCAATGCCGCCGGCATGGTTTTGCCGCACTGCTGGCACTGCCGGCCCTTGCCCGTTACCCGGCGCTTGTCCGACTGCCGTGGTCGACGCTGGCGGGAGAGTTCCCGGGTGATGGCATCGTTCAGCAGGCGGCGATGGTCTTCGCCCTTTTCCACGTCCGGAAAGTATGCCGGCAGCGTCCGGGCCAGGTGCAGGTAGGTTTCGATCACATGCAGCGAACCTTCCAGGGTGGCCAGGTCCGACTCGATCACCAGTCGCGGCAGCGGCACTGCCTGACCGCCGGCCACGCGCCGGAGCCAGGCCTGGGCGAACTCGCTGGCACGGCTGTCGAGGCCGCCGCGAATCGGCGTGCAGGCAAAGATCCAGCGCAGTGACAGGTCATACGCCGGGTCGTCGATCAGCTCGATCCAGGCCGCCAGTTCGTCCGGCAGCACCGAGACGAAGGCCTCGCCGTAGTTGATGTTGCGGTTGAAGGTCAGCCAGGCGCGCAGCAGGCTCGGCTCGTTCATCAGATGGGAAATGTCGCGCAGATGCTCGATCGAGGGCCGCACCTGAAACTGCGAGAGCGCCACCGGCTCGTCGGGACTGTTGAAAAGGCGCTTGATGGACTTCAGGGTCTGCGGGTCGAGGGTGGTGATGGTGCCGCTTTCATGGTGTCCGAAGCGCCCGGCGCGGCCGCCGATCTGCTTGACCTCCTGGATCTTCAGCTGGCGATTCTGTACCCCGTCGAACTTCTCGTCGGTGTAGAAGCAGAGGGTGTGCGCCGGCAGGTTCAGCCCCATGCCCACCGCATCGGTGGCGACCATCAGATCCGCCTCGCCTTCACGAAAGCGCCGCGCCTGCTCGCGGCGGACTTCCGGCGAGAGGGCGCCATAGACCACCGCCACCTGTTTGCCGGTGGTTTCCAGCAGGCCCTTTAGCTCCAGCACGGTGCGGCGGCTGAAGGCCACCAGCATCGAGCCGGGCTCGAGATGCTTGAGGGTGGTGGCATGGCGCGACACCTCCACTGGAGAAAGGCGCTTGGTGCGCACCACCTTCAGGCGATCCTCGCAGAGTTCGCACAGCGTCCTGAGCGACGGCTCGATCAGCGCCGGGCCGGTCATCAGCAGCTCGGGCGTGTGCGCGGCGACCAGCGCATCGACCCAGGCCCAGCCGCGCTGGGAATCGGCCATCATCTGCACTTCGTCGACCACCACCACGTCCCAGTGCTGATGGCGAAAGCGCGCGAATTCCTCCACGGTGCAGCAGAAGTGGGTGGCGCCTTCACGAATGATCTGCTCTTCGCCAGTGATCAGCGAGCAGGGCACGCCCATGGACTCGATGCGCTCCTGGTTCTCCAGCGCCATCAGCCGCAGCGGTGACAGGTAGATTGCATGCTTGACCGCCACCATCGCCTCGATGGAGCGGTGGGTCTTGCCGCTGTTGGTGGGACCGAGCAGGGCAGTCCACTGGCGGGTCAGATGACGCGCCGGGTACAGCTGGTGGTAGTGGACGAAGCGCGGGTTGTTCTCCAGCAGTACCGCGAAGGCGGCACGCTCGCGATGCTCGTCGCGGGCCTGGCGGACCGCCTTGCGCAGCTTGGCCGGCTCGAGCATGAGCAGCTCGAGCAGACGCTTGTGCCCCAGAGGCTGCAGATCGACCCCTTCGGCGGCGTCCAGCAAGAGCTCGAAGCGGGCCTGGAAGGTCTGGCGATCGCGGGTTTTCCAGGCCTCCACTTCGACTTCGCTCAGCACATGGTCCTGGCCAGCCGGCACGCGCCGCTGGATTTCCAGCGCCAGCGTGCCTTGCTGCAGTCCAACGACATAACGCAGCTCGTGCAAGGCCTCGTTCAGCGCGTCGACCACCCTGGGCAGTGATTCCTCCAGACGCGCAAGCTCCGGCCGCAGGCGGGCCAGGCAGTCCTGGCGCTCCTGTTCGGCGAGGCGCGCCAGCGGCGCTTCGAGTTGTGCCAGGCGGTCACGGACGACCCGCTCCACGCGCTGCTGCACCTGGGGCTCGAAAGCCTCGGCTGAATCGCTGTCGGGAAATGCCAATGCCCAGTCCGGCTCCATCAGGTTTTTCGCCGGGCCACAGTCCACCAGGATTTCGCTGCCGAACAGGTCCACGGGGCATCGGTAGTCGTTGAGGTCGCGGTTGACCAGTCGACCCGCCAGGCTCTTGGGGTCGAGCGCCGGCAGTGCCGAGGCTACCGCCGGCGCCTCGAAGCCGAGCCAGAACAGTTTCGCGGCGCGACCGATCTGCAGGTTCTGGTAGCCGCCGTAGGCGGTAAACCACTTTTCCTGATGGTTCTTCTTTGGTACGAACTCGGCCCAGGTCGCGGATGCCCAGTCGATGAAGCGTTGCAGCCGCTCAAGGCGAATCGCCTTGCGCTGCCGGGATTCTGCCTTTTGCATGAACACTGGACTCCCACTGCGTGAGCAGCGATTGGAACACGAACCCGCGCGAATGACCGACCCCGTGACCGGGCTATGGCCGGTTGAAGGGCGGGACGCGATCAGAGGACCGCTGCTCCGCCTGGGGCGGCTAGCGCCGGATGGTTTTCAGCAGATCCTCGGGGCTGATCTGGCCGACCACGCCGGCCCCGCTGCCGGGCTGGGGCAGGTCGAGGATGTGGCCCTTGATCCTGCCGATCACATGCATCTCGCAGGGCTTGCAGTCGAACTTCAGCGTCAGCACTTCATCGCCCTGGATCAGCTGCATCGGCTCGACCCTGGTGCGCACGCCGGTCACGCCCTTGGCCTGTTTCGGGCAGAGGTTGAAGGAAAAACGCAGGCAGTGCTTGGTGATCATCACCGGCACCTCGCCGGTTTCCTCGTGGGCCTCGTAGGCGGCGTCGATCAGCTGTACCCCATGGCGGTGGTAGAAGGCCCGGGCTTTCTCGTTGTAGACGTTGGCGAGAAACGACAGGTGCGATTCCGGATACGTCGGCGGTGGATCACTCTCGGGCTTGCGATAGCTTCGCGGGTGGGCGGCCACGCGCGCGGCCGTCAGCGCCTCGACCGCCTCCCGGCGCAATGCCTTGAGCTGCGAATTGGGAATGAAGAACGCCTGCGGTGCGTCCAGCTCGACGGCCTCGGCGTGATAGATCGTGGTGCCCAGCTGAGCCAGCAGATCGCCTAGCTGCTCCAGCGCCTGCTCGGGCTTTTTCGCCTCGCCGAAGGGCCCGTCCAGGCGCACGCTGGCGCTCGCGCCGTCCTCGCTGGAGGCGGTCAGTTCCAGCGTCGCTTCGCTCAGGCGCGCCTGCCAGCGCAGGCCGATGCGCCGCTCGGCGGAGGTCTTCTGCAGCGCCTGCTGCCAGTTGTGGTCGAGGTTGCGATTGAGCGGGTGGTTCGGGCGCAGCTTGGCGAGCGCGGCCGGCATCTCGTTGGGTTCGATGCGGTATTCGAAGCGCGGCTGGCCATCTTCCTCGAACTGCGCGAGCGCCTTCACCACGCTGGCGCGAAAGCCGACGACCTCGCGCTTGACCAGCACGTTCAGTCCGTCGCCGTTGGACAAGGGCTCTTGGGTGCGTGCAATCAGGTCGCGCTTGCCCACCTTGAGCACCTCGCCCACCGGCAGGCCGGTGAAGGTCGGCGAGTCGAAGGCGCCGATGTCCGCCTTGCGCTCGCTGACGAAGTAGTCGGTGCTGCCGCGGTGGAAGGTCTTGTCCGGGTCCGGCACGAAGAAGTGCTGGGTGCGTCCGCTGGAGGCGCGCGCAAGGTCTGGGCGCTCTTCGAGGATTTCGTCGAGGCGCTGGCGGTAATAGGCGGTGATGTTCTTCACATAGCCCATGTCCTTGTAGCGGCCCTCGATCTTGAAGGAGCGCACCCCAGCGTCGATCAGCGCGCGCAGGTTGGCGCTCTGGTTGTTGTCCTTCATCGACAGCAGGTGCTTCTCGAAGGCCACCACGCGGCCCTGGTCGTCCTTCAGGGTGAAGGGCAGGCGGCAGGCCTGCGAGCAGTCGCCGCGGTTGGCGCTGCGCCCGGTCTGCGCATGGGAGATGTTGCATTGCCCGGAGAAGGCCACGCACAGCGCGCCGTGGATGAAGAACTCGATGGCCGCGTCGGTGGCATCGCTGATGGCGCGGATTTCCTTGAGATTGAGCTCGCGCGCCAGCACCAGCTGCGAGAACCCGGCCTGATCGAGAAACCTGGCCCGCTCCAGCGTGCGGATATCGGTCTGGGTACTGGCGTGCAGCTCGATGGGTGGGATATCCAATTCAAGGATGCCCAGGTCCTGGATGATCAGCGCGTCGACGCCCGCGTCGTAGAACTGACCGATCAGCCGGCGCGCCGGCTCCAGTTCATCGTCGTGCAGGATGGTGTTGAGGGTGACGAATACCCGCGCGTGGTACTGGTGGGCAAACTTCACCAGCTCGGCGATCTCCCCCACCTCGTTGCAGGCGTTGTGCCGTGCGCCGAAGCTCGGGCCTCCGATATAGACGGCATCCGCGCCATGCAGGATGGCCTCGCGGGCGATGGCGACATCACGGGCGGGGGCGAGCAGTTCCAGATGGTGCTTGGGTAATGACATGGCGCGGGCGTCGGGTATCAGGACAGGGCGGTCATTGTAATGGCTTGCCCGGTAATGTCAGCGGTCCTCTGGTCTGCCGGTCGTTTCGACTTGCCTCTGTCCCGGCTTTTACCCGCCTGCCCGGCGCGCCTAGAATCAGCAGAGACAACGGTGGGAGACGTACATGGATGGTGGGGCAGTGCAAGTGAAGGGCGTGGCGCTTGCGTTGGCTCTGGGGTTGGTGACCGGAGCCAGTAACGCGGCCGAGGAAGGACAGCTGGCCGAGGCCATCAATGCCTATCGTGGCCAGCTGCAGAGTTGCCGGGACGCCGTCGGCGGAGAGCTGCCACCGCTGGCGTCCGACTCCCGACTGATGCTTCCGGCCGATGGCGCGGGGGATCTGCAGGAGTCGCTGGCCGAGGCGGGCTACCTGATGGCGCAGGTCCGTGCGATCAGCCTGTCGGGCCCGCGTGATGCCCAGGCGGCGATGGGCGTCTTGCAGGAAAGCTTCTGCCAGGTGCTGCTCGACCCGCGTTTCGTCGACCTTGGCGTCAGCCGGGCAGGGCGGGACTGGCGGATCGTGCTGGCGCGGCCGCTGCTGAGCCGTGGCCTCGGCGACTGGCAAGGCGAAGGCCAGCGCTTGCTGGACGAGGTCAATGCGGCGCGGCGTCAGGCGCGCCAGTGTGGTGAACAGGCCTTTGCTGCCGCGCCGCCGCTCAGCTGGAATCCGGCCCTGGCGATGGCGGCGGAGGCCCACAGCCGCGCCATGGCCAACGGCAATTTCTACAGCCATCTCGACCGTGACGGCCGTATCCCGGGTGACCGAGCCGACCTGGCTGGCTTCATCGGCGGGCAGGTGGCGCAAAACATCGCCGCTGCACGGGACCGGGCACCCTCGGTAGTCGCTGCCTGGTTGGCAACGCCAGGTGATTGCGCCCGCCTGATGAACCCGGCCTCCGGCGCCTTCGGCGGTGCCTATGCGGTCGATCCGCAGAGCGATGCAGGAATCTACTGGACAGCGCTGTTTGGCGAGTCGTGACCCTAAGCCGGCAGCGGCAATTCGCCGTCTACCAGAAAGGCTTCCAGGGCATAGCTCAGCACCTCCCGTGAGCCGACCTGCTTGAACGACACCTCCCGAGCGGTGGTTTCACAGAGCCACTGAGCCTTGTCCAGAGGCGCTCTGGAGGTGAAGGCTTCGGCGCTGAACAGCGCCGCGCAGAGCCCGCCGGCCGGGTCCCGGGCGGATCGGTATTCGAATGCCTGGACCCCGGCTTCGCGCATGGCCGTGCCGAGCGCCTGGCAGGCGGTGTAGTGACGGGGGTGGGTCAGCTCCGCCAGGTGCAGATGGAAGGAAGCGTCTTGCAGGCGGACCCCGTGTGGCGTCCTGTAGCCGACCGAGAACAGCGTGTGCTCGGTGCGCATGTGCGCCTTGATCGGCTCGCCATCCATCGAGAACCAGAACACCAGCCGGTAGAACGCCGACTCGGCCAGGGTCGTCGCCACCGAGCCGCCACCATAGAACAGGCTCGGCTCATGCACCCGGCCGAACCTTGAACCCCATTTCAGCGGCGGATAGCGAAAGGGCGTCCTCAATAGAAAGTGCAGCCCCTCATGGGCATCGCGATAGTCCGGCTTGGCGGCTTCGAGCATCTCCTCCAGCAGCGCCTGCTCCTCAAGCGTGTCGACATAGCTCAGCGTGGCGATCTGCTCCTGGCTCTCGACCAGACGAAACATGAGTCCCTCGATCGGCCCGATCCGCTCGGGGCCACGGCACTGCTCCCAGATCATTCACACTTTGCCTCGGGACGCATCGACAAACTGCAGCACGCTCATCAGCCCCTGGATGGTTTCGATCTGCTCCACCGGCACGCCACCGGTGACCTTGTTCGGGGTGCGCATGAAGTGCTGCATCCAGTCCCGGTCGCCGCCGGTCAGGGCAAACAGGGCGCGGGCCATGCGAATGAGCAGCAGGGCCAGCTCGCCGGTCTTGGAGTCGGGCGCCAGCGAAGGCTGGCTCTTCAGGCGACTGACCGCGGTGCGATGGACGCCCAGTACCGCCGCCAGCTCGGCCTGCTTCAACCCGAGCTGCTCAGCGGCGCGCAGCACGGCCTTGGCGAGTACGGCTTCCGGGGTAGGGCGGGATTGTTCCAGGGCGGACATGGCGGCCTCCATCTGTGCTGTATGCACAAATTATAGGCTTAATGTGCTCCGTAAACAATTTTTCCGAAGGGGCGGGGAAGACTGGCCCATTCAATGGTCCGGACGGATGCAAGTGCCAACGCCTGACTGCGGAGCGATAGGCCATCGATACTGTCACAATGGCGATTGCTCACCTTCACTGCGAATTCCCTTGTCCGACACCGCCGCCTCTGCCGATCCCTTGCCGCCCGTCATTGCCGGCCCGCTGTTGCGCCGGGTCGAGCCCGGGCGGCTGGTGTTCTGGCTGGTGGGGACGCGCCCGTTGGTACTGTCGCTGCAACTGGAGAGCGACGCCCAGGGGGCGCAGAGCCTGCGACTGGACGAGGCGTCATGCCGCACCCTGCGTCTCGGCAATCATGCCGTGCTGCACCTGATCGATGTGCGGCTCGACACACCGCTGCCCTGCGACTGCCTGATCCGCTACGACTTGCGCTTGCACCCGAGCCGGGACGAAGCCGGGAGCGCCGCCGAGCAGGGCATTGCCGAGTGGGCGCCGCACCTGCTGTATCCGGGCGAGTCGCGACCCGCCTTCGTCGTCAAGTCCAGGCTGGACCGGGTACTGCACGGTTCCTGCCGCAAGCCTCATTACCCGGCGGCGGACGGGTTGCTGTGCGTCGATGCGCTGCTGGAAAAGGAGCGGGACCAACCGCAGCGTCGGCCAGCCGTTCTGCTGATGACCGGCGACCAGGTCTATGCCGACGACGTGGCGGGCCCGATGCTGGTGGCCGTCCATGCGCTGATCCACCGGCTCGGGCTCTATGGGGAACGGCTCGAAGGCGCAGTGGTGGAGGACAGCGAGGCGCTGTTCGCCCATCCCGCCAGCTATTACCACCGCGAGGCGCTGCTGCCGGCGTTCAAGTCCAACGAAGCCCTGCGCGAACGTTTTTTCGGCGGGGTGGAAAAGCCGATCTTCACCACGGCCCATGGGCAGAATCACCTGATCACCCTGGCAGAAGTCTTCGCTCAATACCTACTGGTGTGGTCGCCGGTGCCCTGGTCGCTGATCCAGCCGGTCATGCCCGGCCTCGATGACGCCCAGGCCCGGCGCTACCGTGAGGAAGACGCCTGCCTGCAGCCCTTCTGCCAGGGCTTGCCCAGGGTCGCCCGGGCGCTGGCCCAGGTGCCCTCGTTGATGATCTTCGACGACCACGACATCACCGATGACTGGAACCTCTCGGCGCGCTGGGAACAGACCGCCTACGGCCATCCGCTGTCGCGGCGGATCATCGGCAACGCGCTGATCGGCTACTTGCTGGGTCAGGCGTGGGGCAACGAACCCGAGCGTTTCCAGGGGGTGATCGAGCAGACCTGCCAACTGCTGGCATCGGTGCGGGACGGCCAACTCGACGGCGGCGGCCAGGATCGGCTGATCGACGATTTGCGTCGCTTCGACGGCTGGGGCTACCAGTTGCCCACCGATCCACCGCTGGTGGTGCTCGACACACGCACCCGGCGCTGGCGCAGCGAGCGCAACCTCAGCCGGCCGTCGGGCCTGATGGACTGGGAGGCGCTCAGCGAACTGCAGCAGCAGATCCTCGACCGTCCGGCGGTACTCATCGTCTCGCCGGCGCCGATGTTCGGCGTCAAGCTGATCGAGGCGGTGCAGCGGGTGTTCAGCTGGGTCGGACAACCGCTGCTGGTGGATGCCGAGAACTGGATGGCCCATCGCGGCGCTGCCCACGTAATGATGAACATCTTTCGTCATTCGCGTACGCCGGGTAACTACGTGATCCTTTCAGGCGATGTGCATTATTCCTTCGTCTACGAGGTGCACATCCGCGCCCGCGACGGTGGGCCACGGATCTGGCAGATCACCAGCAGTGGGGTGAAGAACGAATTCCCGCGCCGGCTGCTGAACCTGTTCGATCGCCTCAACCGCTGGCTGTATGCGCCACGCTCGCCGCTGAACGGGCTGACCAAGCGTCGCCGGCTGGAAATCGTGCCGCGCATCCCCGACCGCAGCCACTCTGGCGAGCGCCTGTGGAACGGCGCTGGCATCGGCCTGCTGGTGCTCGACGCACAGGGCCGGCCCCGGGAGATCTACCAGCTCAATGCCGACGGTTCGCCGCCGACCACGTTTCCATAGATGGGCTGAAAAGCGCTTGGGCCGAGCGCCGGCACGGGCGGCAGGCTGGAGCCATAGGGTGTGGTGCGATGGGAACTCGCGATCCGGAAACCACGCCTCAGGGTGTATCCTTGCCGACCCGTTCCGACAGGCAGAAGCACCGTGAGAAAGAAGAAACCCGTCGACCCCGTCCGCCAGCAACAGAAAAACCATGCTTACCGGATCGGCTGGCTGATCGCGCTGGCCGGTATTGTCTGTGGGTTCGTGCTGCTGACCATGAATTCGGCCTGAACCAGACTGCGGCCCGCTGACGGCGAGCCGCGCGGTTTCAGGGTTGCCTGGGCCGGTTCAGCCGACATCTCCCCTAGGGTGGGCTGAAGGGAATCGGGGTCTGTCCCCGAATGGTTTTCTTCAAAGCTCAAGGCCTGCTTCGCCAGCGTACATGGCGCGCTGAAAGACGACGACGTGTTCTGCATCAATTTCGTCGAGGAAATCGAGAGGGAAATTGGGGTCTGTCACCGAATGCGGTCCCCGAATGCGAGACTGGCTGGTAGGGTTTTGTTCAGGCCTGGCCTCAGTGCTAAATTCCCTAATTCCCTTGGAAGCGGCGCTTGATCGCATCAACGATAACCGTGAGGACAAGAACATGAATGATGAGTCTGGAGAAAAGGCGGGTGGCGTCTGCCCATTCGGTCATGGCGCCGGCGCGCCCCGCAAACGCCCGACCAATCGCGACTGGTGGCCCGAGGCGCTCAGCCTCACCTCACTGAATCAGCACTCGCCGCGCTCGAATCCGTACGGTGGCGATTTTGACTACGCCGCCGCGTTCAACTCGCTCGATCTCGATGCGGTGATCGCCGACCTGCACGCCGTGATGACGGATTCCCAGGATTGGTGGCCGGCGGACTTCGGTCATTACGGCGGGCTGTTCATCCGGATGGCCTGGCACAGTGCGGGCACCTACCGGATCACTGACGGCCGGGGCGGCGCCGGCGGTGGCCAGCAGCGCTTCGCGCCGCTCAACAGCTGGCCGGACAACGCCGCGCTGGACAAGGCCCGGCGTCTGCTCTGGCCGATCAAGCAGAAGTACGGGCGCAAGCTCTCGTGGGCTGATCTGTATGTGCTCACGGGCAATGTTGCCCTGGAATCCATGGGCTTCAAGACGTTCGGCTTCGCCGGCGGTCGTGCCGACACCTGGGAGCCGGAAGAACTCTTCTGGGGGCCTGAGGGCACCTGGCTGGGCGACGAGCGCTACAGCGGCGAACGGCAACTGCACCCGGGCCTGGGCGCAGTGCAGATGGGCTTGATCTACGTGAACCCGGAAGGCCCGAACGGCAACCCCGACCCGAAGGCGGCGGCCATCGACATCCGCGAAACCTTTGGCCGCATGGCGATGGACGACTACGAAACCGTGGCGCTGATCGCCGGGGGACACACCTTCGGCAAGACTCACGGCGCGGGTGATCCCTCGCTGATGGGACCGGATCCTGAGGGCGCCGTCATCGAGGACCAGGGCCTGGGCTGGCGCAGCCGATACAAGAGCGGGGTAGGGGCCGACGCTGTCACCTCGGGCCTGGAAGTCATCTGGAGCCAGACCCCGACGAAGTGGTCCAACTACTTCTTCGAGAATCTGTTCAACTTCGAGTGGGAGCTGACCAAGAGCCCGGCGGGCGCCCATCAATGGCAAGCCAAGGACGTGCCGGAAATCATTCCCGACCCCTTCGACCCGAACAAGAAGCGCAAGCCGACCATGCTGACCACGGACCTGTCGCTGCGCTTCGATCCAGCCTACGAAAAGATCTCACGGCATTTCCTGGAAAACCCGGACGAGTTCGCCGACGCCTTCGCCCGCGCCTGGTTCAAGCTGACCCACCGCGACATGGGGCCGATCGGCCGCTACCTCGGGCCGCTGGTGCCGAAGGAAAGACTGATCTGGCAGGACCCGATCCCCGAGCGCGACCACCCCGTCATCGACGAGGCGGACATCGCCGCGCTCAAGCAGAAGCTCCTGGGCATGGGCTTTTCCGTCTCCGAGCTGGTCTCGGTGGCCTGGGCTTCGGCGGCCACCTATCGCGGCTCGGACAAGCGTGGCGGCGCCAACGGCGCACGCATCCGCTTCGCGCCGCAAAAGGACTGGGAGATCAACAACCCGCCGCTACTGGAGAAGGTGCTGCACAAGATCGGCGAGATCCAGGCCGAGTTCAACGGCTCGGCAACGGGCGGCAAGAAGGTCTCCATGGCGGACCTGATCGTGCTGGCCGGCTGCGCCGCCATCGAAAAGGCCGCCAAAGACGGCGGAGTGGACGTCACGGTCCCCTTCACCCCCGGGCGGATGGATGCCCTGGAGGAATGGACCGATGCCCAGTCCTTCGAAGCGCTGCGCCCGGTGGCGGACGGCTTCCGTAACTACTACCACGAGTCGCACTTCATGGCGCCCGAGGAAGCGCTGGTCGACAAGGCGCATCTGCTGCGCTTGAGCGCGCCGGAAATGACCGTGCTGGTGGGCGGCATGCGGGTGCTGGGTACCAATGCGGACGGCGGCCAGGAAGGCGTCTTCACCCAGCGCGTGGGCACACTGTCGAACGACTTCTTCGTCAACCTGCTGGACATGAAGAACGAATGGACAGCGACCGAACACAAGAACCGCTTCCAGGGCCTCGATCGCAAGACCCGCCAACCCACCTGGAGCGCCACCCGAGTGGACCTGATCTTCGGCTCGCAATCGGAGCTACGCGCCCAGGCCGAGGTGTACGGCATGGCCGACGGCAACGAAAAGTTCGTGCATGACTTCGTCGCCGCCTGGGACAAGGTGATGAACGCGGACCGGACCGATATCGGCAAGCCGGCGGATATTTTCAGCCAGAAACTCTCTGCGTGAGCCGAGCGGCGGCGCTCTTCGGGGCGCCGCTGCGTATTCCAGACAGGCGTAGGGTGGAAAACGGCGAAGCCTTTTCCACGCCTTTGCCAGCCTTCACCTAAGCATCCAAACAATCTCGTCGCCGCACCAGTCGCCGGAATAAACGCCAGCCCTGACCGCTCCGGGGTAATTGGTTATTGCGGGGTTCTTTCGGGTTCTTTCGGGGTCCGGGTTCTTTCGGGGTCTGACCCCGATTCTTTCCTCTGATTGTTCCATCCCGGTTATCTGGCCGCCCGCACCATGTCAAAGGTCTCGACTACGTCCCGCATGCGTATCCACCAGTCATCCTGCCAGTCCAGGATTTGCAACTGTCGGCCGAATAGATGCACCCAACTCGATTTGGGATTGCATAGCTGGGGCAGGAGACGGTGAGTAAGCCAGGCGGTAAAGCGGGGCGCATGTAAGGACTGGCTGGCAAAGGCCAGGCGATAGACATTCTCCAGATCCAGCCGTGGCTCGGGATGGTCGGCCTCGCCGAAGCTCAGGCCTTCCACCCGGCAGTACTGGTGGATCGCAAGAGCACCATCGGGATAGTCGAGCAGGCAGGCGACTTCGTTGCCATCGAACCAGAGACGACCGTCGTTTCCATGACGAATAGAAAGACGCAGTCCCTCGAAACGAGGGTAATGGGGAATTGGCATGTCCTTTTACCTCTGTATGAAAACAGCTTTCGCACTCAATCGGAGTCAGTTAATCGGGGTCTGTCCCTGGTCGTTCCCTTTCCCGGCGTTCTTGGATGTTCTTGCGAGCGAATGAAAGCATGAATTCAATTTTAAATACAATCGTATGTTCAATAAGGCATGGAGCTGGAACTTAACGTCCCCTCCATGAATGAAAAAATGGAATTCGCCGAACGCCTGCGCAGCGCCATGCTCGCCGCCGGCTACCCTGATCGCCCTGCCGTCCTGGAAAGGGAGTTCAATTCCCGCTACTGGGGCCGATCGGTCACCTTCCAGGCGGTTTCGCGCTGGCTGGGCGGAAAGTCCATTCCATCGCAGGACAAGCTCCAGGTCATTGCCCAATGGTTGAAGGTCGAGCCCCAGGCCCTGCGCTTCGGTGATCGTGCGGTATCGGCGATCCGCGAGCAGCGAGCGCAGTGGGAAGACCCGCGCTTCTATCGCGAGCGCGAAGCCATCGACGCCTTCCTGGCGTTACCGGCCGAGCAGCGCAAAGTCGTCCGCGATGTGATCAGGGCCTTTGCCAAGGCAGGCGACGGCGCATCTCCTGGCAAGGACGATAAAAAAACGCGTTGATGTTCGCCTGCGGGGAAAACGGGGGGAGACGGGGTCTGTCCCCCGTGTCCAGGCGATGTTCGACCATCAGTCGCACGGTCCCGGCGCGTCAGGAACAGTGCCCCAACGGCGGGTTCTAGTCTGGATAGACCCGCCACCGGAGACCCTCATGCCATCCTTCCTGATCCGCAGCGCCGTCGCCATGGCCGCGTCTGCCGCCTATCTCGTCTATCGTCAGCACAAGACCGAAGAAGAATGCCCGCCCACCGGCCAGTTCGTGGAAGTAGAAGGTGTTCGGCTGCACTACACCGAAAAGGGCAGCGGCCGGCCGTTGGTGCTGCTGCACGGCGCCGCCACCATGGGCGTCGATTTCGAGCTTAGTGGGCTGCTGGACAAGGCGGCCGGGCATTACCGGGTGATTGTCTTCGACCGCCCCGGTTACGGCCACAGCGACCGCCCGGTCGACCGCCCCTGGGACCCCACCGCGCAGGCCCGGTTGTTCCACGGCGCATTTCGCGCACTCGGCATCGAGCGGCCGCTGGTGCTCGGTCATTCCTGGGGCGCCATGCTGGCCGTCGCGCTGGGTCTGGATTACCCCGAATCGGTTTCCGGGCTGGTGCTGGCGGGCGGCTACTTCTATCCCGTGTCCCGCCCAGAAATGATGCTGGCCCAGCAGCCATCGATACCTGTAGTCAGCGATCTGATGCGCCATACCATCACGCCCTGGCTGGTGCGCGCCGCCTGGCCGATGCTGATCAAGCGCGTGTTCGCGCCTGGCGAGGTACCGGCCCGCTTCAACGAGTTCCCCACCTGGATGGCCCTGCGCTCCTCCTCCCTTCAGGCGGCGTCAGATGAGCTCGGCCTGTTGATCTCTTCGGCCACGGCCCTCAGCCCACGCTATGGCGAACTCAAAGTCCCCACCACCATTATCGTGGGACGCGAGGATGCCCTTTTGCCCATGGACAAGCATTCGGCGCAACTGCACGCCGCGCTGCCCGAGGCGGATTACCGTGAGCTGGAAGGGGTGGGGCACATGCTTCATTACCAGGCGACCGATGCGGTGCTCGACGCCATCGATAGCGTCGCGGTCAAGGCTGAATCATCAATCGGCACACCCCCAGCCATGCCTCCGAGCGATCCGCTGGCGGATGGCCCGAGGCCGGATGCCTAGCCGGAGAGAAAACGGGGCCGCGGGAATCGGGGGCCGGGAATTGGAGAGCGGGAATTGGAGCGAGCGGGAATTGGGGTCTGTCCCTCATTCCTGTTCAGAACAGGAGTACCCGCAGCACGCTGAACACCAGGACCGCGCAGAAGCCCAAGGCGATCAGCACCATGACCCCGTCCCGAGCCATCAACCCCAGCCCCAGTACGCTGAACACCGCGCCGGCCAGCGAACTGGTGAAGGGCAGGATCTCCAGTGGTGGCATGGTTACCGCAATGGCGAGACAGAGCAGGGCGACGACGCGCACGGCAGGCCCTGAGGCGAGAAAGACGAGGCGCCGGCGCGATAGCTTGTCCACCACCCGCGCGATCTTCAGCATGAAGTGCTGCGCCTTGTTGAACTTGGGCCGCGACGCGCTGCGCTTGAGCAGCCAGTTCGGCAGCCAGAAGCTGTGCCGGCCGATCAACAGCTGCACGCTGATCAGGGTCACCATCGCCGCGATAAAGGTCGGTATGCCTGGGATGCCCGAGAGCGGCGAGAGCACCAGCAGCCCGGGCACCATCAGCATGACGCCGAAGCTGCACTGGCCCGCCGCCTCGACCATCTCGCCGATGGTTACCCTGCGTTCGGGGTCGCCTGCGTCGCCGAGACGCTCCACCAGCTCGGTCATGGTCTGCGGATCATCTTGCTCTCTCATTTGTTCGCTACTCCGGGGGGAATCTCCAGTTTTAGAGGGGCGGAGCAGGAAAGCATTCGATAATGATTTTTCTCCAAGGAGAGGGATTCGGTGGTTTCGGGGGGGGTCGGGGTCTGACCCCGATTCTTCTCCTTATGCTCGATTCTTATGCGGGGTCTGACCCCGATTCTTTGTTTGCCGATTCTTCCTGATCGCGCTTCACAAGACCGTCAATGTCTAAATCGGTAAATCGGGGTCTGTCCCCGATTCCGCCTCGGGGTCTGACCCCGATTCTTACTCTTGACCCCGATTCTTACTGTCGAAGGTGGAGGCCGGTGACGCCTTTACCCGGGCCGTGCTCGACTTTCTCTTGCCGGCCGGTTCCCAGACTCTACAGGCCGGCATAGACGCACGCCCAGGCCAGGCCGCCGGCGGCCGGTAGCCAGAGCGCCAGGCGCGGCGCGTACGGCAGGAGCATGAGCAGCGCCAGTCCGCCGAGGGAGACCAGCCCGAACCAGGCGACCACTGCCATGCCGCCGGGCCAGACGAAGCTGGCCGCATGGATGGACAGGCCGAGCAGGCCGCCGCCCAGCGGTGCGCAGAGGCGTCGGCAGAAAGCCGGCAGGCGCGGGCTGGCGAGCTGTTTCCAGTGACGTTCCATGCCCAGGCAGAGGCCGAGCATGCCGGCATAGGCCAGCAGCAGGCTGGCGATCAATGCAAGATTCATCTCAATTGGCCTCCGCCAGGGTCTTGGCCGCGCGCCGTGCCGGGCGCTGCTGCGGCGGTTGGCCGACTTTCCAGCAGGTCCAGGCCAACAGCGCGCCGAGCGCCACGGCGCTCGCCTCCAGCCAGAAATGACTGCCCCGGACCATGCCCGCCAGGTTCAGCAACGGCAGGCCGAGGCACAGCGCCGCCGCCAGGCCGAGCTGTTCGCGCCAGGCCTGCAGCCAGGGGCGGACGATGGCGTGGCCGAGGGTCGCCAGCCAGACCAGGAAGAACACCCGCACCTCCCAGCCTCCACGCTGCGCCAGTTCCACCGGCAACAGGCGATTGGCCCAGAGCAACCCCACGCAGGCCAGCGCCAGCCCCGCCACCACGGCGATATTGAGGCGTTCGGCGACGCGGTACAGCAGGGCGCCGACGGCACCTTCGGCCTCGTGCCGGCGGCGGCGCTTGACGGTGAACAGCACCAGCCCGGTGGCGATCATCGCGCAACTGGCCAAACTGCAGAGGAAATACAGCCAGCGCATCGGGTAGCCGCCGAACTGGGCGAAGTGCAGGCCGGCCATGACGCGCTGGGTCAACTGGCTGGGGCGACTTTCCGTCGGCATGCGCAGTACCGCGCCGCTGACGCCATCGAACTGCATGCTCTGGCCCTTGGTCAGCTCGATGCGGTTGCCGAGCACCGGGCGCACCCCGATGCGCGCATCGCTGCGGCCGGGATTCTGGATCGACAGGCCGGCGACCGGCCCGATGACGCGCTCGGCCTCGGCCAGCAGCGGGCCCAGCGCCGTCAACGGTGCCGCCTCGGCCGCTGGCCTGGATTGCTCGCCGGCCCGACCGCCCTGGCCATTCGGGCGTTCGCCACGTCCGGCCGGGCGTTCGCTGGCGCCGTTCTGCCGTTCAGCGCGTTCGCCGGACTGCTCGCCGTGCTGGGCGAGGGTAGGCTGGCGTCCCGCTTCGGCCCGTTGTTCGGCCGGGGCGCCGCGCAATTCGCGGAACAGGGCATCGCGGTCGCCATCGAACAGCGCGTCCATCGCCGCCGGCATGTAGATGAGGTAGAAGATCACCAGGCCGGTGTAGGTGATCATCAGGTGGAACGGCAGCAACAGCACGCCGGTGGCGTTGTGCGCATCGAGCCAGGAGCGCTGGCCCTTGGCCGGCCGGAAGGTGAAGAACTCCTTGAAGATCTTCTTGTGGATGACGATGCCGCTGATCAGCGCCACCAGCATCGCCATCGCCGCCAGGCCGACGACCCAGATGCCGATGTTGCGCGGCATGTTGAGGGTGAAGTGGAAGCGGAAAAAGAAGCCGCCGCCGGCCGTTTCGCGCGCCTCGAGGGGCTCGCCGCTGTGCGGATCGAGATACTGGCCGCCGCCGCGACGCTGTTCGCCGGCGGACACGCTCAGGCTCGGCGAGCGCTCGGTGGGCAGGCCGATGTTCCAGGCGCTGGCGTCGGGGTGCCGGGCCGCCAGGTAGTCGAGGGCACGCTGGGCGGCCTCGGTCTGGTCGATGAGCTGGGTCGGCAGTTCCGGGCGCATCCAGGCGTCGATCTCCTTGTCGAACACCGCCAGGGTGCCGGTGAGGAAGATGGCGAACAGCAGCCAACCGAAGATCAGCCCGCTCCAGGTGTGCAGCCAGGACAGCGATTGGGTGAGGGTTTTCTGTTTCATCCCAGCGTCTCCAGCAATTGTGGCCAGAAGCCGATGACGGCCAGCGGCAATGCCAGCGCCAGCCCTGCCCAGGCCCGCCGGGCGCTGCGGCAGCCGAAGACCCAGAGAATGGCCAGGGTGTAGACGAGGAACGAGGCCAGGGTGGCGACCACCAGCGCGTCGACCTTCGCCAGCGGCAACAGGCGCGCCAGCGCCGCGGTGAACGCATAGGTGAACAGGTAGCCGCCGAGCACGGCGGCCAGGATGCGGGAAATCACCGGCCAGGGTGGGGTAGTGGCTTTCATCGGTCGTTCTCTTCGGTTATCAGGCGTAGCGCCGGCAGGATTGATGCCGGCAGCATCGGGCCATGGCCGAGGCCGGCGAGTTCGCGGTACTCGACGCGCATCCGGGGATAGGCGGACAGCCGCGCCGCCATCTGTGGCGCCGCATCGGCGGGGACGGCGGCCATGGCCTTGGCCCGAGCAGACGGCATGTCATCCGCTGCGCGCGGGCGCGCCTCATCGCCACCGCGCAGAATCAGCAGACGTGCCGCCGTATCGGTGGGCAGGCGCTGTTCGATCTGCAACAGCAGGCCGGACTGCCACCACAGCGAGGGGCTGGCCGCGATGTAGCTCTGGAATGCCTGCGGTCGGGTGAACAGGGTGTCGAGTACGAAGGCGCCGCCATAGGAATGGCCCCAGAGCCCCTGGCGCCGACGGTCTACCGGCTGGCGCGCCTCGACTTGCGGCTTGATGCGCGTTTCGATCAGTTCCAGAAACTGCGCGGCACCGCCCGCGGGGCGCCGCCGCTCGTCGTCCTCCAGCAACGGCTGGCCGGGCTGCGGCGCCGGCGTGTAGTCGTAGACACGGGCTTCGACATCGAAGCGCAGGTCGGTGGCATAGCCGAGCATGACCAGCAACGGCGGGCCACGCTCGTCCATTTCCTCCAGCCAGTCTTCCTCCAGCGCGGCCAGCGCGGCATTGCCGTCCAGCAGGTAGAGCACCGGATAGCCGGCAACCGGCGCGGCGCGCCTGGGAACGGCCAGATCGATGCGGTAGTGGCGGCGTCCATCGGCAGAGTCCAGTTCGAAACGCTCGAAGCGGTAGTACGCCGAGCCGCTGTCGGCCAGCGTCGGGCCGACCTTCTGGGTGAGGTCGGGCTTGGCCGGGGCGGTCAGTGGCAGCAATGCCGCCAGTAGCAGCAGGGTTTTCATCGGCCCACCACCCCGAGTCTCAGCCAGACGGCGAGGGTCTGCTCTTCGAAGTCGAGCAACTGCCTTACCTGCGTCTCGCCGGCCGCCTGCCCGGTGCGTCGTAGCAGTGCCAGTACCGTCTCGCGCAGCAGCTCGCCACGCAGTTGCGGATGCTCCAACAGCACTCGCGCTGCAGCCATCTCCAGCAGGCCGACGGCAATCGGTGCCCCGAGGCTTGGTGCGGCAAGATAACGATAGCCAGCTCCGTGCAGGGCTCCTTCGGCCAATATTCTGTTCAAAGCCTGGCAGCGTTCGATCGCAACGGCGCCGTTCAGCAAGGGGTGGATGTGGCCGGCCCAGGTCAGCATCTGCAAGGCCGTACTGAGACTGCCAATCTGCTCTGCCAGAGCTGGTCGACGCGCCAACTCGGCGAAGCTCTGGGGACCTTCGGCCAAAGCCGCGAGCAGTGGTGCGAAAAGTCGCTCGTCACCCTGCACCGGACCGATTCGGGTGTCGAAGGTCAAACCGCCGTTGGCCGGCGCTCCCGGCAGAGCGCTCCAGCAGCCAGCGAGCAATGCTCGGCGATGCTCGCCTGCCGACAATGCCCGGGGGTTGCGGAGGTACAAGTCTCGACGCTGTGATTGGTTGCGCGCCAAGTCCTTGACCGTTTCTCGCTGTGCAATGTCGGCGATGTCCGTCAGCAGTGGCAGGCAATGGCCGGGCAGCGACAGGGCGTCGATGTTTTCCAGCGGCGTCGCGCTGCCGACGAAACGACAGTCGAACTCGGCGAACTCATCGATCACCTGATCCGCCTGCATGGGGGTCCAGTGCTCGCAGAGCAGCTCGTGCGCCAGGAAGGCGAGATCCTCGTCGTCGGCACGTGCCAGTCGGCGTGCAACGTCCGGATGATCGACGAAGTAGCCGGCGCCCGCGTCCTGCCAATGGCGCAAGGCGTCCAGCCCGGCGCGCAGACGGCTCTGCGGATCGCCTGGCACGCGCTGCGCTGCTTGCCAGAGAAAACGCTGCGCACTGACCATGGCCGACATGCCCGGATGGCTCATGTAGGCGAGATAGATCACTCCGCCGGGCTTGATGTTGCGCTCGATGAAACGCCGGATAGCGGTGCGATTGGCCGGTGATACCCAGGAATAGACGCCATGCAGGACAATGAAGTCGAAGCCCTCGGCATCCGTCTCGTCAGCCAGTTCGCCGAAGCTCGCCTGGCGAAACTCCAGGTTGTCCAGCGCTGCTGCGGCGGCCTGGCGGTGGCCATGATCGATATGCCGGGTATTGAAGTCCACTGCGATAAACTGGCCGGCAGGATTGGCTGCAGCCAGCAGCAGGCTGTTCAGGCCTTGGCCGCAACCCAGTTCGCAATAGCGGAAGCGGGCGGCGATATCCGGCGCATGCTGGCCAAGAGCGGTCAACACTGCGCTCAGCCAGCTGGGCGACAGCTCGGCATGCACGTGGTGCGGGTAGGGGAGGTCGGCCAGGTAGCCGTCGGTCCATAACGTCATGTTCGACTCTTCGCGAAAAAACTCTGCCAGGCCAGGCCAGGCCAGGCTTGGCCTGGCAGAGCGAAATGCCCGTCGCGAACGGCAGGCAAGGAGCACGGTTGATCAGAACGAGGCGGTGACCGATGCGAAGTACGCGCGTCCTGGTTCGTTGTAAGTGGCGGCTCCGGCGCCACCAGAGTTGTTCTCCCGATACAGGCGCTTGTCGAACAGGTTGCTGACACCCGTGCTGAAGCTCCAGGTTTCGTCCAACTCGTAGTTGGCGGTTACGCCGTAGAGGGTGTAGCCGCCGCGAGTCTTCAATTCATCGCCGGTGGCCGCCGCGCCGCGCGAGGTCAGGTTGCGCGGCTCCTGCTCGCCGTAGTGGGTCATGCTGAAGGACAGATCGAACGACTGGGTGACCGCCCAGTCGAGCATCGAGTTGATGGTGTATTTGGGAATCACGGACAGGGGCTCGTTGGTCTCCTTGTTATGATTCTCAATCATGTAGGTGAAGTTGTTGTTCCAGCTGAGGATCTCGCCTGTGGTGCCGAGTAGTGGCACGTTCAGGTTGCCCTCCCAGCCGGCCACCACTGCCTTGGGTGCGTTTTCCCATTTGAAGATGCGACCGTCGACGCTGGTCTGTCCGACCGGCTCCATGCCAGCGGTGATCTTGTTCTTGTAGTCGTTGTGGAAGTAGGTGATCCCCGCGTTCCAGCCATCCTTGTCGTAGGCGATGCCGAGTTCCTTGTTGATACTGATCTCGGCGTCCAGGTTGTCGTTGCCCTGTACGTAGCACCCGGTGCCCAGGCTGGGGAAATCGACCGGGCAACCGTTACCCATGGTGTAGTAGAGATAGTTGGGGTTCGACTGATACAGATTCGGCGCCTTGAATGCGCGGGCAACACCACCCTTGACGGTGATGGCGTCGGTGACCTGGTAGGAGCTGTTCAGGCTCGGGCTCCAGTTGCCGCCGAATTCGCTGTGGCGGTCGAAACGCAGGCCTGGCGTGACGATCCAGCGCGGGTCGATCTCGATGTTGTCTTCGATGAACAGCGCATAGTTGTCGGCATCCGACTTGCCGTCGCGCACGCCGGTATCGGCACCTGGCACCGCACCGCCGGTGCCGGTGCCCTGGGTCATCGAGAAGGGGTCGTTCAGCTCGTCCCGGGTGTACTCGGCACCGACGGTGACGACCTGGTTGAAACCCAGGTTCAGAGGAATGTTCAGTTCGCCGGCCAAGCGATAGCTGTCCAGTTCGGAAGTGGACATGGCAGTATCGGTGTTGATGCTGCCTTCGGAGGCACCGGCCAGGCCTTCGTTCAAACGGCGGTTGCGGGTGTTCTCGTAGGCGGCAACCAATTGCGAGCTGCCGAAATCCCAATCGCCGCGATGGGTCACCGAGGCGGACTGACGATACATGATGTTGGTTTCCTTACCGCCCTCGGCGAGTTCGGTAAGCAGGTCTGAACCCGTGCCCGAGACTGCGCGGTCACCGGCATAAATGTTGCCTTGGCGGCTGAATCCGCCTTCGAACTCAAGGACCTGTTGCGGGTCGAGCTCCCAGCGCAGCAAGCCATTGAGGTCTTTATTGCGTACTCCCTCACGGCCGGCCGGTGGAGTGGCGCCGGTTGCGAACTCTTCATTCAGTGACAAGTCGTCGGCGTCGGTCTTGTTCAGGTTGCCATACAGGCGATAGGACAGCGTGTCCACCAGCGGACCGGCGAGACTGAAGCCCAGGCGGCGGGTATCGCCTTCGGCGCTGTCCTCGGGGATATTGGTGTAGGTGGTGATCGAGCCGGTGTGGTGATCGCTTGGCGCCTTGGTGATGATGTTGACTACGCCCCCCGCAGCGCCCGAGCCGTAGCGCGCCGCCGCCGGGCCGCGCAATACCTCGATGCGTTCCACGGCATCGACCGGCACCCAGTTGGTATCGCCACGCGTGTTGCGCTCGCCGCTGCGCCCCATGCGCACGGAGTTACGTGAACTGACCGGCTTGCCGTCGATGAGGATCAGCGTATTTTCCGGGCCCATGCCACGCAGGTCGATCTGCCGGTTGTTGCCATACTGACCCGTGGCGCTGTTGCCGGTGAGGTTGACGCCGGGCATCTTGCGGATGACGTCGGAGAGGTCGTTGACTGGCGGGCGTTTCTTGATGTCTTCGGCGGTAATGATCGAAACGCCTGGCGCCTGCTTCAGCTCTTGTTCGGCGGTGCCCAGTACATAGGTATCCTGCAACTGCAAGGCATTGTCGGCCGGTTCCACCCTGGCACCTTCGGCTTCTGGTTCCGAGGTTTGCGCCAGCAAGGCCGGAGAAGCGGCCATCAGAGCCAGGAAAAGGGGGCTGAACTTGAATCGTGGATGCATCGACAACGCTCCTGGTTGCAGTGTGGAACATGCGTAGGGAGCGGAACACTGTTGGGCTGACAGAGTTAACGCGCTCACAACCTACGCGGGTTGAGCGCAAATGATAGTCATTTTCATTAGCTAGTAAAGATCATTTACAAACTATGTATCTCGCAACTGGATGACCACGTAGCCAGGGGGCGCCCTTCTCCGGTCAGATCACGCTCCACCCGATCGCGCATTTCGCTGTCGCGCAGGTCGCTTTCGCAGGCGACCCGCAGGGCTCAGCGGCGTGCGCAATTCATGGGAGAGGGCGGTACCAGCGTGTCGAGAGCGCTGCCACGCACGGCGTTGGCCTGTCGGAGCAGCCGTTCGAGCGGAGAAATCAGCAGCGTATAGAGAGGCCAGCAGAGCGATCGCGGTTCGCTGACTAGTGCCCCGGGTCTGCATGCTGCGCGACTCCCATCCTGATATCGACCTGCGCTTTCACACCTCGCACGAGCCAGTCGCGCTGGATGGCGTCACGGCCGATGTCGCCATCCGCTACGGCGATGGCCGTTGGCCGGGGCTGGTGGCGTCCCGGTCTGCAGCCCACACCTCGGTCTGCACGCTGCGGCCGACCTGCCCAGGCACTCGCTGATCCACTTTCGTAACCAGGCCGCTGTTTCATCGCCCCGCGATTGGGCGGCGTGGCAGAAACTGGCCAACGTGCCAGGGCTGGATGTCAGCGCCGGGCTGGTCTTCTCCGACGAGACCCATGCCATCTCGGCGGCCATCGGCGCACAGGGCGTGGCATTGATGAGCCGTCAGTTGATCGAGGATGCGTTGAGGGAAGGGCGGCTGGTGCAGCCGTTCGGGCCGGAACTCGAGGGCAAGCCGTTTCACCTGGTTTATCCGGAGAGTCGTCGGAATGATCCGACAGTTCTGGCGGTGAGGAAGTGGGTGATGGGGGTGCCGGGTGGGTTGTATGAGGTGATGGACTGATGTCTTGTCCCCGATTTCTCCTGGCAGGTCCCGCCGCTGGCTGCCGGGCTCGATGGCGCAATGCTATTATCCTGCGTTTCAGCCCCGCCGTGGCCGGAGTGTCGATGAACCCTTCAACCCTGATCGGCATTATCGCGAGCATCGGGCTGCTGACAGTCGTGATGCTGTTCGCAGCGGAAGATCCGTCGCTGTACATCGATCTGCCCAGCCTCGGCATCGTGCTCGTCGGCACCCTGGCCGCGACCTTCATCAGCTACCCACTGCGGGAAGTCATGCGGGTGTTCGGGCTGATCTGGACGGTGCTGCGCAACGAGCGCCTGTATACCCGCCAGGATCTCGAGGAACTGGTGCAGATCTCCCGGCTGTGGATCCGCGGCGACCTGCCGGCGGTCGAGCGCGCCGTGGAAAAGGTCGGCAATCCGTTCCTGCGCACCGGGGTGCAATTGGTGATCGACAATACCCCGGAAGAAGACATCCTTGACCTGATGCAATGGCGCATCGCCCAACTGCGCGCCCGGGAAAATGCCGAGGCGCAACTGTTCCGGGCCATGGCCAGCTATGCCCCGGCGTTCGGCATGATCGGCACGCTGGTCGGGCTGATCAACCTGATGTTCATGCTCGGCAGCGGCGACATGGAACTGATCGGTCGCAGCCTCGCCGTGGCGCTGATGACCACCTTCTATGGCGTACTACTGGCCAACCTGATCCTCAAACCGGTGGCAGTGAAGCTCGAGCGTCGTACCGAACAGCGTGTCGCATTGATGAACCTGGTGATGCAGGGCATCTCGATGATGTGCAACCGCCGCAGCCCGGCGTACATGCGTGAGACCCTGAGGTCCTTCATCGCCCATCACGATGACGAGATCCGCGACGGCAGCGCCGGCGCACAGCGTATCAAGCAGCAGGACGCCTGAGGTGAACGGGCAATCGCACGGTCGTTTTGCGAAGTGGCATATCGAGCCGCGCCAGGAAGAGGAACAGGAAGCCTGGCTGCTGACCTATCTGGACATGCTCACCCTGCTGCTGGTGATGCTGGTGGTCATGCTCGCCCTGGCCGGCAAGGGTGACGGCCAGCACGCCCGGGCCGCCACAGGCGCCGGTGCCCAGGACCAGACCCTGAGCGACCAACCCCTGGAGCTTGCGGCCTCGGCCCAGCCGATACCCCCGATCGTCGCCAACCCGGCAATCGTCACACCTGCCGAGGTGGATGCACGCGAGGCGCTGGCGATGGATCTGGGGGAAGACATCGAGGTGATCGTCAACGACGGCAGCATCAGCTTTCGCATCAACAGCGAGATTCTCTTCGGTTCCGGCCAGGCCGAGCTGGAAAATGCCGGGCTGGACGTGATCGACCGCCTGATTCCAACCCTGGTGGCGGGCCAGCACCGGATACTCGTCGAGGGTCATACCGACAACCTGCCGATCCAGACCGAACGCTTCCCTTCCAACTGGGAACTCTCGGCCAGCCGAGCCAGCAGCGTGGTGCGCTACCTGCAGCTCGCCGGCATCGACGCGACGCGCATGAGCGCCACCGGCTACGCCGACATCCGCCCGCTCGGCGACAACGGCAACGAACAGGGGCGCGCCAGCAACCGTCGCGTCGAACTGATCATGCAGACCCAGCCGGACAAGCGTTGAGGAAGCCTCAAGCCTCAAGAGCATGCAGTCCCGCAGGGTCAGCCCAGAGCCCAGGATAAATCGGGGTCTGTCCCTGAGGAATCCAGCACATCATCATTAACGCAGGTTACGAGATCAGCTGGTGGCCGGCCGACGAAGGCGAATGGATTCAGGCCAACATCGATGCTGTTGTCTGTGATTATCGAGCATTGACGGAAATCTTCGAGCGCTGCATCGGCAAACGCAATCGGGGTCCAACGCAATCGGGGTCTGTCCCCGATTCCGCCTAGCGATTGGCAGCGCTGCCATATGCCTTGCTTCGTTCCCGCTTGCCCACAGCGATTACCGTGACAACCAGACAGCTGTCGATCACTTCATAGACCAAGCGGTAGCCGATGGAGCGAAGCTTGATCTTGTAGCAGTTGGGCATGTCCCGGAGCTTGTCTGCCTCGATTCGGGGATTCTCAAGGCGTTCTCTCAGCTTCTTAGCGAACTGCAGCTGGATGGTGTTACCCAGCTTGCTCCATTCCTTGAGTGCCTGAGCGTTGAACTCCAGGGCGTACTTAGTCGGCTCCGCCGGCTTGCGCGATGAGGTCATCGATCTCTACTCGTACAGTAGGTTCACCAGCGCGAGCGCGTACGATTTCAGCCAACCTTAGATCGTCAATCAGCTCCAGCATGGCTTCATAGCGTGCGGGCGGCACGGCATAGAACGCTGGTTCGTTTCGATTGAGGATCACGACCGTTTCGCCGCCACCTTCGCGGATGGTGCCCATTGGGTCCTTTTTTAGTTCTGTCACCGACGCCGCAACGTCAGCCAGTACCGTGTAAGTCATCGCCATATCCACCTGTTCTCTGCTATCCGCGCTTCTAGGGTGCCTGAGCTCTATCTGTGGGCCGAACCGTCAAGCTTCGTTGAGCTAATGTGGGTTCTCTACTGTGGGCCGAGCTGTCTTGATTAAGGTCTTCGTAAGGTCATTGTGCGAACGAGGTAAGCGCGCATAGCGTAGCACTCTGAAAAGCACTCGGTAAGATGTTTTTTGATGTGCTTTGTGATTTTGCGCTGTGCCGCGATCAGGTGCCCAAAAAGGCCAAAATCTACAGCAAGCGGGGGAGAGCGATGACGGGGACGAGCTGGAGGCCCCGGTTTTACTGGCTTCCAGCTTCTGCGATGGCAGGTGCCGATCTTTCACCGTACGCTGTTCGCCGATCGGCAGCGCAATCGGCTAGCTCGCAGCCTCGGGTGCCGACGGGTAATCATGTTGAATGAGCGGCCCGGGCGCGCAGCAATAATCCTGTCCCTTTGTTGATCGTCTTTCATGCTGCTGGAAGACGGCGGCGCCTTCTCGCTGAGCGCGCTTCACAAGACCGTCAATGCAAGCGCCTGGCTGCAGCGTATGTCTCGATCAGGTGAACGGCCTGTTGGGCCATCTGGTCGAGCAGGCGATCACGCTTTTTCTCGGCGTCGCTCATGGCTTTGCGCCCGTGCTGCTGCACTAGGTAGCTGTGAATCTGCCGAACCTCCTTCGATTGAAAGATCGGCTGCAAGTCCTGCACCGCCACCATGCCGTTGGACGCCTGGGGCCGCGTATTCATCACCACCTGCGGGCCGCGCACCGTCAACGGCTGAAAGCCCAGCGCGGTGAAGTACGGTACCTTGCCGGCCACGCACGCCACTTCCGCATGGGAATAGCGCGCCACCATCGCTTCGACCATGGCCCGGCCGATGCCAAGCCGGCGATGGCTGGCCTGGACCGCGAGATAGACCAGCGCACAGGCATCGGGATCATCGACATACGGCAGGTATAGCGCAAAACCGTGCAACACGGCCGGGTCGTCGGCATCCAGCGCCATGATCAGTCCCGGCTTGCCGGCCTGGGCGCCCTCCATGCTGTCCAGATAGCGATGCACCTCGAAACCCACCACGTACTGATACAGCGGATATAGTGGGTTGCTGGGTGTGAGCGATACCGGGCTGATGTCGCTGAGGTAGTCCACCACCATCTGCAGCACCTGGCTTTTCATGGCTTCCGGCGGCGGTGTGTCCAGGTGGGCGAGGGTGAACATGGACTGGGGGCTCCGGGGGCCGTGAGGCGAGAGCCGTATTGTAGCCGGCACCGCGCCCCGAGCGGGGGGAGGTCTAGGTCGTTTCGGCGTTTGGGCTGAGAATAATCGGGGTCTGTCCCCGATTTCTACCCCCGCTTAGTTAAGCTCGAACCTTCAGGCGACTCGGACTTCGATCCCCGTCAGGAGGCCGAGTGTAGGTGTTGCGTAGGGGGACGCGAGGCATGGACGCCGAGCGAGGAGCGAAGGGACAGGGATGTCCCTTCGTGACGGCCCCCGGAGCGGCACCGGAGCGAGGGAAGTCTGGCCGAAGGCCAGACCCGGATGTCGGGGTGGCCTTCTCTTTGGTTACTTTCTCTTGGCCAGACAAGAGAAAGTGACTCGCCGTGCAAGGCGAAACCTGTCGGTTGCGGCCGGGAAAGTGTAGAGGTTGGTTGCGCGATTTTAATCGTGGTCTGTCCCCGATTTCTCCCTGCATGAGGCTGTCGAACAACTGGCAGATCTGCTCCGGCCACCAGACGAATTCCCGCTGGATGGCCGGCAGGATGTATTCCCTGGCGGCGACCTTGTCCAGAAGCTGCTTGATGGTTCCACCCGGTTTGTACATGAAGGTTCCTTGGGGACGGGCTGGGAAAGGAATCGAGGATTCGTCCCTGATTCTGACGGGAACGCGAGTGCGGCGGTAGCCGGGCTGCTGCGCGTCCGGCCAGGGGGCGGGTGGGTGAACGGAATCCTGGTTGGCTATCTGATCTGCGCATCCGGCGGCAGCTCCGCCGGGGGGCGCCGAGGTCGCGGACAGGTCGACCGAAGCCCGTCGATATGCTCGTTGAGCCCTTCGGCAACCGAGCGCCACATCGGGTCGAGAATGAAGTCGATCCCTTCGCGCCGCGCCAGCTTCGCGGCCGGGACGAAGTCGGCATCTCCGGCGATCAGGACGATCTGGTCGACCTGCTTCTTGAATGCCAGGGCGGCGACATCGACACC
Organism: Stutzerimonas tarimensis; assembly: GCF_042648805.1. NCBI lineage: Bacteria > Pseudomonadati > Pseudomonadota > Gammaproteobacteria > Pseudomonadales > Pseudomonadaceae > Stutzerimonas > Stutzerimonas tarimensis. The sequence goes on along the minus strand of NZ_JBHRXZ010000002.1, from coordinate 760 downwards.
GATGCGCATATCCACGCCTTTCTGCCGCGTCTCGACCTTCACATCGTCTGGTCCGAGATCCTCGAACCGGAGCCTGCCCTTGAGCAACTGTTCGATCTTGTCCGGCTTGATGGTCCAGCGGGCGTCGCTGGAAAGGTGGCCGAGCCGCAAGGCGACCTTGCGTTTGGTGAGCAGGATTCGGTGCAGTTCGATACGGAAAAGCGCCTCGTCCGATTTGGCGAAATCGATGGCTCGCTTGCTGATGGGGTTGTGCAGCTTTTTCGCCAGGGGCGGGCAGTCGTAAAAGAAGATCCGATAAAGCTCCCGCTTCGGAACCTGTACAGGCGGAAGATTGCCCGTTGTCGCTGCACGCCTCGGCCGGGGAGGCACCAGGTGGGTGACCGCCCAGCGATGCAAGCATTCCGCCGCACGCTGCGCGTTGTAGGCGTTCTCCGGCTCCAGTGCCCTGAAGCGCTTAACGAAGAAACCGCCGTCCACAAGAATTGCTGTCGCCATCCGTGACTCCAGAAACAAAAACGCCCAGGGGGTCGGCACGTCCGGGATAGGTGGGACGGCTTACTGCCAAGGGCGGGATGCACGGAGGATAGTGCTGCAGGGCAAAGGCGTCAATGATCGGCCGCGAGGCACGAAGCGACTTCCCCCGCGCAGCGCTTATTGAGCCAGCTTCGTGTCTTGCACCGCCGTAAGCGCTCCATAAACCCCACCTTCAACTGAGCTATCCGTTTCCGGATGCTGGGCTCCCTGTTTTCCCCAGTGGAGC
>NZ_JBHRXZ010000001.1:0-178546 GCF_042648805.1 Stutzerimonas tarimensis | reverse complement strand
CACCTGCCCATCGACAACAACCGCGCCGAGAACGCCATCCGCCCGTTCGTCATCGGTCGCAAGAACTGGTTGTTCAGTGACAAGGCGCCACCGCCAGCGCGCAAATCTACAGCCTGATCGAAACCGCCAAGGCCAACGGGCAGGAACCTTACGCCTGGCTGCGCCACATCCTGGAGCATTTGCCAACGGCACAGAGCGTTGAGGACTACGAAGCGCTGCTGCCGTGGAACTGCTCGCCGGCCTCTGCCTCGACTTCCTGAAAACAAACTCTGTCTGGCGGACGGGGTTTATGGAGCGCTTACGACTGGACCGCCTCGGTCGTTCTTTGCCAGACCTGGTTGGGATTGTCAGTAGCTTGGAGCGGGAAGGGGTGGCCTTCGAGTCCATCACCGAGCGAATCGAAACCACCAGCGCTGCCGGCAAGCTGATCTTTCATGTGTTCGCAGCCCTGGCCGAGTTCGAGCGCAACCTGATTCGAGAGCGTACCCGCGCAGGGCTGGCGGCGGCTCGCGCTCGAGGACGTAAAGGTGGTCGTAAACCTGCGCTGGAAGAGGCTCAAGTCCGCGAAATAAAGGCTTTGCTCAAAGATCCACAGATTCAGGTTGGCACCGTAGCCAAGCGATACGGGGTATCGAGAACAACGCTGTATCGATACGTCGGTAAGACCGGGCCGAGATAACTTGCACCTGGCAGCACACGAACCTGCGACCAGGGGATTATAAGCGTCCTAGAAGCGCTGTAAGCCAGTGAGCAGATACAGTGAGCTAAACGTAGCGTCGTATATGGCTTTTGGGGTGGTTGAGCAAAAACTGTACAACCTGAGCACTCTACCGTCAGTGTCCCGTGTTGTTGCCGGGAAACGGTCTTAGGTAGCTTCGGGTTTAAAAGCTTCTCCAGGCAGCTATTGAGCATCAGAGGTACGAAGGTTGACAGATACCATAATTTGCACAAAAATGTCGGTTGACAGTACCTGTGTTTTGCACGCTTTTATGGAGAGGCCCATGCCCCCGATCCAACACCCGAGTGAGCTGGAACCGAAGCTGAAGCCGGAACACGTCGAGCTGATCTGCAATAACGCTCTGGATGCGGCTTACCGTGCGTTGGAAGTCACCTCTACGGATGACGATACCAACTGGACTATGGGAACACTTCCGTATGGCCGCGTCCACGGCCGGTTCAAACGCCTCCACCGCGATCCGGCCCTTCCGTGGCTGCTGCTCACTAACCGCACCATGGACTTCACGCTGAGTGTGAATGGCGTGCTGATGCAGGTGGTAATGGACGATCCCGAGGTCAGAAAGAAAGGGTATCGACTGCAATCCAACCGAGTTGAGCTTTACCAGGCTAGCCTGCTGGGGCCTGCGATCGACAAGAACATTACTTGGCGTTTGTATGTCGATACTGACGGCAACTTTGACGGGCCGACGCTGACTGCTTCGATTCTGGGCTTCGATACCAACCGGAACGTCGTATGTAAGTGGGTGCATGACTACGTTCCTCTGTTTGCTCCTCGTACCACCGAGCTTACACAAGAGGTGGCAATCGATGAACCATTAGTCGCTCGTCGGGACAAAGATGCAGACCAGAACGCAACACGAGATGCTGATCCAGTAAATGAATGACAGAACAGGCTTTCTGCCTCTTGGCGACGAGTTTTCGCCCGACAAGCTCCGTCTCGCTAGATGCGCGGCGGGGTGTTCGCTCGCCGATATCGGAGAGCTCTTGGGCGTTACCCGGCAATACGCGCACAAGCTTGAAGTCAATGCGATTCCTTCGGGCACCCAACTCGCCCAGCTATCTGAAGCCTTGGGCGTGCGCGAGAGTTTTTTCTTCACGCCACGACGCGGTTCGGTGGAGTTGGAGCAATGCCATTTTCGAAGCGTCCGATCCTCCTCGCAGACTCTCAAGAAGACCATTGCGGCTCAGGTCGAGATGTTTGAGCTGCTGATTGACGAGTTGGATAAGGAGGTTGCCTTTCCTGCAGTGAGTTTCAGCATGCTTGAGGAGCCGGTATCCGGTATCAACAAGATCGAGCAGGTTGCTGAACAATTTCGCCGTGAACAGGGCCTGGGGATCGGCCCCCTGTCCAGTGTGACCAAGCTGGCAGAAAAAGTTGGCGTGCTGGTGGTGAACCTGGCCGAAGCCGATGACAAGGTCGATGCGTTCTCGTTGTCCAACAAACGACCGTTGATCGTGAGGAACACCGCAAAGGTGAATCCATGCCGGCAACGTTTCGACCTTGCCCATGAAATGGGCCATTTGGTGATGCACCAAGGCATTGAGACCGGTTGCCGCCTTACTGAGGATCAGGCTAACCAGTTTGCCAGCGCTTTGTTGATGCCCCGGGCAAGTTTCGCATCAGAGTTTCCCCCTATGCGAGGCAAGTACCTGAACTGGCCGGCACTCAAGGATATGAAGCTTCGTTGGAAGGTAAGCTTCAAGGCGCTCATTTTCAGGGCTCACACCCTCGATCTGCTCACTGCCGAACAAGCTAAATCGGGCTTCACGTATCTCAATCGAAAGGGTTTCACGAAGCACGAAGAGTTTGACGAGTTGATCCCTATGGAGTCACCTATGCTGGTACAGAGGGCGATCAATCTCTTGGATTACGGTACCTGGAGGCGGGTGTTGACAGCTGCCGGGCTTACGGCAGATATGGTGACCAGGCAGTACATGCTGGATGTACCTTCATCTCCTTTGCGACTGGTCGAGGCTAACGTAGGTTAAGTCGCGCTGAAACTGTCTACGGCAGCCCGCGTGCCGGCACTCACATGGATGCGCATATACCAATCGCTGGGAGGCCTTATGGGGGGAGGAGCGGATGGTGCTGTGGGTACATGGGCATTCGCATACCGCCGTCGATTATGACGCGGCAGGCACTCGTATAGTTTGCAACCCTAGAGGGTATCCGGGCGAAGAGACTGGCTTCCGCCCGGATTTGATCATCACGCTTTAGCTGCGCCTTAGCTGATCAAGCGAGCCGTCTGCGGATCGTACGCGACACCGGTAATCGACCCATCCCGAATGCGCTCAACCGCTTCATCAATCACATGGAGCGGCACCAGGAACCATTCCCTCGGCTTGACCGGATTGCCGAAGCGGTCGTCGATGGTCAAGTCCAACTGCGCTGCGCCGAACAGGCGGTGGAAGATGTTCTCCAGCCGGGTACGGTTCAGGTTGTGAAGCTTGTAAGTCGCGACCACTTCCACATCGGCCAGCAGGTAGGTGGCATCCTTCGCGGCCGCCGCAATGCGGGTTTCCACTCGGCCGCTGGTTACTCCGATCTTGTGGATCAGTTCGCGGTGCTCGGCTACGAAGGGGTGGCTGGACTGGCTACGTAGCACATAGATCGTGCCGCTTTCTATATCGTCCGGCTCGGCTATGTCGCTGAACAGTGGGCCGGAATCTACCTTGATAAGTCGAGATCCGGCGCGCCCCTCACTGTCCTTATAAAGCGCCCGCTGTAGGGATCGTAGCAACAGGTCGCTTTCCGTCTCATTGGAGTAGATGACACGCAAACGCCCGTTTGTCTCTGCATTCGGAGTCTTATAGGTGTCGCCCACCTCGGCGACATAGGCAATGAGTCCGCTCAGAATGAAGAAGTCCCCTGCCTCGATGCTGGCGTTCTTGCCAAAGGGCTTGGTTATCCACTGGTTTTGTTTGATGCCGGCTTCAACCTCATCAAAGAGTGGTTTGAAGCTCTCGAAGTCTTTACATGGATTCCTGGCGGCAATTTCTTCTGCCGCCTTTATGGCAGCACTGGAACGCACATGCCGCAGCACTGTGATGTCGTCCTGGTCGACGGACTCACTACCGATGCCCAGCTCGGCGAGCAAGGCGTCCTCATCCAGGTCATCCACATTTACTGAAGCGACCGTAGTACCTGACAGCAGGCCGTGATTATCCAAGCCTGCCAGTAGGGTTTGTGCCTCCGGCAACTTGCGTAGCTGATCCAGGCGCACTGCATATAAACGCTCGAAGATGTCACGGTCTTCGCCATGCAGCGGGGCGCGGCCGTGGGTTTGATAGAAACGTTGAATGTCCTCGAAGCCAGCGATGATACGCTCCTCGCGAGGGGTTCGAGTGGCCGTTTTGAGCGTGGGGACTTCTACCCCCAACGCATCCAGCAGGTCGTCATCGTTCATATCAGCCATTGGCGGATTCCCCCTGCGCCGCTTTGACCTGGGCGCGGTAGCGTGCCAACGCAGCTACGCCTTCGGCCATGCGTTTTTCCCAGACATCGGCGGAGTTGATGTCGGGCAGACGGCCGCGCTCGTTCTTGAACTGCAGAGCACGCTTTGCCAGTTCTCGTGCTTCGTCTTCGGGAATGCTCACCTTCTTGGCCGCAATGCTAGCCTGCACCTGGCGCAGGGATTTCTCATCCATCGCCTTCGCCAGTACCGCATAGGCGGCCTCGAAGGGGTTGATGCGGTCGATCAGGTCAATGTCCAGCTCACGCACGTTAACGAATTTGCGCACGCCATCCAGCAGCGCAGTGCTGCCTTGTACGGTGTCACTCCCGTTGGCATCGGCCTGCGCCAGCATCAACTTGGCCTGCTGGGTAATGTTCATGGCTGCGATGGCGTGTTGGCGAATTGCTTCCTGATCGACGTCGCTCAAGTCTGGGTAGCGCTCGCGAACTATTTTGCCCATGCGCAGTTGGGTCAGTTCCTCTGGCAGAGTGTTTTCCTTGTCGAATAGACCGCGCTCCAGGACGGTTTTGTCCTGCAGGAAGCTGGTTACTACTTCGTTCAAATCTTCTTTGCAGATGCGCGTGGCTTCCGTGCTTTGCGGTGTGGTCAGGCCGTTGATCTCGACATGGAACTGGCCCGTGGTTTCATTCACGCCCAGGTTGGTGCCACCCGTTTGATACCCCTCTGGCCCGTAATTGAAGCCTTTTTTCGGCCCGGTATCTTTCGGGGTGAACTCATAGCGCGGGGCGAGCACCTGCTCCATCAGCAGACTGGCGGAAATGGCCTTGAGCATATCGTTCACCGCCTCAGCAACGGCGGCTTGATCGGCCATAGGCTCTGCGATCAGGTTGGTGAAGCGTGAGCGCTCCTTACCCTCGGCATCGCGGGTGGCGCGGCCAATGATCTGCACGATTTCGGTCAGGCTCGAGCGGTAGCCGATGGTCAGCGCATGCTCGCACCAGATCCAGTCAAAGCCTTCCTTCGCCATGCCCAGCGCGATGATCACATCCACGTTGTCGCGGTTGTTCTTCTGCGCCGGGTCTTTCAGTGCGCCGAGCACTTTGGAGCGTTTGCCTGGGTCGCTGTCATCCACCAGGTCGGCTACTCTCAGCGTGCGGCCGTCCTTGGCTTTGATGAGGTGAAAGCCGGTGGTCGCGTCGACACCCTGCCAATCGCCCAGCGCGCTCATGATCTCGTTAACCTCGCGCTCCTTGTCTTTGAGGCTCTCGCGGGCATTTACGTTTGGAATGTGAACGATGGTTTTCAGCGCTGGGTCCAGCACCTTGGTGACCGCATCCACGTACCTGCCGGTGTAAAAGAAGTAGCCAATATCCAGCGACTTGAGCCAGCGGTAGCCGTTGAGTTGCTCGTAGTAGGTGTACGTCACCGTCTCAAACTTGTTCTCTTCCGACGGGGCCAGTACTGCCTCGCTATCACCGCGGAAGTAGGAGCCTGTCATGGCGACCAGGTGCACCTTGTCGCGGTTGATGAACGCGCTCAGTTGGCTGCCTAGTTTGTTGTCTGGGTTGGCGGAAACGTGGTGGAACTCGTCGATGGCAATCAGGCGGTTATCAAAGGCGTCGATGCCCAGCTCTTCCACGGCAAATCGGAAGGTGGCATGGGTGCAGACCAACACCTTGTCACCGCTGCTTAAGAATGCTCGCATGGCGTCTACTTTGGACTTGGCCACACGCGGCTCATCAATGCCTGGGGCATTGCACAGGTTCCACTGAGGGGCCACCTGCCAGTCCCAGTAAAAGCCATGTCGGCTCAGCGGCTCATCGGCAAAGCTGCCGCCAATGGAGCGCTCGGGCACTACAACGATGGCCTGTTGCAGACCCTGGTTATTCAGCTTGTCCAGCGCGATAAACATCAGGGCGCGGGACTTGCCCGATGCGGGTGGCGATTTGATCAGCAGGTACTGTTCGCCGCGCTTGGTATAGGCGCGCTCTTGCATAGTGCGCATGCCCAGTTCATTTGCCTTGCTGGATGCCCCAGTGTGCGCTGTAGCAATGGATACCGACGGCACCGTGTAGCTGTTGGTCGGGTTGGTGGTGTTCGTCACTGTGATTCGTCCTCCATGAGGGTGCCGTCGCCCGCCAGTTCACGTTCGATCTGTTCAATGCTGGGCAAGCTGGTTTGCAATTCTGCAGGCAGAGATTCGAGCAATTTGTACTCGGCAATGCCCATGGGCTGGGTCTTATCGCCCAGCGCATATTCCGCCACGATCTTGTTTTTGCTCTTGCAGAGCAAAAGTCCGATGGTGGGGTTGTCGTGTTCATCTTTGACCTGGCGATCCACCGCGGTCATATAAAACCCAAGCTGGCCCAGGTGCTCGGGCTTGAACTTGCCGGCTTTGAGCTCTATCACCACATAGCAGCGCAGCTTGAGATGGTAGAACAGCAGGTCGATAAAGAACTCATCGCCGCCTACATCCAGCAGCACTTGCCGCCCGACAAACGCAAAGCCTGCGCCCAGCTCCAACAGAAACTCGGTGACGTGTTTGACCAGGGCGTGTTCGATTTCGCGTTCCTGCGCCTCATCGCGCAGGCCAAGGAAGTCAAATCGATACGGATCTTTCAATGACTCGCGGGCCAGGTCCGACTGCACCTTGGGCAAGCTGACGTCGAAGTTAGTGACCGCCGTGCCACTGCGCTCCAACAGGCGGGTTTCGATATGGATGTTCAGCACATTGCGTGACCAACCGTGCGCAATCGCGCTCTGGGCATAGGCCAGGCGCTGCTGTGGGTCTTTTAGCCGGGTCAGCAGTACCAGGTTGTGCCCCCAGGGCAATTGTCCAACAGCCTGTTGGACAATTGCGGCATCCGGCCAGGCCTCGGCAAAGGCTCGCATATACATCAGGTTGGCGCGGGAAAATCCCTTCATTTCAGGAAAGGCGGCGCGCAGGTCCTGGGCCAGCCGCTCGATTACCTTGGCTCCCCAGCCCTGTTGTGCCTGCCGGCTCAAAATATCGTTGCCAATCTGCCAGTAGAGCAGCACCAGTTCACGATTCACTGCCAGCGTGGCGCGTTGCTGGGCGCTGTGGATACGGCCTTTGAGATCGACCAACCACTCGCCGTAGCCCTCAGGTGGTGTGGTTAGGCTGGCAGGGCCATTTTCCAACGATCGACTCATGCCTTTTTCCCTCGTGGCTTTTTCGGCGCGGCCTTGACTGTGTCTGCTGTCATCTTGGTGTAGAGGTCAAACAGCTTTTCCAAACGCTCGGTGTCGTTCTTGAAGCGGCGACCGATGTAGATGCGCTCCAGCACCTCATCGTTGCGCTCGTGGGCATGGCGCAGGTTGTCCGGCATATTATCCGGGTTGTACAAGTCAGCGATCGTGGCGGGAAAGTGGGCTTCGCGGGCTAACAGAATTGCCTCAGCGCTGGCAGTAAGGTCAGCTTTGTTTTGCTCGGTCAGTAGCGGCACAGGAAAGGTATTCCAGCCGAGAGTGTTGGAATAGCGAAAGTCTGTTTTCATTTTCCCGCAAACTGTCCCGACCCATACTAAATGTAGACGAGAAGCGATGACGGCTAGGTTCCAGAGCGAGGCCCCATAAATAATTCGTGCAAGGTCTGACACAACCGTGTTTTCATCGGTAATTGCACAAGGAATATACTCTCGTCTTGAAGACGATACTTTGGGTACGGCAATAGCCAGCCCTGGAGAATGTGGAGAAAAAACAAATCTATGCGGGGTATGGATTGCCCCTCTAGCTTGATCGCCGCGACTGGCCTCGCGAGCAAGTGTGACTTTATCTAGTCGCTTGCTAATCTCTATGTTCTCGCGCGCAGCTTCAAGTTTAGAGTCTTCAATCCAGAGGCACCAACGATCCCCACCGTTTATCAGTTCTCGTGATCCAATAAATTTTTTAAGAAGATGCGCAGCCTTAGGGTGCTTTTCTATAAAATCAGAGCCTTCGTTATAGGACATAAGTAAGTGTCCCCCGTCAGATGGAAGATTTCCGGTCATCATCTTTGGTAAATTGCTAAGAGGAGTTGGGCGTTTATTAACTACTACTGAGCGGCCCTCTGTAAGATATGGAGTAATAGACGTGACAGTCCTTTCAGTCGTATCACTATATATCCTCTTATTTTTGCCTCTTCCTACGCCCACAACAATGCAGGTTACCCCCGCATTATTTGTTGCATTATTGCTCCATAAGAATGACGTGTGAGCAAATATTATTTCTAAATCAAGGCTGAATATGTATGGCCAAAGCATGGAAACCTGCTCGCCTTGGCATAAGGAATTTGTGGAAACCAATGCTGCTGAGCCATGATTCTGGGCTATATATTGTGCGGCCTTGACGAACCAAGCTGAGACATAATCTAAATCTTTGAAAGAGGAAGTAATTCCGTTGAAGATGTATTTCATGTCGCCTTTTTGATCGTCTTTTTGATTTACGCTTCCTTGGTATGGAGGGTTGCCACAGATATAGGTTTCTCCGCCTTCATTCTCAAAGTCTATCTCTGCCTGGTTCTGTGGCGTAGCGAATAAATCATCAGCAAGTACCTTCACCCCTGTTCCTGTTGGTGGGCAGATACTTAGCCAGTCCAAGCGCAGAGCATTGCCACAAACAATCCAGTTTTGTGCGTCTAGTGGAAGAAACTCGGCCAATGCATCTTGTTGTCCGCGATACAGCACGTCGCACTGAAATTCGGCAATGATTAGCGCCAGACGGGCAATCTCGGCCGGAAAGTCTCGCAGCTCGATGCCGCGGAAATTCGTCAGCGGGATTTCCGATTTATTATTGGCCTCGCCTCGACGGCGGTTGATTTCTGCCTCGATCTCGCGCATTTGCTTGTAGGCGATAACCAGGAAGTTGCCGGAGCCACAGGCCGGGTCGAATACGCGAATATGTGCCATGCGCTTACGCAGGTTGAGTAGCTTGGCTTTGTTGTCACCGGCCGCCTTCAGTTGCGTCCGTAGATCATCCAGAAACAACGGGTTCAGCACCTTCAGGATGTTGGGCACGCTGGTGTAGTGCATGCCCAGTGCGCCGCGCTCCTCATCGTCAGCAACAGCTTGGATCATGCTGCCGAAGATATCTGGGTTAATTCTCTGCCAGTTGAGGTTGCCAGCGTGGAGCAGGTATGTGCGAGCCATACGCGTAAAGCGCGGTACTTCGGTACTACCAGAGAACAAGCCGCCATTCACATATGGGAACTTGTTTGCCCAACCAGGCAGGCGTGGTTGGGCACTGGCACGCTCGGCCAGCTTGAGGTTCATGGCGCGGAAAATCTCCGACAGCACCTGGTCGGTGTTGGAGCCGTCGCGCTCGCTGTAGTGCTCAATTGTGGTGGTAAACAGCCCATCGCCAGTGAAGATGTCGGTGTCTTCCGCAAAAAAGCAGAACACTAACCGAGACATAAAATGGTTCATGTCATGGCGGCGTTCGGCCTTGGCCCAGTCCGGGTTCTCGTTCAGCAGCTCGACATATAGCTTGTTCAGGCGGCTGGTGGCGCGCACGTCGATGGGGTTGTCTTTGATCTCCTTGATGGTGGAGATGCCAGCCAGCGGCAGCAGGAAGCCGAAGTGGTTGGGAAAGTCCGGGTAGTCGCAGGTGATGGTTTCACCTGTGATCAGCTCTTCGGCCTCCAGCGTTTGCCCGTCGGTGGCGAGGATGAACTTGGCTTTAGCTTTTATGGTGGCCGGGCTGGCGCGCAAGGCCTTGAGCGTTTCGCCCACTGTGCCAGGCTCGCATGCGGCGATATGAATGTTGCTGCGCAGTAGTACGCCGCCAGGTACATCCGAGGCGTTGTTGTTGCCAGCGCGCAGGCGCTTGAGCGCGGTTTCCTTGTTGCCGAATGCGGCCAGGAAGGTGAATGGGAACTCCGCCGCGTCAAAGGGCTCTAGGGCCAGGTCCGAAATGGCGGACTCAATTTCTACTGCATTCATGGTTTACCACTGTCCAGATCGCTGGTGCGCGAAGGCGGCGATTTTAGCCGCAAAAATTTTTGGGCGATGGCCACATCCCGACAGGCATATGCCGCTCTGTCGGTCTGGCGTCACCATCGGCAACTCAGCTCTGCTCAGCCGCATCGGCTTATGCCGGATGCCACTGGATGCGACAGCCGAGCGCCCTGAGCCAGTGACCGTGAAATCAACCACTACACGATGCCGGGGATGATAAAGGAAGGCGCTTCTGTAATGCGAAAAAGCCGCAGATGGCCGGGCTGGCGGGATTCGTCGAATCGAGTTTACGGTAGCTGTCCGTAACCCAATAAGGCTTCGGGGCTTTCACTCTGGAGGCTGTGTCGCCTCCAGAGCTTCTTTTTTATTTTCTCTTTCTTTTTAGCGGCTCAGCCTGAGCCGGATTCCAGCGCGAAGCAGCTCTAGGTGAGCTGCTTCGTGATCAATCCCAGCTCTGACGGATACGTATCACGCTGAGCTGTGCATAACATCACGACGAACGTTTGAGGTGCCTGCGCAGTGTTTCTCGGATACCGGGAGGCAACCGGTCGAGGTCGATTTGCAGTGACGAGCTATCGACTTGGGCGTTTCCACCGGCCAGGTTGATTTGTATATTCAGGCGCTCAATGTTCAGTATCTGCGTACTTGCGAGATCGCCAGCGATCACGGCTTTTTTGAGCTCGGTAGCGGTGTGCTGTGCACGGCTTGGCACGTAGTCCCAGGTTGCTACGGTATGAGGTAGGCCGGCCTCAGTGACCTGAACCTTTTCGCGTAGAGTGTAGTGATTGGATCGGCCGGATTTTGTTTTCGTGATGAGGCCTGCCATTTCGAGAACCCCCAGTGCCCGTTTGACCTGTGCCAGGCTGACGCCAGACTGCTCAGAGATCCGTTCGATGCCCGGATGCGCCATGCCGGAGTAGTAATTGGCGTGTGCCTTAATGACGGCATAAACCGTAAACGCATGGGGCCCAATTCGGGCGACGTCGCCCTGATCAATCATTGCCCTGAAAACATGGAACCACTGGGTCTGCGCTCGCAGTGGGGCTGAGACATTAGTCATTGTTATGCCCCCCGCGGAGCTGCACGCGCGGTCTACTCAGAATCCAGGCAGATATCTCCGTGCTGAGCCAGCCGACCGATCTGCTGCTGCCTAGATCATATGGAGCAGGAAACTTTCCTGCGGCTATGTCGCGATAGATCGTGGATCTTTTTTTCCCGACAACGAGCTCAACCTCAGGGAGGCGAAGGAAGCGTGGTTCCTCTGGGCTTGGTGCAATAGTTCGTGCTGACATTTGATTGGTGCTCTGGCGGTGGCGCTGCAGCAGTCCTCGTGTGCTGCAATACGCGTATGTGTTGAGAGTGGCGCTCGGATTTTTCCTGCTGCGATGCAGGGGGCGTGAGCCAGACCGTCATGTGACGGGCCTCCGAGTTTTATTGCCGGCGACAGCTGATGGATGACAGCTGAAGCTGAGTCGTTGGCGTGGGGAGAGGAGCCCTGCTGGTACGGAATAGGGGGCCGTACGATTCTTTAGCAGCCTTGCTGCAGGCGAGCAGGTGCAAAAGACTCTGCGAGATGCTGGTGATACCCCTATGAGGTAGCCAGGAATTCCATTTGCTAACAGCAAATGGAATTCGGATTCTTAACGCCGTAACCGGGGCAGCGTGACGATCCCACGGAATCCTATGGGATTCCAAGAGATGCCAGATTTTTACCAAGCGGATATCTGTACTGCAAGCCCAATCTATGAGCTCAAGCCTTGATAGCATCTAGGTAATCTGACCAGCGCTGCATCATGTCGCGTCGCTCTGGCAGAAATGAGGTTCGGTCGTATGCACGTCCCAGCGGATTTTTTACCGTGTGAGCAAGCTGATGCTCCAGGAGGTCTGGGCGAAACCCCAGTACCTCAGCACCTATGGTTCTCGCGGTCGCACGAAAGCCATGCCCCGTCATCTCGTCGCCGCTGATATCCATGCGGCGTAACGCACTAAGTACGGCATTGTTGGACATCGGCCGGTCGCCTCCTCGTGCCGAGGGGAAGGCGTACCGATGTCTGCTGGTGAGTGGTTTCAGCTCGCGCAGAACAGCAATTGCTTGCTGGCTTAGGGGAACCAAGTGATCCGGGCGATCCTGTTTGGTGACAGTGAGCCCTTTCATCTTATGGCCGGGAATCAGCCATTCGCCAGCATCCAGATTGACCTCCGACCATTCCATGTGACGAAGGTCTCCGGGTCGGCAGAACAGCAACGGAGCCAGTTTTAACGCACAACAAACAGGCATCGTTCCGCTGTAGCTATCCAGTGCTTTAAGCAGAGCGCCGAGCTTTTCAGGGTCGGTCACGGCAGCAAAGTGTTTCACCCGCTTGGCTGGGAGAGTGCGCGCGAGATTCCCGATCTGGTTGGGTGGGGTGATGCCGGCAGCTTCGGCGAACTCGAAAATCTGTTTGTAGATCTGGGCAACACGACGCGCCGTCTCGCGAGCGCCGCGCTTGATGATGCGCTGCAGGTTTTCGACCAGCATGGGCGTGCTGATGCTGCTGATCGGGAGTTTTCCCAGCCAGGGGTAGGCATTGAGCTCAAGGCGCTGCCGCACCGTGCGGGTGTACTCCGGATCCCAGGATGACTCGCGAATACTCAGCCACTGCGTGGCAACCGACTCAAAGGTGTGCTGGTGATCAAGCTGGCTGACCACCTTGGCCATACGCCGTTGCAGCGAAGGGTCTTGGCCGCCGGCAAGCTGAACACGAGCGTCATCACGCTTGCGCCGGGCCTCCTGCAGGCCGACCTCAGGATAAACACCAAGCGCCAGGCGCTTTTCCTTTCCCAGAAAGCGGTACTTCAAGCGCCAGTAACGGCCTCCGTTGGGCTGCACTTCAAGGTACAAACCTTGTTCGTCGTACAGGCGGTATGGCTTGTCCTGGGGCTTGGCGTTACGGCAGTTGGTGTCTTTCAGGGGCATTGGGGGCACATCCTCTCCGAGCGAGCTGATGAGCGTTTTATGCCCCCATATATGCCCCCGTCAACCGTGGGATGTCCTGGGATTAGGTGGGAAAACGCGGGCAATAAAAAAGCCGTAAAGCTTTGATTTCTCTAGGCTTTACGGCTTTTCTGGGTCTTCCTGGGAAGACAAAATGGTGGAGCCGGGGGGATTTGAACCCCCGTCCGCCAGCTCTCCGCTATCGGTTCTACATGCGTAGCCATCTCTATTACGTTAACTCCGCGCCGCCCGAGTGGCAGGGTGCTTGGAGCGAGCTGCATGAGTTTTAGCCGTTACGTCTGCAGCGAACTTGGCGGCGATCCTGTTCTATCTGACGGTCTTTTCGGGTTTACAGGCATCCCCTAGAGACCGCTGGCGCCGAAGCGACCAGATGAAGGTTAGGCGGCTAGCGCGTACCCTTCGTAGTTGTCATCGTTGGCAACTGTAGGTTTGCAACAGTTTATTTACGAGTACTGTTACCTACTCGGCATGCCCCTCAAGTTTTGTAACCGGCGTCGAATCCTAATCGGCCCCTTCAGCACGTAGAGAACCGTGCTGAGATGTCAGGCAGTGTACGCCAAAGGTTGCCTGGCGTCGATTGCCTGTTTGTCAGATGGGGGCGGTCTGTCGGGTATCAAGGGGCAAGGGCAGCGCCTCGCCCCTCGAGTGTTTATTGACCGCCGCCCGAGGCGCCGCCTGCGGCGGAGCCGGCATCGGAGCCGCCTGGTCCCTTGAGGATCTGCAGGGCCATGGTGCTCTGGGCGATGCAGGTGTCGGTGTCGCCTGTGGCCTGGGCTTCTTCGGCTGTTTCGATATAACCCTCGACCTTGGTTCGTGCCGGCTCGCCCATGGTCGCCATGCTGGTGGTCATGTGTTGATCGACTTCGGCCATGTTGAGTTCGCACAGGTCCTGGTCCTGGGCAAAGGCAGCGGGGCTGGCTAGAAGGGCGGCAGCAGCAAAGAGAGCAAGTCGTTTCATGTGAGTCCTCCAGGCATTTGAGTTTCCCGGCGGGCCGATGAAGCGCAACCTGTGGCTTCGCCGAGTGAAGAGGGAGCCTTCTTGCGTCGGGCTCAGTAGTAGGGACTCCGTTTACGCTTGAGCGTTCTATGCCGATGCCGGGCGAGAGGCCCGGCATTCGGGCTCAGGCGGCGCCGGACGCTCTGGGACGGCTGACCCGGTCGAGCAGGTAGACGAGGCTGTGATAGTCGATGCCGCCGTGTTGGCTGAGGCCGATTTCGCAGGTGCGGCTGGTGGAAATGCCTTCCTCGCAATGCTGGACCGCATCCTTGAGCGTGCGCAGTGCGTTGGCGTTGAGCTCGGGGGTGGTAAAGCCCTTGTCTCCCGCGAAACCGCAGCACTGGATGCCTTCGGGCACGATCACCGTTTTGGCGCAGCGCCTGGCGATCTCGAGCAGGGCTGGGCCTTCGCCCAGGTGCTGGGTGCTGCAGGTGACGTGGACGGCGATGGGGGCGCTCTGCGGAATGATGTCGAGACGATCCAGCAGGTGGGTGCGGATGAAGCGGACCGGATCATGCACGTCCAGCCTCTCGTCGGCGAGGCTCTGCACCAGCCGCAGGGTGCAGGGACTGGTGTCGCAGTAGACCGGGTCGAGGCCACCGCGGCTGGCCTTGAGCAGGGCGTCGAGAGCCTGCTGGCGCTTGCGGTCGCCCTGTTCCAGGTAGCCTTTGGAGGTAAAGGGCTGGCCGCAGCAGAGCTCGTTCAAGCCTTCTGGAAACACGACCTGGTAGCCGGCCTTCTCCAGTAGCGCACGGGTCTTGTCGATCAGCGGTGTCTGCTCGCGGTCGGTGGCAGCCGGGCCGGTGGCGCGGGAGATGCAGGAAGCCAGATAGACGACCCGCGGGCGACCATCGGTGCCCGGCTTGGGCAGGCTGAGCCGGTGCAGCGGCTGTGGCATGGCGGGCGTCCATGCCGGCACGCGACCCTTGCTGGCGCGGGTCAGTACGGCGGAGGTCTTGCCGAGCACCCGATCACCGAGGATCAGGCGCGCGCCGTTGGCGAAGTGCAGCATCGCGCGCGCGCCGCCAAGGGCTGTCGCGAAATGGCCGCTCAGCCAGTTGGCGCTGCGGGTGTGGCTGGCGCTTGTACTGCGCAGCTTGCGAACCAGATCGCCGGTATTGATGCCCACCGGGCAGCGCAGCGCGCACAGACCCGTGGCGGCGCAGGTGTCCACGCCGCGGTAGGCGTAGTCCTGTTCCAGCTCCCGGGTGTCGCTGCCGGCACGGCGGCGGGCCTGGATGTCGCGCCACATGACGATACGCTGGCGCGGGGTGAGGGTCAGTCCATTGGAGGGGCAGACCGGCTCGCAGAAGCCACATTCGATGCACTTGTCGACGATCTCGTCGGCGGCCGGCATGGGCTTGAGGTTCTTCAGGTGGATCTCCGGATCTTCCGAGAGCACCACGTCGGGGTTGAGCAGGCCGTTGGGGTCGAGCAGGCGCTTGATCTTCCACATCAGTCCGTAGGCGTCGGCACCCCATTCCAGTTCGACGAAGGGCGCCATGTTTCGGCCAGTGCCGTGTTCGGCCTTGAGCGAGCCGCCGAATTCCACGGCGACCAGGTGCGCCACGTCCTGCATGAAGGCCTCGTAGCGGGCGACCTGCACCGGGTCCTCGAAGCCCTGGGTAAAGACAAAATGGAGATTGCCCTCCAGTGCATGGCCAAAGATGATCGCCTCGTCGTAGCGGTGCTTCTCGAACAGCTGCAGCAGGCGATTCACGCCTTCAGCGAGCTGTTCGACGGGAAAGGTCACGTCTTCGATGATCACCGTGGTGCCGGTGGGGCGGACCGCGCCGACGGCAGGAAAGGTGCCCTTGCGGATGGCCCAGAGCTGGCCATATACCACCGGGTCCTCGCTGAAATCGACTTCCTGCTCGACGGCAAAGCCGTTCAGTGACTCGCGGATCTGCCGAAGCTGTTCGTGGAGTAGGGCCTGGGTCGCGGCGCGCGACTCGATCAGCAGTGCACAGGCGGTATCCGAAAGCCCCTTGACCCAGGCCGGCAGGCCCGGCTTGTCCTCCACAGAGCGCAAGCTGCGACGGTCGAGCAGCTCCACCGCATCCACCGGCTGCTTTTTCAGCACCGGCACGGCGCGGCAGCAGGTTTCCACGTCAGGGAAGACGATCAGCGCGCTGGCCTTGTGCGGGTGCTCGGGAACGGTGTTGTAGGTCACCGCGCTGATGAAGCCAAGGGTGCCCTCGGAGCCGACCATCAGGTGGGTGAGGATGTCCAGCGGTTCGTCGTGGTCGACCAGGGCGTTGAGCGAAAGACCGGTGGTGTTTTTCAGGCGGTACTTGTGGCGGATTTTCGTGGCGAGTTCAGTGTCTGCGCGGGTGTCGCGAGCGAGTTCGGCCAGTTGCTCCAGCAGTGGCGCGTGGCTGTCACGGAAGGCGGCCACGCTCGAGGCGTCCTCGGTGTCGAGCACGCTGCCATCGGCGAGGATCAGGCGCATGCCGGCCAGGGTGTTGTAGCTGTTCTGTGCGGTGCCGCAGCACATGCCGCTGGCGTTGTTGGCGACGATGCCGCCGATCTTGCAGGTGGCGATCGATGCCGGGTCCGGGCCGATCTTGCGGCCCAGCGGTGCCAGCCAGGCGTTGGCCTGAGCGCCGATGACGCCCGGCTGCAGGCGGATCTGATCACCCTTGCGGCGGATGTCGCGATCGTTCCATCCGTCGCCGAGGACGATCAGTACCGAGTCGCTGACGGCCTGGCCGGACAGGCTGGTGCCGGCGGCGCGGAAGGTCACCGGGACCTTTTCCGCCTGGGCCAGTTTCAGCAGGGCCACGACCTCTGCCTCGGATTCGACGCGCACCACCAGTTTCGGAATGAGTCGATAGAAGCTGGCGTCAGTGCCGAAAGCCAGGGTCGACAGCGGGTCGTCGAATCGCCTGGCCTCGGGGATCAGTCGCTGCACTTCGCTGACGAAACCTGCCGGCAGTGCCGTGCGGCCGGTACTGGCGGGGTGGTTCATGCATCCTCCAGGATCAATACGATCAGATCCTTCGGGCCGTGGGCGCCGTAGGCGAGGACCTGTTCGATGTCTGCGGTCTTCGACGGGCCGGAGACCAGCAGCGCGTTGGTGGGCATGCCGGCGGCCCACTGCTGCTGCTGCTGGATCTGGTGGAAGTTGTCGCGGATTTCGCTGGCCTTGAGCAGGGCGAAATGCACCGGCGGCACCAGGCTCATCAGGCGGGGCTCTTCGCGTGTCGGCCAGAGGATCAGGCTGCCGGTGGAGGCGATGGCGCCCAGGGTGCTGGTGAGGCTGGCCGGGGTATCGTTGAACAGCTCGTCCTTCCAGTCTTCCACCGGACGGTCGTAGGCCTTGAGCATCGGGGCGTCGTCGCGATTGCCGAAGTGCTCGGTCACCTGCTGGCCGTGGGGCGTGGTCGGTGCAATGAGCAGGCTGCCGATGTTGCGGTCACGCAGCAATTGTTCCAGCAGGGTCGGCCAGCCGTTGCGGGTGGTCAGGTGAAGCTCGGTGTGTACCGCTTCCATCAACTGGCGCAGGCGGTCGATGCGCTCGGTCGGGGCATAGCTCCAGGGGCGGGTCACCAGGTCCACGTCATAGTCGTCGGGCACTGGGGTGGTGCCTTCGAGACTCCGGCGCAGCTTGGCAAGAATGTTGGCTTTGGCGCTCATGGGGCGACTCCGAAACGGCGGGTGGTAGGAGCGACCTTGCTCGCGGATGGGAGGTGCACGGGTTCGCGAGCAAGCTCGCTCCTACGGTATTGAGGGTGGCGATGCAGCAGGTGGCCGGGCAAGGACCGGGATGCCGCGGCCGGGACGCGCAGAGTGCGTGAGGCGTTAACGAGCTCTCCTGTAGGAGCGAGCTTGCTCGCGAACGGGACGCGGACATGGCTTGAGGCGTTAACCAAACCCCGTGTAGGAGCGGGCTCGCTCCCACGGGAAAGCGGGCGGCGTTGCAGCGGCTGCCGGTGGCTCATCGCTTGCCCTCCAGGTGCTCCCGAGCCAGATCATGCAGCGAGCGGGCGGCCGGTTTCGGTGCCGTGTGGTTCTGCGTCCAGGGGCCGACGTTCTTTGGCGTGAGCCCCCGCAGGCGAGTGGCGAAAAAGCTGAAGCCGCGATACAGCGCCGGGGTGCTATAGAGCAGGCGCCAGCCCTTCCAGATCAAGCGTTCCTTTGTCGAATACTTGCTGCCCTGGCCGCGCATGACCCTCGGGCTGTCATCCGGGGCCTTGATGTTTTCTTCCCGCAGCCTGCGCAACAGCGAAGGGATCGGGATCTTAACCGGGCAGACTTCACCGCAGGCGCCGCACAGCGACGAGGCGCTGGGGTGATCCGGCACGCGGTCGAGGCCGACCATGTGCGGCGTGATGATCTTGCCGATGGGCCCGGGATAGACCTCGCCATAGGCGTGCCCGCCGACCCGGGTGTAGACCGGGCAGTGGTTCATGCAGGCGCCGCAGCGGATGCAATTGAGGGTCTGGCGCAGTTCGCTGTCGGCAAAGGCCTGGCTGCGGCCGTTGTCCAACAGGATCAGGTGCACTTCCTGCGGGCCGTCGAGTTCGCCTTCCTGGCGCGGCCCGGAGATCATGTTGACGTAGGTGGTGATCGGCTGGCCGAGCGCCGAGCGGGTCAGCAGGGACAGCAGCGGAACCACGTCGCGCAGGTTCTCCACCACCTTCTCGATGCCGGTCACTGCGATATGTACGGGCGGCACGCCGGTGGACATGCGGCCGTTGCCCTCGTTTTCCACCAGGAGCAGGGTGCCGGTCTCGGCCACCGCGAAATTGACGCCGGAGACGCCGATGTCGGCCTCGTAGAATTTCTGCCGGAGGGTCTTGCGACCGATCTGGATCAGTTGGTCGACGTCCTCGGTGTAGTCCACGCCGAGCTTGTCCTCGAACAGCGAGGCGACCTGGCGGGCGTTCTTGTGGATCGCCGGCATGATGATGTGCGAGGGCTTCTCGTGGTCGAGCTGGACGATGTATTCGCCCATGTCCGACTCCAGACATTCAACGCCGTGGCCTTGGAGGAAATGGTTCATCTCCATCTCCTCGCTGACCATGGACTTGCCCTTGATCACCTGCTTGGCCTCACGGCTGCGGGCGATGTCGAGGACGATGCGGTTGGCTTCCTCGACGGTCTCGGCCCAGTGCACCTTCACCCCGTTGCGGGTCAGGTTGGTCTCCAGGCGCTCGAGCAGCTCGGGCAGCTTCGACAGGGCTCGGGCACGAATGTGATTGCCCATCTCGCGCAGGCGCTCGCGCTCGTCGGCGTCGCTGAAAGCGATGGCCCGCTTGGTCATCAGCGAGTCCATCGCGGTGCGGAAATTGCGACGTAGCTGCTCGTCCTTCAGCGCGCCGCGGGCACGGGCGCGGAAATCCGGATCGCCGGCGTTTTCGATCGGGGTCGCGGGGATGCGTTGGGCTGCGGTCATCGTGAGCCTCCGGTGCGTTGCCAGAGAAAGGAAGCCAGATGCTGGCCACTGAAGCGCGCCTGTTGCTTATCCAGTGCGCCGTTGATGTTGAGCAGGCAGCCGGCGTCGGCGGTCACCATCTGCGCAGCGCCCGAGTCCTGCAGCGAGCGGGTCTTGTCGGCGACCATGGCACCGGCAATGTCGGGCATGCGCACGCTGAAGGTACCGCCAAAGCCGCAGCACTCGCTCTCGTGATCGTGCTCGACGCGCTCCACCTTGGCCAGTTGTCCGAGTAGCTGGCGGGCATGCAGGTGGGTATTCATCTCGCGTCGCGCCGAGCAGGAAGTGTGCAGGGCTATCTTCGCCTGGGGGCCCTGGTCATGCAGCTGGACCTCGCACACATGCAGCAGGAACTCGGTGAGCTCGAAGGTGCGTTCGGCCAGCAGCTCAGCCTGGCGCAGGCATTCGGGGTCATCCTTGAACAGGTCCAGGTAATGGTGGCGCATCATCCCGGCGCAGGAGCCCGACGGCACCACCACCGGCCAGTCGGCCTTGAACAGCGCCAGCTGGGCGCGTGCCACTTTACGGGCTTCTTCGGTATAGCCGGTGGTGTAGGCCGGCTGCCCGCAACAGCTCTGGTCCTGGGGAAAGTGCACGCGGATGCCTTCGCGCTCCAGCAGGCGGATGGCATCCATGCCGGCTTCCGGAAAGAACAGGTCCACCACGCAGGTGCCGAACAGATACACCTGGGCGGGTTTGGCGGGGTACTGCCGAGGTTTCGGCAGTGGCGGCGCGACGCGGGTGGCGTTCGGCTTGCCGTTCGGCGCGGCGTTGTAGAAGAGTTCGCTCATGGCTTCACTCCGGGTTGGCCCCGTTGTCCGTAGGTAGCGGTGGAAAACGACTTTGCCCCGCACGAGCGGGGCAAAGTACTCAGACCGGGTTACTGCCCGACGAGCGGGTCGGTGACGCCCAGCACGTAGATCGCGATCATGCCGACCAGGCCGGTGGCGAGTACGTAGTACATCGTCGGCCAGATGGTCTTGCGCAGGATGCTGCCTTCGCGGCCCAGCAGGCCCACCGTGGCAGAGGCTGCGACCACGTTGTGGATCGCCACCATGTTGCCGGCCGCTGCGCCCACTGCCTGGATCGCCACGACCATGGCACTGGAAATGCCGAGGTTGGTAGCCACGCCAAACTGGAACTGGGCGAACATCATGTTGCTGACGGTGTTCGAGCCGGCCAGGAAGGCGCCAAGCGCACCGACTGTCGGGGCCAGCAGCGGGTAGACGTCGCCGACGCTGTCAGCCACGAAGCGCGCCATGGTGATGGGCATGCTCGCCAGTTCCCCGGCATTGACTCCGGAGTTGATGAGGATCCGCACCATCGGCACGGTGAACAGCAGGACGAAGCCGGCGCTGATCAGCACGCTGCTCGATTCCTTGATCGCGGCGCCAAGCTCGCGGGGCTTCATGCCGTGCAGGAAGAAGGTAAGCAGGACCACGATCACCAGGATGCCACCCGGCAGATACAGGGGCTCGATCCCCGCGCTGATGCCGGCCTCGCCAAGAATATTGGCAAACGAGACAGAGACCGATTTCAACGCTGCACCGACCTGTGGGAACACCCGGCTGATCACCAGCAGCGCACCGACCAGAACATAGGGCAGCCAGGCGCGGAAAGCGCTCATCGGGCGTGCGGCGAGGTCCTCGAGCTTCATTTCGATGGTGCCCAGCCATTCGCTCGGCCAGTCCTTGCGGTCTGCAAAGTCCCAATGGGTCTTGGGTACCAGGAAGTTAAAGCGTGCCGCGGTGGTGACGATGCCCAGGCCGATCAGGCCGCCCAGCAGCGACGGGAATTCCGGGCCGAGGAAAATGCCTGTGGCAACGTATGGCACGACAAAGGCAACGCCCGCGAACAGCGCGAACGGCAGGACTTCCAGGCCGGCCTTCCAGCTTTTCTCCTTGCCGAAGAAGCGGGTCAGCATCATCGCCATGACGACAGGCATGATCACGCCGACGATGGCGTGAGTGATGGCTACGCTACTGGTGATCTGCTGCAGGAACAGGTCCCAGGTGGAGCCCTGAGCCGCCAGTTGCTCACCGATGGTGGCTGTGTCCAGGCCGCTGTTGAGGCCCACGATGATCGGGGTCCCGACCGCGCCGAAGGATACCGGCGTGCTTTGCACCAGCATACCCATCAGCACTGCAGCCATGGCCGGGAAGCCGATCGCCACCAGCAGTGGCGCGGCAATGGCGGCGGGGGTACCGAAGCCGGATGCGCCTTCGATGAAGCAGCCGAACAGCCAGGCGATGATGATGGCCTGGATGCGCCGGTCAGGGCTGATGGTGGTAAAGCCCGCACGGATAGCCGCGATGCCGCCCGAATGCTTTAGGGTGTTCAGCAGCAGGATGGCGCCAAAGATGATCCAGAGCAGGCCAATGGTGATCACCAGGCCCTGCAGGGTCGAGGCGATCACCCGGTTGAAGCTCATGTCCCAGATGAACAGGGCAATGCCCGCGGTCACCAGGTAGACGATGGGCATGGCGCGCCGGGCTGGCCAGCGTAGGCCGATCAGCAGGATGGCGGCGAGAAGAATGGGGGAGAAGGCGAAAAACGCCAGCAAACCGGTAGACATAGCTTAGACCTCCACTGGCCGAAAGGGCGACGTGGCGCGCGGCTTGTGGCCGGCGGTTGGATTTATCGTTGTGGTCGACATGACGGGCCTCTTGTTCTGGTAGGCTTAGGCTTTGTAAATTGGTCTTACCAGTGTAGCGACAGCGCACTCAGCCTAAGAGCTGGCCAGGTGCGGGTCAATTCATACCATAGTTGTAGTGGTCTGTCCTGGCCACTACCAGATGGGCAATAATGGCCTGGAATCCTAATTGGTCGGACCAATAGAGGCGCCGTATGGAAGTGAAAATCGTGCGTCAGCGTCGTCTCGCCGACGAGATCGTGCTGCAGCTCGAGGCGATGATTCTCGAGGGCACCTTGAGGATCGGCGAACGCTTGCCAGCCGAGCGGGCGCTGGCCGAGCGTTTCGGCGTTTCGCGCCCTTCGCTACGCGAGGCCATCCAGAAGCTGGTGGCCAAGGGCCTGCTCGTCAGTCGCCAGGGAGGCGGCACCTATGTCGCCGAAGCGCTGGGAGCCACCTTCAGCGATCCCTTGGTGCATCTGCTTGAAGGCAGCAGTGAGGCCCAGCGCGATCTGCTGGAGTTTCGCCACACACTCGAGGGCGCCTGCGCCTTTTACGCCGCGCAACGCGCAACCGAACTGGACCATCAACGCCTGACCGAGGCCTATGACGCCTTGCAGGCCTGCTATTCGCACAACGGCGAAGTCAGCCGTGCAGAAGAGGGTGCCGCGGACGCCCGCTTTCATCTGGCAATCGCCGAGGCCAGCCACAACACCGTGCTGTTGCATACCATCCGCGGGCTGTTCGACCTCTTGCGGCGCAACGTGACCACCAATATCGGTGGCATGTACGCGCTGCGCATTGAAACGCGGCAGATGCTGATGGCTCAGCACCAGGAGCTCTACAGGGCGATCATCGAACGCCGCGCCGCCGAGGCGCGAGAGATCTCCGATCGCCACATTCATTACGTGCAGGAAGTGCTTGCCGAGGGTCAGCAGGAAGCGCAACGCGTGGCGCGCGCCCAGCGGCGCACGACTACTAGCGTAAAGGTTAAATAGGAACGCTGGAGGCTGGACGAGGTGGGCTGAAATCGGGAGCGCGCAGGGCGAAAAGTGGAGCGGCGTCGATCAGCGACCATGCGAAAGCGGCTGGCGGCCTTGAATGCTTCCATTCCAGCCTGCTTTACTCGTCCTTCCCCTTGCTGCGAATGGCGCGCTGCATTTCACGGTTGGAGTCGCGCACGCGTTCGGTGTCGCGCTTGTCGTATTCCTTCTTGCCCTTGCCCAGCGCAATCTCGCATTTGACCAGATGCTTTTTCCAGTACAGCGACAGGGCGATGCAGGCGTAGCCCTTTTGCTGCACGGCGCCGAACAGCTTGCCCAGCTCGCGCTGGTTCAGGAGCAGCTTGCGGGTGCGGGTCGGGTCGGCGATAACGTGAGTGCTGGCGGTGGTCAGCGGGGTGATATGACAGCCAAGCAGCCAGGCCTCACCGTCCTTGAGCAGGACGTAGCTGTCGACCAGTTGCGCCTTGCCGGCGCGAAGGCTTTTCACTTCCCAGCCGGCGAGCGCCACGCCAGCTTCGAACTTCTGTTCGATGAAGTAGTCGTGTAGCGCCTTCTTGTTGAGCGCGATGGTCCCGGAGGGATGTTTCTTCTGTTTTGCCATAGGGGGCGCATTATAGGGGCTCGCCAGCCCAGGCGATACGGTCCGTGCAGCGAAACTTGAGGGGGGCGGTCGAATCCCTGACAATGCCCCCTGACGACGAGGCGCCTCGGCTGCCTGTCACTGCCAGTTATAAGCGATTACTCAATGACGACGCATATTCACCGCTCGGCGCTGTTGCCTTATCCGGCTCGGTCCCTGTTCGACATGGTCAACGATGTGGCCCGCTATCCGGAGTTCCTGCCCTGGTGTTCGACGAGTCAGGTGCTGGCGGTCAGCGACACCCAGATGCGCGCCAGCATGACGGTGGCCAAGGGCGGAATCAGCCAGCGATTCCTCACCCGCAATGAGCTCGTACCGGGCGAGCGGATCGAGATGAATCTGGAAGAAGGGCCGTTTCGCCATCTGCACGGGATCTGGGAATTCAAGGCGCTCAATGACCAGGCGGCCAAGATCAGCCTTGATCTGTCGTTCGATTACGCGGGCCCCCTGGTGAAAATCACTCTGGGCCCCTTGTTCAACCATGCGGCCAATACGCTGGTCGACGCCTTCTGCGAGCGGGCCAGGCAGCTTTATGGATGACCTTGTTCGGGTGGAGGTGGCCTACGCGCTGCCTGACAAGCAGAAGCTACTGAGCCTGGAGGTGCCGCGCGGGACTTCGGTACGCGAGACGGCGCTGCGCTCGGGGATGGAGCTACACTTTCCGGGGCTCGATCTGGCGATCGCGCCGCTGGGTATCTTCGGCAAGGCGGTGGCCAAGCCCGAGGAGCGCCCCATCGAGGCCGGCGAACGGGTGGAGATCTACCGGCCGCTCCTGGCCGACCCCAAGGAAGTGCGCAAGCAGCGGGCAGACAAGGCCGCCAGGGCCAAGGCCAAGACTTGAAGCGTCACGTCCGCGGACCTATCAGGCGCCCGCGATAGCGTGTCGTAATAGATACAGGGACGTCCCCTCGGCCAGGATCAGGCTGAACCCTTATGCGGCAACGGGGTTGCCATGAACAGCAAAACGAGTACGGCCAGCAGTAGTGGGACGATGTCCAATCAACGCAGAATCGAGCGGCACCAGTTGCCGTATTATTTGAAGGTGTTCAACCGGAACACCGACAAGCCCCTGGGCTTTATCGGCAACATCTCCGAGCAGGGCCTGATGCTCATCAGTCCGTATCCGATGCTCCTGCACGCCCGCTTCGAGATGCGTCTGAAAATTCCCGCGAAGGACGGCAGCGTCCATTACGTCGATCTCCAGGCCACCTGCCAGTGGACCCGCGAAGATGTGACCCCGGGAAGCTATGATTCAGGCTTCAAGCTGATCGAGCCGCCCGAGGACATCAGGGAAATGGTCGACGCGCTGCAGCAGTATTTCAGCTTCCAGCCCTTCCAGGCTTCGCCCGAGCCCCGCGGTCCGGGCCTGAATGATTGCCGCTGAATCGTTTGGCTAGAAGCTGCCGGCACGCTTGAGCGCCAGATAGCGTTCGATCAACAGGGGCGCGAGCTCCCTCGGGCGTGCATCCAGCAGCGGCAGCCCGCGGGCCGTTAGACGGCGGTGCAGACGCTGCCGGGC
This sequence comes from Stutzerimonas tarimensis, assembly GCF_042648805.1. Classification (NCBI taxonomy): domain Bacteria; kingdom Pseudomonadati; phylum Pseudomonadota; class Gammaproteobacteria; order Pseudomonadales; family Pseudomonadaceae; genus Stutzerimonas; species Stutzerimonas tarimensis. Next base: position 153,211 of record NZ_JBHRXZ010000001.1, on the reverse strand, counting down.
GGCGCGGTAATCCACCAGCCCGCAATAGTCCAGAGCCTCGTCCAGGCCTGTGATCGGGGTCTGCGCCAGGTGATCGACGAATTCCTCCCTGAGGCTTACCAGCAGTACCCGGTGGCGTTGGCTCAGGTGGGCGAGGGCGGCATCCAGTTCATCGTCGTCTTCGTCGCGCAGGTTGGTCAGCACGATGACCAGCGCCCGGCGCCGCTGGCGCGCGAGCAGGGTTGCCGCGGCGCTGCTGTAGTCCGCCTGGGCACGGCTGCTGCGCAGGTCGTACATGGCATCGAGCAGGCTGGTCAGCTGCGCCGGTCCCTTGCCCGGCGCGACGAATCGCGGCTGCTCGGTGGCAAAGGTGGACAGGCCCACCGCATCGCCCTGGCGCAGTGCGACATGGCTCAGAAGCAGGCAGGCTTCCAGGCTGTGGTCGAAGTGCGACTTGCCGCCGTCCTGGCTGCGCATGCGGCGGCCTCCATCGAGGAGGAACAGGATGCGCTGGTCGCGTTCGTCCTGGTATTCCCTGACGATGGGGTGACGTACCCGGGCGGTGGCCTTCCAGTCCACTTGGCGCAGGGTGTCGCCGTCACGGTATTCGCGCAGTTGGCGAAACTCCTGCCCCGGACCGCGACGCGGTCGCTGGCGGATGCCCAGGCCGCCGAGCCAGTTTTCGACCGCCATCAGGCGGGCCCCGTGAAGCCGTGAAAAGTCCGGGTAAATGCGTATGTCGCCGGGCAGCGTCAGCAGCCGCCGGCTGTGCCACAGCCGCCACGGGCTGGGCAGCTGCACCTCGCAGTGCTCGAAATGGAACAGTCCGCGCTCTGTGGCGCAGAATAGGTAGCTCAGCGTGGCTGTTTCGCCAGGGGCCAGGCGCACGGCAACGGGGAGGCTGTCGACCTGCAGCGAGGCTGGCGCATGATCGAATACCTGGACCCGGACGCGCGAGCCGTGGCGCAGTTCCAGCCGCACCTCCTGCCAGCGTCCGACCGGGGCTTCGCCGGGCAGTTGGCGCTTTATCTCGGGTGAGGGCTGCCGCCGCAGGCGCAGCGCGTCGAGCAGGGCAATGCCGGCAGCGCCCAGCAGCAGACTCCACCAGAGTGTGGCCAGCCAGTCGGCGGGTGCGTAAAGAAGCCGAGAGATGCCCAGCAGCAAGGCGGACAAGAGCAAGCCTCCTGCCACTGCCAACAGGGCGCGGCCGGGTGTCATGGTCGCGGCGCCGGGGTCTGGTCGATCAGTTGCTGCAGCAGGGTATCGACCGTCAGGCCCTCGATTTCCAGGTCGGCGTTCAGCCGTACACGGTGCCGCAGCACCGGCAGGGCACAACCTTTGACGTCATCGGGCAGCACGAACTCGCCCCCGCGCAGCAATGCGCGGGCACGGCCGCCGCGTACCAGGGCAATGGAGGCGCGCGGCCCTGCACCCAGGCTAAGCCCCGGCCAGTCCCGTGTCGCCCGGGCAAGGCGCACGGCGTAGTCGAGCACCTGTTCGTCCACCGGCAGCTCGCTGGCGATCCTCTGCAGCGCCAGGGCGTCCTGCGGACGCATCAGCTGACGTAGCGGGGTCACATCGAGCATGTCCGAATGGGCGGAGCGGCTCACGCTGCGCACCAGGTCCACTTCGGCTTCGGCGGGCGGATAGTCCATGCGCAGCATGAGCATGAAGCGGTCGAGCTCTGCCTCCGGCAGCGGGTAGGTGCCCTCCTGTTCGATGGAGTTCTGCGTGGCCATCACCAGGAAGGGTTGAGGGACCTTCAGCGCTCGGCCTTCGAGGGTCACCTGATGTTCCTGCATCACTTCGAGCAGCGCCGATTGGGTCTTTGCCGGCGCGCGATTGATCTCATCGGCGAGCAGGAGGTGGGTGAACACCGGTCCCTTGCGCAGCTTGAACTGTTCGCTGGCGAGGTCGTAGACGGCATGCCCGGTGATGTCGCTGGGCATCAGATCGGGAGTGAACTGGATGCGGGCGAAGTCGCCACCGAAGCAGCGCGCCAGGGCCCGGACGAGCAGGGTCTTGCCGAGGCCCGGTACGCCTTCGATGAGTACGTGGCCGCCGGCGATCAGGGCGGTGAGCAGGCCCTCGATGACGTCCGGCTGGCCGATAACGGCCTTGTTCAATTCCTGGCGCAGGGCGTGAGCCAACTGGCCGGCTCGCTGGCGTGGCTCCCCGCGCTCGGCGGTCTGTTCGCTCATAGGGCGTTCCTGAGTGATTGCAGTAGGCCGACCTGTTCGGTGAAGTCGGCAAGGCTGAGTCGCGCATCCGGGGTCTGCATGGCCTGGTCGACCTGCGCGACGGGTTGTAGCGACAGACGTGCGAGCAGTTCGCTGCGTTCCACCGGCTCGAGGCTGCTAATGCCTGGATGATGGCGCTGGACCTGCTGCAGGATGTCCGCCTGCAGGTCCTCGATCAGCCTGTGTCGTCCGAGGCGGCGCATCCGGAAATCGGCGCTGGCGCGCAGATGCGTCAGTAACTGTCGCCGGCTGCTGGGCGTTGCAGGCAGCAAGGGGCCCCGCCGCCGGCTGGCGCGCCAGAGCCAGAGCGCCAGCAGCAGCGCGAGGCTTGTCGCGGCTTCGGTGAAGTGTTCGGTCACCAGCTTGACCAGGCTCAGCTGGCTTTCACGAAAGACCAGGGTGACGTCACGGTCCTGGCTGAGATACCAGAGCAGCCAGGCGTGATCGAGCTGGCCGATGCGCGAGTTCTGCCAGAGCCAGGCATCGGTCAGCACCGTCACCAGCCCCTCGCCGTGGCGCAGCTGCAGCATATGGGTGGCATGGCTGCTGTTGGCCCGGGCGTGGGCTTTCTGCTCCGGGTCATAGAGATGATAGCGGGTATCGAAGGCCAGGTAGGCGGGGGCGGACTCGTTTTCGACGAACAACCGGGTGAGTTCCGGGTGTGGGGCCGGGACCATGGGCGATTGCAGCGCGGGATGCTCGTCGCCGGTTTCGTGCTGCTGCAGGCCAAGTGCGTCGAGCAGCAGGTCGCCGCTTTGGCCGCGGGCTTCGTCCCACAGCCGTTCGGCGACGAACAGCAGGTGGCCGCCGGCCTGCGCCCACTCCAGCACCCGGCGGGTCTGGCCGGCCGACCAGCCGCCGCGATCTGCCAGCAGCATCAGGGTATGACCGCTCCCTGGCAACGCGGCCAGTCGCAGATCTTCGCTGCGCACCACAGACGAGCCGAGCCCCTTGAGAAACAGCTGCGCCGCCAGGTAGGGGTCGGCCTGGGCTTCAGGCGACGGGCCATGGTCCAGGGTTACCTGCTGACGCTCCAGTTGCCCGGCGACATAGAAGGCGATCGTCAGCGCCAGCAGCGCGGCGAATAGCAGAGGCCAGCGGGCGCGATTCATGCCGGACCTCTGGCATCGAACAAGCGCCGGTAGCCATCGACAAGTGTCGGCCCGGCCGCCTCGGGCGGGTGGCGGTGGCCGTAGGCATGGGCCTGCCAGTGCCGGGTCAGCTGTTCAGCGTAACGGCTCAGGTCCTCCTGCTGCAGGCTGGCGACGCGCTGCAGCACCTCGCTTTCGGTGAGCGAGGACTGCAGCGCGAGTCGGTCCTCGAGCTGGTTCAGCATGGCTCGGTAGAGCAGGCCCAGCGCCTGGCCCGGGTCACGTTGCCAGAGTTGTTCGGCTGTGGCGGCGATATCCTCGGGCAAGGGGGGCGGCTCGGGGTCGGGGATGGACGAGGCTGGCAGGAAAGAGCGTCGGCGCCGTCTGCGTTTGCGCCGCCTACCGAAGGTAGGCAGCCATTGGCGGTAGCGCCAGGCCAGGCTCAGCAGCAGCCCCAGCAGGCCGCTCCAGAGCAGTGCTTTCATGACTTGCGCTGGGCCTTCGGCGTGGCCCAGGGTGTCGCCAAGTGCTTCCAGCCAGCTCGACAGCCTGCTATCGGCCGCATCGGCGTCGCGCAGGCGCCAGCGGGTCACGGTTTCCTGATGGGTGAACGGCGGCTGCTGCAGCAGCGACTCGATCCGCTCGCGGGCCTCGCTGCCTGTCAATGGCTGGCTGCCCGATGGCTGTTCCGCGGTAGTTGAGGCCCAGCTGTGCTCGACGCCAAGCGGCGCCATCAGGAACAGTCCGGCGACCAGTAGCACACCGGCAAGGCGCGACAGGCGCTGGCCCAGCTGGCGGAAGCCGAGTTCGATATCCCAACCTTCGAGCCGGGTACGTCGATTCAGGTAGAGGCTGAAGCCGCAGGCGACATAGATGGGCTCCCAGAGGATCAGAACCAGCACGTATAGCGAATTGCTCAGGTGCTCCAGCCATAACCAGCCGTCGGCATCGTTTACCAGTTCGTACCAGGTCCAGTCTTCCAGGACCTGTTGCGGCAGCAGAAAATAGAAAAGCGCAATCAGGCCCAGTAACAGGGCCAGCTCCAGGTGAAACCCGACCACCGTGAGCCAGGACGCGGTGCCGCTGTCGCGCTGGCCCAGCAGGCCCAGGCGCTGCCGCCGGGCCTCCCCGCTGAGTCCTTCCAGCTGGACCACCGGCAGGTCGAAGCTGCGGGTCGGGCTGAGGCGACGCCAGGTCAGGCTGGCGAGCCACTGATGGCGGAGCTGGGCTGGAAACGCACGCAAGGCCTGCTGCGTGCTTGGCGTGGCACCGAACAGCGCTCGCGAGAGGATATACAGCGGCAGGCGCTCGTAGAGGGGCTTGAGCCACCAGAACAGGACCAGCGCCAGGCCAGGGTGGCGCCAGCACAGCAGGCTCAGCAGCAGGAACAAGGGCACCGTCAGCAGCGCCCAGGCGGCCATCAGTTGGGGCAGGTGCCGACGCGCCAGCAGGGTGCCCAGATCCAGCGCTTCCCAGGCGCTGCGCGGGCGCACGTCGAGTTCAGGAAGCATCGTGCTGGCGTCCGCCCAAGGTCAGGTAGAGCGCCACCAGCAACCACAGGGCAGCACCGACCAGATACTTCGCCAGGGGTGTAGCGAAGGTCATCGACGACCAGTAGGCCTCGACGAATGCCGCGATCAGCAACAGTAGCAGGGCGCCGCTCACCAGTTGCACCCCGACCGAGGAGGCCTGGCGCAGGGCATCGGCGCGGCGCAGTTGACCTGGTGCGATCAGTGCCCAGCCGATCCGCAGGCCCGCCGCCCCCGCCAGGCTGATGCCGGTCAGCTCGAAGGCGCCATGGCCGATGACGAAAGAATAGAACGGGTGGTGGTAGCCGATACCGGTCAGGTGGCCGGCGACCGCCCCGATGGTGAGCCCGTTGAACAGCAGGAAAAACAGCGTGCCAAGGCCGGCCAGAAGACCGCCGGCAAAGGTCTGAAAGGCGATGCCGACATTGTTCATGATGTAGTAGCCGAACATCATCCAGTCGGCAGCGGCCGTGCGCTCGCCGAAGCGACCCAGGCGCGCCCTGTCCGGATCGTACATCTGTTCCATCTGGGCGATCTGAGTCGCGCTGAGCAGCGCGCGGGCGAGTTCCGGTACGCCGAAGACCAGCAGGCCGGCCAGCAGCAGGCTGCCATAGAACAGCAGGCTGGCCACCAGCACGAAGCGCCATTCCTGGCGCACCAGCAGTGGCAGCCCGCCGAGCGTGAAGGCGATTATCCGCGCCAGCAGCAGGCTGCGGTGGCGGTAGAGCTGCAGGTGCCCTCGCTGCACCAGGTATTGCAGGTGATCGACCAGACCCTGGCTGTAGCCTCTGGACTGGGCCAGGGACAGGTGCTGGCACAGCCGGCGATAGGCGGCAGGAAAGCTGGCTGGGTCGACTGGCTGCCCGCGCGCCTGCTCGAGGGCTTCGAGCTGGATGCTGAACGCCTGCCAGGTATGCCGATGGCGCTGTTCGAAGGCCTGCTGCTTCATCCGCTCCTCAGCAGGCCGCGAGCGATGGCGAGCAGTGTTTGTTCCGCTTGCGCCGGAGCGGCTCCGATAGGTTCGGCGAGCAATGAGGCAAGTTCGCTCCGGCGTGCCGGCGAAAGGCTGTCGTGACGCTCGGCAAAGGCGATCAATGCCCGGCGCTCGACTTCGGCCAGGCCCTCTGGTGCCGCCTGGGCCGGTCCCTCGAGGGGCAGGGTACCGGGGCTGGCGGGTCGGAAACGATAGACCACCAGGGTGCCGGCGGCCAGGTCGCCGAGTCGCTTGAAGCCAGGATGCAGGAGGCAGCTCAGCGCGCCCAGAAAATAGGCGAAGGGCAGCAGGTCGACCACCCGCAGCAGGTTGCGAATCAGGGATGAGGCCCAGCCTACCGGTGTGCCGTCGTCATGCAGCACCTGCAGGCCAAGCCATTGTTTGCCAGGGGTACGTCCCTGGTTGAGCACCTCGAACAGCACCATGTACCACCACTGCACAAGGAACAGCAGAATCGCCGCCAGTCCCAGGCCGAACAGGCCCAGCAGACTGAAGGCGAACAGCAGAGTGGCAAACAGCGCACCACGAATCGCCAGGTCGATGGCGAAGGCCAGCGCGCGCGGCACCAGCCCCGCAGGCTGGAGGACAAGGTCTATGCCCTCGGGTGTCTCGACCCGGTAGCGGTTATCCAGCGGCGGGTAGGAAGTGGAGCTGGGCACCGGGCGGCCTCATGTGGGATGCGTCCTGCAGGTAGCCGATGCTATGCGCGTGACGCGGGCTGATCAACAAGGGTTGATGACTGTCGCTGGGGTAGACTGCGGCGACGAACAGCAAGGACCCATCCGTGACCGCGAGCATCTTCTGGTACGACTTCGAAACCACTGGTATCTCTCCCCGCTGCGATCGCCCCATGCAGGTCGCCGGCATCCGCACCAACGAGGCGCTGGAAGAGATCGGCACCCCGCTGAACCTCTATTGCAGGTTGTCCGATGACATCCTGCCGCATCCGGCGGCGTGCCTGGTGACTGGCATCACTCCCGCCCGGCTCGCAGAGAAGGGCCTGTGCGAGGCGGAGTTCATGACCCGGCTACATGCCGAGATGGCACTTCCCGGCACCTGCAGTGCGGGCTACAACAGCCTGCGCTTTGATGATGAGGTGACCCGCTACAGCCTGTACCGCAATTTCTTCGATCCCTATGCGCGCGAGTGGCAGGGCGGCAACAGCCGCTGGGACCTCATCGACCTGGTGCGCACCGCCTATGCCCTGCGGCCCGAGGGCATCTGCTGGCCGGAAGAGGATGGCCGGGTCAGTCTGAAGCTCGAGCGCCTGAGCGCCGCCAATGGGCTCGACCACCTGCAGGCTCATGATGCGCTTTCCGACGTGCGTGCGACCATCGGACTGGCGCGGCTGATCCGCGAGCGCCAGCCACGGCTCTATCAGTTTCTCTATGGGCTCAGACGCAAGTCACAGGTGCTGGACCAGGTACGCCTGCTGCAACCGTTGGTGCATGTCTCGGGGCGCTTCTCGGCCCAGCGTCACTTCCTTTCGCTAGTCCTGCCGTTGGGCTGGCATCCGGTCAACCGCAACGCGCTTATTGTGTGCGACCTGCGCAGTGACTGTTCGCCCTTGCTCGAGGAAGACGCGCAAACCTTGCGCGACAGGTTGTATACCCGGCACGACGACCTGAAGGGGGCCTTGCCTGTTCCCCTGAAGTTGGTGCATGTCAATCGTTGTCCGGTACTGGCGCCGATGAGTGTCCTCAGAGCCGAAGATGTTCAGCGTATCGGCCTTTCCCTGGACGATTGCCTGGCGCAGGCCGAACAGTTGCGCCTACAGCGCCCGCGATGGCAGGACAAACTTGCGCTGTTATATGCACAAGACCCGAGACCCGAGGAAGTAGAGGATCCCGAACAGCAACTCTACGCGGGCTTTATTGGCGATCGCGACCGTGCCATGTGCGAACGTTTCAGGACGGCCGATCCCATGGAAAGGCAGGTGAGCCCGTGGCCATTCGATGACAGCCGGCTCGCGCAACTCATGTTCCGTTATAGAGCGCGCAATTGCCCGGAATCTCTGACGGCCCAGGAGAAGCAGGATTGGCGAATCTTTTGCCAACAGCGCCTGACCGACCCGGCTTGCGGTGCGCCCAATACTTTGGCGCAGTTCGATGCGGAAGTGGCTCGCCTGCTCGCCGAACATTCCGGCCCGCAAGCACAACTGTTACAAGCCTGGAAGGCCCACGCCGATTCATTACGACACCGCTATGCGCTTGATCGATTCGATTGAGCCATGGGAACAACAGGTAGAAACAGCGAAGCTTCATGTCGTTTAAACGACATGAAGCCTCATGGTGCGGTGGCGAATCATGCAGGGGATTTCGCCGGCGGCTTCAGGCAGAGCGCTGAAGCTGTAAGGGGAGATCAGCCGAGCACGGTCGACCAGCTCTCTACCTCGTCCGATCCCCACTTGGCTTTCCACTCTTTCAGCGTCTTGTGATTGCCGCCCTTGGTTTCAATCACTTCGCCGGTATGCGGGTTCTTGTACTGCTTGACCCGGCGTGCGCGCTTGGTGGGAGCGGGCGCCTTGGCGGCGCGGGCCGGTTTGGCGGGGCGTGCGTCGGGGTCGAGAACCGCGATGATGTCGCGCAGCGACTTCTGGTATTCACCCATGAGTTCGCGCAACTTGCCTTCGAACTCAAGCTCTTTTTGCAGCTTGCCGTCTTCGGACAGGCTCTTGAGGCGCTCCTGAAGTTCTTTGATGGCTTCTTCAGTGGCGCGGTATTCGCTGATGAGGGACATATTATTACCTGGAATTCGGGGGTTCTGAGTGTGGGGGATGATAGTCAGGCATAATGGACAAGTAAATATAAATGAACATTCCAGCGAAAGATCTGCAGTGTGACTCTGTTCAAGTTATTTCAGGTGGTCTGCCAGGCGGCCAGTACGGCGTCGCGAACTGCAAGTCGCCGTGGGCGGTGCGCGGGAAGGCTCAATGGGCGTAGGGGTTTCGGTTGTTCCAGTTGCAAACTTCAATTCAAAGAAGCCCGGCACCGGAAGCGCGAAAGGGCGCAGGGAAACCAGCGTATGGCAAGTCGAGGAGTTTTCGAGGGCGGTGCGGTCTGCAGGGCTGGCGGCGCGAAGCCTTGTACATTGGCTTGGCTGTAAAGTGAAAGGCTCGCCAGTGGCGAGCCTTTTGAACAAGCCTGAAAGTCAGTCAGTTGCTGACGCTTCCCGCTTTTCTCGTTCTTTTTCTATTTTTTCCAGTTCCTTCTGGAAGGCCTGATCATGCACGCTGGCCTTTTTGCGCCAGGGTTTGCGTTCGGGGTCCGGTTGTGCGGCGTAAGTCACGACTTCGCCCCCATAAAGGTTCTGGAAACGCTGCGCTTGTCGCTCCAGTTCGCGACGCATCTCGTCTTTTGTCACTGCAAAGACCCGTGATTGAAAAAAATAACACCGGCGCCGGGAGGCGCAGGGTCCTCTATTGAAAGGCGCAGTCCGGTGTTTTTCAAGCTGCATTGAGAGTGCCCGCCCCCTGACGAAGGCGGGGTTAGCCGATCAGCGTGCGCTGCTGGTAGCGCTGGCGGCCTCGGCGCGACCATAGACGTCATCGTAACGCTCGATGTCGTCCTCGCCGAGGTAGCTGCCCGACTGTACCTCGATCAGCTCCAGCGGAATCTTGCCGGGGTTGGCGAGGCGGTGGACCGAAGTCACCGGAATATAGGTGGACTGGTTCTCGGTGAGCAGGAAGGTCTTGTCGTTGCAGGTCACCTGGGCAGTGCCGGATACCACGATCCAGTGCTCGGCCCGGTGGTGGTGCATCTGCAGCGACAGGCTGGCGCCCGGGTTCACGCAAATACGCTTGACCTGGAAGCGTCCGCCCATGTCCACCGAGTCGTACCAGCCCCAGGGGCGGTAGACAGCGCAATGGTTCTGGGTTTCCGAGCGGTTCTGGGCATCCATCCTGGCGACCAGCTTCTTGACGTCCTGCACCTTGTCCTTGTGAGCCACCATCATTGCGTCCTTGGTTTCGACCACGACGATGTCGTCCAGACCCAGGACGGTCACCAGCTTGCCGTTGCCGTGGACCAGGCAGTTACGGGAGTCCTCGGCGATCACGTCGCCCTTGATCACGTTGCCGTTCTCGTCCTTGTCATGCACTTCCCAGATCGAGGACCAGGAGCCGACGTCGTTCCAGCCGGCGCTCAGGGGCACCACGCAGGCGAGGCGGGTTTTTTCCATGACCGCATAGTCGATCGAGTCGTCCGGGCAGCAGGCAAAGGTAGCCGGGTCGATGAGCACTTCGTCACCGTTGCGATGGCTGCGCTCCAGCGTGGCCTGGCAGGTGTCGAAGATATCCAGGTCGTGCTTTTTCAGCTCTTCGAGGAAAACACTGGCGCGAAACAGGAACATTCCGCTGTTCCAGAAATAGTCGCCCGATTCTACGAACTGCTGGGCGCGCACCTCGTCGGGCTTCTCGACGAACTGCACGACGCGGTTGGCACCCTCTGGCAGATTGCCGCCGCCGCTCATGTCGCATCGGATGTAGCCGTAGCCGGTCTCCGGCCGGGTAGCGGGTATGCCGAACAGCACCATTTCGCCGCGTTCGGCCGCGTTGGTGGCCAGTGCCAGCGAGCGCTGGAAGGCTTTCTGGTCTTCGATGACGTGGTCCGCCGGCAGGATCAGCATCAGCTCGTCACGCCCTTCCTCGACCAGCTTCATTGCTGCCAGCGCCACCGCCGGTGCGGTGTTGCGCCCGAAGGGTTCGAGCAGCATGCCCTGCACGGCCAGTTTGCGTGCAGTCAGTTGCTCCTTGACGATGAAGCGATGTTCCTTGTTGCACACCAGCAGCGGCTGTTGCATGCCTTCGAAGGCCAGTCGCTCGACGGTCTGCTGGAACAGCGTCTGCTCCCCGGTCAGGGCGAGAAACTGTTTCGGGAACAGCTTGCGCGAGAGAGGCCAGAGCCGAGAGCCACTGCCGCCTGAAAGAATGACCGGAATCATCGAAGTTCTCCTGAATGCGTAGAGGTAAATTCCGCTCGGGCCATGTCGGGCCGGGCGCATTGATTCGTTGTTGCCATCCAGCCCCGCCTGAAAAAAAAACGAGGCCGCCGCGCCAGAGATCCTTCTGGTGCAGCATTGAAATCACGGTGCGGTTTTTTTTTCTTGAGGTCCGCTCGGGGCGGCTATCCGGTATCGCTTGCCGGTGGTCCCAGGGGCTGGAAAGACGCAACATCCTCAGATGGCATCGCCTGGGCGAGTACGGGCACTTCCGGTGGGCGTGATGGCACTGACCAAGCAGTGTTTGACAGGCTGTAGCGAGACGCTTCGCTTGGTCGCGTGGCCCGATGCACTTTCATGTGCCTTCCCTTTCCGATCCGGAATTGACATTACGGGCTTATGATTGCCGGGATCGGGGGATAGTTCCCCGCTCGACCACGACGGGGATCGGATCTGCCTCGCCCCTTGCGGGCGAGGCAGTTGTCAGGCCTGGGCGTCGCGTAGAAAGACCAGGCGATCTTCGGAAGAGCGTTCGGCGCTGAAGCGATAGCCCTCGGCATCGAACTGCCGGAGCGCCTGGAGATCGCGCACGCGATGTTTGATCACATGACGAGCCATGAGGCCGCGTGCCTTCTTGGCGTAAAAGCTGATGATCCTGTATTCACCGTTTTTCAGGTCGCGAAACTCGGTATCGATGACCCGTGCGCTCAGCGCCTGGCGCTTGACTGATCCAAAGTACTCATTGGAAGCCAGGTTGAGCAGCAGGTCGTCGCCCTGCGCCTGCAAGGCCGCGTTGAGCCATTTGCTGATGCGATCTCCCCAGAAGGCATAGAGGTCCTTGCCGCGGGAAGTCCGCAGTTTGGTACCCATCTCCAGCCGATAGGCCTGCATCAGGTCCAGCGGACGCAGCACTCCGTAGAGGCCTGACAGAATGCGCAGGTGCTGCTGGGCAAAGGTGAAATCTCCTTCGTCGAAGTCTTCCGCGGCAAGGCCGGTATAAACGTCGCCCTTGAACGCGAGCAGTGCCTGCTTGGCCTTGCCGGGCGAGCAGTTGGGGGTCCAGCCCGCGTAGCGTGCCATGTTGAGCCCCGCGAGCTTGTCGGATAGATGCATCAGCTCGGCGATCTGCTGGGGAGAATATTCGCGCAGTACTTCGATCAGTTGCTCGGCATGCTCGAGATGCTCGGGAAGGGTGTAGTGGGGCGTGACCGGCGGGGTGTCGTAATCCAGGGTCTTGGCCGGTGAAATCACCAACAGCATGGGCGGCTCTCCAATAAGGCTGCGCAATTCTAGTGGGGATCGCTTGCAGAGCTCCAGCCGAACGCTGTGCAACCTCTGGCCGTCCTCGCCGATACGCCTAAAATCCTTTACAGGATGAACCTGGCGCGCACTCTTCAGGTGCGGTCCGATTCTGGCAAGGGTTCATTATCATGCACTTTCTCGTGGGATCCCCAAGTTGGTGCGCTTAGCTTGGTTGGCCGGCTCTCAGCTGTGCGCTTGTTCATCGCTTCAGCGCCGCTGCTACTTCGTCAGGGATCTTCCGCTCAGCAGAAACTGTCCAACTGTCATGATTTTTGCTGTATTAAAAGTGACAGACCGCCGAACCCTGCAACACAGGTGGCGGCCTCGGGATGCTCCGAACCCACCAGCTTCCCAGCCCGCTCACGTGTTTTGCCAGGCGGTTTCAACGGTGCAAGCGCAGCTCGCTTCTACCGTCCGGCCCCAGCAGAAAGGTGATCGCGTATGGATGACTTCGGCAGCCGTAGTACCCAGCCCACCCTGTATGTCCTCGATACCAACGTCCTGATTCACGATCCCAACGCCCTCCTCAATTTCCAGGAGCATCACGTCGCCATCCCCATGCCGGTTCTGGAGGAACTGGACAAGCTCAAGGGCGGCAAGCTCACTGTTGCTGCAGAGTGTCGCCAGGCGATCCGCCTGATCGATCGGCTGCTGGGCGATGCGACGCCCGAGCAGGTGGAGCGGGGGGTGCCGATCCAGCGCGGGAAGAGTGGCGCTTGCGGTTGGCTTTCGATCCTGATGAGCAAGCGTCCCGAATCCCTGACATGGCTGTCGGAAGACCAGAACGACAACAAGATCATCAATCAGATGGTCGAGCTGAAAAGCTCGCGTGGAGGGAACGTCGTGCTGGTGACCAAGGACATCAATATGCGCCTGAAGGCGCGCGCCTGTGGCATTGCCACCGAGGATTACCAGACCGATCAGCTGGTCGACGACGTCGGCATGCTCTCGCGCGGGTATCACAACGTGGCAGGCTCGTTCTGGGACCGGGTCAGCAAGGTCGACACCCGCCAGGGGCATGGCCGCACCTGGCATCGCGTGCAGCTCACCGAGGATCTGCCTTCGGTCCATGTCAACGAATTCATTCTCGACGAGCAGGGTTTCGTGGGTTGGGTCAAGGGCATCAAGGAAGGCGAGTTGCTGGTGCTGGACATGCACCAGGAGCCGCTTCTCCATCAGGAGGCCTGGGGTCTGAATCCGCGCGACATCTACCAGGCGCTGGCGCTCTTCGCCTTGATGGAGCCTGACATCCATCTGGTCAACCTGTCCGGCGCGGCCGGCTCGGGCAAGACCATTCTGGCTCTGGCGGCAGCCATCGAGCAGACCATGGTCAGCAAGCGCTACCGTCGCATCATCGCTACACGCAGTGTTCAGGGGCTGGACGAGGATATCGGCTTTCTACCGGGCACCGAGGCGGAAAAGATGGAGCCCTGGCTTGGCGCCATTACCGACAACCTCGAAGCCCTGCACATGGATGACGAGAGCACCCACGGCAGTGTCGACTACATCCTGCAAAAGGTCCCGCTGCAATTCAAATCACTGAATTACATTCGCGGGCGCAGCTTCCAGCAGAGCCTGATCCTGATCGACGAGTGTCAGAACCTGACACCTCACCAGATGAAAACCATCATCACCCGAGCCGGTGCTGGATCCAAGGTGGTCTGCCTCGGCAACCTGGCGCAGATCGACACCCCCTACCTGTCGGCTACCAGTTCCGGGCTGACCTACCTGACCGAACGCTTCAAGGACTTCCCGCACGGCGTGCACATCACCCTGCAGGGTGTACCTCGCTCGGTGCTTGCCGAATATGCCGAAGCCAATATGTGAGGCCTCTGGAGCCGAGGGGTCGCTGGAGGCTGGCGCCCCGTTGGGGCGTTCGGCCTCCAGGTGTTTGTTTTCGAACGCCTTGGTTGTAAAAACCGGAGAGCGTTGTAGGCTGACGGCCGGACCAGAAAGGCAGCTTTTCTGTCCAGCCTTCAGTCTCTAGCCTTCCACGATGGGCTACCGGCCCATACACCTCCCATGCCTTCCAGTCCCGCGGAGTCGCCTGCATGCTCACTCACCTCGATACCCAGGGTCGCGCCAGTATGGTGGACGTCACCGACAAGGCAGTGACCTCGCGGGAGGCCGTTGCCGAGGCACGGGTGCGGATGCAGCCCGAAACCCTGAAGATGATTCAGGACGGAGGGCATCCCAAGGGCGACGTGTTCGCAGTGGCCAGGATTGCAGGGATCCAGGCCGCCAAAAAGACCCATGATCTGATACCTCTTTGTCATCCGCTGTTGCTTACCAGCATCAAGGTCGAGCTGGAGGCGCAAGGGCCTGATTGCGTGGTGATCCGCGCCCGCTGCAAGCTGGCCGGGCAGACCGGTGTCGAGATGGAGGCCTTGACGGCCGCCGCCGTCGCCGGGTTGACGCTGTACGACATGTGCAAGGCTGTCGATCGCGGGATGGTGATCGAGTCGGTGCGCCTTCTGGAAAAGCAGGGTGGCAAGACCGGACGCTGGGAGGCACCGCTGTGATCCGTATTCAGTTTTTCGCACGTTACCGCGAAGCGCTCGGCACCGATGGTGAGAGCCTGGAATGGTCCGCCGATCTGTCACGGGTGGAAGACATCCGCCAACGGTTGTCATCGCGCGGCGGCGTCTGGCTGGTGCTCGGCGATACCGGCCTGATGTGTGCGCGCAATGACGAGCTGTGCGGTCTGGACGAGCCGATCGCCGATGGCGACCAGGTCGCGTTTTTCCCCACCGTCACCGGGGGTTGAGATGAGGGTTCGTGTACAGCCGCAGCCGTTCGATCCGGGCGCAGAGCTCAACGCCCTGCATGCTGCCGATCGCGGCGTCGGTGCGGTGGCGAGCTTTGTCGGCTATGTTCGCGATTTCAATGAGGGTCGTGAAGTTTCCGGAATGTTTCTGGAGCACGCCCCGGGCATGACGGAAAAGGCCCTGTCGCGCATTGTCGACGAAGCCGCGCGGCGTTGGCCCCTGCTGCACATCGAATTGCTGCACCGGGTCGGGCGACTCGAGCCAGGCGAGCCCATCGTGTTCGTCGGGGTTACCAGCGCGCACCGTGAAGCTGCCTTCGAGGCTTGCCGCTTCGTGATGGATTACCTGAAGACCCGGGCGCCTTTCTGGAAGAAAGAGGATACCCCGGAGGGGTCGCGCTGGGTCGAGGGGCGCGACAGCGACCAGGAGGCCGCGGCGCGCTGGCGGCTGGAGCCCTGAATCAGTCGATGCTGAAAGTGATGTACATCTTGTAGGCAATCGACGACAGCATCACGGCACTGCCCAGCGCCAGCAGGCCGACTCCCCAGTTGTTGTCGCGGAAGCTGAAGCCTACGCCCATCAGGGCGAAGCCGGTGAAGATGAGCGTGATCATCCAGTTCAGGCTACTCAAGGGGGTTCTCCTTGTATCGTTAGCGCCGGACCGGCTTGAGCAGCTCGGCCGGAGGCATTTCGCAACTGATCTTGCGGCCGAGCAGCTCCTCGATGGGCGGCAGGGCGAAGGCGTCGTCCTCGCTGGCAAAGCTGACGGAGGTGCCCGACGTACCGGCCCGGCCGGTGCGTCCGATGCGGTGCACGTAATCGTCCGGGTCCTCCGGCAGGGTGTAGTTGACCACATGGCTGACGGCATCGACGTGGATGCCGCGACCGGCCACATCTGTTGCCACCAGAACCCGGATCTTACCTTCACGGAAGCCCTCGAGTACTCGGATGCGCTTTTGCTGAGGAACGTCACCGGACATCTGCGCAGCGCTGATGCCGTCCTTGGTCAGACGCTCTTCGATCCGGCGCACTTCGTCCTTGCGGTTGGCGAACACCATCACCCGTTCCCAGTCGTTCTGGCTGACCAGGTTGTAGAGCAGCCTGTACTTGTCGCTGCTGGCGACCGCATAGACATGCTGCTCGACCGTTTCGCTGGCGACGTTTTCCGGTTCGATTTCCACCACGGCGGGGTCGACCGTCCACTGCCTGGCCAGGTTCATCACGTCGTCCGTGAAGGTGGCGGAGAATAGCAGGGTCTGGCGCTCGCTCTTGGGTGGGGTCTGCCGGATGATCTGGCGAACCTGCGGAATGAAGCCCATGTCGAGCATGCGGTCGGCTTCGTCGAGCACCATTACCTCGACCATGTCCAGGTGCACTTCGCCGCGCTGGTTGAAGTCCAGCAGACGCCCGGGGGTCGCCACCAGGATGTCGCAGAAACGCGACTCGAGCGCCTTGAGTTGTTTGTCGAAGTCCATGCCGCCGACAAAGCTCATCACGTTGAGCGGTGCGTACTTGGTCAGTTCCTGGGCATCCTTGGCGATCTGCACCACCAACTCGCGGGTCGGGGCGATGATCAGCGCCCGCGGCTCACCCATGTAGCGTTCCTTTGGCGGCGGGGTCTGCAGCAACTGGGTGATGATGGAGATCAGGAATGCGGCGGTCTTGCCGGTGCCGGTCTGCGCGCGACCGATGGCGTCCTGGCCCTTGAGGGTGAAACCCATCACCTGGGCCTGGATCGGCGTGCAGTAGGTGAAGCCCAGGTCGTGTATGGCGTGCATCAGCTCCGGGGCCAGGTTGAAGTCGTGGAACCGGGTCTTGCCCTCCATCGGTTCGATGGCGAAGTCCTCGGGCTTCCAGCGGGGCGCCTCGGTGCGGGGTTTACGCGGCTTGCGGGGCCGCGATTCGCGTGTGGGAACGGGATCACGCTCTGAGGCCGTGTCGGGCTCGGGTCGCGGCTCTTGCGCATTTCGCTGCGCTTGCACCTCCGGTGCGGTGGGCTGGGGAGTCGCAGGAGTGTTCTGCTCGGCCGGGTCCAGGCCGAAAATCTTCTTGAGTGCCTTCAGCACGGTAATCTCATCGTCGTCAAGTGGGTATCACCGGAAGTGTAAAGCAAGTTAACGGTGCGGCGTAGTCTCGGCGTGGCGCCCGTGCCCGGCGGCTCAGCCGAGCCGCTTGCCTAGCCACTGGGCGATGTCCTGGATCTGCTCGGGCCTGACCTCATGGCGCATCGGGTAATCCTTCCAGGTGACATCGGCACCGCTTGCGGCCAGACATTCATAAGCGGCACGGCCCATGGCCGGAAGCACCACGTCGTCGTCGCGGCCGTGCAGGCAGAGGACGGGGCAGGCGCGCTGGTCATCGGAAAGGCTGAGCTGATCGGGGAAGGTTGGTGCGTAGGTGGACAGCGCCAGTACACCGCCGAGTGGGCCGCGCCAGCGCAGGAACGCGCTATGCAGTACCACCGCGCCGCCCTGGGAAAATCCTGCCAGAACGATGCGCCCAGGGTCGATGCCGAGCGCTCGCTGCGCTTCGATGAGGGCCACTACCGTCTGCGACGAACGCTCCAGCTGATTTTCGTCGATGTCGCGCTTGGCCGTCAGAGCGATGATGTCGTACCAGCTCGGCATCGCCCAGCCGCCATTGATGGTGACGGGCTGGGTCGGCGCCTGGGGCAGCACGAAGCGGGTGCTCGGCAGGCGCTGCTGCAGATATTCTGCGACCGATTGGAAGTCGTAGCGGTTGGCTCCCAATCCGTGCAGCCAGATCACGCAGGCATCGGCGGGGTGGGCTGGTTCCAGGATCAACGGCTCGGTCATGGCGGGCTCCGGCGAAATAGCCGAGGGTAGCGACAAGCCGGGCAGAAGAACAGGCCGGGGTGCGCCTGGTGTCCCGCTCATCGGCCTTAGCCTCGTCGCTTCCGATGGGCTAGAATGCTGGCCCCGAAAGCTCCCCTCCCAGAGGCTGTCCCGACGATGTTGATCCTGCGCGGCGCTCCCGCTCTTTCTGCCTTCCGTCATGCCAGGTTGCTGGCCCAACTGACCCAGAAGGTCTCCGCCGTCAGTGGGCTGTATGCCGAGTTCGCCCATTTCGCCGAGCTGAGCGAAACCCTGGAAGACCGGGAGCTGCAGGTGCTCGATCGTCTGCTCAGGTACGGTCCGAGTGTGCCGGTGCAAGAGCCCGCAGGCCGCCTGCTGCTGGTGGTGCCGCGCTTCGGCACCATATCGCCCTGGTCGAGCAAGGCCAGCGACATCGCGCATAACTGCGGCCTGGCCAAGGTCCAGCGGCTCGAGCGTGGCATCGCCTATTACGTGGCGGGCGAGCTCAGCGATGCCGAGGCGGAGCAGGTTGCCGCTTTCCTCCATGACCGCATGACCCAGGTGGTGCTCGGTGGTTTCGAGGAGGCCCAGGGGCTGTTCAGTCACGCGCAACCCAAGCCGCTGCAGGTGGTGGATGTGCTGGGCGGCGGGCGCGAGGCGCTGGTTCGGGCGAACCTGGAACTGGGCCTGGCCCTGGCCGAGGACGAGATCGACTATCTGGTGAGCAGCTTCACCGACCTGGGGCGCAACCCCCACGACGTCGAGCTGATGATGTTCGCCCAGGCCAACTCCGAACATTGTCGACACAAGATCTTCAACGCGACCTGGGACGTTGACGGCCAGGCTCGGGAGAAGTCCCTGTTCGGCATGATCAAGAACACCTATGAGATGCATCGCGAGGGCGTCCTGTCGGCCTACAAGGACAACGCCGCGGTCATCGAAGGTTTCACTGGCGGCCGCTTCTTTCCGCAGCCCGATACCGGTGAGTATGCCGCCAGCCAGGAGCCGATCCACATCCTGATGAAGGTGGAAACCCACAACCACCCCACCGCGATCGCCCCGTTCCCCGGTGCCTCCACCGGCTCGGGCGGCGAGATTCGCGATGAGGGCGCCACTGGCCGGGGCGGCAAGCCCAAGGCCGGTCTCACCGGATTCACCGTTTCCAACCTGAATATCCCGGGCTTCGAGCAGCCCTGGGAGCAGCCCTACGGCAAGCCGGAACGGATCGTCACCGCACTGGACATCATGATCGAGGGCCCGCTCGGGGGAGCGGCCTTCAACAACGAGTTCGGCCGCCCGGCCCTGACGGGCTATTTCCGTACCTTCGAGCAGCGGATCGATACCCCTCGTGGCGCGGAAGTGCGCGGTTACCACAAGCCGATCATGCTTGCCGGTGGCATGGGCAACATCCGCGCCGAGCACGTGCAGAAGGCTGAGATCAGCGTGGGCGCCAAGCTTATTGCGCTGGGTGGCCCGGCCATGCTGATCGGCCTCGGTGGGGGCGCGGCCTCGTCGATGGCCACCGGCGCCAGTTCGGCTGACCTCGATTTCGCCTCGGTGCAGCGCGACAACCCCGAGATGGAGCGTCGCTGCCAGGAAGTGATCGACCGCTGCTGGCAGCTTGGCGAGCGCAACCCGATCAAGTTCATCCATGACGTCGGTGCGGGAGGCCTGTCCAACGCTTTTCCCGAACTCATCAACGACGGTGGTCGCGGTGGGCGCTTCGAGCTGCGCAACGTGCCCAACGACGAACCGGGCATGAGTCCGCTGGAGATCTGGTGCAACGAGTCCCAGGAGCGCTACGTGCTATCGGTCGACGCGGCCGATTTCGAGCGTTTTAAGGCCATCTGCGAACGCGAGCGCTGTCCTTTTGCGGTAGTCGGCGAGGCGACCGAGGAGCGTCACCTGACCGTCAGCGACAGTCATTTCGGCAATGATCCGGTGGACATGCCGCTCGAGGTATTGCTGGGCAAGGCGCCGCGCATGCATCGCTCGGCTACCAGCGAGGCCGCCCTGGGGGACGATTTCGACGCCGCCACGGTGGCCCTTGATGACGCGGTCGCGCGGGTGCTCCGGCATCCGGCGGTGGCCAGCAAGAGCTTTCTAATCACCATCGGTGATCGCAGCATTACCGGCCTGGTGGCGCGTGACCAGATGGTCGGTCCCTGGCAGGTGCCGGTCGCCGATTGCGCCGTGACCGCCTCCAGCTTCGACGTCTACACCGGTGAAGCCATGGCGATGGGCGAGCGTACCCCGCTGGCGCTGCTGGACGCGCCGGCCTCGGGCCGCATGGCGATCGGTGAAACGCTCACCAACCTGGCGGCGGCGAGCATCGCGCGCATTTCCGACATCAAGCTGTCAGCCAACTGGATGGCCGCCGCCGGTCACCCCGGCGAAGACGCGCGGCTCTATGAAACGGTCGAGGCCGTCGGCATGGAGCTGTGCCCGGCGCTCGGCATCACCATTCCGGTGGGCAAGGACTCGATGTCCATGAAGACCCGCTGGACCGAGGGCAAGGAGGACAAGGCGGTCACCTCGCCGCTGTCCTTGATCGTCTCCGGTTTCGCCCCGGTTCAGGACGTGCGCCGCACCCTGACTCCGCAGTTGCGGCTCGACCAGGGGGACAGCGATCTGGTGCTGGTGGATCTGGGCCGTGGCCAGAGCCGCATGGGTGCTTCGATCCTCGCCCAGGTGTACGGTCGGATCGGCCGTGCGGCGCCGGACGTGGACGATGCCCGGGACCTCGCCGCGTTTTTCGATGTGATCCAGCAATTGAATGCCGACGGGCTGTTGCTCGCCTATCATGACCGTTCCGATGGCGGTCTCCTGGCAGCGGCGGCGGAGATGGTCTTTGCCGGGCATTGCGGCCTGTCACTGGATCTCGCGCCGCTCGTCGATGGGGCTTCCGATGTGGCGGGCGCCTTGTTCAACGAAGAGCTGGGTGCGCTGCTGCAGGTGCGTCGCGCCGACAGCGGCGAACTGCTCGCCCGTTTCGAGGCCGCGGGCCTGGCCGATTGCGTCGCGGTCGTGGGTGAGCCCCATGATGGCCATGAGCTGGTCATCCGGCTGGGCGAGCAGCATCTGTTCAAGGCTGCCCGCAGCGAATTGCAGCGCCTGTGGAGCGAGACGAGCTATCAGATCCAGCGCCTGCGCGACAACGCCGAGTGTGCCGATCAGGAATTTGCGACGTTGCTCGATGACAATGACCCCGGGCTGGGCGCGCGGCTGAGCTTCGACGTCGACGAAGACATCGCCGCGCCCTTCATCCAGACCGGCAAGCGTCCTCGGGTAGCCATCCTTCGCGAGCAGGGCGTCAATGGCCAGAGCGAAATGGCGGCTGCATTCGATCGCGCCGGTTTCGCCGCGGTGGATGTCCACATGAGCGACATTCTCGCGGGTCGCCTGACCCTCGATGAGTTCAAGGGCATGGTTGCCTGTGGCGGGTTCTCCTACGGTGACGTGCTCGGCGCCGGCGAAGGCTGGGCCAAGTCGATCCTGTTCAACAGCCGTGCCCGTGAAGCGTTCAGCCGCTTCTTCGAGCGCGACGACAGTTTCTCCCTGGGGATCTGCAACGGTTGCCAGATGCTCTCGAATTTGCACGAGCTGATTCCGGGAAGCGAGCTTTGGCCACATTTCGTCCGCAACCGCTCCGAGCAGTTCGAGGCGCGCGTGGCCATGGTCGAGGTACAGGACTCACCGTCGATCTTCCTGCAGGGGATGGCGGGCTCGCGCCTGCCCATCGCCATCGCCCATGGTGAAGGCCATGCCGAGTTCGCCAGCGCGCAGGCGTTGCAGGCGGCGGATGGCTCCGGCACGGTCGCCCTGCGTTACGTCGACAACCATGGCCGGGTGACCGAGAGCTACCCGGCCAACCCGAGCAGCTCACCGCGGGGCATCACCGGCCTGACCAGCCAGGACGGGCGCGTCACCATCATGATGCCGCACCCTGAGCGGGTGTTCCGCGCGGTACAGAACTCCTGGCACCCTGATGCGTGGAAGGAAGACGGCGGCTGGATGCGCATGTTCCGCAACGCCAGGGCCTGGATCGCCTGACATTCACGGGTGCTGGCGCTGCGCCGGCACCCCCTCGATCAGCCACTGTCGGGCTGCCTGCAGCCGGAGGCTCTGATGTACAAGCTGTGTTTCTATGTCCCGGAGAGTCATCTCGAGGCGGTCAAGCAGGCGTTGTTCGCGGTGGGGGCCGGGCGTATCGGGCGCTACGACCAGTGTTGCTGGCAGAGTCTGGGCAAGGGTCAGTTCCGTCCGCTCGAAGGTAGCCAGCCGCACGTGGGAGAAGTAGATCGCGTGGAGCGGCTCGCCGAATGGAAGGTGGAGCTGGTGGTGTCCGACGAGTTGATCCATGACAGCGTCAAGGCGCTGAAGGCGTCACACCCTTACGAAACGCCGGCATTCGACGTCTGGCGGCTCTCGGACATGGTGTTCTAAAAGCGCAGGGCGGCTCAGAGGGCCGCCCGGGGTGAAATCAGTTCGTATCCAGCGGACGGGGTGTCGGTACTACGTGGGGCTCTACCGCATCGATGTCGCGCTGGATCTCATCGAGCAGCGAACCCGGAGCTGGAGCGCTGGCAGGCACTTCGGCAGGGGTGCTCTGCGCGCGCGGGGCACCGAGGATGGCCTCGTCGCGGCTGACGCCAGGCATGAAGTCCCCGGATAGTCCGACCAACAGCTCGTTGTCGTCAAAGACCAGCGTCATGCGTTCCTGAACCCGCTGATGGCCGCCGGCCTGGAAGCTGTAGAGGTAGTCCCAGCGGTTGGGGTGAAAGGTGTCGGTAACGAGCGGGCTGCCCATGATAAACCGTACTTGTCGGTGGGTCATTCCAGGGCGCAGCTGGTCTATCATGTCTTGCGTAACGACATTGCCTTGCTGGATGTCTACCTTGTAGACCCCGGGGAAAGAACAACCGGCGAGCGCTGCCAGGCCTGTGAATGTCAGGCCGGCCAGCAGTAGCTTGGTGTTTTGCATCGGTGGGTGACTTCCACTATCTTGGCTGGGCAAATTAGTCCCGGATCATACCGCATCAAGGAGGCTGCGAAACAGCAGCAGCGAGAAACCCGACAATGGTTGAAAATCACGAACTTCGCAAAGCTGGCCTGAAAGTCACTTTGCCCCGTATCAAGATCCTGCAGATGCTGGATACCGCCGAGAACCGGCACATGAGTGCCGAGGAGGTATACAAGGCGCTGATGGATGCGGGCGAGGACGTCGGTCTGGCGACGGTATATCGCGTGTTGACGCAGTTCGAGTCAGCCGGTCTGGTGGTGCGGCACAATTTCGACAGCGGTCATGCGGTGTTCGAGCTGGCCGACAGCGGACATCACGATCACATGGTCTGCGTGGATTCGGGTGACGTGATCGAGTTTTTCGATCCTGAGATCGAAAAGCTGCAGCGCGAGATCGTGCGCCGTCATGGGTTCGAACTGGTGGAGCACAATCTGGTGCTCTACGTGCGCAAGAAGACCTGAGCTGCCGCACGTGCAACAGTAGAAGGGCGACCCGAGGGTCGCCCTTTCACGTTCTAGTCCTGGGCAGAATGGATCATCTGCTGCGCGTGGGCCAGGGACTGCTCGGTCAGGTCGACGCCGCCCAGCATCCGAGCGATTTCCTCCACGCGTGATGATCCCGCCAGCATCGCCACCGCCGTGCGGGTTTCGTCGCTGCCACGCGCTTTGTGCACGAACAGGTGATGATGGCCCTGGGCGGCGACCTGGGGAAGATGGGTCACCGTGAGCACCTGGCCACGGTCGCCGAGCCGGCGCAGCAACTGCCCGACGATCTCCGCGGTCGGGCCGCCGATGCCGACATCCACTTCGTCGAAGACCAGGGTCGGGACCCGCGATGTCTGTGCGGTGATCACCTGTATCGCCAGGCTGATGCGTGACAATTCACCGCCAGAAGCTACCTTGGCCAGCGGGCGCAGCGGTTGACCCGGGTTGGCGCTGACGAGAAACTCCACCTGCTCGAAACCCTGGGGCTGGGGGTCGCCGCTGCTGCCTGGTTTGAGAACGACGCTGAAACGGCCTCCGGGCATGCCCAGGCGCTGGATCTCGTGTTCCACCGCCCTGGCCAGATCGCCCGCTGCCTGCTGCCGGGCCTTGCTGAGTGCCTGGGCCTTGTCCTGATAATGGCGGGCGAAGGCAGCCAGTTCCTCGGTGAGCTTGTCGATGGCTTCGTCATCGGCGTTGAGGTTGTCCAGTTCGTGGGCTAGCTGCCGTTGCAGGTTGCCCAGCTCCTCGGGTTGCACGCGGTGTTTGCGGGCCAGGGTATAGAGCGTGTCCAGCCGTTCCTCGACCCTCTGCAGGCGGGCTGGGTCAGCGTCGAACTGGTCCATGAAGCGATTGAGTCCGCTCATGGCTTCCTCGACCTGGATCTGTGCGCTGGACAGGAGTTCGATGGCTTCCTCGAGGATGCCTGGCCCGCCTTGAAACGCTGTGAGCCGCTGGAGGCTGCCGGACAGCGCAGAAACCACGTTGCCCTGATCGCCCTCGCTGCAAAGGTCGACCACCTGGCGGCAAGCGCCAAGCAGCTGGGTGGCGTTGGCCAGCGTGCGCTGCTCCTGCTCGAGCTCGGCGAGTTCGTTCTCGCCCAGGGCGAGGTTGTCGAGCTCCTCGAGCTGATAGCTAAGCAACTGATGGCGGGCGCGCTGCTCGTCACCGTTGTTGCTCAATCGCTCGAGAGTCTGGCGAGTCTGCCGCCAGCGCTGCGCGGCCAGTTGAACCTGGCGCGCCAGCTCCTGGCAGTTGCCGAACTCGTCGAGCAGACGACGGTGGGTGTCCGGCTTGAGCAGCGATTGGTGCTCGTGCTGGCTATGGATGTCGATCAGCAGGCCGCCCAGGGTCTTGAGGTCGCCCAGCGGGCAGGGTGTTCCATTGATGTAGGCGCGCGAGCGGCCTTCAGCAGTGATGACTCGCCGAAGAATGCAGGGGCCGTCGTGGTCCAGATCCCGCTCGGTCAGCCAGCTGCGTGCGTCCGGGATTTCCTGGAGGTCGAAGCTTGCGAGGATGTCGGCCCGGCTTGCACCCGGGCGAACCACGCCGCTGTCGGCCCGGTCACCCAGCGCGAGGCTGAGTGCGCCCAGCATGATGGACTTGCCGGCGCCGGTTTCGCCTGTGATGACGCTCATGCCGCGGCGCAGCTCGAGATCGAGGTGGTCGACGATGGCAAAGTTGCGAATGGAGAGTTGAACCAGCATGAGCGGGTCTCCGCGACGAGATATGCTGTGTATTTATACAGTTGTCGCAAGGTGCGGTGCAAGAGATCGGCGAGGGACGGTGCGGCGGACCAGCCGGCGCCGACGACTCGCGCGTTGCAGGTAAATGGTCCCTGCCCTTGAAGCTTGCGCCAGCGTCCCCATATTGGCGGTCAAGCGAGGGCGAGCGCCCGCAAACCGATCCACAGGAGGAACCCATGGCTGACGAGCAGAACCTTGATAACCAGAACCTGGATGCCAGTGAAGAGGGCGGCGTCGAGCGCGGCGAGGATCTGGCTGCACGTGTCGAGGCTCTGGAGGAGCAATTGGCGACCGCCCAGGATCAGTCGCTGCGCATGGCGGCCGAGCTGCAGAACATACGCCGCCGCGCCGAGCAGGATATCGAGAAGGCACACAAGTTCGCGCTGGAGAAATTCGCTGGCGACCTGCTGGCGGTGGTCGACAGTCTCGAGCGCGGACTGGAGCTCTCCAATCCTGACGACGAGTCGATCAAGCCCATGCGCGAAGGTGTCGAGCTGACCCTCAAGCTGCTCCACGACACCCTGGGTCGCCATCAGCTGCAGGCGGTAGACCCGGTGGGCGAGCCCTTCAACCCCGAACATCATCAGGCCATGGCGATGGAAGAGAGCCATCAGGTCGAGCCCAACAGCGTGCTCAAGGTGTTTCAGAAAGGCTACCTGCTGAGCGGTCGCCTGTTGCGACCGGCTATGGTCGTGGTCAGCAAGGCGCCTTCGCAGCCTCAGCCTTCAATTGACGAGAAGGCTTGAAATTTTTCGCAACCCCCCCATCTGGTTGTCAAGCATTCGAATGATTCGCCAGTGCCTACGCGGCACGGCATGTTTTGGAGAGAGATAAATGGGCAAGATCATCGGTATCGACCTGGGCACCACCAATAGCTGTGTGGCGATCCTGGAGAACGGTAACGTCAAGGTGCTGGAAAACGCCGAAGGCGCGCGTACCACGCCTTCCATCATCGCCTACACCAACGACGGCGAGACCCTGGTGGGCCAGTCGGCCAAGCGCCAGGCGGTCACCAACCCGCAGAACACCCTCTACGCGGTCAAGCGCCTGATTGGCCGTCGCTTCGAGGAAGATGTGGTACAGAAGGACATCCAGATGGTGCCCTACACCATCGCCAAGGCCGGCAACGGTGACGCCTGGGTCGAGGTGAAGGGCGAAAAGATGGCCCCGCCGCAGATCAGCGCCGAAGTGTTGAAGAAGATGAAGAAGACCGCCGAGGATTATCTGGGTGAGTCCGTCACCGAGGCGGTGATCACCGTACCGGCCTATTTCAATGACAGCCAGCGCCAGGCCACCAAGGACGCCGGCCGCATCGCCGGCCTGGACGTCAAGCGGATCATCAACGAGCCGACCGCTGCGGCGCTGGCCTATGGCATGGACAAGGCCAAGGGCGACCACACCATCATCGTCTATGACCTGGGTGGCGGTACCTTCGACGTCTCTGTGATCGAGATCGCCGAAGTCGACGGTGAGCACCAGTTCGAAGTGCTGGCCACCAATGGCGACACCTTCCTTGGCGGCGAGGACTTCGACATTCGCCTGATCGACTACCTCGTCGACGAGTTCAAGAAGGAGAGCGGCATCAACCTCAAGGGCGATCCGCTGGCCATGCAGCGCCTGAAGGAAGCCGCCGAAAAGGCCAAGATCGAGCTGTCGTCCGCCCAGCAGACCGACGTCAACCTGCCGTACATCACCGCAGACGCGTCCGGTCCGAAGCACCTGAACGTGAAGATCTCCCGCGCCAAGCTGGAGTCGCTGGTCGAGGACCTGGTTGAGCGCACCATCGAGCCGTGCCGCATCGCGCTGAAGGATGCCGGCATCGACGTGGGCAAGATCGACGACGTGATCCTGGTCGGCGGCCAGACCCGCATGCCGCTGGTGCAGAAGCGCGTGGCCGAGTTCTTCGGCAAGGAGCCGCGCAAGGACGTCAACCCGGACGAAGCCGTGGCCATGGGTGCCGCCATCCAGGGCGCCGTGCTGGCCGGTGACGTCAAGGACGTGCTGCTGTTGGACGTCAGCCCGCTGACCCTGGGCATCGAGACCCTTGGTGGGGTGATGACCCCGCTGATCGAGAAGAACACCACCATCCCGACCAAGAAATCGCAGGTGTTCTCGACCGCCGACGACAACCAGGGCGCGGTGACCATCCACGTGCTGCAAGGCGAGCGCAAGCAGGCCGCGCAGAACAAGTCGCTGGGCCGCTTCGACCTGGCCGACATCCCGCCGGCGCCGCGCGGGGTGCCGCAGATCGAGGTCACCTTCGACATCGACGCCAACGGCATCCTGCACGTGTCCGCCAAGGACAAGGCCACCGGCAAGCAGCAGTCCATCGTCATCAAGGCCAACTCGGGTCTGTCCGAGGAGGAAATCCAGCAGATGGTGCGTGACGCCGAGGCCAATGCCGAGGAAGACCGCAAGTTCGAGGAGCTGGCTTCGGCTCGCAACCAGGGCGATCAGCTGGTGCATGCTTCGCGCAAGATGCTGACCGAGGCGGGCGACAAGGCCAGCGCCGACGAGAAGTCGGCCATCGAGGCGGCCATCGCTGCCTTGGAAGTGGCCATCAAAGGCGACGACAAGGAAGAAATCGATGCCAAGATGGCGGCTCTGTCCCAGGCCACCACGCCGCTGGCGCAGAAGATGTACGCCGAGCAGCCGCAGGGCGCCGAGGGTCAGGAAGCTGGCAAGAACGGGCAGGCCGGTGACGACGTGGTCGATGCCGAGTTCGAGGAAGTGAAGGACAACAAGTAAGGCTGTCCGGGAAGCCCTTGGCTTCCGCTCCCGTTCGTCACCCTGGTGGTGGCGGACCCGATACCTGACGCGGGGGCCTGCTCCCGCGTTGGCGTGTCTGGAGGGCTGATCTGGTAGGATTGCCGGCTTTTGAGCGCGGGCTGCTCCCATTCGATGTCTGGGGTGCGGCCTGCAGCGTTGGGAACGGGCAGCCTGTCGTCCCCGGGAGGCGACCAAACGAGGTTCAGGAAAGTTATGGCCAAACGCGATTATTACGAAGTGCTGGGTGTTGAGCGCGGCGCCAGCGAAGCGGAGCTGAAAAAGGCTTACCGCCGCCTCGCGATGAAATACCATCCCGATCGTAATCCTGGGGATAAGGAGGCGGAGGACAACTTCAAGGAAGCCAACGAGGCCTACGAAGTGCTCTCCGACGCTAGCAAGCGTACTGCGTACGATCAGTACGGCCACGCCGGAGTCGATCCGAGCATGGGCGGAGGCGGTGCCGGCTACGGCAATGCAAATTTTTCCGATATCTTCGGCGACGTATTCAGCGACTTCTTCGGCGGCGCTCGGGGCAATGCGCGTGGCGGTTCCCATCGGGGCAGCGACCTTCGTTACACCCTCGAGCTCGATCTGGAGGAAGCGGTTCGCGGCACCACCGTGACCATACGCGTACCTACCCTGGCCGAGTGCAAGACCTGCGATGGCACAGGCGCCAAGAAGGGCACGACGCCGGTCACCTGCACCACTTGCGGAGGTATTGGTCAGGTTCGCATGCAGCAGGGATTCTTCTCCGTGCAGCAGACCTGCCCGCGCTGCCAGGGTAGCGGCAAGATGATCACCGACCCCTGCGGGAGCTGCCATGGTCACGGCCGGGTCGAGGAGCAGAAGACGCTGTCGGTCAAGGTGCCCCCGGGTGTCGACACGGGTGACCGCATCCGGCTGTCGGGCGAGGGCGAGGCGGGCAGTCTGGGTGGGCCGGCCGGCGATCTGTATGTCGTGGTCAGCGTGCGTGAGCACCCCATTTTCCAGCGCGACGGCAAGCATTTGTATTGCGATGTGCCGATCTGTTTTACCGATGCGGCGCTGGGCGGAGAGCTGGAGGTGCCAACGCTCGATGGGCGGGTCAAGCTGAAAATCCCCGAGGGCACCCAGACCGGCAAGCTGTTCCGCTTGCGTGGCAAGGGTGTGGCGCCGGTTCGTGGCGGTGCGCCGGGTGATCTGATGTGTCGCGTCGCGGTCGAAACCCCAGTGAACCTGGACAAGCGCCAGCGGGACCTGCTCGAGGACTTCCGCAAGACCCTGCGCGACGATACCTCGCATTCACCCAAGGCCAGCGGTTGGTTTGAGGGTGTGAAGCGGTTTTTCGGCGATCTTTAATTCAGCGGCAAGCAGCAAGTTGGAAGCTGCGGGCTTCAGGCTACGGACCCGGCATGGGCTCTGGCTTGAGGCCTGGGCTTGTGCTTGAGGCTTGAGGCTTGAGGCTTGAGGCTGTTTGATGAGAAGAGTTGCAGTAATGGGCGCCGCTGGACGGATGGGCAAGACGCTGATCGAGGCGGTATGCCAGGCGGAAGGTGCGGGCTTGACCGCCGCGGTTGACCGGCCGGACAGTACCCTCGTGGGTGCCGACGCGGGCGAGCTGGCGGCACTTGGCCGCATCGGCGTACCGCTGATCGGCGACCTGGAGCGGGTGGTCGAGGATTTCGATGTGGTGATCGACTTCACCCATCCCAGCGTGACCCTCAGGAATGTGGAAGTCTGCCGCCGTGCCGGGCGCGCGATGGTGATCGGCACCACGGGATTCAGCGCCGAAGAGCGGCAGCGCCTCGCCGATGCGGCGCAGGACATCCCGATTGTCTTTGCGGCCAATTTCAGCGTTGGCGTCAATCTCTGCTTGAAGTTGCTGGATACCGCTGCGCGAGTGCTGGGTGACGAGGTGGATATCGAGATCATCGAGGCCCATCACCGGCACAAGGTGGATGCACCTTCGGGTACGGCGTTGCGCATGGGCGAGGTGGTCGCGCAGGCGCTCGGGCGCGACCTGCAGAAGGTGGCGGTCTATGGGCGTGAGGGTCAGACCGGCGCGCGCGCGCGTGAAACCATCGGTTTTGCCACCGTGCGCGCGGGCGACGTGGTGGGCGACCACACCGTACTGTTCGCCGCCGAAGGCGAGCGCGTCGAAATTACCCACAAGGCGTCCAGCCGCATGACCTTTGCCAGGGGCGCCGTTCGCGCCGCGCTGTGGTTGCAGGACCGGCCAGCGGGCCTGTACGACATGCAGGATGTGCTGGGTTTGAGGTAAGTCCGAGCGCGCTGGAAGGCTGAAGGTTGAACGGGCTGGTTTGCACTGGTCCGGCCTTGGGCCTCCAGCGGCTTTCTTGCTCGACGAGCCTTTTGTCCTGCCTTGCTGGCGGCCCGTTGAGGTTTTCTGTATATTGCCCGCTTTAGTGTGTCCACTAAAAGTTACGCAGAAATGGCTCTGATCAAACAAAAGCGGGATGACCTTCATACGTCATCCCGCTTTTTTACACTCTGCGTCTGCTTCAGCCTTGATCTACGGAGGTCTCTTGACTAAGCCAGCCATTCTCGCCCTTGCCGATGGCAGTATCTTTCGCGGCGAATCCATCGGCGCCGATGGGCATACCATTGGGGAGGTGGTGTTCAATACCGCCATGACCGGCTATCAGGAAATCCTCACTGATCCGTCGTATGCCAAGCAGATCGTCACCCTCACTTATCCGCACATCGGCAACACCGGTGTCAATCCGGACGACGCCGAGTCCTTCCAGGTGTGGGCGGCCGGCCTCATCATCCGCGACCTGCCGCTGCTGGCCAGTTCCTGGCGAAATCAGCAGTCGCTGCCGGATTACCTGAAGGAGAACGGCACGGTCGCCATCGCCGATATCGACACCCGTCGACTGACCCGCATTCTTCGCGAAAAGGGTTCGCAGAACGGTTGCATCCTGGTTGGTGACGACGCCACCGAGGAGAAGGCGCTGGAGCTGGCGCGTAGCTTCCCGGGGCTCAAGGGCATGGACCTGGCCAGGGAAGTCTCGGTCAAGGAGCGTTATGAGTGGCGCTCCAGCGTCTGGTGCCTCGAAACCAATCGCCACGACGAAGTGCCGGCCGAGCAGTTGCCGTATCACGTGGTCGTCTTCGACTATGGCGTCAAGTACAACATCCTGCGGATGCTGGTGGCTCGCGGCTGCCGTCTGACCGTCGTTCCGGCGCAGACCTCCGCCAGCGAAGTGCTGGCACTGAACCCTGACGGCGTGCTGCTCGCCAACGGCCCTGGCGACCCTGCACCCTGCGACTACGCGATCCGGGCAATCCAGGAGCTGCTGGAAACCGAGGTCCCGGTGTTCGGCATTTGCCTGGGACACCAGCTGCTTGCCCTGGCCTGCGGCGCGCGGACGGTGAAGATGAGCCACGGCCATCACGGCGCCAACCATCCCGTGCAGGACCTGGATACCGGCGTGGTGATGATCACCAGCCAGAACCATGGCTTTGCGGTGGAAGAAGACTCGCTGCCGGGCAACGTCCGGGCGACGCACAAGTCGCTGTTCGACGGCAGCCTGCAGGGCATCGAGCGTACCGACAAGGCGGCGTTCAGTTTCCAGGGACATCCCGAAGCCAGTCCCGGGCCCCATGATGTGGCGCCCCTGTTCGACCGCTTCATCGATGCCATGGCCAAGCGCCGCTAAGCCTGCAGCCGAATACAGAATTCGAGAGAACCATGCCAAAACGTACTGACATTCAAAGCATCCTCATTCTTGGCGCCGGTCCCATCGTCATCGGCCAGGCGTGCGAGTTCGATTACTCGGGCGCCCAGGCGTGCAAGGCCCTGCGCGAAGAAGGCTTCCGGGTGATCCTGGTGAACTCCAACCCGGCCACCATCATGACCGACCCGTCGATGGCCGACGCGACCTACATCGAGCCGATCAAATGGCAGACCGTGGCCAAGATCATCGAGAAGGAGCGCCCCGATGCGCTGCTGCCGACCATGGGCGGCCAGACTGCGCTGAACTGTGCGCTGGATCTCGAGCGGCACGGCGTCCTGCAGAAGTTCGGCGTCGAGATGATCGGTGCCAACGCCGATACCATCGACAAGGCCGAGGATCGTTCACGCTTCGACAGGGCCATGCGCGACATCGGCCTGGAATGCCCGCGCTCGGGCATCGCCCACAGCATGGACGAGGCCTACGGTGTACTCGACAAGGTCGGCTACCCCTGCATCATCCGGCCGTCCTTCACCATGGGCGGCACCGGTGGCGGCATCGCCTACAACCGCGAGGAGTTCGAGGAGATCTGCTCGCGCGGCCTCGATCTGTCTCCGACCAGCGAACTGCTGATCGATGAGTCGCTGATCGGCTGGAAGGAATACGAGATGGAGGTTGTCCGCGATAAGAAGGACAACTGCATCATCGTCTGCGCCATTGAAAACTTCGATCCGATGGGCGTGCACACCGGTGACTCCATCACCGTTGCACCGGCCCAGACGCTGACCGACAAGGAATACCAGATCATGCGTAACGCCTCGCTGGCGGTACTGCGTGAGATCGGCGTCGAAACCGGCGGATCGAACGTCCAGTTCGGTATCAATCCGGAAGACGGCCGGATGGTTGTCATCGAGATGAACCCGCGGGTGTCGCGCTCCTCGGCGCTGGCTTCGAAGGCAACGGGTTTCCCTATCGCCAAGATCGCCGCCAAGCTGGCCGTGGGTTATACCCTGGATGAGTTGTCCAACGACATCACCGGCGGACAGACACCGGCCTCATTCGAGCCGTCCATCGATTATGTCGTCACCAAGATCCCGCGTTTCGCCTTCGAGAAGTTCCCCAAGGCTGATGCCCGCCTGACCACGCAGATGAAGTCTGTCGGCGAAGTCATGGCCATCGGGCGCACCTTCCAGGAGTCGGTGCAAAAGGCGCTTCGCGGGCTCGAGGTTGGTGCGACGGGGTTCGACCCGAAGCTGAGTTTCGACGACAGCGAAGCGCAGAGCACCCTCAAGCGCGAGCTGACCGTGCCTGGCGCCGAGCGTATCTGGTACGTGGCGGACGCATTCCGTGCCGGCAAGACCATCGACGAAGTCTTCGCGCTGACCAAGATCGACCCCTGGTTCCTTGTCCAGATCGAAGACCTGGTGAAGGAGGAGGAGAAGGTCAAGACCCTGGGTCTGTCCTCCATCGATACGCGCCTGATGCGCAAACTCAAGCGCAAGGGGTTCTCTGACGCACGCCTGGCCAAGCTGCTTGGCGTAACGGAAAAGAACCTGCGCAGCCATCGCTACAAGCTCAAGGTGCTGCCGGTCTACAAGCGGGTGGATACCTGCGCGGCGGAGTTTGCCACCGATACCGCCTACATGTACTCGACCTATGAAGAAGAGTGCGAGGCCAACCCGTCCAGCCGTGAAAAGATCATGATTCTCGGCGGGGGCCCGAACCGGATCGGCCAGGGCATCGAGTTCGACTACTGCTGCGTGCATGCGGCGCTGGCGATGCGCGAAGATGGCTACGAAACCATCATGGTCAACTGCAACCCGGAGACCGTTTCCACCGACTATGACACCTCCGACCGCCTGTATTTCGAGCCGGTGACCCTGGAAGATGTGCTGGAAATCGTGCGCGTAGAACAGCCCAGGGGCGTGATCGTGCAGTACGGCGGCCAGACGCCGCTGAAGATCTGCCGCGCGCTGGAAGAGGCGGGCGTGCCGATTATCGGCACCAGTCCCGACGCCATCGACCGCGCCGAAGACCGTGAGCGCTTCCAGCAGATGGTCCAGCGCCTCGGCCTGCGTCAGCCTGAGAACGCGACCGCGCGTAGCGAAGACGAGGCCATCGCCGCCTCCAAGGCCATCGGCTACCCGCTGGTGGTTCGCCCTTCCTACGTGCTGGGTGGGCGGGCCATGGAAATCGTCTACGACGAGGAAGAGCTCCGGCGCTACATGCGCGAGGCGGTTCAGGTCTCCAATGACAGCCCGGTTCTGCTCGACCACTTCCTCAATTGCGCCATCGAGGTGGATGTCGATGCCATCAGCGACGGCGAAACCGTGGTCATCGGCGGGATCATGCAGCACATCGAACAGGCCGGCGTCCACTCCGGGGACTCGGCGTGCTCGCTGCCGGCCTACTCGCTGCCGCAGAACATTCAGGACGTGATTCGTGACCAGGTCATAAAGATGGCCCTGGAGCTCAACGTGGTCGGCCTGATGAACGTGCAGATGGCGGTTCAGGGCGAAGACATCTACGTCCTCGAGGTCAACCCGCGTGCCTCCCGTACGGTGCCCTTCGTCTCCAAGTGCGTCGGTGAGTCGCTGGCCAAGGTTGCCGCCCGGGTGATGGCCGGCAAGACCCTGGCAGAAGCCGGCTTTACCCGCGAACTGATCCCGGCTTATTTCAGCGTCAAGGAAGCAGTCTTCCCCTTTGCCAAGTTCCCTGGCGTGGACCCCATCCTTGGCCCGGAAATGAAGTCGACCGGCGAAGTCATGGGCATCGGCGACAGTTTTGCCGAGGCGTACGCCAAGGCGCAGCTGGGTGCCAGCGAAATCATGCCGACCAGTGGCGCAGCCTTCATCAGCGTGCGTGACGATGACAAGCCCATGGTGGCCGACGTCGCCAGGAGCCTGGTCGAACTCGGCTTCGATGTAGTCGCCACCAGCGGTACTGCGCGCCTGATCGAGGCGGCCGGTCTCCCTGTTCGTCGCGTGAACAAGGTGACCGAAGGTCGGCCGCACGTCGTCGACATGATCAAGAACGACGAAGTCAGCCTGATCATCAACACCACCGAAGGCCGGCAGTCCATCGCCGATTCCTACTCTATTCGTCGCAACGCCCTGCAGCACAAGATTCCCTGCACCACGACCATCGCAGGTGCTCAGGCAATCTGTGAGGCGATCAAATTCGGCCCCGAAAGGACCGTGCGCCGCCTGCAGGATCTTCATGCAGGAGTCACTACATGACCAAGTTCCCGATGACGGTCCAGGGCGCCCAGGCCCTGGAGGAAGAGCTCAAGCACCTCAAGTCGGTGCTCCGTCCGCAGATCACCCAGGCGATCGCCGAGGCGCGCGAACTGGGCGACCTGAAGGAGAATGCCGAATACCATGCGGCTCGCGAACAGCAGGGCATGGTCGAGGCGCGTATCCGCGATATCGAAGGCCGGCTGCAAAATGCCCAGGTCATCGATATCGCCTCGATTCCTCATACCGGCAAGGTCATCTTTGGTACCACGGTGGACATTGCCAACGTGGAAACCGATGAGACCGTCACCTATCAGATCGTCGGGGATGACGAATCGGACATCAAGCAGGGCAAGCTTTCCGTGAGCTCGCCCATCGCTCGGGCCCTGGTGGGCAAGGAAGAGGGTGATGTCGTGACAGTCAAGACGCCGAGTGGTGTGGTCGAGTACGAGATCGTTGAAGTCCGGCACGTTTGACTCGCCGCGCCCGGGAGCGGGTGCGATCAGCTGGCAGCTCGCGCAGACCTTCTGGGTCGGCGGGCTGTGGCTGCTGCAGTTCGTGATGCTTCCGGCGATCACTCAGCGGACCGGCCTGGCTCCGCTGCTGGTGGAGGACATCGCCAGCAGCCTGCGGCCCCTCATGGTGGGGCTGGCCGCCGCCTGCGCCGCGCTGCAGGCGATGGTGCTGGTACGGTCTCAGGGCGTGACGTCCTTGTGGAAGGATTTGCGTGGGCAGATCCTCGTGGCGGTGTCGGCGCTGGCCGCCCTCTATCTGCTGGCTGACGGCCTGCTACCCGGATACTGGACGTTGTTCAGCTATATGGCCATTGCCGTGCTCGGCCTGATGCTGGTCATCCAGCCGATACCCGGGACTGGGCGCGACGTCTAGAGGAACGCCTCTGGACGTTGTCGCGCCTGATGCAGGACGTGCCCGCAGGGGTCAGGCCTGGTGACGATGGACGTTGGACAGCTGCTTGTTGGGCTTGGCGTTGCGGCGATACACCAGCGCCACCTTGCCGATCGCCTGTACCAGTTCACAGCGGCCAGCCTGGCAGAGCTCTGCCATCAGCGCACGACGATCATCCCGTTCCGGCAGACGGAACTGAACCTTGATCAGCTCGTGATCGCTGAGCGCACGCTCGAGCTCGCCCAGCACGCCTTCGCTCAGGCCGTTTTCGGCCACTATCAGCACGGGCTTCAGATGATGGCCGATGGCGCGGTATTTCTTTTTCTGCTCCGTAGTGAGCGGCATAATTGACCCTTGCGTCGCAATTTCAAAAAAGTCGGCTAGTGTAACCGAGAGGTCGCGGGCCGCACAGGTAAGGAGTTGCGCATCGGACATTCTGGTGGCGTACAGCATTCCGGATGTGGCCCTTCGTACTGGACGATTTTACCGGCGGTGAGGTGTTGCCGCAGCTTCTCGAGGCAATCGGCGACGAGCCGGAGCCTTGTGATTTCAGATTTGGCACCCATGTAGGTAAACAGGGCTGACGTCGATCAGGTTGAGGCGATGGTCGCGAGGAGGCGAAGGGCGAATCGGAACTCGACGGCTGAGATCGAATCAGCCTTTTGTAGGGTCGAAGGGTTGGTCGTGACGATTGATGTAAGCTAATAAAGCGTTACAGACGATATATGAGCCGGGTGCCGGCAGCTGTAGTAACGTAGATTGCAAGTATGGCTGGCCGTAAAGCGGTTCGCCGCGCGCTCGAGAGGGTAGTTAATTGAACGATATGGCAAAGAATCTGATTTTATGGTTGATCATCGCCGCGGTGCTTGTCACGGTGATGAACAACTTCTCAAGCCCCGCCGAGCCGCAGAACCTGTTTTACTCGGATTTCATCGAGCAGGTGAAGGAAGGGCGCGTCGAGCGGGTAACCGTGGACGGCTTCGTGATAACCGGTCGCCGAACCGATGGCGAGTCGTTCCGTACCATTCGGCCCGCGATTCAGGATGGCGGGCTAATCGGCGACCTGATCAATAGCAACGTGCAGATCGAGGGCAAACAGCCTGAGCAGCAGAGCATCTGGACCCAGTTGCTGGTGGCGAGCTTCCCGATTTTGGTCATCATCGCGGTGTTCATGTTCTTCATGCGCCAGATGCAGGGCGGTATGGGCGGCAAGGGTGGTCCGATGAGCTTTGGCAAGAGCAAGGCACGCCTGCTCTCTGAAGACCAGGTCAAAACGACCTTCGCTGATGTCGCAGGTTGCGACGAAGCGAAGGAGGACGTGACAGAGCTCGTCGAATTCCTGCGTGATCCGGGCAAGTTCCAGCGTCTGGGTGGTCGCATCCCCCGGGGCGTTCTCATGGTCGGCCCGCCCGGCACCGGTAAGACGCTGCTGGCCAAGGCGGTGGCGGGTGAAGCGAAGGTGCCTTTCTTCACCATTTCCGGCTCCGACTTCGTCGAGATGTTCGTGGGCGTGGGCGCCTCCCGTGTGCGTGACATGTTCGATCAGGCCAAGAAGCATGCGCCCTGCATCATCTTCATCGACGAAATCGACGCCGTCGGTCGTCATCGCGGCGCGGGCATGGGGGGTGGCCATGACGAACGGGAGCAAACGCTGAACCAGTTGCTCGTCGAGATGGATGGATTCGAGATGAATGACGGCGTCATCGTCGTCGCTGCGACCAACCGCCCTGACGTGCTCGACCCGGCGCTGCTGCGTCCCGGTCGGTTTGATCGTCAGGTAGTGGTAGGGCTGCCGGACATTCGCGGTCGCGAGCAGATCCTCAAGGTGCACATGCGCAAGGTGCCGCTGGGTGACAACGTCAATCCCGCGCTGATTGCCCGGGGCACGCCCGGTTTTTCCGGGGCGGATCTGGCGAACCTGGTCAACGAGGCGTCGCTTTTCTCGGCCCGGTCCGGCAAGCGTATCGTCGACATGCGCGAGTTCGAACTGGCGAAGGACAAGATCATGATGGGCGCTGAGCGCAAGTCGATGGTCATGTCCGAGAAGGAAAAGTTGAACACCGCCTATCACGAAGCGGGCCATGCAATCATCGGTCGTCTGGTGCCTGAGCATGACCCGGTCTACAAGGTGTCGATCATTCCGCGTGGTCGAGCTCTCGGGGTCACCATGTTCCTCCCCGAAGAGGACCGCTACAGCCTGTCCAAGCGCGCACTTACCAGCCAGATCTGTTCGTTGTTCGGCGGTCGTATCGCCGAAGAGATGACGCTCGGCTTCGAGGGCGTCACCACCGGCGCTTCCAACGACATCATGCGTGCTACCCAGTTGGCTCGGAATATGGTGACCAAGTGGGGGCTTTCGGAAAAGCTCGGTCCGCTGATGTATGCCGAGGAAGAGAATGAAGTCTTCCTTGGTCGCGGCTCTGGCTCGCAGCATGGAAATGTTTCCGCTGAAACCGCTCGGGTCATCGACGAGGAAGTGAGGAGCATCATCGATCATTGCTACGGCACAGCCAAGCGCCTGCTGACTGAAAATCGCGACAAGCTGGACGTGATGGCGCAGGCCCTCATGAAGTACGAGACCATCGATGCCGATCAGATCGAGGACATCATGTCTGGGCGCGTGCCGCGAGAGCCGCGCGATTGGGAAGGTGGTACAGGCGCTTCCGGAACTTCGGCTCAGTCCGAAGGCGGAGAGCGTCCTGAGTCGCCTATCGGAGGCCCCGCGGGCGAGCATTGAATTGAACATGAGTGATGCGCTTCACCAGACCCGGTTGCCTTGCGGCAACCGGGTTCTTGATTTGTCCCGTCCGCAGGTGATGGGGATTCTCAACGTCACGCCAGACTCCTTCTCGGACGGCGGTCGCTTCTTTCAGCGCGATGCCGCGCTGCGTCATGCCGAGGCGATGCTTGCCGCCGGGGCGACACTCATAGACGTGGGGGGGGAGTCGACTCGCCCGGGCGCGCCTCCGGTTTCGGTGGACGAAGAGCTCGATCGGGTACTGCCCATCGTCGAAGCGATCAGCGCAGAGCTGGACGTCATAGTTTCAGTAGATACCTCCAGTCCGCAGGTCATGCTCGACAGTGCCCGTTGCGGCGCTGGACTGATCAATGACGTCCGTGCGCTGCGCCGGGACGGCGCGATCGAGGCTGCAGCACAGACAGGCCTGCCGGTCTGCCTGATGCACATGCTCGGGGAGCCTGGCGATATGCAAGAGGACCCTCGCTATGGCGATCTGATCAATGACGTGGTCGGGTTTCTGCAGGCGCGCATGGAGGCCTGCCAGGCAGGTGGTATCGCCCTGGAGCGTATCCTCATCGATCCCGGGTTCGGCTTTGCCAAGACGCTCGAGCACAACCTGAGTCTGTTCAAGCATCTCGAACGCTTGAGCGTGCTCGGTCGACCACTGCTTGTCGGCGTGTCGCGCAAAAGCATGATCGGCAGGGTCCTGGAGCGGGACGTTGGCGGTCGGCTCAGCGGCAGCCTTGCCCTGGCGACATTGGCCGTGGCCAAGGGGGCAAGGATAGTAAGAGTTCACGACGTCGCTGAAACGGTTGACGTGGTTCGAATGGTGGCTGCGATTGAGGCAGCGGACTAGGATGTTCTGATGACACGAAAGTATTTTGGTACCGACGGCATTCGCGGACGCGTCGGTCAGCATCCGATCACTCCGGAGTTCATGCTCAAATTGGGTTGGGCAGCTGGCAAAGCCTTCGCCGGCCAGGGCAAGTGCCGCATTCTGGTGGGCAAGGACACCCGTATCTCCGGCTACATGTTCGAATCCGCGCTCCAGGCTGGACTGTCAGCGGCCGGCGCCGACGTGCTGCTGCTGGGTCCAATGCCAACGCCTGCGGTGGCCTATCTCACCAGAACCTTCCACGCCAATGCCGGGATCGTGATCAGTGCGTCGCACAATCCCCATTACGACAATGGCATCAAGTTCTTCTCTGGCAAGGGCACCAAGCTTCCGGACGATATCGAGCTTCGCATCGAGGAGCTCATCGATACGCCCATGGAGGTCGTGGAGTCCGAGATGCTCGGCAAGGCATCGCGGATCAACGATGCGGCCGGACGCTATATCGAGTATTGCAAAAGCAGCGTGCCGACCAGTACGGACCTGGCGGGTCTCAAGCTGGTGCTCGACTGCGCCCACGGTGCGACCTACAAGGTGGCGCCAAGTGTCTTTCGCGAGCTTGGGGCCCAGGTGGTCACCATTGCCGCACAGCCCGATGGCCTCAACATCAACGCCGAGGTGGGTTCGACGCATGTCGTGCAGCTGCAGAAGGCGGTCCTCGAGCACGGTGCAGACATGGGTATCGCCTTTGATGGGGACGGCGATCGGGTAATGATGGTCGACCATGCCGGCTCCGTGGTCGATGGCGACGAGTTACTGTTCATCATCGCGGCGGACCTGCAGGAACGTGGTCTGCTCGAAGGTGGGGTGGTCGGGACTCTGATGAGTAACCTGGGGCTGGAGCTCGCACTCAAGGCGCGCGATATCCCTTTCGTCCGGGCGAAAGTCGGCGACCGTTACGTCATGTCCGAGATGCTCAAACGCAACTGGAGCCTGGGTGGCGAGAATTCCGGGCACATCGTCTGCGCCCAGCATGCCACCACGGGCGACGCCATCATCGCAGCGCTGCAGGTGGTCAGGGCGCTGCGACGTCGCGGTCAGACCCTGGCCGAAGAGCGCATGGCGCTGAAGAAGTGCCCTCAGGTGCTCATCAATGTGCGCTTGGAGGGAGGGGAAGACCCAGTGTCGCATCCGGATGTACAGGCTGCCAGTGATCAAATCACCGCTCAAATGGCCGGTCGCGGGCGGGTTTTGTTGCGTAAATCGGGTACCGAACCGCTGGTGCGTGTCATGGTCGAGGGCGACGATGCGGTCCTGGTGCGTGGCTATGCCGAGCAGCTCGCTGAAGTCGTAGCGAGAAGTTGCGTTTGAGGCTTGCCAGTCGAGATTTTGCAGATTAACATCTGCGCCCACTTTGACGGACGAGGTGATTCATGCGCCGACCACTGGTGGCTGGTAACTGGAAGATGAACGGTACCCGCTCAAGTGTCGCCGGGCTGGTTCAGGACCTCGCCGCGATGGATGTCCCGGAGGCTGTTCAGCTCGCTGTTTTCCCGAGCGCTGTGCACCTTGGGCAGGTCCATGAAGGATTGTTTCGCAGTACGATCGAGCTCGGCGCCCAGGACTGTGCTTTTGACGCGGGTTTCGGTGCGTTGACCGGCGAGGTTTCGCCGAAGCAGCTGGCAGACCTGGGTTGTGAGTGGGTTCTCGTCGGGCATTCCGAGCGGCGGTTGCTGCTCGGGGAGAGTGACGAGATTGTTCGGCGCAAGTTCGAAGCTGCACTTTCCTGTGGTCTCAAGCCGATACTCTGTGTAGGGGAAACGCTTGAGCAGCGCGAAAGCGGTAAGGCGTTCGAAGTTGTCGAGGCGCAGCTGACGGCGATATTGGGGCCGCTGGGTATTGGCGTGTTCGAGAAGGCTGTTGTCGCGTACGAGCCGGTCTGGGCCATTGGGACCGGGCTGACA
Source organism: Stutzerimonas tarimensis (assembly GCF_042648805.1). NCBI lineage: Bacteria > Pseudomonadati > Pseudomonadota > Gammaproteobacteria > Pseudomonadales > Pseudomonadaceae > Stutzerimonas > Stutzerimonas tarimensis. Next base: position 112,180 of record NZ_JBHRXZ010000001.1, on the reverse strand, counting down.
GCTTCGCCGGAGCAGGCTCAGGAAGTGCACGCTGCCATTCGGGCGCGCCTGAACAAGGCGAACTCGCTGGTCGCGGCTGGCACCAGGATTCTTTACGGCGGTAGTGTCAAGCCGCAGAATGCGGCAGAGCTGTTTGCCATGCCGGATATTGATGGGGGCCTGATTGGAGGTGCCTCGTTGAGTGCAGAAGATTTCGGTGCGATCTGTCGTGCCGTTGGGAAATAACAGATGTTGCAGACCGTTATTATCGTAGTGCACTTGCTGGTCGCTCTTGCGGTGATCGGGTTGGTGCTGCTGCAGCAGGGTAAAGGGGCGGACGCTGGTGCCTCCTTTGGCGCGGGGGCTTCGGCCACCGTGTTTGGGAGCCAAGGTAGTGCTACCTTTCTGAGTCGCTTTACTGGTATACTGACGGCCGTTTTTTTCGTCACCAGTCTGGGTCTGGCCTACTTTGCCACGCGGCAAGCGGATCAGGTCTCCCGGGCTGGCTTGCCGGATCCTGCGGTGTTGGAGATTCCCGTCAGCCAGCCTGTCGAGGATGATGTTCCGGTGCTAGAATCTCGCGGTCCCGCAGGTTCGGGCGGAGATGTTCCGCAAGCCCCGGTACAGTAAGGGTTTTTGCCGAGGTGGTGGAATTGGTAGACACGCTACCTTGAGGTGGTAGTGGCCATAGGCTGTAGGGGTTCGAGTCCCCTCCTCGGTACCAAACAGGCAGGCCCGCGAAAGCGGGCTTTCTTGTTTTCAGGCATTGATTGACCTCGGCTTGAGGTTGCTTTATTATTCGTGCCCTACTTTGACGCGGGGTGGAGCAGTCTGGTAGCTCGTCGGGCTCATAACCCGAAGGTCGTTGGTTCAAATCCAGCCCCCGCAACCAGTTTTTCGAGAAGCCCCTACTACAGGGGCTTTTTGTTAGCTAAGCCAGGTCGCCGGCATTGACGGGTGACCCAAGGGATGGGCGTTTCGCCCATTTTTCGTTTCTAGATCAAGCGCGAGGAACTCCATTGTCCAGCAAGCTAGAACAGTTGCAGGCTTTACTGTCGCCAGTTGTCGAAGCCCTCGGGTATCAGTGCTGGGGCATCGAGTTTCTTCCCCAGGGACGGCATTCCCTGTTGCGTGTCTACATCGACCATGAGAACGGGATCCTCATCGAGGATTGCGAGAAGGTCAGCCGGCAACTCAGCGGCGTGCTCGATGTAGAGGATCCCATCAGTGCCGAATACACCCTGGAAGTGTCATCCCCGGGGATGGATCGGCCCTTGTTCACCCTCGAGCAGTTCGCGGCTCATGCCGGCGAGCAGGTGAAGATCAAGCTGCGCATGCCTTTCGAGGGGCGACGCAATTTTCAGGGCCTGCTTCGCGGGGTAGAGGAGCAGGAAGTGGTGGTGCTCGTTGAGGATCACGAATATCTCCTGCCGATCGATGCGATCGACAAGGCCAACATCATTCCCCGGTTTGAGTGAATTGCGGGTCTTAAAGGGACTGCAATAGGCGAGGCGTTCGATGAGCAAAGAAGTACTGCTGGTAGTTGAGTCGGTTTCCAATGAGAAAGGCGTGCCGCCTGGAGTAATATTCGAAGCGCTGGAAACCGCGCTGGCCACGGCAACCAAGAAACGTTACGACGACGAGGTCGACCTGCGGGTCGAGATCAATCGCGTCAGTGGCAGCTACGAGACCTTCCGCCGCTGGACCGTGGTTGAAGACATCATGTATCAGAATCCGTCGGCGGAGATCACTGTCGAGGATGCCCAGGAGCAGCACCCCGGCATCGAAGTGGGCGCGGTGATCGAAGAAAAGATCGAGTCCATCGAATTCGGTCGCATCGCGGCACAAACCGCCAAGCAGGTCATCGTGCAGAAAGTCCGCGAGGCCGAGCGCGCGCAGGTGGTTGATGCTTACCGCGATCGCGTCGGCGAGATCATCTCCGGCACAGTGAAGAAAGTGACCCGGGACAATGTGATCGTCGATCTGGGCAACAATGCCGAGGCGCTGCTGGCTCGCGAAGACATCATTCCTCGCGAGACTTTCCGGGTGGGTACCCGCATGCGCGCCCTGCTCAAGGAAATTCGCAGCGAGAACCGCGGTCCGCAACTGATCCTGTCGCGCACCGCGCCACAGATGCTCATCGAACTGTTCCGCATCGAGGTCCCGGAGATTGCCGAGGGTCTTATCGAAGTCATGGCGGCTTCGCGTGATCCCGGTTCGCGGGCCAAGATTGGCGTGCGCTCGAAAGACAAGCGAATCGATCCGCAGGGTGCGTGCATCGGCATGCGTGGTTCGCGAGTCCAAGCTGTATCGGGCGAGATCGGCGGTGAACGAGTGGATATCGTCCTGTGGGACGATAACCCGGCGCAGTTCGTCATCAACGCCATGGCACCGGCGGAGGTTGCGGCGATCATCGTCGACGAAGACGCTCACGCCATGGATATCGCCGTCGCCGAAGACAACCTGGCCCAGGCCATCGGTCGTGGTGGCCAGAACGTTCGCCTGGCCAGCCAGCTGACCGGCTGGACGCTGAACGTCATGACCGAGTCCGACATCCAGGCCAAGCAGGAAAAGGAAACCGGCGACATCATGCAGCGCTTCGTCGAGGAGCTGGAGGTCGACGAGGAGTTGGCCGAGGCCCTGGTCGACGAGGGCTTCACGACGCTGGAGGAAATTGCCTACGTCCCGATGGAGGAAATGCTCGGCATCGAAGGTTTCGACGAGGACATCGTCAACGAACTCAGAGCGCGGGCCAAGGACCGTCTGTTGACCAAGGCGATCGCAACCGAAGAAAAATTGGCCGACGCCCAGCCGGCAGAAGACCTGCTCGCGCTGGAAGGCATGGACAAGGAGCTGGCGGTCGAACTGGCGATACGCGGTGTCGTCACCCGCGAAGACCTGGCGGAGCAGTCGATCGACGACCTGCTTGAAGTGGATGGCATCGACGAAGAACGTGCCGGCAAGTTGATCATGGCTGCCCGAGCCCATTGGTTCGAGTAAGCGGCCCGAGGAGAAGAATGCATGACGCAAGTCACGGTGAAAGAACTGGCCCAGGTGGTCGACACACCGGTCGAGCGACTGCTGCAGCAGATGCGTGAGGCAGGACTGCCGCACAGCAACGCTGATCAAGTAGTGACCGATAGTGAAAAACAGGCGTTGCTGACGCACCTCAAGAGCAGTCATGGCGACCGTCACGAGGAGCCGCGCAAGATTACTTTGCAGCGCAAGACCACCACCAAGCTGAAGGTGGCAGGTAGCAAGACCATCAGCGTTGAGGTCCGCAAGAAGAAGACCTACATCAAGCGCAGCCCCGATGAGCTCGAGGCTGAAAAGCAGCGCGAGGCTGAAGCCCAGCGGGCGGCCGAAGAGGCTGCGCGCGCCAAGGCGGAAGAAGAGGCTCGTCAACGCGCCGAGGAAGAGGCGCGCCGCGCGGCCGAATCCCGGGCGGCGAGTGCTCCTGCGGCCGAGCCAGCTGTGGCGAAGGTGGAGCTTGCTCCAGCAGCGCCGCCGCCTCCGGCTGACGAGCGCAAGCGCGAAGAGCCCCGCCGGCTCCCGGAGAAGCGCACCGACGACGATGAGCGGCGTGATCGCAAGCACGCCCAGCATCGGCCGTCGCTCAAGGCCAAGGCTCCGGTTGGACGTACCACCCGTAGTGCCGACGACGACGCGGATGGTTTCGGTCGTCGTGGCGGTCGGGGCAAGGGCAAGTCGAAAAAGCGCAACCAGCATGGCTTCCAGAGCCCGACCGGCCCTGTGGTGCGTGAAGTTGCGCTCGGCGAGACCATCACTGTGGCCGAGCTGGCCCAGCAGATGTCGATCAAGGCTGCCGAAGTCATCAAGTTCATGTTCAAGATGGGCTCTCCGGTAACCATCAACCAGGTCCTGGATCAGGACACGGCTCTGCTGGTGGCTGAAGAGTTCGGTCACAAGGTGAAGCTGGTCAGCGACAACGCGCTGGAAGAACAGCTCGCCGAGCTGCTGAAGTTCGAGGGTGAATCCTTCACCCGCGCCCCCGTGGTAACGGTCATGGGTCACGTCGATCACGGCAAGACCTCGCTGCTGGACTACATCCGTCGTGCCAAGGTGGCCGCCGGCGAGGCCGGTGGCATTACCCAGCACATCGGTGCCTATCACGTGGACACCGATCGAGGTATGGTCACTTTCCTCGATACTCCCGGACACGCGGCCTTTACCGCGATGCGGGCACGGGGTGCCAAGGCGACCGACATCGTCATCCTGGTGGTGGCAGCGGACGACGGCGTGATGCCGCAGACCGAGGAAGCCGTGCAGCATGCCAAGGCGGCCGGGGTTCCGATCGTCGTTGCGGTGAACAAGATCGACAAGCCGGATGCTGATCCTGATCGCATCAAGCATGATCTCGCCGCACGTCAGGTAATCCCTGAAGAGTGGGGCGGCGATACCCAGTTCGTCCATGTTTCCGCCAAGGCGGGTTCGGGGGTCGAGGAGCTGCTCGAGGCGGTGCTGCTGCAGGCCGAAGTCCTGGAGCTCAAGGCTGTACCGGATGCACCCGGTCGTGGGGTGGTGGTCGAGTCGCGCCTGGACAAGGGGCGTGGACCTGTTGCTACCGTGCTGGTTCAGAACGGTACCCTGCGCCAGGGCGACATGGTGCTGTGCGGCGCCAACTTTGGTCGTGTCCGGGCGATGCTCGACGAGAACGGCAAGCCAGTGAAGAGCGCTGGTCCGTCCATCCCGGTCGAGATCCTCGGTCTCGATGGCACGCCGGAAGCGGGCGATGAACTCACCGTGGTCGCCGACGAGAAGAAGGCTCGTGAAGTCGCCTTGTTCCGCCAGGGCAAATTCCGCGAGGTCAAGCTGGCCCGACAGCAGTCGGCCAAGCTGGAGAACATCTTCGAGACCATGGGCCAGGATGAGAAGAAGACCCTCAACGTGGTCCTCAAATCCGATGTTCGCGGTTCGCTTGAAGCTCTTCAGGGTGCCCTGGGTGACCTGGGCAACGACGAAGTCCAGGTTCGTGTCATCGGCGGTGGCGTCGGTGGCATCACCGAAAGCGATGCCAACCTGGCCCTGGCTTCCAACGCGGTACTGTTCGGCTTCAACGTCCGTGCCGACGCTGGCGCACGCAAGATCGTCGAGCAGGAAGGCCTGGATCTGCGTTACTACAACGTGATCTATGACATCATCGATGACGTCAAGAAGGCCCTGTCGGGCATGCTCGGCAGCGATGTTCGCGAGAACATCCTGGGTGTCGCCGAGGTTCGCGATGTGTTCCGCTCGCCGAAATTCGGTGCGGTCGCTGGCTGTATGGTGATCGAGGGCAACGTCTATCGGAACCGCCCGATTCGCGTACTGCGCGATGACGTGGTGATCTTCGAGGGCGAACTGGAGTCGCTGCGTCGCTTCAAGGACGACGTCGCCGAGGTCCGTGCCGGCATGGAGTGCGGGATTGCCGTGAAGAGCTACAACGACGTCAAGGTCGGCGACAAGATCGAAGTCTTCGAGAAAGTCCAGGTCGCGCGTTCGCTTTAATCGCAGCGGCAAGGCGTCAACGGCAAGTTCGACAGGCGATTCGTCGCTGATCGAACTTGCCGTTTAGCTTTGCGGCCGCCCGAATTTCAAGCTTGCAGCTTGCAGCTTGCAGCTTGCAGCTTGCAGCTTGCAGCTTTGAGGCAGATCTATGGCCAAAGAATACAGCCGTACCCAACGTATCGGTGACCAGATCCAGCGCGAGTTGGCGATGCTGATCCAGCGTGAGATCAAGGATCCGCGGCTGGGCATGGTCACCATCACCTCGGTGGATGTCAGTCGTGACCTGTCCCATGCGAAGGTCTATCTGACTGTCATGGGGCAGGATGATTTCCAGCGCAGCCTGGATGTATTGCAGGACGCCGCCGGTTTCCTGCGCATGCAGTTGGGCAAGGGGATGAAGGTGCGCACCGTGCCGCAACTGCATTTTCTCTATGACGCCAGCGTGCGGCGCGGTGCTGAACTGACCGCGCTGATCGAGCGTGCCGTGGCCGAAGACCGCAAGCACCAGGACCCTTCCGAGGAGTAACGCGTGGCACAAGTGAAGCGTATTCGCCGCAAGGTGGACGGCATCCTGGTGCTGGACAAGCCCCGTGGGTTGACGTCCAACGCCGCCCTGCAGAAGGTGCGCTGGCTGCTCAACGCCGAAAAGGCCGGGCATACCGGTAGCCTCGATCCGTTGGCTACGGGTGTGCTGCCGCTGTGTTTTGGCGAGGCGACCAAGTTTTCCCAGTATCTGCTCGATGCCGACAAGGGCTATGAGACCTGTGCTCAGCTTGGTGTCACCACCACCACCGGCGATGCCGAAGGCGAGGTGATCGAGCGTCGGCCTGTCGCTGTCGGTGAGGAGCAGTTGAGCGATGCGCTTGGCCGTTTCCGAGGGAACATCCAGCAGATCCCTCCGATGTATTCGGCGCTCAAGCGCGATGGGCAGCCGCTGTACAAGTTGGCCCGGGCCGGAGAAGTAGTGGAGCGCGAGGCGCGTTCTGTTACCATTGCGCGCCTGGATCTGCTCGAGCTCGAGGGTGACCGCGCGCGGCTCGCAGTGGCCTGCAGCAAGGGCACCTATGTGCGGACCCTGGTGGAGGACATCGGCCAGACGCTTGGCTGCGGTGCCCATGTGGCGGAACTGCGGCGAACCCAGGCCGGTCCCTTCGGATTGGGCCAGGCGGTGTCTCTCGAAGCACTCGAGCAGGCCCATGCCGAGGGTGGTGCAGAGGCGCTGGATCGCTTTCTACAGCCAGTCGACAGTGGGCTGGAGCATTGGCCGCTGATCCGGCTGTCGGAGCACACCGCCTATTACTGGCTGCACGGACAGCCGGTATGGGCACCAGAGGCTCCAAAGTTCGGCATGTTGCGGGTCATTGATCACAACGGTCGCTTCATTGGTATCGGTGAAGTGAGCGATGACGGGCGGGTCGCTCCGCGTCGTCTGATTCGGTCGGAATGACCGATGGCGCCGTGCCCTGGTACGGCGTTTCGAGGGTGGCTGTTGGCAGGCACGGTCATACCTCCTTACTTACACGGGATTATCCCGGCCTGTTCATTGAAGGAGCCCATCATGGCACTCAGCGTTGAAGAAAAAGCCCAGATCGTTAACGAGTACAAGCAGGCCGAAGGCGACACCGGTTCGCCCGAAGTGCAGGTTGCGCTGTTGACCCACAACATCAACAAGCTGCAAGGCCACTTCAAGGCCAACGGCAAGGATCACCATTCCCGCCGCGGCCTGATCCGCATGGTCAACCAGCGCCGCAAGCTGCTGGACTACCTGAAAGGCAAGGACACCACTCGTTACAGCACCCTGATCGGTCGTCTGGGGCTGCGTCGCTAAGACGCAAGCTAGCTGGAAGCCAGAAGCTGGAAGTCCGAAGCGGAGAACCTCAGGGTTTTCTGCTTTGGCTTCCAGCTTTTAGCTTTGTGAAGGATCGGTTCGGGTCCGAGTCCCGCCGGTTCATCCGATTTCCCAAAGGCAACAAAGAGAAGGAAAAACCGTGAATCCGGTAATCAAGCAATTCAAGTTCGGTCAGTCGACCATCACCCTCGAGACGGGGCGCATCGCACGCCAGGCTTCGGGTGCCGTACTGGTCTCCGTCGATGACGACGTGAGCGTGCTGGTCACCGTCGTTGGTGCCAAGCAGGCCGACCCGGGCAAGGGCTTCTTCCCGCTGTCAGTGCACTACCAGGAAAAGACCTACGCCGCCGGACGCATCCCGGGTGGCTTCTTCAAGCGTGAGGGCCGTCCTTCGGAGAAGGAAACCCTGACCTCGCGTCTGATCGACCGGCCGATCCGCCCGTTGTTCGCCGAAGGCTTCATGAATGAAGTCCAGGTCGTCTGCACCGTGGTTTCCACCAGCAAGAAGACCGACCCGGACATCGCTGCGATGATCGGCACCTCGGCCGCGCTGGCCGTGTCCGGCATCCCGTTCAGCGGCCCGATCGGCGCGGCCCGTGTCGGCTTCCACGAGGAAACCGGTTACCTGCTGAACCCCACCTACGAGCAGCTCAAGGCATCGCGCCTGGACATGGTGGTAGCCGGCACCGAATCGGCCGTGTTGATGGTCGAGTCGGAAGCCGAAGAGCTCACCGAAGACCAGATGCTCGGCGGCGTGCTCTTCGCCCATGAAGAGTTCCAGACCGTTATCCAGGCCATCAAGGAATTCGCTGCCGAAGCAGGCAAGCCGGCCTGGAACTGGGAGCCGGCCCCGGAAAACACCTCGCTGCTCGAAGCCATCCGTGGCGAATTCGGCGAGGCGATGTCCGACGCCTATACCATCACTATCAAGCAGGATCGCTATGCGCGCCTGGACGAGCTCCGCGAGCAGGTGGTAGCTAAGCTCGCTGGTGAAGGCGAGGGTCAGCCGTCTGCCAGTGAGGTGAAGGATGCCTTTGGCGAGATCGAATACCGCATCGTTCGCGAGAACATCGTCAACGGCAAGCCGCGCATCGATGGTCGCGACACCCGCACCGTGCGCCCGCTTAAGATCGAAGTGGGTGTGCTGCCCAAGACTCACGGTTCGGCGCTGTTCACCCGTGGTGAAACCCAGGCGCTGGTAGTGGCTACTCTGGGTACTGCGCGCGACGCCCAGTTGCTCGATACCCTCGAAGGCGAACGCAAGGACAGCTTCATGCTGCACTACAACTTCCCGCCGTTCTCGGTGGGTGAGTGCGGTCGCATGGGCGGTGCCGGTCGTCGCGAGATCGGTCATGGACGCCTGGCGCGTCGTGGCGTGCAGGCCATGCTGCCGAAGGATGATGCCTTCCCCTATAGCATCCGCGTGGTCTCGGAAATCACCGAATCCAACGGCTCGAGCTCCATGGCCTCGGTTTGTGGCGCCTCGCTGGCTCTGATGGACGCCGGTGTTCCCATGAGGGCACCGGTGGCAGGTATCGCCATGGGCCTGGTCAAGGAAGGCGACAAGTTCGCGGTCCTGACCGACATCCTGGGTGACGAGGACCACCTGGGTGACATGGACTTCAAGGTGGCCGGCACCGCCGGTGGCATCACTGCCCTGCAGATGGATATCAAGATCCAAGGCATCACCGAAGAAATCATGGAGATTGCCCTGGATCAGGCGCTCGAAGCGCGCATGAACATCCTGGGTCAGATGAATGCCGTGATCGGGCAGTCGCGCGCTGAACTGTCGGCCAACGCGCCGACCATGCTGGCGATGAAGATCGACTCCGACAAGATCCGCGACGTCATTGGCAAGGGCGGCGCTACCATCCGTTCGATCTGTGAAGAGACCAAGGCTTCGATCGACATCGATGACAGCGGCGCGGTGAAAATCTTCGGCGAAACCAAGGAAGCCGCCGAAGCAGCCAAGCAGCGGGTACTGGCGATCACCGCCGAGGCGGAGATCGGCAAGATCTACCTGGGTCGGGTCGAGCGGATCGTGGATTTCGGTGCCTTCGTCAACATCCTGCCGGGCAAGGACGGCCTGGTGCACATTTCGCAGATCAGCGAACAGCGCATCGAGAAGGTCACCGATGTGCTCAAGGAAGGCGAAGAGGTCAAGGTACTGGTGCTGGACGTGGATAACCGCGGCCGCATCAAGCTGTCGATCAAGGACGTTGCGGCGGCTGAAGCCTCGGGCGTCTGAACACCGCAATGAAGAAAGGGGCCCGTTCGGGCCCTTTTTTTGCCTCTCTCCAAGCAGGGGCAGGTTATGCAACTTGCATACTACTTCTTCCGCCACTCATGCAGAACGCATTGCCCCGAGGTGGGGTTTTTGTCATAACTTCCTGATTTTTAATGGTTTTAAGATCTTGTAGAAGTTGGCATCCGAGTTGCTCTGAATTAGTAAATCGACCAGTGGTCTATTTTGAAGAGAAAATGAAGAGGAGCTCACCATGAAAATGCGCAAATCCATGACTGCCGCCGTAATCACCGCTGCACTGAGCCTGCCCCTGGCTGGTGCCGCTTTCGCTGATGCCGGTGACGCCGGCTCCGACACCTGGATCACCACCAAGGTCAAGACCGCCCTGCTGACTGAAGGCTCGACTCCGGGCATGGACATCACCGTAGAGACAGTCGACGGTGTGGTATCGCTGTCTGGCACCGTGGCCAGCGAAGCTGAAAAGGAAGCTGCAATTGCCGAGGCCCGCTCGGTAGATGGGGTTCGCGATGTGATGGCTGACGGTCTCGAAACCCTCAACTGACCAAGGCGTTGTACGAGCCCCCGTCCGGCCGGTCCGGGCGGGGGTTTTTTTGGCCTTGTCATGCTCCAGGGGGTGGGGCTCAGCGGTGCATTGCCTGTCTCCGGGACTCATCGGGCTCAGCCAGTCCTGACGCATGTCCGGTTGGTGTTCGCTCTCAATCGAGCGGCTGTCTCTCCGGTAATCCCATGCGGCGTCTGGCGCGGTGCACCGAGCCGTTGCGCACGGCCCAGCGCAGCACCGGCGTGCAACTCCTGACGCCGGCGCGGATCAGGCGCGACTCCAGTGCGCTCTTGCTCAGGTCCAGCTCCCGAGCGGCCCAGTCGGGTAACAGGTCGACGCCGGCGTGGCGCAACAGCATCCCGAATGGACGGGTTTGCGGGGAAGGCGCAGGCGCCTCCATGAGGATGCACACCAGTTCGCGGGTGCGCTCGTCACAGCACAGCGCCGGGCGCATGCCCTCGAAATACTCGGCCACTTCCCGACGGCTGCGCGGAATGTCGCGGGCACCCAGGCGTTCGGCAACCCGGGCGGTTTCCTCAAAGTAGCGATCCTGGTCAGGCTCCGGCAGGCGTGGATTGAGGTAACGCAGATGGGCGTTGAGAAAACTGCTCACCTCGGCCACGTGGATCCAGGTCAGCAGTGCAGGGTCGGAGGCCGCGTAAGGTCGGCCATCCGGGGCAAACCCCGTCACATGACAGTGGATCAGTTTGACTCGTTCGATCAGCCGTGCGGCGTCGGCTTCGGTTCCGTAGGTGGTGGCGGCTATGAACTGGCCGGTGCGGCGCAACCTGCCGAGCAGGTCTTCGCGGAAGTTGGAGTGATCCCAGACGCCTGCCAGCGCGAGCGGGTGCATCGCTTGCAGCAGCAAGGCCGAGATGCCGCCGATCATCATGCAGCTGAAATCGCCATGCACCTTCCAGCAGACCGAGTCCGGACCGAACAGGCCGGGCTCACCACGGGGATTTTCATAATCGATGCCGCCCAAGGCCAGGCCGGTCAGGCCCAGCACCTGGGATTCGATGTAGCGGCGGGGGGAAGGAAGCATGCGGCCACGCTAAGACGGTGCGCGGCGGCTTGCAAGCGGAAAGCTGAGGCTTCGCTTGCAAGCGAGCCTCAGCCGCGGTGACGGCCGCGGAAATAGTCGATCAGGCCCTGGGTGGAGGAGTCGTCGGCCGGTGGTGCGTCGTAGCTGACCAACCGGTTGTAGACGTTCTTGCCCAGCTCCTTGCCCAGCTCCACGCCCCACTGGTCGAAGGAATTGATACCCCAGATCACGCCTTGCACGAAGACCTTGTGTTCGTAGAGGGCGATCAGGGCGCCAAGTCGGCCGGGGCTGATGCTCTCCATCACGAGGGTGTTGCACGGACGATTCCCGGGAATGACCTTGTGTGGGGCCAGTCGCCTGACCTCGTCCTCGGGCAAGCCCTTGGCGCGGAGTTCGGCTTCGGCTTCCTCCCCGGTCTTGCCGCGCATCAGCGCCTGGCTCTGGGAGAGGCAGTTGGCATACAGCCACTCGTGATGATCGGAAACAGGATTGTGGCTGACCACGGGCACGATGAAGTCGACCGGAATCACCGGGGTGCCCTGGTGCAGCAACTGATGATAGGCATGCTGACCGTTGGCGCCAACGCCTCCCCAGATCACCGGGCCGGTGGTGCAGGACACTGGCGTACCGTCCTGGCGCACGCTTTTGCCGTTGGACTCCATGTCCATCTGCTGCAGGTGTTTGACGAAGTTGCGCAGGTAATGGTCGTAGGGCAGGAAAGCGTAGGTCTGGGCATCCCAGAAGTTGTGGTACCAGACTCCCAACATCGCCAGCAACACCGGCATGTTTCGCTCGAACGGCTCGTGCAGGAAATGACAATCCATGCTGTAAGCGCCTGACAGCAGGTCCTTGAAGTTGGACATGCCGATGGCAAGGGCGATGGGCAGACCGATCGCCGACCACAGCGAGTAACGACCGCCTACCCAGTCCCACATCGGGAAGATGTTCTTTTCCCGGATGCCAAATTCGATCGCTGCCTGCTTGTTGCTGGTGACTGCGATGAAATGCCGGTACAGCTTCTCCTCGGTGCCGCCCTTGCCCAGATACCAGGTGCGAGCTGCCTGGGCGTTCTTCAGGGTTTCCAGTGTGCCGAAGGTCTTGCTGGAGATGATGAACAGGGTGGTCTCGACGTTCAGCTTGGCGGTGACTTCGCGAAACTCGCTGCCGTCGATGTTGGCCAAGTAGTGGGTGCGTACGCCGCCCTGCTGCTGGGTGAAGGGCAGTAGCGCTTCGGAAACCAGCTGCGGGCCGAGAAAGGACCCACCGATGCCGATGTTCACCACGTCGGTGATGGTCTTGTCGCTGAAGCCGCGCCACAGATTGTTATGGATGCGCGAGACGATATCGGTCATCTGGGCCAGCGCGCCGTGGACATCACGCAGGATGTTGCGGCCGTCAATCTCCAGGCAATCGCCCATGGGCCGACGCAGGGCGGTATGCAAGGCGGGCCGGTGCTCGGATACGTTGACCGCTTCGCCGTTGAACATCGCGTGGGCCGCCTGCTCGACGCCGGCCTCGCGCGCAAGGTTCATCAGTAGCTGCAGGGTGTCCTTGTTGATCAGGTTCTTGGAATAGTCGAGAAACAGCCCGCAGCAGGCCGTGGAGAATTCGTCGAAGCGCTTGGGATCGGCCTCGAACGCCTCGCGCATGTGGAAATTCTGCATGCCCAGGCGATGTTCTTTTAGGGCCTTCCAAGAGGGCAGGGCCGTTACGTCGAGAGGTTGCTGGTAGTAAGAGGTCATGGGAATGCGGCTTCCTTTGCGTAGCGGGCCAGGGCCTGTTCCTATCGATGTCGATGGTGCCTGCCCGGATCGTGCTGAAACGTCCTGCGGTCGGTCCTGACCACAGGGAGCGTGGATCGCTCCGGTTTCACCAGAGGCGAAGACGGCGCCGTCCCGGCGCCGTCGACCTTGCTCAGACCGAGAACCGGTGCTCCGCGTTCCACGTTACCAACTATTTCACTGAACGCCGATATGAAAAAGCCCGGAAACCGGTCCGGGCTTCATCGGCGAGGGGCACTCAGGCGACCTGCACCGGGATGGCATTGCTCGTGTGGCTGAGCCCGCCATCTTCGCCCATGTAAAGGACATGCGGCTTGAAGCTTGCCAGCTCGGCTTCGCTGTAATGGGCATAAGCGCAGATGATCAGGCGATGCCCGACGCCGGCCTTGTGCGCGGCAGCACCATTGACCGAGATGATCCTCGAGCCTTCTTCACCGCGGATGGCGTAGGTGGTGAAGCGCTCACCGTTATCCACATTGTAGATCTGGATCTGCTCGTATTCGCGGATCCCGGCCAGGTCCAGCCAGTCGCCATCGATGGCACAGGAGCCTTCGTAGTCGAGGACCGCGTGGGTCACCTGGGCGCGGTGCAGTTTGGCCTTGAGCATGATGGCGTGCATGGCGGGTTATTCCTCTTCGGTGGCGCAAGCGCGCGAAGTGTGCCCGAAGCCTGCTGGGCTAGCAAGGCGATGGGCGACAAGGTGTCACTCGAGGCTGTCGAGGTCCAGCTGAAGGTTGTCTATCAGGCGCGTGCGGCCGATAAAGGCCGCCACCAGCAGCACCAGTTGGCGGCTCTCGGCGGTGGCCGTCTCCAGGCTCAGGGCATCGCGCAACTCTAGGTAATCCACCTGGAGGCCGGCGGCCTCGATCGAAGCCCGGCCCTCGGCCAGCAGGGCGGCGTGGTCGCGGCGACCCTGACGGATCTGGTCGGCCAGGGTCGTCAGTACTCGATAGAGGATCGGGGCGAGGTCGCGCTCGGCGGCGCTGAGATAGCCATTGCGTGATGAGAGCGCAAGGCCGTTCGCGGCACGCACGGTAGGCTCGCCGATGAGGCGTACCGGGATGTCGAGATCGCGGACCATGCGACGAATCACCGCTAACTGCTGGAAATCCTTCTGACCGAACACGGCGACATCCGGCTGCACCAGGTTGAACAGCTTGCAGACCACCGTGGCGACCCCTGTGAAATGACCGGGACGGCTCCCGCCACAGAGGCCTTCGGAAACTTGCGGCACACTGACACGGGTGAGCTGCTGCTGACCGTGGGGATACATCTGCTCGACTGTCGGAGCGAACAGCAGGTCACACCCGGCTGACTGGAGCTTTTCCTGGTCGGCCGCCAGCGTACGCGGATAACTGTCCAGATCCTCGTTGGCACCGAATTGCAGGGGATTGACGAAGACACTGGCCACCACCAGCCCGGCCTCGTCGCGAGCTCGCTTCACCAGGGCGATATGGCCGCTGTGCAGATTGCCCATGGTCGGTACCAGGGCAACGGATCGCCCTTTACCCCGAGCCGTTTCCAGCGCTGCGCGCAGCTCGGCAACGGTGGTCACTGTTCTCATGCGGTAAACTCATGTTCTTTGGCCGGGAAGGCACGGCTCTTGACCGCGCGGCTGTAGGCGGCGATGGCGGAGGATATGTCGTTCTGCCCCTGCATGAAGTCGCGCACGAACTTCGGCGTTCGGCCGCTGAGGGACAGGCCCAGCATATCGTGCATCACCAGCACCTGACCGTCGGTGCCGGCGCCGGCACCAATGCCGATCACCGGAATCTCCACGGCCTGGGCGATGCGCGCCCCGAGGTCGCTGGGCACGCATTCCACGAGCAGCATGGCCGCCCCGGCGGCTTCCAGCGCGCGGGCGTCGTCGAGCAATTGCTGCGCGGCCTCCTGTTGCCGGCCCTGGACCTTGTAACCGCCGAACAGATTGACCGACTGGGGTGTCAGGCCCAGGTGAGCACAAACGGGAATCCCGCGCTCGGTCAGCAGCCGAGTCGATTCGGCCAGCCAGGCCGCACCTTCGAGCTTGACCATCTGGGCTCCGGCCTGCATCAGGCGTGCGGCGCTGTGCAGGCACTGTTCCGTGGTGGCGTTAGCCATAAAGGGCATGTCGGCGACGATCATGGCGCCCCGGTTGCCGCGCTTCACGCAGGCCGTATGGTAGGCCATGTCGTCCAGGCTGACCGGCAGGGTGCTGTCGTGGCCCTGGAGTACCATTCCCAGCGAATCTCCCACCAACAGCATTTCGACGCCGGCCTCGCAGGCGGTCCTGGCGAAGATCGCGTCATAGCAGGTGAGCATGACGATCTTGCTGCCTTCACGCTTTTGCGCCTGCAGCGTGGTCAGGGTTACTTCGGACATGATGTCGTCCTCTCGTCACGGTGGCGCGGCGTAGCGCACTCTTTTTATGGTGATGGGCCGGAGCCCGTCTATCGGTGCGAAAAGCAGCGCAATGCCCCTGAGCATGCATTCGGGCAGGGGCGCTTATAGTCCCGATGGGTCGGATAGAAGTCAATCGCCGCGTGTTACCGGCGCTGTTACCAAGGCCGTTACCGGCTCGCTCAGACGCTCGAGGCCCTCGAAAGGGCAGGCTTTGAGCAGGTCGGGCAGTGTTCGGCCGTCAGCGAGGCGCAGGCTGGTCGGGGCGATATCTGCCAGTGGATAGAGCACGAAAGGCCGGGCCTGCAAGTGGTAGTGCGGCACCTTGAGCCCGGGTTCGTCGATGAGCTGGTCGCCGAACAGGAGTATGTCGAGGTCGAGGGTGCGTGGGCCCCAGCGCTCGGCCTTGCGCTCCCGGCCCTGGTCGCGCTCGATGGTCTGCAGGGCGTCGAGCAACTCCAGCGCGGCAAGGCTGGTGTCGAGCGCGGCGACCGCATTGACGTAGCGTGGCTGGTCGGGCGGACCCAGCGGGTCACTGATATAGAAGCTGGATACGGCGACCAGCCTGGAGGCGGGTATGCCTTCGAGAGCAGTCAGAGCGCTGCGCAGTTGCGCGAGCGGTTCGGCGAGATTGCTGCCGAGGCCGATGTAGGCGCGCTGCATGGCTATTCCGCCGCGCCGTCGCTGCGCCGCCGGCCACTGCGGCGGCGCTTGCGTGGCGCGCCTGCCGCTCCTTTATCGCCGCTGAGCTCGCGAATCATGGTGCGTCGGGTGCTCTCGTTGACCTCCTGATAGCGGGTCCACCAATCGCCAAGGCCGCCGGTCTGCTCGCCCGCGCTTTCGCGCAGCAGGAGGAAGTCGTAGCCAGCGCGGAAGCGCGGATTTTCCATCAGCTGGTCAGCGCGTCGACCCTGACGGCGCGGAAGCCGCTCCTGCATGTCCCAGATTTCCCGCATAGGAATCGAGAAGCGCTTGGGCAGGGCGGTGCGCTGGCACTGTTCCCAGAGAATGTCGTGGGCAGCCTCCTGCATCGCAGGAATCGGCGGCATGCCACTGTCCTGCAGTTCCTGTACCCGGGCGGGCAGGGCGGGCCAGAGAAGCGCGGCGTAGAGAAACGCCGGGGTGACCGGCTTGCCCTGTTCGATGCGCAGATCGGTGTTGATCATCGCCTGGCGAATCAATCGGTCGGTGTACTCGGGGTTGTCCTCGAGCGCCTCGGCCGTGGCGGGAAACAGGGGCGCGAACAGGTCGTAGTGACGCAAAAGGTCATAGGTGTGCTCGGCATTGCCGCCCAGGAACAGCTTGAGCGTCTCATCGAAAAGACGCGCCGCGGGAATGCCTTCGAGCAGAGGCGCCAGCTCCCGGATGGGTTCGGCACTGTGCCGCTCGACGTCGAAATCCAGCTTGGCTGCGAAACGCACCGCGCGCAGCATCCGGACCGGGTCTTCCTGATAACGCTGCTCGGGGTCGCCGATCAGGCGAATCAGCCGATTGCGGATATCCTGCATACCGTGGGTGTGATCGACGATGCGTTCGCTGCTCGGATCGTAGTACAGCGCGTTGATGGTGAAGTCACGGCGCTGGGCGTCATCGTCCAGGGTGCCGTAGATGTTGTCGCGTAACAGTCGACCACTTTCGTTGCGCGACGCAAGGTGATCATCCTCGTCGTCGACGGGATGCTCGGCGCGAAAGGTGGCGACTTCGATGATCTCCCGTCCGAAGTGGACATGCACGAGCTTGAAGCGCCGGCCGATCACGCGAGCGTTGCGGAACACCGCCCGCACCTGCTCAGGCGTGGCGCTGGTGGCCACGTCGTAATCCTTGGGCTCGATCTCCAGCAGCAAGTCCCGTACGCAGCCGCCAACGACATAGGCCTCGTACCCGGCCTGTTGCAATCGCTCCACCACGCTGACTGCGTTACGACTGATGTCCTGCCGGCGCAGGCTGTGCTGGCGGGCAGTGAGGGTTTCCGGCGCATGACGCTGGTGCGGCAGGCGACGCAGGGGCAAACGAAAGGACTGGAACAGCTTCTTCAGCATGAGGGATTCTGTGCAACGGAATGGGAGGCAGCCCGGACCGGTCGACATTGCTTCGATGCTTGCCAAGACGGTCCGGTTGTGCTGCAGGGCTCGATTCTAGCACTGCTGCGCAGGGATGTGGCGGGCAATGGCCCAGACGCAGCGAAGGGAGCCGAGGCTCCCTTCAAGTCTGTTGCGTGTCGTCTTCGAGTCTGTTGTTGTTATTGTCACTCGCCCTCGGGCCGGAGCCTCCGGGTCACCCCATATCGGGGCAAGAGCAAACGGATACCTTTGGACGCTGATGTTTCCTCATTCAACCAGATCAAGTGCTGCTCATGCAGTTTCTTGTTCTTCTCGGCCTGGCTGGAGGATGCTTCCTCTCCAAAAGAATCAGTTAGCCTCGTCTCCGCATTCTTGTCGTTATTGTGCTGGAGCCGTTACGTGTAGTTCTTATTATGTCTTCTGCTTTTATTGTTGTTGTTCCAGTTATAAGCAGGCACCGTGCCAACAGCAGATAATCCTTTTAAATCAATGCGTTGTGACTTTTTGACGGTATCCGGATCCGGCAGAGGCGGGATTTCTGTTACCGATGGCCCCGGCGTCGTTACGCTTCGGTAACAGAATGCGTGCGTTGCGTTACTCGCCAGTGCCGGTCTTGCGCCTCGGAATACCCAATCGCTGACGGCGCTCCCAGAGGCATTTGCGGCTGATGCCGAGCTTGCGGGCAAGCTCGGTTTCAGTCATGTGATCCTGGTGTTCAAGGACGAAGTGCTGAAAGTAATCTTCCAGCGACAGGTCCTCGGTCGGCTCGTTGCTGCTGCTGTCGCTGGTTGCCGGATGGCGCCCGCTGTCTTCGTAGGAGGCGTCCATTTCCTCCAGTTCGACATCGATGCCCAGGTGCTCGGCGGTGATCTCCGGCTTCTCGCAGAGGATGGCCGCCCGCTCGATGGCATTTTCCAGCTCGCGCACGTTACCGGGCCAGGAATAGCGGAGGATGGCCATCTGTGCATCCCGGGCGAAGCTGAGACGCTCCAGGCCGAGGCGTTCAGCCTGGCGGACCAGGAAGGCATCGGCGATTTCCAGGACATCGCTCTCGCGCTCGCGCAGCGCAGGCAGGCGTAGGGCGATGACGTTGAGGCGATAGTAGAGGTCTTCACGGAACTGCCCGGTCTTGGCCAGCGTCTTGAGGTCGCGGTGGGTCGCGGCGATCAGGCGGACATCGACCTTCTGCGACTGGATCGAGCCGACACGGCGGATCTCGCCTTCCTGAAGCACCCGTAGCAATCTTGCCTGGGCTTCGAGTGGCAGCTCACCGATCTCGTCGAGAAACAGCGTACCGCCGTGGGCGGCCTCGACCAGTCCGGTGCGTCCGGCGGTGGCGCCGGTGAAGGCACCCTTTTCATGGCCGAACAGTTCCGATTCGATGAGCGTATCGGGGATCGCAGCGCAGTTGACCGATACCATTGGAGACTTCGCCCGCCGCGACAGGTTGTGCAGCGCCCGCGCGACCAGTTCCTTGCCGGTGCCGGACTCACCGAGGATGAGCACGTTGGAGTCGGTCGGGGCCACCTTGCGAATCTTCACGAACAGATCCTGCATCGGCGCGCAGCGACCGATGATGCCCAGGTCCGTCTGCCCGGCGGTCGCGCTCTGCGGCACGGCGCTGGCGGTGGGCGCCTGGCCGCTGGGCTGTTCGCTGAGGATCCGCTCGATCGCCTGAAGCATCTCGTCGTGGTCGAACGGTTTGGCTATGTAATCCACCGCGCCCATGCGCATGGAGTCCACCGCCGAGCGCAGGCTGGCGTAACTGGTCATGATCAGCACCGGCCGCTCGCCAGCGTGCTGGATGAGCTCGGTGCCGGGTGCCCCGGGCAGGCGCAGGTCGCTGATGATCAGGTCGAACTCGGCCGGGGTGTGGCGCTCCAGCGCTTCCTGCACCGAACCGGCTTCGCTGACCTGATACTGGTGGCGCTCGAGCAGCCGGCGCAGGGCCGAGCGGATGATGGTTTCGTCTTCGACTATCAGGATATGGGACATCAGAACCTTCTCTCGACGATCTTCAGGAGCGGGCGCCAGGCGGCGTCATCCCTCAGCGGGTGTCGCGTCGACATACCGTGGGAGACTGATCCGGAAACGGGTGCCGCGCTGGCTGGCCGGGTCGGTCGGGCTGTCGATATCGATCCGGCCATAATGCTCTTCCACGATCGAATAGACCAGAGCCAGGCCCAGCCCGGTGCCTTTGCCCGGGTCCTTGGTGGTGAAGAACGGCTCGAACAGGCGGTCCTGGATCTCGCGGGAAATGCCGCTTCCCTCGTCCTCTACGCAAAGGAACACGCTCTGTTCGCCGGCTTCGCTGAGAACGCGGATGGTGCCGCCCGGAGGCGAGGCGTCGCGCGCATTCGACAGCAAATTGATCAGCACCTGGGCCAGGCGCTGGGAGTCGCCCTCGGCCAGATGAGCAGGGTCGCACAGGTTTACGAAGTGGACATCCGGACCCTGGCGATTCAGCGACAGCAGGGCGATGGCGTCCCGGGCCGCCTCGGCGAGGCTCACCGGATAGAGCTGACGCTGATGCGCCCCGGCATGAGCGAAGGTCATCAATGACTGAACGATGCGTGAGATCCGCTTGGTCTGCTCGACGATCTGGCTGCTGATTTCAGCGATGTCCTGATCGTCTTCGCGCTCCTCGCGCAGGTTCTGCGCCAGGCAGGCGATGCCGGTGACCGGATTGCCGATCTCGTGGGCCACACCCGCGGCCAGGCGGCCGATGCTGGCCAGGCGTTCGGAGTGGATCAGGCGGTCTTCGAGCAACTGGGTCTCGGTGCCGTCCTCGATCAGCAGGACCAGCCCGGTATTGCCGGGGCTCATGGGTTCATCAATGACTGCCTTGTGAAGGTTCAGCCAGCGCGTGGTGCCGTCCGGCGTCAGGCGCTGCTTGTGCGCATGTTCGTCGGGCTGCTCGATGAAACCTTCGAGCAGCCCGCGCCAGGGCTCTGGCAGGATCGTGATGCGCGAGCCGACCACCTGTTGCGCGGTAATGCCCGTCAGTTCCTCCATGGCGCGGTTCCACATCAGTACTTCGCGATCCTTGGCCAGCGAGCAGACGCCCATGGGCAGTTCCTGCAGGGTCTGGCGATGATAGCGCCGCAGGGCGTCAAGCTCGGCCGCCAGGCCGGTCAGACGGGAGCGGTATTCTTCCAGGCGGACTTCGATGAAGTGGATGTCCTCGCTGACGAATCCCTCGGTGCTGTCCTTGTAGGGCAGGAAATTCTTCATGATATCCTGCGCCACGCTGGGTCCCATCAGTCCCGACAGGTTCGCCTCGATGCGGTCGCGCAACCGTCGCAGCGCGTAGGGTCGGTACTCATCGAACGGCAGGTGCAACTCGCGCAGCGCCTGCTCGACCTCCTTCTGCGCGGTCCGGGCGCCGAGGGGTTTGGCCAGTTGAGCGGCAAACTCCTGCGGCGAGACGGCGACCAGTTCGCGGCGCTGGGTGGGGCGGATGTTTTCCACCGCGCAGGCTTCGGCTGCACGCACTTCTTCCGGGGTCGCCTGGGTGAACAGCGAAACGAGCGAGAAGACCAGCACGTTGATCGCCAGGGAGGCCACGGCGGTCAGGTGCCAGGTGGTTTCGTCGAGCACGTAGAGACTCTCGATCCACGGCAGATGGAGCATGTTGGTGTTGAACAACGGGATCAGCATGGTGAACAGCCAGACTCCGGTGCCCGCGCTGAGGCCGGCGATGTAGCCACGGCGGTTGGCTGTCGGCCAGTAGAGGGTGCAGAGCACGCCGGGCAGGAACTGCAGCATGCCGACGTAGGCCACGCTGCCCAGGTTGGTCAGGCTCTGCCGGCTGGCGAGCAGCAGGTAGAAGGCGTACCCGGCCACGATGATCGCCACGATCAGCCAACGGCGTGTCCATTTCAGCCAGCGGTAGATATTGCCTTCGGTCGGGGGCTGGTAGACCGGCAGGACGATGTGGTTGAGCACCATTCCAGAAAGCGCCAGGGTGCTGACGATGATCAGGCCGCTGGAGGCCGACAGCCCGCCGATGTAGGCCAGCAGCACCAGGGTTTCGCTCTGCACCCTCATGCCGATGCCGAGGCTGAAATATTCCGGTGAGGTGTTCACCCCGAGCTCCAGCCCGCTCCACAGGATCAAGGGCACCGCCAGGCTCATCAGCAGGAGGAAAAGTGGCAGGCTCCAGCTGGCTGTGAGCATGGTGCGTGGTTCGATGTTCTCGGTAAAGGTCATGTGGTACATGTGCGGCGTGACCAGCGCGGCGGCAAAGAACACCAGCAGCATGGTTCGCCAGGGCCCTTCCTGCAGCGGCGTGTGCAGTGCGTTGAGCACGGTCTGGTTGGTGGTCAGCCAGGTCTCCAGCCCGGAAGGCCCTTCAAAGACCACGAACAGGGCATAGAGGCCGATCGCGCCCAGGGCCAGCAATTTGACCAGCGACTCGAAAGCGATGGCGAACACGAGTCCTTCGTGTTTCTCCCGCGAGGCCACATGCCGGGCGCCAAACAGGACGGTGAACAGCATCACCATGACGCAGTACATCAGCGCCACCCGCTCGGGCTGAGGCTCCAGCGTAAGGATCCCGATGGAGTCGGCCACCGCCTGGATCTGCAGCGCCAGGAGCGGCAGCATGCCAAGCAGCATTACCACCGTGGTGAGGGTGCCGCTCCAGGTGCTGCGAAAGCGAAAGGCGAACAGATCCGCCAGGGACGACAGCTGGTAGGTGCGTGTCAGCCGCAGTATCGGCGCCAGTAGCACTGGCGCCAGCAGAAAGGCTCCGCTGACGCCGAGATAGGTAGCCAGGTAGCCATAGCCGTACTGGTAAGCCAGACCGACGGTGCCATAGAAGGCCCAGGCGCTGGCGTAGACGCCGATCGACAGGGTGTAGGTGAGCGGATGGCGGATCAGGCCGCGTGGGATCAGGCCGTGCTCGGCGCACCAGGCGATGCCAAACAGCAGGAAAAGGTAGGCGGCACTGATCAGAAGCAGGTCGCTGAGGTTAAAGCTGGTCAGCATCGCTTCTGCTCTGCAGGATGAAGGTGACGACGATGAGAATCAGCCACAACAGGTAGGGTCGATACCAGGCCGCGTCCGAAGTGATCCACCAATCCATGATCGCGGGAGAAAACAGGTAGATTCCCACCACCAGGATCAGCACCAGTCGATAGATATACATGGGGCACCCGTTGGCTCAGTGGCAGGATGGTAACGGAAAGCGCTTGTCGGCGGCAGGCGCAATGCGAGCCTGGGTCGGCTCAGGACAGCCGGGCTTCTTCCAGGGTCATGCACCGGGGGGTCAGCCCGGCGTCCCAGTGGCGGCTTGCCCAGGCGAGGATTTCCCTGGCTGATGCCTCGTCCAGTTCAATGGGTGTGGGCTGGCCCAGCGCGCGCAGCGCCCGCAGAAGCATCGGCGGCGCCTGGTCGGGACGTAACGGAGGCGAGCGATAGCGCTTGCCCAGCTTGTGCCCGTCCGGCTGGGTGATCAGGGGGACGTGCAGGTACCTGGGGCGCGGCAGGCCGAGGAGGTCCTGCAGATAGCACTGGCGTGGGGTGGAGTCGAGCAGGTCGGCGCCGCGCACCACATCGGTCACGCCTTGCCAGGCATCGTCGAGCACCACCGCCAACTGGTAGGCATGCAGCCCGTCACGCCGACGAATGACGAAGTCGCCCGCCTCCCGGCCGAGGTGCTGGGCGTAACGGCCCTGCACCCGGTCGATGAACCCATACTCAACGTCCGGTACGCGCAGGCGGATCGCGGCATTCTCCGGACTATGGTGCTGCTCCCGGCAAATTCCCGGATAGGCGCCGGGATAGGCCGCCAATTGCTTGCGCGAGCAGGTGCAGGAGTAGGCCAGCCCGCGCTCCAGCAAACTGTCGACCACGGCCGCGTAGGCCTCGTGGCGCCCGCTCTGGCAGAGGATCTCTGCGTCCCATTCGAAGCCATAGTTCTCCAGGCTGCGCAGGATTGCATCCTGGGCGCCGGGCATTTCCCGCGGGGGATCGAGGTCCTCCATCCGCACCAGCCAGGTTCCGCCGGCTGCACGGGCATCGAGGTAGGAGGCGAGTGCCGCCACCAGCGATCCGAAATGCAGATAGCCGCTCGGGGTTGGGGCGAAGCGGCCGAGGTAGCCGGACGAAGCAAGTGAGGAGGGAAGGGAGGGCATGGGCTGGCAACAAGCGAACGGGGCGCTCTCGCGCCCCGTGCGGAGGGTCAGGAACCGATCTGCTTTTCCTTGATCTCCGCCAGGGTCTTGCAGTCGATGCACAGGCTGGCGGTGGGGCGGGCTTCGAGGCGGCGGATGCCGATCTCGACGCCGCAGGAGTCGCACCAGCCGTATTCGTTATCTTCGATCAGCTGCAGCGTCTCGTCGATCTTCTTGATCAACTTGCGCTCGCGATCGCGCGCACGAAGTTCAAGGCTGAATTCCTCTTCCTGGCTGGCACGGTCGGCCGGGTCCGGGAAGTTGGCCGCTTCGTCCTGCATGTGGTGGACGGTGCGGTCTACCTCTTCCATCAGTTCCTGCTTCCATTCGTTGAGAATGGCAGTGAAGTGAGCGCGCATGGCGTCGCTCATGTATTCCTCACCCGCATTTTCCTTGTAGGGCTGGAAGCCGCGAACCAACTGTTTGCTCGTCTGAGTTTCTTTTGTGATGGGCATGGTGGCCGCCTCTTGCTAAATCCATGGCGCAGTTGGGAAATCTACCGCCAGCACGGCTGGCCCTGCGACCGCAAGCGCCCGAAATTACCAGAACCGATACGGACGCGCCACTACCGGATGTTCCACGGCTGCGGTGCCCGTGAAAGCTTCGGTAGAATCCGCCTTTTGGACTCCCGGAAGGCTTTTATGATCCCTCGTTACAGCGCGCGGAGCCGCGAGATCGAGCCATTCCATGTTATGGCGCTGCTGGCCAGGGCTCAGGCACTGCAGGCGCAGGGTCGCGATGTGATCCATCTGGAGATCGGAGAGCCGGATTTCCCCACCGCGGCGCCCATCATCGCCGCCGGGCAGGCCGCCCTGGCCGCGGGTCATACACGCTACACGGCGGCCTGTGGCCTGCCCGCGTTGCGCGAAAAGCTGGCAGGATTCTACGCACAGCGATACGGCGTTTCGCTGGACCCGCGCCGGATCCTGCTGACTCCGGGTGGGTCGGGAGCCCTGCTGCTCGCCAGCAGCCTGCTGGTCGACCCCGGCAGGCACTGGCTGCTGGCCGATCCAGGCTATCCCTGCAACCGGCACTTCCTGCGTCTGGTGGAGGGCGCGGCGAAGCTGGTACCGGTCGGGCCGGCCGAGCGTTATCAGCTCGGCGCCGAAGCGGTAGCGCATCACTGGGACGCCGACAGCGTCGGCGCGCTGGTCGCCTCACCATCGAACCCCACCGGCACGCTGCTCTCGCGCAAGGAGCTGGCGGGACTGTCGCAGGCAATCTGCAGCCGTGGCGGCCACTTGGTGGTCGACGAGATCTATCACGGCCTGACCTATGGGGTGCAGGCCACCAGCGCGCTGGAAGTGGATGACGGCGCTTTCGTGCTCAACAGCTTCTCCAAGTACTTCGGCATGACCGGGTGGCGGCTGGGCTGGCTGGTCGCGCCCCTGGACGCGGTGGGAGAGCTGGAGAAGCTTGCCCAGAATCTCTACATCAGTGCGCCGACCCTGGCCCAGCATGCGGCGCTGGCCTGCTTCGAGCCCGCCACCCTGGACATCCTGGAGGCGCGTCGTGCCGATTTTGCCAGGCGGCGGGATTTTCTGCTGCCGGCGCTTCGCGAACTGGGCTTTGTCATAGAGGTGGAGCCCGAGGGCGCCTTCTACCTCTACGCCGACATGTCTGCCTTTGGCGGGGATGCCTACGCCCTGTGCAACCACCTGCTGGAAACCCAGGCCGTTGCCATCACCCCGGGAGTCGACTTCGGCAGGCATCTGGCCAATCGTCATGTCCGTTTCGCCTATACCCAGGATCTGCCCCGTCTCGAGCAAGCGGTGGAGCGCCTGGCGGTGGGCTTGCGGCAGTGGGGTGGCGATGCGCTTTAGTCCAGCGCTTGAGGAGGGGCGGTTGGTGCGCCGCTACAAGAGGTTCCTGGCCGACATCATCACTGCCGACGGCGAGCCACTGTGTATCCACTGCCCGAATACCGGTTCGATGCACAATTGCATGGTCGAAGGCGGTCGCGTGTGGTTCCAGCGCTCGAGCGATCCGCGACGCAAGCTGCCGGGCACCTGGGAGCTGGCGGAAACCCCGCAGGGTCGCATCGCCTGCATCAATACCGCGCGCGCCAATCCATTGGTAGAAGAGGCTTTGCGGGCGGGAGTGATAGCCGAGCTGTCAGGCTTTACCGCGCTTAAACGGGAGGTGGCCTATGGCAGCGAACGCAGTCGGGTGGATTTTCGCCTTGAGTATCCAGGCGGCCCTGCCTACGTCGAGGTGAAAAGCGTGACCCTCGGATTCGATGGCTCGCCCATCGCGGCCTTTCCCGACGCCACTACCAGTCGCGGTGCCCGGCACTTGCGCGAGTTGGCCGCGCTGGCTCGCTCGGGGATCCGGGCGGTGCAGCTCTACTGCGTGGGGCTTTCGGGGGTCGAGGCGGTGCGTGCGGCGGCCGAAATCGATCCTGCCTATGCAAAGGCACTGTCCGCGGCGCGGCTCGCCGGGGTAGAGGTGCTGGCCTATGCAGCCGAGCTCTCCACTGATGAAATCCGCCTCCTGAAGCCTCTCGAGGTGATCTAGGCGTCTCGCGAGGCCTGCGCCTGCGCTTGTGCCTGTTTGCGGCGCTGGCGTTTGCGGTGTCGCGCGGCGCTTGCAGCGGCGTGCCGCTCCAGCGGCCGCATCACCATGAGCACCATCAGTGCCAGCAGCGTAGTGAGTACTGCGGTGGTTTCGTGGCCGAGCCCGGAGGCCACGCCGACAGCGGCCGTCAGCCAGATGCCGGCAGCGGTGGTCAGCCCTTGCACTTCGCGCCTTTCACCGCCCTTGAGAATCGTCCCGGCACCCAGAAAGCCGACACCGGTCACGACGCCCTGGATCACCCGGGACACATCGTCCTGCACGATACCTGCCTTGAGCGGCACCAGCACGAAGAGCGCTGCGCCAACGCATACCAGCATATGCGTGCGCAGCCCGGCGGCCTTGCCCTTGTACTCGCGTTCATAACCAAGCAGGCCACCTAGAATCATGGCAAGCGTCAGGCGAATGGCGACGCTGAACGCTTCCTCCAGGTCCGAGATATCGGAAAACTCGGTGGCCAGCGTACGGGTGAAGATGTCCCACCACTCCATTCAGCTCTCCCAAGGGCCTGACTCGGCTCGAATCAGGCGGTGAGTTTCGGTCCGTCGGTATCGCGCAGGGAAATGGCTCGCTCGATGAAGTCCTGTACCTCGCCAAAGGAGTTGGCCGCCTGCGCGGGCAGTCGTGCCAGCGGTAGGCCAACGATGCGGCAAAGTTCGTCCATGAAGGGGTCGCGGGCCACCTCGTCGCGATCCAGGATGACCGCGCAGGCGGGCGTCAGGTCACGTTTGCGGCAGAGGAGGAAATCGAAATGCTCGGAGGCGATGCGGTTGTAGGCGTGGTGCCAGTACGAGCGTCGCGGTACGGCGGTGATGTTCACGGCGTCAGGCAGCCGGATCTTGCTGAGAACATAGTATTCGTGTCCCACGGAGCGTTGCAGTTCTTCCAGCAACTGGCGTTCCTCCTCATCCATCAGCGGCGCCTTGAGCTGATAGGGGTACTTCAGGGTCGGGTGGCTGTATTGCTTCTGCTTGATGAAAAAAACCAGGGCAAAGCAGATGAAGGTGGCAATAACGGTCAGCAGTAACAGCTCCATCGGATTCCTCCTGCCCAAGCGGGCGGGTTCATGATCGGGGCCGCATGCCGCCGGCGCGAATCACCTGGCGCCACTGCTCCAATGGCACGCTTCGGTTATCGCTATGACCTGCTCGAGCCGCAGAAATCTCCCCGTGTAGCGGCTGCGGGTCAGCTGTCAGCCTCTGCGCGACCATCTGGCGAACAGGCGAGAGGCTCTCAAGGGCCCGTTCGTGAAGAATGCCGGAGCCGGCGGACTATTCCCATGAGCAGGGCATCGGCTGGAAAGCGCGGTCCGGTCATAACCTTGAGCAAAGCAGCGATGCGCCGATCGTGCTGCAGGAAATTACGACAAATCGCGTAACCGCTGACATGGCCGGGGAGACGAGTCGCCTGCTGCACGGGGCGGGAGCTCGTAGCTCAGTTATGCACGAAGACTGTGCGGCGATCTGTGGATAACCCGGGGAAACAAGCCTGGGAGCCAGGCAGGGCAAGGCTTGATGTCTTCTGATTGTTTTTTGATCAAACGATTTGTTGTTGTTTTTCTGATACTTGTCGCGTCGTGAATGATCAATCGGGCACTCTGAAGCACGAAGGGTTCTCCGAGATATCCACGGATGCTGTGGACTGCGCTGTGGATAAGCTGAGCAAGGCTGGCCAGACGCCCGGTCAGTCGGGGCACCTGGCTGTTCTGTTCAGAAAATGACCAGTCAGGCGGCGCGCTCGGCAAGCAGTTGCATGGCTCTTTCGCTGGCGCGCTGCAGGCTGGACACATGGATGAGGTGTCCCGGTTGCTGTCCCAGGCCGGCGCGACGCAGTTTCAGTCGCAGGCGCGGATTGACCCCGGAAAAGATCAACACCATGTCCCGCTTGCGGTAGTCCCTGGCCAGGCTTTCGAGAATTGCCAGGGCGGTCATGTCCAGCAATGGGACGGCGCTGAAGTCGACAATGACCACCCGGACTTCCGGGTTGAAACGGCGCAGCGTGTCCAGCGCCTTGTCGGCGGCACCAAAGAACAGCGGGCCGCGGATCGCGAAGGCAGCGGCCCCGGTGGGCACCGCGGGGAAGTCCACCCCCCTGGGGGACAGCGGGGCGGTATCGGTCAGCTCGCTCATGCGCTTGATGAACAGGCCGGCCGCCAGCAGCAGGCCGACGCCCACCGCCAGTACCATGTCGAACAGCACGGTCAGGGTCAGGCAGGTGAGCAGGACCAGCACGTCGCCACGAGGCGCAATGCGCAGGGTGTGCACCACATGCGGGGCCTCGCTCATGTTCCACGCCACCATCAGCAGCAGCGCGGCCAGCGCGGCCATGGGCAGGTAGCTGAACAGGGGGGCCAGCCAGAGAATGGCGGCCAGCACCACGCCGGCGTGGATCATGGCGGCGGCCGGTGAAAAGGCGCCGGCGCGAACATTGGCGGCGCTACGCGCGATAGCGGCGGTGGCCGTGATTCCGCCGAAGAGCGGCGCTACCAGGTTGCCGATGCCCTGGCCCATGAGTTCGGCATTGGGATCGTGATTGGTACCGGCCATGCCATCGGCTACCACGGCACAGAGCAGCGACTCGATGGCACCGAGCATGGCGATGGCGAAGGCAGGCGCCAGCAACTGGCGCAACAGGGCGAAGTTCAGCTCGAGCGGCTGACCGTCTGCGCCCGGCAGTCGCCAGGGCCAGGCGAACTCGGGAAGCATCGGCGGAATCCCGGGGCGCAGCTCGCCATCGAGTTCGTAGCTGAAACGTTCGCCCAGGGTCGCCACGGAAAGGCCCGCGCGCTCCAGCAGCATCGCCAGGCCTACCCCCACCAGCAGGGCGACCAGATGCCCCGGGACGCGAGGTACCCACCGTGGCCAGAGAATCAGCACCGCCAGGCAGGCCGCTGCCACCAGGGCGTCGCCGGGACTGAAGGCGGGAAGTGCGCGGGCCAGCAGCCCAAGCTGATCGAAGTAATGGCTCGGCGCTTCGCTCAGCGTCAATCCGAAGGCGTCCTTGATCTGCAAGGTGGCGATGACGATGCCAATGCCGGCGGTGAAGCCGAGGATGACAGGGTAGGGCACGAACGCAATCAGGCGGCCGGCGCGCAACAGACCCAGGGCAATGAGGATGAGCCCGGCCAGCATGGTACAGAGCAGTAGCCCGCCGAGACCGTGTTGCTGGGTAATGGGCAGCAGTATGACCACGAAGGCAGCCGTCGGGCCGGACACATTGAAGCGAGATCCGCCGAACAGGGCGATCAGCGGGGCGGCGATCAGCACCGTGTACAGACCGTTCTGCGGGGGCGCGCCGACCGCGATGGCTAGCGCCATGGCCAGGGGGATGGCGATGATCCCCACAGTCAGGCCGGCACTGATGTCGCCGCGCAGGGCCTGGCGGTCATAGCCCTGGCGCAGCGCCTGGCGCCAGCCAGCGAACAGGGGCGGGAGAGACATCCTTTTGCTCCAACCGTGGGTGTGACAGGCATTCTAACCAGTCCGGCGCGGCCTCCGGGGCCGGACTTTCGGAGGGGCGGCCTATGATCAGGCCTTCGATTGCGCTGCGGCGCGGTTTTCCTGCCTTCGGTAGAATTCCTGCTCGCTTTATGGCTCTACTACCTTGGTCGCAAGCGGCTCCGGCGCGTTGAGCCGATGGCGCCCCCGGAGTACACTTCCGGCCCCGTAAGTAGCCGTCATAAGGGACAATCATGCGCAAAGAGAAGAAACAAGTGATCGGCGGAGAGGTTTCCGATGAGTCGATCAAGCTGTTTCTCCTGCCCGAGCCGGCCGATGACACCCCGCCCGCACTGCACAAGCTGATCAAGGCTTACCGGGGTTTGCGCGTGGATGATTTCAAGCGCTTTCTCGAGTGCTTCGTCGAGGCTGGTCACGACCTTGGTGTCCGGAATGCAAAAGGTGAAGACTTTGTCGACCTGATCCGCGATCAGCGTCAGGCAGAGCCCTACATCGAAGCCGTGGAAGCGGCGCGTCGTTGAAAAGTTTCGCCCGCTGACGTGAGTCGGCGGCCCTGGCGACGGGGTAACTCGCGCCACAGTTTGGTATCACAGCGCATTTTGACCGAGGGCCATGGGCAAGGGCTCGCCTGCGGACAAAAGCGGCGTTGTGACAGGGGGGCCAAAAGCCGCCCAGCAGCTGAATCGGGGCTTGCCCCCCGACCGTCATGGCTTCGCACGCCGTGTCGACAGTTTCGCGCGTGCCGCGTATTGCGGCCGTGAAGTCTTTTGCTGCGTTCTGGAGAAGCGTTAAATGACGCAACATAGCGAAGCGCCGGATATGGTGCTGGTTGGCGCCGGTATCATGAGCGCCACACTTGCGGTACTGCTCAAGGAGCTCGATCCCAGCCTCAAGCTGGAAATCGTGGAGTTGCAGGAGGCCGGAGCAATTGAAAGCTCCAACCCCTGGAACAACGCGGGTACCGGACATGCCGGGCTATGCGAGTTGAACTACACACCGCAGGCCCAGGACGGCTCGATCGACATCAAGAAAGCGATCACCATCAACACCCAGTTCGAGGTCTCCAAGCAGTTCTGGGCCTACATGACGAGTCGTGAAGATTTCGGCAACACGCGCTCCTTCATCAGTCCGGTCCCGCACCTGAGTTTTCTGCGCGGCGACAAGGACATCGCCTTCCTGAAGAAGCGTCATGAACTGCTCAGTGCGCACCACACCTTCGAGCGCATGGTCTACAGTGAAGACCGTGCCACGCTGAACCAGTGGATGCCGCTGATGATGGACGGCCGCCCGGCCGACGAGCGCATCGCCGCGACCTATGCCGACAACGGCACCGACGTCAACTTCGGCGCCCTGACCAACCAGTTGCTCAAGTACCTCGCCGCGCAGCCCAGCGTGACGATCAGCTATTGCCAGAGGGTTACGGGTCTCAAGCGTCACGGCAAGGGCTGGCTGGTCGACGTGAAGAACGTGACCTCCCACCAGAGCCGTCAGCTCGAGGCCGGTTTCGTATTTCTTGGCGCGGGCGGCGCGGCACTCCCGCTGCTGCAGCTCTCGGGGATCGAGGAAGGCAAGGGCTACGGCGGTTTCCCGGTCAGCGGCCAGTGGCTGCGTTGCGACAATCCCGCGGTTGTCGAGCGCCATCAGGCCAAGGTCTACAGCCAGGCTGAAGTCGGTGCGCCGCCGATGTCGGTTCCGCACCTGGACACCCGCGTCGTCAATGGCAACAAGTCGCTGCTGTTCGGACCCTATGCGGGTTTCACCACCAAGTTTCTCAAGCACGGCTCGCTGTTCGACCTGCCCATGTCGATCCGACTTGGCAACATCATCCCGATGCTTGCCGTGGCCCGCGACAACATGGACCTGACCCGCTACCTGATCAAGGAAGTGCGTCAGTCCATGGACGAGCGGCTGCAGAGCCTGCGTCGCTTCTACCCGCAGGCGCGGGCAGAGGACTGGCGTCTCGAAATTGCCGGCCAGCGCGTGCAGATCATCAAGAAGGACACGAAGAAACGCGGCATCCTGCAGTTTGGCACCGAGCTGGTCGCCGCCCGAGATGGCAGCATCGCTGCCTTGCTTGGTGCTTCCCCGGGCGCATCGGTGACCGTCTCCATCATGCTCGAGCTGATCGAGCGCTGCTTCCCCGAGCAGGCCGCCTCCCAGGCCTGGGCAAGCAAGCTGGGTGATATCTTCCCGGCACGGGAAAAGCTGCTGCAGACCGACGCCGAGGTCTATCGTCGGGTCAGCACCGAGAGCGACAAGCGACTCGGCCTGGCAGGCTGATACGCCGCGTACCGTCACCGCCCCGTCCGGCCTTGCCGAGGCGGGGCGGTTTCGTTATGGGTGTCCGCCCCGCCAGCGGCCCGTTATACTGCGGGCCGTTTCATCCCCTCATGATCGTGGAGAAAGGCAGCATGCTGCAGCGCTTGTCGTTTGGTCTCGTCGTGGCCCTTTCGCTGGGCCTCGCCGGATGTGTCCATAGCCCCCAGCAACTCGATCCGACCCCCCGCCTGAACGAAACCGTGGCCCCTGTCGGTCAGGGCCAGCCGGTGGTGGTTCGGGTGGTCGACGGTCGACCGTCGCAGACGCTGGGGACCCGTGGTGGTCTCTACGCCGAAACGAGCGCGGTGAACGTGCCCGGCGCGCGGCTGATGCCCAAGTTGCAGGAGCAGGTGGAAGCCGGGGTGCGGCTGATGGGCTTTACCCCTTCGCCGAATGCCTACAACGCGCCGCAAATGACCGTCACCCTGGCGGAGCTCAAGTACCAGTCGCCCAAGGAAGGTCTCTACGTGACCGAGGCGGACATCGCCGCGACTTTCCGCGTCGAAGTGCAGGGCCCGACGCAGCGCTACACTGGCCGCTATGGCGCCTCGCTCAACCAGCGCTTCGGCATGGCGCCAAACGAGCAGACCAACACGCAGTTGGTCAGCGACGTGCTCAGCGATGCGCTGACCCGGATGTTCCGCGATCAGGCCATCGGCCAGACCCTGGCCCGCTGAAGCGCCCGCCCACTGGCGGGCCTTTCATGTGGATGAAAGTCAGAGCGGCAAGCCGGCCTTGATCCGGTACTGATTGCGCACCGGCATCGCGTACTGCAGGACCAGCCAGGGCTGCTGCACCGCCGGGCAGGCCGCCAGGCGCTTGCTCCACTCGGCTTCGGCGGTGGCGATCTCCTGGCGATCGAACATCGCCCGGGCATCGGGGACCTGCAGTTGCGGGTCGCGATCGGCCCACATGGCATACGCCAGGTAATGCACGGGGAACAACCGGTAACCCGCGAGGATGCGGCGGTCCAGCTCGGCTGCCAGCTGCTTGGCATCCTCGGAGGCCTGGCTGATCGGCTGGCCGAACTGGACGTGCACCCGGCCCTTGTAGCCGGTGATGCCCAGCGCGATGCTGGTATCGTCTTCTCCCGGTGCCTTGGTGTAGCTGCCGGTGCTGGCGCGGGTATAGAGTTCCCGCGCCTTGGCCTGGTCACAGGGGTCGTATTCATAGCTGATCGACACCGGCACCGGCCGCAGCGCGCTCAAAGCTTCGGCGAAGCTTTCGTCCTTGCGGCTCATGTGCATCATCTTGAGGATGGCCGAATCGGTCCGATCGTCGCCGTCCTTGGCCCGGCCTTCGGCCTGGGCGATCCATACCGACTCGTTGTCCTGGCGAATCGAGTGGTTGATGTAGGCCGACAGGACCTGGTAGGCCGCCAGTTTCTCTCGACGGCCGCTGATCGAGCGGTGCACGATGAAGCTCTTGTTCAGGCGCATCAGATCGCTGACAAAGGGCCGTTGCAGCAGGTTGTCGCCAATGGCGATGCGTGGGGTGCGCATGCCTGCGTGGTACACCGCATAGTTGACGAAGGCCGGATCCATCACGATGTCGCGGTGATTGGCGAGGAACAGGTAGGCGCGGTTTCGCTCCAATCGTTCAAGGCCTGCATAGGTAATGCCATCGGTGGCGCGCTCGACGGTCCGATCGACGTAGGGTTCGATCTTGTCCTGCAAGGCATCGACGCTGTTGATGCCGGAAAACTCCAGACGCAGGCGCTTGGCGATGATCGGCTTGAGCAGCCAGCCCATCGGTTCGGCGAGGCGCGGAAAACGGAAACGCGCCAGCACGTCCAGGAAAGCCTGGTCGCTGAGAAGGCGGGACATCACGGCAGGGACTTCAGCATCGGAATAAGGTCGGATGGCTTCGAATTCGTCCATCATGCTCTCTGGTAGGGAAACGGGCCCGAGCAGCCGGGCCGGAACAGGCGCAGATTATAGCGGTAAGTCCGAACAGGAGATGGGATCGATGATGTTGGAGACGGATGGCTACAA
The DNA here is from genome assembly GCF_042648805.1 of Stutzerimonas tarimensis. Classification (NCBI taxonomy): domain Bacteria; kingdom Pseudomonadati; phylum Pseudomonadota; class Gammaproteobacteria; order Pseudomonadales; family Pseudomonadaceae; genus Stutzerimonas; species Stutzerimonas tarimensis. Next base: position 78,248 of record NZ_JBHRXZ010000001.1, on the reverse strand, counting down.
CTGCCCCTATTGCGGGAAGCCGGGCGAGGCGTTGCTCGACCTGTCCGGCGGTGATCAATCCTATATCGAGGATTGCGCCGTATGCTGCCGGCCGATTCTGTTCGAGCTGCGCACCGACGGCGCCGAGTGGACGCTGGATGTGCGACGGGAGGACGACTGATGCGCAGGATCTACGAGCCACGTGATCTGCTTGAGGCCGAGATGCTGGTCGGCATGCTGGCGGCCGAACACATCGATTGCCACCTGCTGGGCGCCCATCTGATCGGTGCGCTGGGCGAGTTGCCGGTGGCGGGGCTGCTGGCGCTGGTGGTGGCCGACGAGGATGCTGATCGGGCGCGCTGGCTGATCGGCGAGTACAATGGCGCCGAACCCATGCCGGGCGACGAGCCGGAAAGCTACCCCGGTGACCTGATCTGCTGATGCGGGACGCTGGTCCAGCGCCCCTTGCCGAGTACGCAACCCATGTGTGGCCGCTTCGCCCTGTTTCGCTGGACGCCGGATTTCGCCGCGTTACCTGGATTCCCCGCTGACCAGGCGCCACACTGGAGCGTGGCACCCGGCGCCCAGGTGCTGCTGCTGCGCCAGCATGAAGGTGCGCAGCGCATCGATCGGGTGCGCTGGGGCCTTACCCCGGCCTGGCTCAAGGATCTGGCGCGAACGCCGGCCCATGCCCGCGCCGAGACTGTCGCCGAGCAGCCGATGTTTCGCGAGGCCTTTCAGCTGCGCCGCGGCCTGGTGGTCGCCAACGGCTTCTATGAGTGGCGAGGAAGTGCGCGCAAGCGGCCGCTGTGGATGAGTGGCGAGTCTGCCCTGATGTACTTCGCCGCGCTCTGGGAACCTTATCCGGTCCAGGGGTACACTTATCTCAGCACCGCGCTCATTACCCTGCCTGCTGCCGATCAGCGCCGTCCGCTGATTCTTGACGAGGCGAGTACGCAGGATTGGCTTTCGGCCGGGACTTCTGGCGATCAGCTGGCGGCGCTACTGCAGACACCGCAGCCGCAGTTGCGCGAGCGGCGCCTGGCGACCCTGGTCAACGATCCGCGCCTCGATGCTCCGGAATGCCTGACGCCCGCCTGAAAGTACGCTCACATCCGGCAGTTGCTGTGCCCGCGCGGCGCGCCTAGCATACGGGCTCGTTTTAAGGAGATTCGGCATGAGCAAAGTCGTCCACCTTGGTGCCCTTGCCGCAGCGCTGCTGCTGGCCGGCTGCCAGGCTGTCAACACCACCACCGGTGGGGCCGTAGGCGTCGAGCGCAGGCAGTACATGTTCAGCATGCTGTCCACCGACCAGGTCAATCAGATGTACGCGCAGTCCTACCAGCAGACGTTGGCTGCCGCTGCCGAGCAGGGCGTGCTGGAAAAGAACACGGCGATCTACACGCGCGTCAACGGCGTGGCCCAGCGATTGATTCCTCATGTGGGCGTATTCCGGCCCGACGCTACGCAATGGAACTGGGAGGTCAACGTCATCGACAGCCCGGACCTGAATGCCAATTGCGGCCCTGGCGGCAAGATCATCTTTTTCACCGGCTTGATCGAAAAGCTCAACCTGACCGATGCAGAGATCGCCGCGGTGATGGGGCACGAGATCGCGCATGCGTTGCGCGAGCACGGCCGCGAGGCCATGTCCAAGGCCTACGGCGTGGAAATGGCCAGCCAGGTGGGTTCGGTATTGGGAGTAGGCGCGGGCAGCATGAGCGTGGCCAACATGGGCGTGCAATATCTTATGACCCTGCCGAATAGCCGCAGCAACGAAGTCGAGGCGGATCTGATCGGCCTGGAGCTGGCGGCGCGCGCTGGATATGACCCCAACGCGGCCATTACCCTCTGGCAGAAGATGGGCCAGGCCGGCGGCGCGGCTCCGCCGGAATTCCTGAGCACTCATCCCTCTCCGGCCAATCGCATGCAGGTATTGCACGACACCATTCCCAAGGTGATGCCGCTCTACGAGCAGGCCCGCCAGCGCTAGCTAGGCCTGTTGAAGGCGGGCCGCTGGCCTGCCATTCAGGTTGGGAGCCTAGAGGCTTCCGATCTGCCAGGCCTGATAGCCGGCATAGAGCGCCATCAGCAGAAACGAGAGGGCCGCCAGGCGACGAATCAGCGTCAGAGGCAGTCGGTTGGCAGCAAAGTTGCCGGCAAGGACCACTGGGATGTTGGCCAACAGCATGCCCAGGGTGGTGCCCAGGATCACCAGCACGAAGGCGTCATACTGGGCTGCCAGCATCACCGTGGCGATCTGCGTCTTGTCGCCAATCTCGGCGATGAAGAATGCGATCAGCGTGGCCACGAAGGGACCATAGCGACGGCCAAGCCTGGCCTCGTCCTCGTCGAGCTTGTCGGGTATGAGCGCCCAGGCGGCTACCGCGACGAAACTGGCGGCCAGTATCCAGGCGAGCGTGGCGGGGGAGAGCAGTTCCGAAACGAGATGACCAAGAAAACCTGCGGCGAGGTGGTTGGCGAGGGTGGCAACCGTGATGCCGAGAATGATCGGCCAGGGTTTTCGGTAACGGGCGGCCAGTACCAATGCCAGCAGTTGCGTCTTGTCGCCAATCTCGGCGAGCGCGACGATCAGGGTGGGAACGACGAAAGCTTCCAAGCAGCATCCTGTAAGGGCGGGTCTGAGCAAGCATGACACGTACCGCCTGCCCGCCCCGGGTCAGGTGATGCGTGTCATGGGTCTTGTCAAACCAGCGGTGGTCGCCTGCGCCAGGATCTACCGATCCAGTATGTTGACGCATGCCTGATGAGCTTATCGCTCATCGGAGACTACTCCCCCAGGACGCGCGCAGTTTGCCGAACCGGTCGCCAGGGCGCAAGCCCGGCAGGCAAAGCGACCGGTCCGGCAGCTCAGCTGCGGCGTTGGGCTGAATAGACGCGAAAGCCGCCACCCTCGGCAAGCGTGGCGCAGGGTCCGAGGTGCCTCTCGATCAAGGCCGGATAGCGGAGGAAGGCATTGGCGACCAGACGCAGTTCACCGCCGGCGCGCAGGTGGTGGCGAGCCTGGGCAATGAGATGTTCGCTGGCCTGGTAGTCGGTGCGGACACCCTGGTGGAACGGCGGATTGCTGAGAATTCCATCCAGCGAACCAGGTGCGGCGTCGATGCCGTCCCCGGCCAGCACCTCGGCCTGCAGACCATTGGCCTCGAGGGTCAGCTGGCTGCTCTGCAGGGCGAAGGCATCCACGTCGAGCAGAAACACCTCGGCGGCGGCGTAGCGACGTTTCAAGGTGGCGCCGATCACCCCGGCGCCGCAACCAAAGTCCAGCAGGCGACCCGGTGTCAGGCCGTCGAGGTGCGAGAGAAGAAGTTCGCTGCCAGCGTCCAGGCGACCATGGCTGAACACGCCAGGCAGGCTGACCACGGTCAGCGGACCCTCGGCCAGATCCAGGCTGAAGCGCTGCGCGAGCGCCAGGAGGTCCGGCCGTTTGGGCACCTTGTCGATCGCTACCTGCCAGAGCTGGCTGTGCCGGGCACTGTCGAGCTTGCGCGGCGTGCCGTACAGGCTCAACTGGCGGGCGGCGCGCTCGATGCCGCCGCGCTTTTCGCCGACGAGGTAGAGCGGCAGACCGGGCAGCCGAGCGGCCAGGCTCTGCAGCAGGTAGTCGGCCAGTTCCCGCGATTTGGGCAGAAACAGCACGGCGGCGTCGAAGCGGCGTTCGGGCGGCTCGGTGCCGAAGTGGCTGCGCTGGGGAAAGCGTGCCGCAAGGCGTTGCTGTTCGCCCTGATGCCAGGACCAGCCGTGGGCGGCGGGCAACTGGCCGAGCAGGTCGTCCGCTGGCAGACCGGCAAGCAGCAGCTCACCATGGAACAGCTCGGCCTGACGCAGCAGGACTTGGCTTCGAGGGTCCATGGCGTGCTCCTTGAAAAAGCGCGGAGCTTAGCAAAAGCCCGCGGTCAGCGGGATGCCCGACTAGTTCGCCTGGCGCATGGGCTGGCCGGCAAAGAAGGCCCGGGCGTTTTCGGCGACCTGATTGACGATCCGCTGCCGGGCCTCGCGGCTGCCCCAGGCGCTGTGCGGCGTGACGATCAGGCGTGGTATGTCACCGGCGAGCAGCGGATTGCCATGCACTGGCGGCTCTTCGATCAGTACGTCGGTGGCCGCGCCGCCCAGATGACCGCTGCGCAGCGCATCGGCCAGCGCCTGTTCGTCGATCAGCCCGCCCCGGGCGGCATTGATGACGAACGCACCAGGCTTCATCAGGGCCAGTTGCCTGGCGCCGATCAGGTTGCGCGTCGCCTCGGTGAGCGGGCAGTGCAGGGTCAGGGCGTCCACCTGCGGCAACAATTCCTCCAGCGGCAGGCGACCTTCCTGCGCCGGACGGCCGGGCAGTTCGCCGACCAGTATGCGCATGCCGAGGGCTTCGGCCAGTTTTGCCACGGCGCTGCCCAGGGTTCCCAGGCCGAGCACCCCGAGGGTCTTGCCGTCGAGTTCGACGATGGGGAAGTCAAGCAGGCAGAAGTGCGGGGTCAGGCCCCATTTGCCTTCGTTCACTGCTGTCTGGTAGTCCACCAGGCGGGTCGCCAGCGCCAGCAGCAGGGCGAGGGTGTGCTGGGCCACCGATGCGGTGCCGTAGCCCTGGCAGTTGCAGACCAGGATGCCATGCCGGCGTGCAGCTTCGAGGTCGACATTGTTCAAACCGGTGGCCGAGACCAGGACGAGCGCAAGGTCGGGACAGGCCTGGAACACCTGCTCGGTCAGCCGGACCTTGTTGATGATGGCGACCTGGGCGCCCTGCAGGCGCTCGATGACCTGTTCGGGCAGGCTGTGAGAATGCACGACAAGCTCATCGAAGGCCTGCTCCAGCGGGTTCAGGTCGAGGTCGCCCTGGTCCAGCGGAACCAGGTCGAGAAAGACAGCGCGGCGGGAGGGCATAAGGGTTTTACCTGTTCGAGTCTGAATGAATGAGGCCAGGAGAGTGTACTGGACCGAGGGTAAGACCGTGGCGCTGGTGCATTTGCTGGCGGGCCGGGTGCTGATCGGCTCGGGCAGGCCTGCGGCTGCCGGGAGCGGTCAGCCGCAGGCAGGAACGCGCATGTCAGGCGGCGCGGTGGTGGACGCGGTTGCCGGCCGCATAGGTCGCCTTCACCGTACGGTCGTCGCCGAGGATCATCAGGGCGAAGAGCTTTTCCCGGAGACTGCTGGCGCCTGCCAGACGGCGGGCGATAAGCGGGGTTGCCTGGTAGTCGAGGACGACGAAATCGGCATCCTTGCCCGGTTGCAGATTGCCGATGCGGTCCTCCAGGTAGAGCGCCCGCGCGCCGCCCAGGGTCGCCAGATACAAGGCCTTGAACGGGTCCAGCTTCTGGCCCTGCAATTGCAGGATCTTGTAGGCCTCGTTCAGGGATTGCAGTTGCGAGAAGCTGGTGCCGCCGCCGACGTCGGTACCCAGGCCGACCCGCACCCCATGGCCTTCCAGCTTGGCCAGATCGAACAGGCCACTGCCGAGGAACAGGTTGGAGGTCGGACAGAAGGCCACCGCCGAGCCGGTCTCGCCCAGGCGTCGGCATTCGTCGTCGCAGAGGTGGATGCCGTGGGCGAACACCGAGCGAGCGCCGATCAGGCCGTGGTGGTCGTAGACGTCCAGATAGTTTTTTCGCTCCGGGAATAGCGACTTGACCCAGGCCACTTCGTCGCGGTTCTCGGAAATGTGGGTGTGCATGTACAGCCCGGAGAACTCCTGAAACAGCTTGCCGGCCAGGGCGAGCTGTTCCGGTGTACTGGTCGGGGCGAACCGCGGGGTGACGGCGTAGTGCAGCCGCCCGCGGCCATGCCAGCGCTCGATCAGCGCGCGGCTTTCGGCGTAGCCGGAGTCGGCAGTGTCGGTGAGGTAGTCCGGCGCGTTACGGTCCATCAGCACCTTGCCGGCGATCATCCGCAGGTTCAGGGACAGGGCTTCCTCGAAGAAGGCATCCACCGACTGCGGATGCACGGTGCCGAACACCAGGGCGGTTGTGGTGCCGTTGCGCAGCAGCTCCCCCAGGAAGAAGCGGGCCTGCTCGCGGGCGTGCTCGGCATCAGCGAAGCGGCCTTCGGCCGGGAAAGTGTAGGTTTCCAGCCAGTCCAGCAACTGGGTGCCGTAGGAACCGATCACCCCCACCTGGGGATAGTGGATGTGGGTGTCGATGAAGCCGGGGGTGATCAAGGCATCGGGGTAGTGGGTCACCTCGGTGTCGGGCGAAAGCCGACCGAGCAAGGCGTCGGCAGCGCCGATCCGCACGATGCGGCCGTCCTCGACGACCAGCAAGCCGTCTTCGAAGAATTCGTAGGATGCCTCTTCGCCGACTTCTCGAGGGTCGGCCAGGCAATGGAGGAGGGCGGCACGGTAGGCTTTTGCAGGCATGTTCGACTCAGGACAAAGGGGTTGGGCCCGTAGGAGCGAGCTTGCTCGCGAACGGGGCAAGGGCTTCGCGAGCAAGCTCGCTCCTACGGGGCGGGGTGTGTTCGGTTGATCTCGCGTCAGCTCCGGCGCGAGGTCGGCAGCAGCTGGCTGACCGGCTGCTCGCCCACCTTCTCGCCAAAGCGGGCGTTGTAGATGGCGATGATTTCGGCGGCCACCGACACAGCGATCTCCATCGGCAATTTGCCTTTCACTTCTGGCAAACCCATGGGGCAGCGCATGCGGGCGATGATCTCAGGGGCGAAGCCGCGGTCGCGTAGGCGATGCTCGAACCGGGCGCGCTTGCTCTTCGAGCCGATCAGGCCGAACCAGGCGAAATCGCCGCGGGAGAGGATCCCCCGGCTCAGCTGCAAATCCAGCGCATGGTCATGGGTCATGACGATGAACCAGCTGCCGGCGGGCATGCGCCCGACTTCTTCGACCGGATCGTCGTTGACGACCTGCTCCACGCCGGCCGGTAGCCTCTCGGGAAACTCCGCCTCACGCGCGTCGATCCAGCGCACCCGGCAGGGCAGCGCGGCCAGCAGGGGGACCAGCGCACGGCCTACATGGCCGGCGCCAAACACCGCTATATGGGCCTGTGGCTGGCCCATGGGCTCGAACAGCACCACCGTCGCCCCGCCGCAGCACTGGCCGAGGCTGGCGCCAAGCGAGAAGCGCTCCAGCCGCGATTCACGGGTGCGGCTTTCCAGCATCTCGCGGGCGATCTGCATGGACTTGAACTCCAGGTGGCCGCCGCCGATGGTGTCGAACAGCCTGTCGGGGCTGACCACCATCTTCGAGCCGGCATTGCGCGGTGTGGAGCCGCGCTCCTCGATGATGGTCACCAGCACACAGGGCTCGCCCTGTTGCTTGAGAGTGGCGAGGGCGTCGATCCAGGTGGTGGGTGTCATCTTGGTTTCCGCTCTATTTGTAGGAGCGAGCTTGCTCGCGAACGGGGTGGGTGTCATGAAAGGCTTCGCGAGCAAGCTCGCTCCTACGGGTTCGGGTCGGGTTCGGCCATGTGGATGTTCGCTCTAGTCGTAGGAGCGAGCTTGCTCGCGAATGGGGCGGACGTCATAAAGCTCGCGAGCGAGCTCGTTGCTACAGCGGTGGGCTTTCGGGTGGCGGCGGGTCGGTCTCTAGCCACGCCTTCATCTGCTCCACCCCCCACAACACCCGTTCCGGCGTGGCCGGGGCATCGATCTCTGGTTGCACGCGATAATCCGCCACGCTCGCCACCGCATCCTTGATGGCGCACCACACCGAGATGCCGAGCATGAACGGTGGTTCGCCCACGGCCTTGGAGTGGAACACTGTGTCTTCGGGGTTCTTGCGGTTCTCCACCAGCTTCACGCGCAGGTCCAGTGGCACGTCGGCCACCGCCGGGATCTTGTAGCTGGCCGGGCCGGCGGTCATCAACTTGCCGCCATCGTTCCACACCAGCTCCTCGGTGGTGAGCCAGCCCATGCCCTGGACAAAGCCGCCTTCCACCTGGCCGATGTCGATGGCCGGGTTCAGCGAGGCGCCCACGTCGTGGAGGATATCGGCACGCAGCAATCTGTACTCTCCGGTGAGAGTGTCGACCACCACTTCGGAGCAGGCCACGCCAAAGGCGAAATAATAGAACGGCCGGCCGCGCGCCCGGCTGCGGTCGTAATGGATCTTCGGCGTCTTGTAGAAGCCGGTGGCCGAAAGCGATACCTGGCCGACGTAGGCCAGGGTGATCAGTTGCTCGAAGGTGATGTACTTGTCACCGGCGCGTACCTGGCCGTTGCGGAACTGTATGTCGCTTTCCGCTACGTCGAAGTGTCCGGCGGCAAAGCTCACCAGCCTGTCCTTGATCTTCTCGGCGGCGTTCTGCGCCGCCTTGCCGTTGAGGTCGGTGCCGCTGGATGCCGCCGTGGGCGAGGTGTTGGGCACCTTGTCGGTGTTGGTCGCGGTGATCTGGATGCGACCGATGTCGACCTGGAACACCTCGGCTACCACTTGCGCCACCTTGGTATTCAGGCCCTGGCCCATCTCGGTGCCGCCATGGTTCAGGTGGATACTGCCGTCGGTATAGATGTGTACCAGCGCGCCGCCCTGGTTGAGAAAGCTGGAAGTGAAGCTGATGCCGAACTTCACCGGTGTCAGCGCCAGGCCGCGCTTGAGGATCGGGCTGGAGGCGTTGAACCTGCGGATCTCCTCGCGACGACCTGTGTATTCACTGCTGGCCTCGAGCTCGGCGGTCATTTCCTCGAGCAGGTTGTGTTCGACGGTCTGGTAGTAGTGGGTCTCGTTGCGCTCGGTCTTGCCGTAGTAGTTGAGCTTGCGGATTTCCAGCGGGTCCTTGCCCAGGGACCGGGCGATGGCGTCCATGATTTCCTCGATGGCCATCATCCCCTGGGGACCGCCGAAGCCGCGGAAGGCGGTGTTGGAGGCGGTGTTGGTCTTGCAGCGGTGACCTTCGATCAGCGCATCGCCCAGATAGTAGGCATTGTCGGCATGGAACATGGCGCGGTCGACGATGGCCCCGGAAAGATCCGGCGAGTAGCCGCAATTACCGGCGTAGACGATGTGCACACCCTGAAGGCGGCCTTCGTCGTCATGGCCCACGTCATAATCGATGAGAAAGGGGTGGCGCTTGCCGGTGATGGCCATGTCGTCGGCGCGGGCCAGGCGCATCTTGGTCGGGCGCCCGGTCAGGCGCGCGACCACCGCGCACAGGCAGGCGGGAAAGGACGCCTGGGTCTCCTTGCCGCCAAAGCCACCGCCCATCCGGCGCATGTCGACGACGATGCGGTTCATCGGCACGCCTAGCACTTCACCGACCAGCTTCTGAATCTCGGTGGGGTTCTGCGTCGAGCAGTAGACAATCATCCCCCCGTCCTCGGTGGGCAGCACGGCCGACACCTGGGTCTCGAGATAGAAATGCTCCTGACCGCCCACTTCGAGGCTGCCCTTGAGGCGATGGCGGGCATGACCATGGGCGTTGGCCAGGTTGCCGCGCTGTTGCACATGGCTGTCGAGCACGAAGTGCTTGCGCCTGAGCGCTTCTCTTACATCCAGCACGGGCTCCAGATCCTCGTACTCGATGATTGCGGCCATGGCCGCCCGACGCGCCGCCTCGGGTGTATTCGCGGCGACCGCCAGCACCGGCTGGCCCACATACTGCACGGTTTCGTCGGCCAGCAGCGGGTCGCCGGCGAACACCGGGCCGATATCCAGTTGGCCGGGCACGTCGGCGGCGGTGACGGCGATGGCTACGCCGGCAATGGCGTAGCAGGGCGTGGTATCGATTCTCAAAATCCGTGCATGGGCGCGCTCGGACAGTCGTGCGTGAACATGGAGCTGGTTGGGAAATTCCAGTCGGTCGTCGATGTACTGTGCTTCGCCGGTGACGTGTTTGGCCGCGCTTTCATGCTTTACGCTGCGTCCGACACCGGTGACCAGATCCTGCCGATACAGCTCGGCAACTTCTTCCTCGGTCATGCGTGGTTTAAGCATAGGCGGTCACCCGGGTCGCCAGATCAGGCGTGGTCAGTTCGATGAAGCACTTGCGCAGCAGGTTCTGCGCGGTGAGCAGGCGGTACTCGCGGCTGGCGCGAAAATCCGTCAGTGGGGTGAAGTCGTTGGCCAGCGCGGCGCAAGCGCTCTCGACGCAGGCCTCGCTGAACGGCTGGCCTATCAATGCGGCCTCGCAGGAGGCGGCCCGCTTCGGAATCGCCGCCATGCCGCCGAAGGCGATGCGGGCATCGGTCACCGTGCCGCTCTCAAGGGTCAGGTTGAAGGCGGCGCAGACGGCCGAGATGTCATCGTCGAGGCGCTTGGAAATCTTGTAGGCACGGAAGGCGCCGTTGCCGGCAGGGCGCGGGACGCGGATGCGCTCGATGAACTCGCCGCTCTGCCGGGCGGTGACGCGATAGTCGACGAAATAGTCCTCGAGCGGCAGTGTCCGGGTGTCCTTGCCCTTGCGCAGGACGATTTCGCTGCCCAGGGCGATCAGCAGTGGCGGCGCGTCGCCGATGGGCGAGGCGTTGCCGATATTGCCGCCGAGGGTGCCCTGGTTGCGGATCTGCTGGGAGGCGAAGCGGTGCAGCAGTTCGCCGAAATCCGGATACTCGGCGCTGAGGGCGGCGTAGCAGTCGGTCAGCGAGGTGGCGGAGCCGATCTCCAGGTGCGTGTCGGTGGTGGTGATGCCCTTCATGTCAGCGACATGGCCGACATAGATCATCAGCGGCAGCGGGCGATGGAACTGAGTCACCTCGAGCGCCAGGTCGGTGCCGCCAGCCAGCAGCCGGGCGTCAGGATGCGCGGCGTAGAGGTCGGCCAGATCGGCCACGGTCATCGGCAGATGGCACTGATTTGCGCCAGCGCCTAAAGCGGTGGACTCGCGCGGCAGAATCTCCTTCAGCCGCGTCACCGTCTCGGCCTCGAATGCATCGAAGGCGTCGCTTTCGCGTCGGCCGCAGGCCTGCTCGGCTGCCTCCATGATCGGCCGGTAGCCGGTGCAGCGACACAGGTTGCCGGCCAGCGCTTCCAGGGTGCGCTCACGGTCGTAGCCATCGACATTCTTTTGCAGGGCGAACAGGCTCATCACGAAGCCGGGCGTGCAGAAGCCGCATTGCGAGCCGTGGCAGTCGACCATGGCGCTCTGCACGCTGTGCAGGCGGCCCTGGTGAGAGAGGTCTTCGACGCTAATGAGCTGCCGGCCATGCAGGGCGGCGACAAAGGTGAGGCAGCTATTCAGCGTGCGATAGCGCACCCGTTCGGCGCCGTCACGCACTTCCAGCTCGCCAAGTACCACAGTACAGGCGCCGCAGTCGCCCGAGGCGCAACCTTCCTTGGTGCCGGTACGGCCCAGATGGCGGCGCAGGTACTCCAGTACCGTCAGGTTGGGGTCGAGGTCACGCTCGGTGCGCAGCTCGCGGTTCAGGAGAAACTGGATCAAGGAGCCTCCGCAGTCTCGTATTGTCTGGTCCGAACGGCCCTTTCAGCATAACCGTCCGCTGATGTCGGGTCAGCCGGCGGTGGCCTGCTCTGCCCGGCGGTAGGCATAGGTGTCGGCGAAGCGCGACAGCAGATAATCGCTGGCGGTCACCGGGGCGTATTTCGGTGGATTGTCGGGGGTGTGGCAGCCGGGCAGGCAGCTGATCAGGGTATCCGGGTGCGGTTCGGCGAAGAACGGCATCGAGTAGCGATCCACGCCCAGCGGACTGATGACCCGATGCGGCGTCGACTTGTAACGGTCGTTGCTCCAGCGTGCCATCATGTCGCCGATGTTCACCACGAAGGTGCCCTCGAGAGGCGGCGCGTCGATCCATTCGCCGCGCACATTCTGCACTTGCAGGCCGCCGGCCGCGTCCTGGTGCAGCAACGTCACGCAACCATAGTCGGTATGGGCGCCGGCGCCCTTCTGGTCGATGCTGCTGGCGGTGCTGCGCGGCGGGTAGTGGATCATGCGGAACACACTGATGGGCTCGACGAAGCGCTTGTCGAAAAAGTCGCGCTCGATGCCCAAAGCCAGGGTGACGGCCCGCAGCAGGGTGCAGGCCAGCTCGTGCATGTCGCGGTAATGGGTTTCCATCAGCTCGGCCCAGCCGTCCAGATCGGGGTGCCGGTTCGGCCCGCGCAGGGGCTGGCCGGCGAGTACCTGCGGATGATCGGCGCTCATGTGAAAACCCATGTCGAAGGTTTCCTTGAGGTCGCAGGGCTCGTTGGGGTCGAGTTGTTCTGTGGCGACCGCGCCGTAGCCGCGATGATGGGCACTGCGGGTGATGTCGATCGCCAGCTTGCGCTCGGCAGGCTGGCCGAAAAAGCGTCGGGCGTAGTCGCTCAGCTGCGCGAGTCGTTCGGCGCTGATCGAATGCCCTTGAATGTAGAAAAAACCCCACTCGCGACAGGCCGCATCGATTTGCCGCGCCACTTCGAGGTGGCCGGCTTCGTCGGTCTGGTAGAGCGGGGCGATGTCGATGAGAGGGAGAGTGGTCATTCTGCGGGCTCGTGCATTTGGTTTTCGATAACAGCGCCGGAGGCTGGAGGCTGTACGAACAAGGTTCCGTTCAGCTTTCCGGCCTTCAGCCTCCAGCGGTTCTTGCCTTATCTGGGCAGCTCGGCTTTCACGTTCTGCACGTAGTAGTCCATTGAGGCCAGTTCGGCGTTGGTGGCCGAGACGCCCTCGGCGAGGCGCTCTTGCCCGCTCTGGTCAACAATGGGGCCGGTGAAGGGGTGGAACTCGCCGCTGCGGATGCTGGCGATGATCTCTTCGGCTTCGGCTTTCACCTCAGCCGGGACCAGGTTGCTGATCGGCAGCTGCACGGTGTCTTCAGCGATGCCACCCCAGTAGTCCTGCGGCTCCCAGTTGCCGTCGATTACCGCCTGGGTGGACTTGACGTAGTGCGGCCCCCAGTTGTTGACGATGGAGGTGAGCACCGACTTCGGCCCGAAATGCTGCATGTCGGAGGCGTAACCCACCGCATAGACGCCACGGCGCTCGGCGGTCTGGATCGGCGCGGGACTGTCGGTGTGCTGGAAGATCACGTCCACGCCCTGGTCGATCAGCGCGTTGGCGGCATCGGATTCCTTGCCCGGATCGAACCAGGAGTTGACCCACACCACACGCATCTCGGTGCCCGGGTTGTACTTGTCCAGGGCCAGCTGGATGGCGTTGATATCGCGGATCACTTCCGGAATCGGGAAAGAAGCGACATAGCCGACCTTCTTGCTCTTGGTCATCTTCGCCGCGAGGAAGCCGCCGACGTAGCGGCCTTCATAGGTACGCGACAGGTAGGTGCCGACATTGTCGGTCTGCTTGTAGCCGGTGGCGTGCTCGAAGGTCACCTCGGGAAACTGGCTGGCGACCTTGACGGTGGGGTTCATGTAGCCAAAGGAGGTGGTGAAGATCAGCTCGTGGCCACCTCGGGCCATGTTGCGAATCACCCGCTCGGCATCTGCACCCTCGGCCACGTTCTCGACAAAGCTGGTCTGGATCTTGTCACCCAGCTCCTTTTCCAGCATCAGCCGGCCCTGGTCGTGCTGGTAGGTCCAGCCATGGTCGCCTATCGGCCCGACGTAGACGAAGCCGACCTTGAGCGGATCGGCGGCGACGGCGGTCAGGGCAGTGCTCAGGCCGATGGCGGCGGCCAGGGTACGCAGCAGCATATTGCGAGGTTTCTTCTGCATTTCGGGTGACGCTCCAGTTGTCGGTTATACGGGGCCGTGTCGGCTGCCCTGATTCTGCAAAAAGCTGACCAACTGGACAGAATCTACAGAAACTGCGGAAAACGTGCCAGCGCCCATGTTGTGTGGCTTCGGCAGGGGCCCGCGGCTGGTGCGCGAAGGGGTGAGCGTGCCTGATTCTGGTGCGCACAAAGAGCCGCTGGAGGCTGAACGGGGATGGGAACGCCCTCATCGCTGCTTGGAAGTTGCGCCAAGCCCGGATTGCCTTTCGTTCAGCCTCGAGCTGCCAGCCGCTGGCGTCAGACTCCGAGTAAGGTGCGTGCCGCCTGGCTGTGATCGGCGATCAAGCCCTGCAGGTCCAGCCCCTCGATCTGCCCATCCACCACCCGCCAGCGTCCGCCTATCATCACTCGGTCGGCCTTGTCCGCGCCGCAGAGCAGCAGCGCCGAGAGCGGGTCGTGGCTGCCGGAGAAGCGCAGCTCGTCGAGCTTGAACAGAGCGAGATCCGCCTGCTTGCCCACCGCCAGCTCGCCCAGGTCGGAGCGGCCCAGCAAGTGCGCCGAGCCGCGAGTGGCCCAGCCCAGCGCCCGCTGTGGCGTGATTTCCCGGGCGCCGTAGCGCAGGCGCTGCAGGTACAGGGCCTGGCGCGCTTCGAGGATCAGGTTCGAGCCGTCGTTCGACGCCGAGCCGTCGACGCCCAGCCCGATGGGCGCGCCGGCGAGCTCCAGGTCGACCGTGGGGCAAATGCCCGAGGCCAGGCGCATGTTGGAGCTGGGACAGTGGCAGATGCCGGTGCCGGCAGCGCCGAGCCGGGCGATTTCCGCTTCGTCGAAATGGATGCCATGGGCCAGCCAGGTACGCGGGCCAAGCCAGCCGACGCTTTCGAGATAGTCCACGGTGCGCATGCCGAAGCGCTGAAGGCAGAAGGCTTCCTCGTCGAGGGTTTCGGCCAGATGGGTATGCAGACGCACGTCCAGCTGCTCGGCCAGCTGCGCACTGGCGCGCATGATGTCCGGCGTCACTGAGAAGGGCGAGCAGGGTGCCAGGGCGATCTGGATCCTTGCGCCCTCGCCGCGCTGGTGATAACGCTCGATCAGGCGCCGGCTGTCTTCGAGAATGGCCTCGCCGCTCTGCACCGTCTGCTGGGGTGGCAAGCCGCCGTCGGCTTCGCCCAGGCTCATGGAGCCGCGCGTCAGCAGGGCGCGCATGCCCAGCGCCTGGACTTCCTCTACCTGCACATCAATGGCCTGCTCCATGCCACCGGGGAACAGGTAGTGGTGGTCCGCCGCCGTGGTACAGCCCGAAAGCAGCAGTTCGGCCAGGGCGACCCGGGTGGCCAGCGCCAGCTGTTCAGGGGTCAGCCGTGCCCAGACCGGGTAAAGTGTCGTCAGCCAGGGAAACAGCGGCTCGTTCACCACCGGCGCCCAGGCGCGGGTGAGGGTCTGGTAGAAATGATGGTGGGTGTTGATCAGCCCCGGCAGGACGACATGCTCCCGCGCATCGAAGCTGTGATCGACCGGGCTGGCCGGCGACTGTCCGACGCCGAGCAGCTCGACGATACGGTCGTTTTCGATGACCAGCCCGCCGGCGGCGTCTTGATCGTTGGCGGTGAAAAGGGCGAGCGGATTCTTGATCCAGAGGCGGGACGCGGGCATGGCCGGCTCTCCTAAGGTTATGGAAGAAAAGCCAGCTCAGTTATGCCCTGTCTGCTGATCCAGGGGCGCCGAAGCGCGGCGGAAAGATAGCGAAGCCAGGCGCGGCTGTCATGGCTTTTTCAGGCCGGGGCCGCGCCTGCAAGGCGCTTTACAGGGGCAACGTCTGGCCTTGCCAGTCGACGAAGCGCACGCCGCCTCCGGATGCCTGGCTCACCTGGTCGACTAAACCGCGGCAACTGGTCTGCACATCCAGCGGGGCTTCGGCGCCGCCCATATTGGTTTTCACCCAGCCCGGGTGCATGAGCAGGACGGTGAGCGGGGTGCCTTCCAGGCCGCGCGCGAAGTTGCGGGCCAGATGGTTGAGAGCGGCCTTGCTCGCCCCGTACAGCGGCATGCCCATGCCAGGGCCAAGCTCGACGCTGCCCATCACCGAACTCATGAAGACGATCACGCCCGTCTGCGGATCCACCAGCGGCAAGAGCTGTTCGGCGGTCTGGATCGGCGCCACGGCATTGGTGAGAAACAGCTCGCCGAGCTCGTCACGGGTGGCCTGGGCGGGCTGGTGATGGCCGGGGCCGGAGATGCCTGCATTGATGTAGAGCAGGTCGAAACGACGACCCGCCAGGCGTCCCGCCAGTGCTTCGCGGCTGGCCGGGTCGGTGATGTCCAGCGTCTCCACTATAACGCCCGGCAATGCACGCAGTTCGTCGGCGTGGGCGGGGTTGCGCACGGTCGCGGTCAGCTCCCAGCCCTGGGCGTGAAACTCCTTCGCCAGGCCGAGACCGAGACCCCGCGAGGCGCCGATGATCAGTGCGGTTCGTGTCATGGATGCGCTCCGATGAGGATGGTTGGGGCGCTAGCATAGCGCGCCAGAGACGGGCAGGCGGATCTGCCCTGCCTCATGGCGGAACAGACGCACCGGCACCCGCTTGCCTGCTGGGAACTTCAATGCCCGGCCTTCCATGGCTGGCCCAGCGATACCGGGGCGTACAGCCGGGTGCGGACCGCGTCGCGCGAGAGCAGCACCAGCACCAGGATGGTTGCCGCATAGGGCAGCATAGCCATCAGGTTGCCCGGGATCGCCAGGCCGATGCCCTGGGAAACCAGATGCAGGATGCTGGCGAGGCCGAACAGCCAGGCGCCGAGCAGCACCCGGCCGACCCGCCAACTGGCGAAAACCACCAGCGCGAGGGCAATCCAGCCGCGACCGGCAGTCATGTTCTCCGCCCACATCGGCGTGTAGGCCAGCGACAGATAGCCCCCGGCCAGCCCGGCCATGGCCCCGCCGAACATCACCGCCAGGGTACGCACCCGCATCACCGGCAGGCCCATGGCGCTGGCGGCGTTGGGGTTTTCCCCGACCGCCTGAATGATCAGGCCGATGCGGCTCTTGAGCAGCACCCAGGCCACCAGGCCGAAGAGGATGAACGACAGGTAGACCAGCAGATCCTGGCCGAACAGCATGCGGCCGATCAGCGGAATGTCGCTGAGCAGTGGGATGGCCACCGGCTCGAAGCCGTTCAGCGGCCGGCCGACCCAACTGGCACCGACAAAGGACGACAGCCCCACGCCAAAGATAGTCAGCGCCAGCCCGGTGGCCACCTGGTTGGCGGTGAAACCCAGCGCCACCAGGGCGAACAGCAGTGACAGTGCCATGCCTGCCAGGCAGGCCATCAGCACGCCGAGCCAGAGGTTGCCGGTGGCGAAGGCGGCGATGAAGCCGATCACCGCGCCGAACAGCATCATGCCTTCCTGGCCGAGGTTGAGTACGCCGGTCTTCTCGCAGACCAGCTCGCCCAGCGCGACCAGCAGCAAGGGTGTGCCGGTACGGACCATGGCGAAGAGGATGTTGGTTAAGAGGTCGAGGTCCATGGGAATCCCTTAGCTGGAAGCCAGAAGCTGGAAGCTGGAAGAAAAGACGTTCATGGCTGCACCACCGGCTTCAAGCTTCCGGCTTTCAGCTTCAGGCTCCGCGCAAGGCGCGGCCGATAATGGATCAGCACATCGCACGCCAGCAGGAAGAACAGCACCATCCCCTGGAACAGCTGGGTGATGGACTGGGGCAGGTTGGCGGCCATTTGGGCGTTTTCACCGCCGAGGTAGAGCAGGGCCATGAGCAGGCTGGCGAAGACGATGCCGATGGGGTTGAGGCGACCGAGAAAGGCCACGGTGATGGCGGCATAGCCATAGCCCGGCGAGACCTGGGGCACCAGCTGGCCGATCGGCCCGGTGACTTCGGCGACACCGGCCAGGCCGGCCAGGGCGCCGCTGATCAGCAGGGCGATCCAGGTCAGGCGCTTTTCGCGGAAGCCGACGAAGCCGGCGGCCTTCTTGTCCAGGCCCAGTACCTTCACCTGAAAGCCGAGAAAGCTGCGCTGCAGGATCACCCAGACTGCCACCAGGGCGAACAGGGCGAAGTAGAAGCCCGCATGCACCCGCAGTTCGCCGAGGATTTCCGGCAGCCGGGTGGCGTCGCCGAACATCGCCGACTGCGGGAAGTTGAAGCCCATCGGGTCCTTCAGTGGACCGTGTACCGCATAGAGCAGCAGGTTCAGCGCGATGTAGTTCAGCATGATGCTGGTGAGGATCACGTTGGCGTTGAACTGGGTGCGCAGCCAGGCGCAGAGCCCAGCCCAGGCGGCGCCGCCCAGGGTGCCCGCCATCAACGTCAGCACCAGCGCCCAGCGCGACTCCCAGTCGATGAGGTTGATCGCCAGGGCGCTGCCTACAAGCGCGCCCATCAGCAACTGGCCTTCGGCGCCGATGTTCCAGATGCGGGCGTTGTAGACCACCGCCAGGCCCAGGGCACAGAGCAGGATCGGCAACGCCTTCACCAGCAGTTCGGAGACGCCATAGAGGTCGCGCACCGGGTCTATGAGCAGCACCCGCAGGGTTTCCAGCGGTGGGTGGCCGAGCAGGGCGAACAGCAGCGCGCCGCTGGCCAGGGTGAGCAGGGCGGCCAGCAGCGGCGAGAGCCAGAGCATGGCGCGGGATTCCTGCCCGCGGGGTTCAAGGGAAAGCAGCATGTCGGGGCTCTCAGGCGTCGGACGGGGTGGGGTGGGCGTCGAACTGGCCGGCCATCCAGCGGCCGACATCGCTCGGGGTGCATTCGGTGGTGCGGCGCGGCGAAGACAACCGGCCGTCGCTGAGCGCGGCGAGCCGGTCGCTGATATGGAACAGCTCTTCCAGGTCTTCGGAAATCACCAGGATTGCCGCGCCGGCATCGCGCAGTTCGATCAGGGCCCGGTGGATGGCCGCGGCGGCGCCCACGTCGACGCCCCAGGTGGGGTGCGCGGCGATCAGCAGCTTCGGCCGTTGCAGGATTTCCCGGCCGAGGATGAACTTCTGCAGGTTGCCGCCCGAAAGGCTCCGGGCCGCGGCATGGGGGCCGGGGGTTTTTACCGCGAACTCGCGGATCACCCGCTCGGCGAACTGCCGGACCTTGCCGCCCCGGACCATGCCGTTGCCCACCAAATCCTCGTGCAGGTAACCCGTGAGCAGCCCGTTGTCAGCCAGTGACATGTCCGGCACTGCGCCATGGCCGAGGCGTTCGGCCGGGACGAAAGCCAGTCCACGGCGACGGCGGGCGTCCGGGCGAAGATGGGCGACCGGCTCGTCCTGATAACGGATGCAGGCGGCCTCGGCGCTGCGCAGTCTCTGTTCGCCCGAGAGCAGGGCGAGCAGTTCGTCCTGGCCGTTGCCGGCGACGCCCGCGACGCCAAGGATTTCGCCGGCACGTACCCTGAGATCCACCTCCTTGAGCGAGACGCCAAAGGGGTCGGCGTTGTGCCAGGACAGCCCCTTCACCTGCAGAAAGGGCGCACCGCCCTCGGCCTTGGGATAGTCGGCCTCCAGGCCTTCGGCGTCGCCCACCATCAATCGCGCCAGCTCCAGGTCGCTGCATTCGGCGGGAATGCAGTCCCCGGACACCTTGCCGTGACGCAGCACCGTGGCGGTCTCGCAGAGCGCGCGCACTTCGTTCAGCTTGTGGCTGATGAACAGGATGCTGCAGCCCTCGCTCGCCAGGCGCCGCAGTACTACGAACAGATCGTCCGCTTCCTGCGGGGTCAGTACCGAGGTGGGCTCGTCGAGGATCAGCAACTTGATGTCCTGCATCAGGCAACGAACGATCTCCACCCGCTGGCGCTCGCCGATGGACAGGCTGTGCACCAGTCGCCGGGGCTCAAGAGGCATGCCGTAGCGTTGCGAAACTTCGCGGATCTTCGCCTCCAGCTGCTTTGGTGTGCCGGCGGCGACACCCAGCGCCAGGGCGATGTTTTCCGCCACGTCGAGGGTTTCGAACAGCGAAAAGTGCTGGAACACCATGCCGATGCCGCGATCCCTCGCCTGGGCCGGGTCACGCATGGCCACCTGTTCGCCCTCCCAGGTGATGCTGCCTTCGTCCGGCTGGGTCACCCCGTAGATGATCTTCATCAGGGTACTCTTGCCGGCCCCGTTCTCGCCCAGCAGCGCATGGATCTCGCCTGGGGCGATGGCAAGATCGATGCGGTCGTTGGCGACAGTACCGGGGTAGCGTTTGGTAATACCGCGCAGCTGAAGGCGTGCGGGCTGGCGAGGCTCGGACATGAAAAGGCATCCGGTTGGTTTGCGGTGGACCGGATTAAAGCAAAAAGCTGGCCAAGTGGTCAGGAAAATATCGAAGCTCCGGCGTTTGGGCCGATGCGGCCGGGCATCGGAGCCGAACCCTGCTGCCGGTGCGTTGAGATGGTGCGCCTTTGGCGGGCTGGGAACCAGTATGGAGCAGCCGCGCCAACCCGGCTGGGCTACAGTTACAGTAAGGCTAAGCCGCTTTCGCCACCCGAGGTTGCAGCCATGAGCGAGTACCTGCCCCCGCTGTCCGACACCCGCTTCGTGCTCGAGGAAGTGGTCTGCCTCGAGGACCTCTGCCAGGGGTTGGACCTGGGCGAGTTCGATCTGGAGATGGCCACGCAGATTCTCGCCGAGGCCGGCAGGCTGGCGGCCGATGTTCTTGCTCCGCTGAACGCGGCGGGTGACCGCGACGGCGCGCGACTTGGCGAAGCGGGGGTGCAGGAAACGCCGGGCTTCGCCAAGGCCTACCGACTGTTTTGCGCGGGCGGCTGGAGCGCCTTGAGTGCACAGCCCGAGATCGGTGGCCAGGGTCTGCCGCAGGTGCTCGCGACGGCGGTAAACGAGCTTTGGCATTCAGCGAACATGGCCTTTGCGCTCTGTCCGTTGCTGAGCCTGGGCGCCATCGAGGCGTTGCGTCACCACGCTTCGCCCGCCTTGCAGGCGCGTTACCTGCCAAAGCTGGTCAGCGGCGAATGGACCGGCACGATGAACCTTACCGAACCGGATGCCGGTTCCGACCTGGCCGCGGTGAAGACCCGGGCCGTGCCCGAGGGCGAGCACTATCGGCTCAGCGGGCAGAAGATCTTCATCACCTGGGGCGAGCACGGCATGAGCGACAATATCCTGCACCTGGTCCTGGCCAGGCTGCCGGAGGCGCCGGCCGGGGTGAAGGGCCTGTCGCTGTTTCTGGTGCCGCGCTTCATTCCTGGTGACGAAGGCACCCCGGGACCCAACGAGGTGCGCTGCCTGTCGCTGGAGCACAAGCTCGGCATCCACGGCAGCCCCACCTGCGTGATGAATCTTGGGGGCGACAGGGGGGCGCTGGGCTATCTGATCGGCGAGCCACATGCCGGGCTGGCCTGCATGTTCACCATGATGAACCACGCCCGCCAGGCGGTGGGCATGCAGGGCCTGGCCATCGCCGAGCGGGCCTACCAGGCAGCGCGCGGTTACGCCCGCCAGCGCCTGCAAGGCACGGCGCGCGACGGTAGCCGTTTTGCGATCATTCGCTTTCCCGATGTGCGCCGCATGCTGATGCAGATGAAGGCAGCGGTGGAGGCTATGCGCGCCCTGGCGCTGATCGCGGCGGCAGAAGTGGACCGCGCAGAGCATGGCGACCAGGCCAGCGCCCGCGCCCACCAGCGCCGGGTGGATCTCTACACGCCCATCGTCAAGGGGTGGATGACCGAGCTGGCGCAGGAGGTGACTTCGTTGGCGGTTCAGGTTCACGGCGGCGCCGGTTATATCGAGGAGACCGGTGTGGCGCGGCATTTTCGCGATGCCCGGATCCTGCCGATCTACGAGGGCACCAATGGCATCCAGGCGCTGGACCTGGTGGGGCGCAAGACGCTGGCCGATGGCGGCGAAACCCTCGCAGCCTTGTTCGACGAGATCGAGGGCACGCTCGGCGCGCTTGTTTGCGAGCCACGCTGTGGTGTGTTGGCCGAGGCGTTGGGTGCCGCGCTGGAGGCCGCTCGCGCCGCCTGGCAGCGGCTATTGAAAGGCGCCGGGGATGACCCGGCGCTGGCCGGCAGCGTCAGCTTCAATTTCATGCAGCTGATGGGCTATCTCTGCGGCGGCTGGGCAATTGCCCGATCGGCGCTGGCCGCGGCGCTGATGCTCGGTGCCGGGCGTGGCGATCCGGCGTTCCTCGAAGCCAAGCTCATCACTGCTCGCTTCTATGCCGAGCATCTTCTGCCGCGCACCCAGGCCCTGCTGCTGTCGGTGCAGGCGGGCAGCGGCAGCATCATGGCGCTGCCGGAAGACGCCTTCTGATCCTGTCACCAGATGCCCTGATGCAACTCGGCCGCTTCGTCTTCCAGCAGTGGGCCGACCACCTCGACCTGACGCTGGCCGGCAGCGAAGACGACGCGGCAAGGCAGGTCGAGGGTGGGGTTTTCCGGGTGGTTGCCGGTCAGCTCGCCAAGGCGCTTCTCCGACAGCCCATAGACCACCCGGCCGACGCCCGCCCAGTAGGCCGCGCCGGCGCACATGGCGCAGGGCTCGGCGGAGGTGTACAGGGTGCAGCGGGAGAGGAATTCCGGGGTGTAGCGGGTCGAGGAGCGGGTCATCAGCACCCGCTCGGCGTGGCCGGTCATATCGTGGTCGGGCAGGTAGGCATTGCCCTGTTCCAGTAGTACCTCGCCGTCCGGGCCAACGAGGATGGCGCCGAACGGATGGGTGCCGGTGTCCCGGGCGCGGGCCGCAACGGCAAAGCTCTGGCGGAGAAAGGCATGGTCATCGAGAGGCATCGGGGTCGCTCCGGGGAGGATGTCTTCAGTGCTCGCCTTTCGGCAGGCTCCAGGGA
Source organism: Stutzerimonas tarimensis (assembly GCF_042648805.1). Taxonomy (NCBI): domain Bacteria; kingdom Pseudomonadati; phylum Pseudomonadota; class Gammaproteobacteria; order Pseudomonadales; family Pseudomonadaceae; genus Stutzerimonas; species Stutzerimonas tarimensis. The sequence goes on along the minus strand of NZ_JBHRXZ010000001.1, from coordinate 55,915 downwards.
AACAGCAGCTTCTGCAGCAGGCCGACCAGGTGGAACAGCACCAGGCTGATCACCACCAGCAACAGCAGTGCGGCAAAGGCCTGGGGCACCTGGAACATCGAGGTGGAGAAGTTGATGAAGTAGCCCAGGCCCTTTTCCGCGGCGACGAACTCGGCTACCACCGCGCCGATCACCGCCAGGGTGATGGAGATGCGCAGTGCCGAGAAAAGGTGCGGGATGGCGAACGGCAGTCTGATGTTGCGGTATTCCCGCGAGCGTGAGGCGCCGAGGGAGCGGGACAGTTCGATCAGCTCGCCCGGGGTCGCCAAAAGCCCGGTCACGGTGGAGACCACAATGGGAAAGAACGCGATCAGGAAGGTGATGAACACCCGTGGCAGGTCGCCGGCGCCCATTACCACCACGATGATCGGTGCTACTGCGACGATGGGCGTCGATTGCACAATCACCAGCAGCGGATAGAGGGTGCGCGACAGCAATTTGGACGAGGCCAGGGCAATGGCCAGCGGCACGCCGATGAGGATCGACAGGCCATAACCCATCAAGGTGACCCGCAGCGTCGCCCAGGTGTGGTCGAGCCAGACGCCGGGACCCAGGCGCATCGCCGCCGTCACGATGGCCGACGGCGAGGGCAGTACGAACGAGGGCAGGCTGAAGCCCCGGCACACGCCTTCCCAGATCAGCAGCAGGACCACCAGGGCCAGCCAGGGGGCGAGACGTTCGCTCAGCTTAGTGGCCATGGCGCGAGAAGACCTGGCGGCGGATGTGGTTGGCGAGCTCATTGAAGCGCGGCTCCGTAAGGGTTTCCATGGACCGCGGGCGCGGCAGGTCGACATCGATGATTTCCGAGATGCGCCCCGGCCGGGCCGACATCACCAGGATGCGGTCGGCCAGCAGCAATGCCTCGGGAATCGAGTGGGTGATGAACAGCACGGTCTTGGGTCGGCTGGTCCAGATGTTCAGCAGCTCCAGGCTCAGCTCGTCGCGGGTCAGCGCGTCGAGGGCCGAGAAGGGCTCGTCCATCAGCAGAATCTCGGGATCGTGCAGCAGCGCCCGGGCGATGCCGGCGCGCTGCTGCATGCCGCCGGATAGCTCGTCCGGCCGCTTGCCGCCGAATTCCTTCAGCCCCACCAGCTCCAGGAGCTCCTCGCCACGCTCGCGTTCGGCCGGCGTGACCCGCCCGTACTTGTGCTTCATCGGGAAGGTCAGGTTGTCGCGGATCGACAGCCAGGGCAGCAGGGTCGGCTTCTGAAACACGATGCCAATCTCATCCCGCGGGCCGGTCACCGCCTTGTCGTAGATGCTCACCTGGCCACTGGTGGGCCTGATCAGCCCGGCCAGGATGCGCAGCAGGGTCGACTTGCCGCAGCCGGACGGGCCGATCACTGCGATGAACTCGTGGCGGCCGATGTTGAAGCTGGTGTTGTCGAGGGCGATCACCTCGCTCCCGTCGGAGGAGGTGAACACCTGGCGCACCCCGTCGAAGACGATGCTCGGGCGGGACGCAGCCTGGGTTTCGGCGGTCATGGCATCACTCGACATATTGAGAGGTGACGGCGGTCTTCGGGTCCAGGGCGTTCAGCTCCAGGTTCTGCGCACGGGCCACCCACTGCCAGGTGATCTGCAGGCGCGCCGGGTTGAACGCGCGGGTGCCTTCGCTCTCGCTGATCTCGTTGGCCATCAGTGGGATGGACGCCTCGAACTGCTCGACGGCCTGCTGCTCATCCACTTCCGGCACCATCTTCTTCAGCGCGGCCGCCGCGGCTGCCGGGTTGGCAATGGCCATTTCCTGAGCCTTGCGGTAGGCGGAGACAAACTTTTTCGCGACCTCGGGATTGCGTTGTAGGAAGCGCTCGGAGGCCACCAGCGACAGGCCGTAGCCGTCGAAGCCGTATTCCGACCAGGGTATTACCTCCAGTTCCTTGCCGGCCTCGCCCAGCGAGCGGACAAAGCCCGGCGCCACGGTTACCCAGTTGATGGTGGCGTCCACCTTGCCGGTGGCCAGCATTGGCGCCAGGGCGCCCGGGTCCAGCTTCAGCAGCTTGACGCTGTTAGGGTCGATGCCGTTGTTTTCCAGCAGCAGTGGCCAAACCACGTTGGAGGCGGAAAAGGTCGGGGTGGCGACCGTCTTGCCGACGATGTCGGTGAACTTCTCGATGCCAGAGCCTTCGGCGGTAAACAGGGCGTCGGGCTGCTTGTTGTAGATCGGCGCCACGGCCACCACCGGCACCGGGCCCTGGGCCTTGGCCTGCAGCAGGGAGGCGAGGCCGGCGGAGCCGAAGTCGGCGCTGTTGGTGGCCAGCTTGGTGACCACGTCGGCGCCACCACGGGCGCTGGAGATTTCCACCTCGATGTCCTCGGCGGCGAACAGGCCTTCCTGCACCCCGAGATAGATCACCGCCTTGTCGCCGGCCGGCAGCCAGTCGTTCAGCCAGCGCACCTTGTCGGCGGCCAGAGCGGCGTTGGAGCACAGGGCCACGAGGGCGCTGGCGAGCAGGGTTTTCTTGAACATGGGGCTACTCCTGGGGGTTGGCGACGGTTGCCATGCAATAAACGGGGCGTGGATGACGGGAAAAGAATTCGATCAGGCCGTACAGCAGCTGATCCGGGGCGGCCAACTGCGGGGCATGGCCGCAATCCAGTACCAGACGCTGGGCGCCCGGTACCCGGTGCTGCATTTCCTGCTGCACGATGGGCACCACCGAGCGGTCGGCGCTGCACTCGACATAGAGTCGCGGCAGCTGGCCGAAACGGGCGGCGCTCCAGTGGGCATGCAGGGCGCGTCCGCCGTCCGGTTGCGGTACCAGCCTCCGCGCCGCACGCAGGGCAGCGGCCACCGGGGCGTCATGAAAGAAGAACGCGCAGGCGACCTCCGGCGGCACTTCGCTGCCCGACTCGGTGGCCTGCAGCCAGGGACCGATGCCGGCCGCTTCGGGGAAGTCCTGCACCAATTCGCGGCAGAGATCGGCGAAGCCAGCACCGCTCGGCAGCATCATCCCGGCGATGTAGCTGACGCTGGCGATGCGCTCGGCGAGGCGTTCGGCCACCGCGGTGGCGGTAATGCCGCCGCCTGAATGGCCGACCAGATGCACCGGGCCATCGAGGCGCTCGATCAGCCGAGCCACATGGTCGACGTAACGCTGGAGGTGGACCTCTCCAGGTGGGGTGTTGTCCTGACCGTTGCCCGGCAGGTCCACTGCGTGCGGCCGGAACCCCGCGGCGCGCAGCCCGTCGAGCAGCCCGTCCCAGACCCAGCTGCCGGCCCAGGCGCCATGGATCAGCACCACGTCGCTGTGCTTAGCCATAGGTCTTCCGGTACATCTCGCGGTGGTGTTGCTCCACCGTCACTGGCGCGTAGCGTGGGGTTTCGCCCTGATCCAGGCAGGTAGGCAGGCATTCGACGAGGTGATCGGGGTTGCCGCTGAAGAAGAAGGGCACGCTATAACGCTCGGCGCCCGACAGGTTGACTACCCGGTGCAGCGTCGAGCGGTAACGGTCGTTGGTCCAGCGGGCGATCATGTCGCCGAGGTTCACCACATAGGTGCCGGGAATCGGTTCGGCTTCCAGCCATTCGCCAGCGCGGTGATCCCAGACCTGCAGGCCGGGGTTTTCGTCCTGCAGCAGCAGGGTCAGCCCGCCGAAGTCGGTATGGGCGCCACAGCCCTTTTCGCCTGGCTGCGGGTTGGCCGGCTGGGGCGGGTAGTGCAAGAGGCGCAAGGTGCTCATGGAGTCCCGGCAGAAGCCGGAGAAATAATCTTCGGGCAATTGCAGTGACAGGGCGATGGCACTCATCAGGCGGCTGGCCAGCGCCTCCAGGGCGTCGCGATAGGCCTCCATGGTTCGCCGGAAGCGCGGCAGATCGGGCCACTGGTTGGGCCCGTGATTGAAGCGCCCGGCCAACACCCGTGGATCGTCCGCGGCATCCTCGCGACCGATATAGAAGCCTTCTTTGAGGTCGGCCGGGGCGCCGGCTTCAAGCCTTTGCCCGCGCAGCGGCTCGTAGCCGCGATTGGCGGCAGACTTGGCTTTGTCGAGGGCACGCTTGGCCGTCTCGGGCAGATCGAACAAGCGCCTGGTCTCCGCGAAGAGGGCGCGCTGCAGGGCGCCGTCAACGCCGTGGTTACAGATGTAGAAGAAGCCTGTTTGCTTGCAGGCGCGGCCGACCTCAGCGGCCACCGCGGTGCGGTCGGCAAGGTCGGGGGAAAACAGGCCGGCGACATCTATCAGAGGCAGTTTGGTCTGATCGAGCCGGCGCGCTGAAAGAGTGTCGGACATTTCGGTCTTCCTGCAGAAGCGGGTCGGGCCTTGGTGGCATGCGGAGTATCCCTGCGCTGACCTGTTCGCAAAAGAAGAGAATATAGAGCATGGCGATGCCTAAAAGGCATCGCAACCAAAGTGCCTTTCTGGTGCGCTCGATGATCGATCCTGGGGCATTTCTCAGCCCCGGCCAGGCGCGCAAAGGGGCGTGATCACTCAGGGGCTGGGGGCTCTCGGTGCGCCGTTTTGGCGCGAGCGCCGCCGGTCGGCGAGCCGGGTTATGCCTTGGGCTGTGGCGAGGGTTCGGGCACGTCGGCCGGCTTCACGCCTTCGCTGGCGAGCCTGTTCCGGACGTCTCGCTGTTCGTCAGGGTCGGCTTGCAGGCCTTGTTGCTCATCGGTTTCGTTGTGTTCGTACTGCAATTCGATCAGCACCGGAAAATGGTCGGAGCCAAACTCCGGCAGCCGCACGATCTCCACCACCTGGAAATGGCGGCTATGGAAGAAGTGATCCAGCGGCCAGCGCAGGAACCAGTGCTGCGCATGGAAGGTGTTGAACATGCCGCGCCCCACCCTTGGGTCGAGCAGGCAACTGATCTTGCGAAACAGTCGCGTGGTCGGCGACCAGGCCACGTCGTTCAGGTCGCCGGCGACGATGATGGGTTGGTCGGCATCGTCCTCGGTGCTTTTGGCGACCACCAGCAACTCCACGTCGCGCTCGGTGGATTCGTCGTTCTCGGTCGGGCTGGGAGGCCTGGGATGAAGGAAATGCATGCGAACCCCGAGCTGATCGTTGACCCTGAGCCTGGCGTGCATCGACGGGACGTCGTCTTCGACCAGAAAGCGGGTCTGGACCTCCTCCAGGGGCAGGCGCGAGTAGACGTGCATCCCGTACAGATTGTCTTGGGGGCAGCGAATGCTGTAGGGATACTGTTCGGTCAGGTGATCGAGGTGTGATTCCCACCAGCGATCGGTTTCCAGCGCCACCAGGACGTCGGGGCGGTGCAGTCGCACCAGCTCCAGCAGGCGTTCGGCCTGGCGATTGGGGGTCAGCACGTTTGCCGCCATCACCCGGATACGGGGCTTGCGCGGGTCACGTGCAGCCGCCTTGACCTCGTAGGGCCACAGGCGGGTATAGGGCAGGATCCACCAGAGTTGGGCGACCAGGCACACGAGAGTGATGGCTGTCAGCACGAAATGCCAGGCGGAGGTGAAGGGCAGCAGGATGAGTTCGGCGATCAGCACCAGCACCATCACGATGGCAATCTGCAGCCGGGGGAAGTCCCAGCCCCGAACCCACCATGCCGGATGTTGCCAGTGTTGCAGCAGCAGAATCACTGCAGACAAGGCGGTGAGGGCGATGAGCGTCGCTTCGATCATGCTCGTTCCGTGATAGCGGTTCCCCGTTCAGCTTAGCCGGGTAACGGAGCGAGGCCAGAAGCGGAAACGAAAAAGGGGAAGCCCGAAGGCGTCCCCTTTTGTTTTGCGGCTGCGACCTGTTACAGGGTCGGGCCAATGCTGGAGCAGTTGTGCCCGGCGTTGGCATGCTTCTGCATGATCGGCAGTTGCGGACGATGCTTGCCGCTCTTCACGTCCAGCGCCATGTGGTACTCGACCCACCACGGACCGGCCGCCCAGTAGGTGCTCGGCACGCAGTTCTGACGCAGGTAGGTCAGGAGATTGTCGGTAGCGACGATGGCCGAAGGCGAGAAGTCCGGTACGCCGTGCTCACCGATGTAACCGCGCAGCTTGTGCTTCTTCAGCCACTCGACGAAGGGCTTGACCCGATCCACACCGATGGAGGCAGGGTAAACCGCGCTCTTGTTGGAGTAGGTGCCCGAGTAGTCGTGGTCCACGTACATGTGGGCTTCGTACACCAGGTTGTTCTTCGGATCGCGCATCCACGGATCGTTGATCAGGTTGGGGTTGGCAGATTCCCAGAAGTAGGAGTTCGACCAGCGGTCACCCGCAACGAAGATCCAGCGGTCCTTGTCCACGGCTCGGATGGCTTTGGAGGCCGCGAGGGCGGCTTCAGGCCACTTGCCATTGGTGGAGTGCGGCTCGTTCATCAGGCCATAGCCGTAGACGGCGGGATGGTTGACGACGCGCTGGGCAATCATGCGCCAGGTGTTGGAGAACTGGCTGATCGGTACGTCGGGCGAAGCGATCAGCTTGCCGTAGTAACGGTAGTAGTTGTGCATGTCGAGGATGACCTGGACGTTGTGCTTGCGCGCGTGGTCCAGGGTGGTCATCAGACGCTGCAGTTCGGCTGCATTCAGCTCGCCGCCCAGCTTGGGCTGGATGCGCTCCCAGCGGAAAGGCAGGCGGACCAGGTTCATTTTCATGTCCGCGTAACGCTTGAAGTACGATTCCGGCGGGTAGACGTAGTCCTTCTCGTACACGCCTGGCAGAGCACCGGTACCGAACTCCGCACCAGCGAGGTTGACACCAACGATGGAGGTCGGCTTGGCACCGGTGCCGGTACCCGCGATCGGTGCAGGGGCAGGTGTTGGAGCCGGGGTGGCTGCCGGAGCGGTCACGACAGGTGCCGGAGCCGTGGCCGTTGGTGCGGTGGTGGTCGGAGTGGCAGTGCCTACTACCGAGACGGTGCGCGGATGGCCGACGGTGTTGCCGTTCAGCGTAGCGCCGTCAAGCATCACGCTGAGGTTGTTGCCGTTGGGGAAGAGCGCAGTGATCTTGCGCACCTGGCCATCGGCGAGGCGAACCGAGGCACCCTTGACGAAGGCGGCCTTGTTGGCACTGGAGTTGGCTACGGAGAAGCCGGCCGACTTGCGCCAGATGCCGTTGAGCCAGTCGGTGCTGGTGAAGTTGTTCAGCGCGCTGGTGGCCGTGACCTGGCCTGCGCCGGAAGAGGCGGCAGTGCTGGTGCTGGGCGTGGTAGTGGTGGTCTGGGTTGGAGCGGTAGCGGTGATGGTGCTTGCAGCGGCCGCATTCACCACGGAAACAGTACGCGGGTGACCGACGGTGTTGCCGTTCAGGGTCGCGCCGTCGAGCATCACGCTGATGTTGCTGCCCACTACGTAAATGGCAGTGACCTTGCGAACCTGGCCATCGGCGAGGCGAACAGAGGCACCCTTTACAAAGGCCGCGCGGTTGGCGCTGGTGTTGGCGATGGAGAAACCGGCCGATTTGCGCCAGATGCCGTTCAGCCAGTCAGTGCTGGTGAAGTTGTTCAGCGCGCTGGTTGCGGTCACTTGCACGCTGCTGGTAGTCGTGGCGGTGGAAGCATGGACGTCATTGGTGACAACAAAACCACCAAGAAGAGCAGCCATTGTAATGGAAGTAGCAAGTGCCTTGCGGGTGTTCGCAAATACCGTGATAGACATGAAGTCTCTCCGAAACTTAATACTACAAAAGGGGCAAGCCTTTTAATAAGTGCGGGGGCTCGTTGCGGGCGGAAGTGCGCCGCGCAAATACGCAACCGTTATAGATCCAACACCTGGTTCTTTATCAATCAGCCGGAGGGGGTGAAGAGGCAGACCTTGTGTGTGGCGAGAATTTATAAAACCTCGGCGGCGATGTGAAGTTTTTTTGGCGCCGGTTATGTGTCATAAAAGCGGCAATTTGCATGCGATGCCATTATGTTAATATCATGCGAAGGCTTTGTGATATCAATACCGGCCACTCGGAAAGCCTTGAATTAGTGGGGTTTATAGATGCTTTAAGGCGTCAAAAAATCTTTTCCCTGATCGAAGGGAGTAGATTTTGGCCTAGACTAAAAGCGACGAACGGTCGTGGAACTGGTTCACAATTTAGCGGAGCGGATAAGCGGAGCGATTGATCCGCTCAACGGGACTGAGAGCGGCTTGTTTTGTGCTGCGTTTGGGGCAGCTCGTTCAGCGATCAGCCCAGTGGCGTGCCGAAGACAGCCGGGAGATGCCTCTGGCTTGGGCCAGGTCAGCGCGCCCAAGGCTTGTCGGTACATGATTCCCGCCCCAGGGCTCGGTTTGCCATCCGGGCCGTACCTTCGAGATCACTGCCGGTATACTGCCGTTCTAATATTGGCGACAGGCATTGTGCTAGCATCAGGCTAGCCCGATACCCCTTTGTCCTCCAAGCCGCCATGGCTGCGCTACCGGTCGTGAACTCTGCCGCCGCTCGATCGGCAAAGTTTTCCGATAGTGTGATTACCGACTCTTGTTTGTATTCGGCCGCGATGCCTTCGTCTGGCTTTGTTTTCTGATTTATTCTTCAGGTTGGATGACCGACTGTTGTCCTTGTTACTTATCGAGCTGACCGTTGGTCACAATGACCTGAACCATAAAGTGAAGGGGTGCCTAGCTAGAGAAGAAGATTCCTGGTTCAACTAGCGGAGCCATCCCATGTCCAGACGTAACAAACTTCGTAGTGCAGTCGTTGTGATAACCGGAGCTTCAGGCGGGATCGGGCGGGCAGCGGCGCGCGCCTTCGCTAAGCTGGGCGCCACGGTGATCCTGGCAGCCAGACGCGAAGAGGCGCTGAAGGAAACCCTATCCGAGTGCGAACAGCTTGGTGGTCGTGGCTTGGTGGGGCTACGACCGGGTCCTGCGGACCAATTCTGCTGGGCTACGTCAACGGCTCCAAGGCGCCATTCGGCAGTGCAGTGAGCGAGGCTCCGGAGACGTCTACCTACGTCGTGTCATGACCGTCATCGCCACAACGCCGGCGGCCACCAGGCCCATGGCCAGAGGAATGCCCGGATGCAGGCGCGCCTTGGTGTACGGGCTGATGGTCAGGCCGTGGCGTTCATCGTCGAGGTAGACGTGGCCGTCTTCGCCTGCGGTGTACAGATTATCGCTCGGCAGTTTCGGCTTGCCGCTGGACTGCACCTTGGGCAACGCCATGCCGATGACCCGGTCCATGATCGAGGGAAACAGGCTCCAGGCCAGTATGGAGGCTTGGCCGGTCTCGCCCACGGTGATCTGACGGACCTTTTTCCGGGCCGCGGTCAGAACGGCTTCGGCGACCAGGTTGGCGTCATACAGGGGCGGCATGACCTTGCCGCGATCTTCCAGGTAGCTGCGCCCATGATCAGAGATCGGCGTAGAAATCCCGGAAGGCATCACCACGGTGACCTCGACCGGTGCCTTTTCATGAAGCAACTCCATGCGCAGCACGTCGGAATAGGCTTTGACCGCGGCCTTGCTGGCGGAGTAGGCGCCGAGAATCGGCACGGGCATCCGCGCGTTGATCGAGGCGATGTTGATCAGCGTGCCGCCGCCTTCACGGGTCTTGAGGTGCTGTTGTGCGGCCTGTGAGCCATAGACCACGCCCCAGTAGTTGGTCTGGAATACCCGTTGGTGATCTTCGATCGGTAGGTTCTGCAGTTCCGAGAAGACCACCACACCGGCGTTGTTGATCCAGGTGTCGAACCCGCCAAAGACCTCGACCGCCTTGTCGACGATCCGCTGCACCTGCTCGTTTACCCCCACATCGGCCACTACATAGGTCGCCTGGCCACCGGACTGCTCGATTTCCTCGCATTTTGCCTTGAGCTCTTCCTCGTTACGTGCGGCCAGAACCAGCCTGGCCCCTTCCTTGGCGGCCCGCATGGCGGTAGCCAGCCCGATACCTGACGTCGCCCCCGTGATGACGATGATCTGTTCGTTGAGTGGCTTGTAGCGATGGGTGTTCATCAAGAACTCCTTGCGGTTTGTGCGGGGAGACGGCGTGGGCTGGCCATACAGGATTCGGTCGGCGATGCAGCCTGGAGTTCCGGCGGAAAGGCTGCCCGTCCGGTTAGTGGTGCCAGGCGAAGCGCTCGCGCGGGCGGCCAGGGCACCACGACGGCTTGCCTCGCTGCACTTCGATCACCGGGCTGGAACATCGGGGGCTGCCTGATGCCGGATAAGACGCCACTGCCAGGAGTGCACCATGCCCAGCACCACGTCCGATCCAACGAACTGCCGTAGCCAGGCATGGCTGTCGAAGCCTGACGTGGTCGTCGTCGGTGCCGGTATTGCCGGGCTCTGTTGCGCCATGCTGCTGGCCGAGGCCGGCTTGCGCGTACAGGTACTGGAGGCCAGTGAGGTGCCGGGCGGTCGTGCACGAAGCTGGGCTGATCCGATCACCGGTGACGCGGTGGATATCGGCCCGCATGTCATGCTCAGGCAGTACGCCAACATGCGCGCCCTGCTGGAGCGCCTGGGGACAGCGCATCTGGTCTACTGGCAGACCGACGAGTGGCTGCGGCTACAGGACCGTGGCCAGCAGCTGCGCTTCAGGCTCGGGCCTGGCCCGGCGCCTTTCAATTACCTGCGCAGCCTGCCGGCGATCCTGCGGGCGGTGCCGCTGCGCCACCTCCTATCTAACATACCGCTCGCCTGGGGCATGCTCGCTGCCAGCGACCGCGAAATCATGGCGCTGGATGATCGGACCGGCCTGCAATACCTGCTCGAAGCCGGCGTGCACCGCGACTTCATCGACTGGTTCTGGGGAAGCGCCGCCATTGCGCTGCTCAACCTTCCTGTCGAGCAGTGCTCGGCGGCCTCGCTCATGCGTCTGTTCGCACAGGCTCTTGGGCATGACGACATGGCGTTCGGCTTTCCCAGGGTGGGGCTGAGCGACCTTTATGCCTGGCCGGCGATACGGCGTATCCAGAACCTGGGTGGCGAGGTGCGGCTGGACTGCGCAGTGGCCGGGTTGTGGCGAGACGGCGGGCGGGTGGCCGGAGTCTCGCTGGCCACGGGTGGCCGGGTCGAGGCCCAGGCGGTGGTACTGGCGGTGTCGCCGACCGCGATTCCCGCTCTGCTTGCCGATACGCACGGGCTCGCGGCCGTCGCCCGCCGCTTTGAGCCGAGCCCTTATGTCAGCTGTTACCTGTGGTTCGATAAGCACCTCGGCGACGCCAGGTTCTGGGCACGACCCTGGTCGCCGGAAGGGTTCAATACCGACTTCTATGACCTCGCCAATATCCGCGAGACCCGCCCCGGCGAGGGGTCGCTGATCGCCAGCAACATCATCTGGAGCGATCGGGTGGCGGACCTGAGTGACGGGCAGTTGGTCGAGGCGACGGAGCGCGAGATCGGCGAGTTTGCTTCGCTGCAGCACACTCGCCGCGTCGCTGCCTCGGTGCATCGCATCCCGATGTCGATCCCGTGCGCGCGCCCGGGTTGCGAAACGATGCGGCCAGCGACCCGTATCGAGCCCGGGTTGTTGCTTGCCGGGGACTGGGTCGATACCGGATTGCCGTTCTGCATGGAAGGCGCTACCCGCGCCGGTGCCCTGGCCGCCGAAGCGGTGCTGGCAGCGCAAGGGCGGGTCGCCAGCCTGGCCTTGCCTCCGCCAGTGGCAGGCGGACTGGGTGCGCTGTTGCGGCGCCTGCGCGGTTCAGGTACCAAAGACTAGCCGCAACGACTCCAGCCGCAGACTCGCCAGCGGCCGCCGACCCCGGAGAAAGCTCAGCGGCCCCTCGGCCGAAAAGTCCCAGGCAGCGTTGCCCAGTACCAGCCGCCCGCGTGCGCTGCATCGGGCGCTGCAAAGGTGTCCGGCGGCTCCGCGCTGCAGGGCATGGCCAACCAGGGGCAGCCGCCCGGGCAGTGCCATACGGGAGGTGAATTCCAGCGTCGCGATCGCCGTTCCCGCCTGACTCAACTGCCCGGTAAAGCGGCGATCACTGGTGCATGTAGTGAATTCGCCAAGGACCTTCGGAATGCTCCAGAGCGCTCGTCCCCCGGCGGCGGCGTGGCTGTCGCTGACCCAGATCGGCCCGACCGTCAGCGAGGGCGCGGGACGGGCCCGTTGCAGTACCGCAAGGGCCAGTTCGTCATAGGCGAGGGTGCCTTCCGTGTAGCGGGCCCAGACGGTCAGGACCAGCAGGCGACCCGCGAGTCGCAGCGGCGCCGGGCCGGCTTGCGGCAGGCTGGCGGCCGCGACCTGCCATAGCGATGCACAGGCCGAGCCCTGCAGGTGCCAGGGGGCAGGAGGAAACGGCTGGGATGGCGTCTCGTTCATGGCTGTCCGCTCAGTCTGTTTTCTTCGTGAAGGCCGCGACATTACAAAGGTTTCGTTGATCTGCGACAGACAAACGCGCATTGGAGGGCGCTCTGGTGGAGATTGTTCTCGCCGCAGGGAACTTCAGAACCGATGGCGCGTCCATTCTCAGCCAAGAATTACCCTATATAAAAAACGGTCATTCCTGTCAGTAACGCAGCATCCACATGAGGCATGGTCATGACCTTACAAAAACAAGAAGCCAGGTTCATCCTGGAGCATTCTTTTCTACCGCTTGAGAGCAAATGCCTGGACGATGAAGAGGGCCTGCGGTTGGTCGTGGTGCTGGATCGCGCCAACGGCCGTTATCTGGAGAAGCCGCTGCCTTCGATGAATTCGCGCCGGGATCTGTTGAAAACGATCTTCGACACCCGACGCGAGTTGCTGATCCTGGTTCGCAGCGGTCAGCTTGACGGCGTGCTGTTTTCCGACGGTGTGGACACGCACCCCTTTACCCCGGCTACGCGCCAGGATCCGCCTCAGCGGCGGTTCGGCTAGTCATGGGGTCGCGGGGATGCCACGGCCATCTCCGCGGACAGGCAGAACAGCGGTCGAGCGGTGCGGCTGGCCCCGCTCATCCATGACCTGAACGAAAAATTCCAGTTCTGCCTGTTGCGGCCGATCTTGTGGGAGCAATCACTACTCCCGCCCGAGAACTGCCGCTATGCGTATGACGTTGAAGATAAAAGTACTTTTGCTGGCCGTCGTGCCGGTCATCCTCTTCGCTCTGGTGCTCAGTGGCGCGGCGGCGAAGATTCTCCGCGACATGGCCGAGCACGAGGTCAAGCTGACCCGGGAACGCCTGCTCAAGGAAAGCCGTGATCGTCTCGAAGATTACATCCGCATTGGCGTCGGCAGCGTCAGTCATCTTTACGAGCCCGCCTATTCGGGCGACACGGCCAGCCGCGCCCAGGCGATCGCCATCCTGTCGAAAATCAAATTCGGCACCGACGGCTATTTTTTCGCCTATGACTCCAACGTGGTGCGGCTGTTCCGCGGCGACAGTCCGGTGGACATCGGCGCCAACCTCAGCGAGCGGCGCGATCCCAACGGCGTCTTCGTCAACCGGGAACTGGTCGCCGTGGCCAAGAACGGCACCTACCTCGTCGAGTACTCATCGCCCCTGCCGGGTAACGAAAACGTAAGGGTGCCCAAGCTCGCCTACAGCTTCTACCTGCCCAAGTGGGACATGGCCCTGGGCACCGCCGTCAACCTCGACGGGGTCGAACTGGCCATCGAGGCTGTACGGCAGGACCTCGAGGCGCGGGTCAATACCATTCTTGCCAGCATCCTGGGAATCGCCGCGGTGTTGCTGATCGCCCTGGGCCTTGCCGGTGTGCTGATCAGCAACTCGGTAACCCGCCCGATTCAGGTGATCAAGGCCAAGCTCGACGACATCGCGGCTGGAGAGGGCGATCTGACCCATCGCCTGCCGGAGCAGGGTGAAAATGAGCTGGGCGAGCTGGCGCGCTCGTTCAATCGCTTCGTCGACAAGATCCACGGCATGGTGAGCCAGATCACGGACATGACCGGCCAGCTGACAAGCATGGTCAGTGAAGTGGCGGCGCAGTCCCAGCGTTCCGAGCGGGCCATGCAGGCGCAGCGCCTGGAAACCGACCAGGTCGCCACGGCGATCAACGAGATGTCGGCTGCTGCCCAGGAGGTCGCCCACAGCGCCCAGGGTGCGGCCCAGGCCGCGCAAGAGACCGACCGGGAAGGTCAGAAGGCCAAGGCCGTGGTCGATGGCAGCATCCGCCAGATTCATGCACTGGTCGACGATATCCGCGCCAGTGGCAAGTCACTGGACAGTCTGCAGCAGGATGTCCATGCCATCGTCAGCGTGCTTGATGTGATTCGCTCGATTGCCGAACAGACCAACCTGTTGGCGCTCAACGCGGCCATCGAGGCGGCCCGTGCGGGCGAGGCCGGACGCGGCTTTGCGGTGGTTGCCGATGAGGTGCGGGCGCTGGCCAGCCGGACCCAGCAAAGCACCCAGGAAATCCAGGGCATGATCGACCGTCTGCAGCAGGGCGCTCAACAGGCGGTGGTTGCCATGGGCCGTTCCAGCGAGGCGGGTGACGCCAGCAGCGAGCAGGCCAACGAGGCCGGGTCGTCGCTCGACGCCATCGCCAGGCTGATCGGCACCATCAATGGGATGAGCGCGCAGATTGCCAGCGCCGCGGAAGAGCAGACCGCTGTGGCCGAGGAGATCAATCGTAGCGTTCATCAGATCGCCGAGTCGGTGGAAAGCGTGGCGGCGGACACCCAGCACGGCGCTGATACCGCACGAAACCTCGCTGCGCTTGGCGACCGTCTGGGAGGCCTGGTGCGACAGTTCCGCATCTGATCGCGGTGCCGGTCAGCGCAGGAATTCCCGGTGAATCTGGCGGAACTGCTCGGTACCGGCACGCCCGAGCCATTCGAAGGCGACCATCTCCCGCGACACGATGCGACAGCCCTCCTGGCGCATTCGCTCCAGGGCGAGCTGGCGATCGCGGGGGGCTCGGGAGCCGACTGCCTCGGCCACCACAAAGACCTCCTTGCCGCTGGATAACAGTTCCAGTGCCGTCTGCAGGACGCAGACATGAGCCTCGGTGCCGGTAAGGACGATCTGCGGTCGGTCGGGCAGGGCGGCCAGGCACCCGTCTGCCACAGCTGAAAAGTGGATCTTTTCCAGGGTGTTCCCTGGCGGAAGCTTTTCTGCCAGCGCGGAAACCGTCGGACCCAGACCGGTAGGGTATTGCTCGGTCGCCGCCAGAGGGATGTTCAGGCGCCGGGCCAGTTCCGCCAACCACAAGTTGTGCCGCAGCACGGCTTCGAAGTCGGCAATCGCGGGAGCCAGACGCTCCTGCAGATCGACAAGCAGGAGCAGGGATCGGTCGGCCTTGATCAGCATGGTGGTTTCGACAGGGCAATGGAAGGCCACCATCGCGCCGCTTGCGGCTGCATGGTCAGCGTCAAACCCCTGCGCCGTGCGCGCGGCGTTCGGCGAGGCAGTCGTCTGCGCCGAGCTCGAATTCGCGACAGATCAGTGGGCGGTTCTCATAGATGCTGCAGCGCAGGCTGTCGCGATCGAGTGCCGCGCACCAGCCGTCGTCGAGCCTCGCCATGGTCATGGCGCCCCACTGGTCGACGTCGACGAAGCGCATCGGAACGCCGGTGTCGGTGATGAGCATCACCTCCAGCCGGCAGCAGGCCGCGGGGCAGCTGTCGCAACTGAGCGACGTTGACTCCTCGACGGGGACTATGGGTATCAAAGGGCGGTCCTGGGGACATGGGCGAGTGGCCGAGGGTACGCCTACCGGACGCTACTGACAAAGCCTGCGGGTTTTCTCGCGAGGGCCGGGCTCTTACACTGCGCGGCCACGCCTTCTGACGCCTGCCATGACTCCCGACTCACTCGTTACGCTTCGCCAACACCTCGAGAACCGGTTGCGCGCACTTCCCGCCGAAGCACGTCGCCTGCTGCACGGACGTGGTCGCTGCTGGCCGGGACTCGAGCAGGTCACCATCGACTGGCTGGAGGGTCTGTTGCTGGTGCAGCTGTTTCGCGAGCCTCCGGCCGAGTGGCTCGATGAGCTGCGGTCGATGCTGCTGACGCTCGGGGGCCTGCCCGGCTGGGCGGCAGGCGGGGGGCAGGGCATCCTGCTGCAGCACCGCTACCTTGCCGACAGCCATACGGAGTACCTGTTGGGGGAGCCGGTCGAGCAATGGACCATCACCGAAAACGGTCTGCGCTATCGTCTCGATCTCGGTGTCAGGCAGAACAGCGGCCTGTTTCTGGACATGCGTCATGGCCGGCGTTGGGTCCAGGCGCAGGCCCAGGGCAAGCGGGTGCTGAACCTCTTTGCCTACACCTGCGGCTTTTCCGTGGCGGCCATCGCCGGCGATGCGAAGCATGTGGTCAATTTGGACATGGCGCGGGCGGCGCTGAGTCGCGGCCGCGAAAACCACCGACTGAACGGACATGCCGTGGATCGCGTGAGCTTTCTCGGCCATGAGCTGTTCAAGTCCTGGGGCAAGGTCAAAAAGCTCGGGCCCTATGATCTGGTCATCATCGACCCGCCCTCGTTCCAGAAGGGCAGTTTCGTCCTCGGCAAGGACTATCCGCGGGTGCTGCGCCGCCTGCCGGAGCTGCTCGGCAGGCAGGGGCTGGTACTGAGCTGCGTCAACGACCCGGAGGTGGGACCTGACTTTCTCATCGAGGCCATGGCGGCCGAGGCACCGGGACTGGTGTTTCGTCAGCGTCTGGAAAATCCCGTTGAGTTTCCCGATATCGACCCGGACAGCGGCCTCAAGGCGATGGTGTTCGCCCGCGAGAATGCCTGAGTAACGCCGGCGTTCAGCTCCTGTCCGGTTGGAGATCCTTCTCCTGCGCCTCGCGAGCGGCGATCTCCTCGCACAGCGCGCGGACGAAGGCATCGACGGCCACCGGCAGGTAGCGGGCGCTGCGCACATAGACGCCGAGGTCGCTGAAGATT
Organism: Stutzerimonas tarimensis; assembly: GCF_042648805.1. Taxonomy (NCBI): domain Bacteria; kingdom Pseudomonadati; phylum Pseudomonadota; class Gammaproteobacteria; order Pseudomonadales; family Pseudomonadaceae; genus Stutzerimonas; species Stutzerimonas tarimensis. The sequence goes on along the minus strand of NZ_JBHRXZ010000001.1, from coordinate 39,189 downwards.
CCGCCGCCATCGGTCAGGGGCAGGTGGATCAGGCTGCCATTGTCCAGCTCGGTTTCGATGCCGATGCGGGTCTGGAAAGCGACGCCGGCCCCGCGCTTGACCATCTGCGCGGCCAGCTCCACCGAGCCTGTCTCGAGGGACGGCTTGTGGCGCGGAGCGATGCGTGCGATGACCGGCGCCAGCAGGTGGTGGATCGACAGATCGCTCTTGGCCAGAATCAGCTGATGCTCGGCGCAGGTGGCAAAGCTGACGTCGCGCCGATCGGCCAGCGGGTGCCCCGGCGCGACGATGGCGCCGAGCCGGAAATGCCCGACACCCAGCTGCTGCAGATCGGCGATGCGGCGCAGGGCGAACGCCAGGCCGATGTCGGCTTCGCCGGCGGTCACCGCCTCGGGAATCGCCTGCGAGCCAAGCGAGACGATGCCCACGGTGACCCGCGGGTAGCGTTCGCGCATGCGCTGCAGCACGCAGGGCAACAGGTCGGTAGTGACTCCGGAAACAGTGGCGATTTCCACATGGCCGGTGCGCAATCCGTGCAGGGCGTCCAGCTCGGAGGCCACCCGGGCGTTGTCCTGAAGCACCACGATCACGTGGCGGGTGAAGATTTCTCCGGCCGCGGTCAGCCGCAACCCGCCCGGCAGTCGCTCGAACAACGGCGAGCCTACCTCGTCTTCCAGCTTGAGGATCTGCCGATTCACTGCGGACGAGGCGACGTTCAGGCGTCGCGCCGCCTCGCGGATCGACTGACAGCGACGCACCATATCGAAGTAGTGGATGGCGGGCGAGTGGATACGCAGGCGGCGGGACATCGGTCTGTTCCAGGATATGGCGGTGGCAGGGCCCAGACCTCAGGAGGGTGGGGTCAGGCCACAGCCTTTGAGGATCACGTGGATCAGGGTCTCGGTCGCCAGGGCAAAATCTTCGCGGGTGACGCGTTTCCTGCCAGTGACCCGACGGATCTGGTCGGAAAAGTCGGCGTAATGCTGGGTGCTGCTCCAGATCAGGAAGATCAGATGGGTCGGATCCACCGGGTCCATCTTGCCTGCCGCTGCCCACGCCTCGAACACGGCAGCACGGCCATGGAACCAATCGCGATAGTCCTGGTTGAAGTGCTGCGATAGACACTCGCAGCCGCTGATGACCTCCATGGCGAAGATCTTCGAGGCCTGCGGCTCCTTGCGCGAGAACTCCATCTTGATGCGGATGTAGTTGGCCAGTGCCTCGGCCGGGTCGTCCTCGGCGGTCAGGTCATCGAATGCGCTGTCCCAGAGTTCGAGGATGTTTCGCATCACCTCGACATACAGACCGAGCTTGCTGTTGAAGTAATAATGCAGATTCGCCTTTGGCAAATTCGCGCGCTGGGCGATGGCGTTCATGCTGGTGCCCTTGTAGCCGTAGCGGGCAAATTCTTCTGCCGCGGCGGAAAGAATGATCTCCTCGTTCTTCTGCCGGATGCGACCAGCGCGTTTGTTTGTCGCGCTGTACAGCGATGGCGTTTCTTCGAGCGTGTTCATAATCCTTTACCTGGAAGCGGTTGAACCTGGTCGAGCCATGGGGCCTGTCGAGCAAGCATACCGATGTTGGTCGCAGCCCGCATGGGTCACGCCTTGTGGGTCTGGCCGAGGCTTTCGGGCAGGCTGTCCCGGCTGTCGTCGCGTGGCAGCAGCAGATCCAGAACGATGGCGGTGATACCGCCGCAGGTGATTGCTGAGTCGAACAGGTTCTGCACCAGCTGGGGCATCTGGTGCAGGAGCTCCGGCTGGGCGTTGATGCCGAGGCCGACGCCGAACGAAGCGGCGATCACCAGCATGTTGCGTCGGTCCAGTTTCACCTGAGCGAGGATGCGGATGCCGGCGGCGGCGACGCTACCGAACATGATCAGGGTGGCGCCTCCAAGCACCGGCTTGGGAATCTGCTGCAGCACCGCGCCGAGGAGAGGAAACAGCCCCAGGCAGAACAGGATGATCCCGATGTACAGACCCACGTAGCGGCTGGCCACGCCTGTCATCTGTATCACCCCGTTGTTCTGGGCGAAAGTGGTATTGGGAAAGGCATTGAACACCGAGGCTATCAGGCAGGCGACACCGTCACCGAGTATGCCACCACGCAGGCGTTGCACGTATTCCGGTCCCTCGATGGGGCGGCGAGATATCATGCTGTTGGCGGTGAGGTCGCCCACGGTCTCGATGGTGCTGATCACGTACACCAGTGCCACGGGAATAAAGGCCGTCCAGTCGAAGGCGAAGCCATACTTGAACGGCTGCGGGATGCTCATCAGCGGCAGGTCCGGCAGCGGCTGGGGCGCCAGCTTGCCGCTGAAGAACGCCGCCAGGCTGCCCACAGCGAGGCCGATAATGATCGCTGAAAGACGGATCCAGGGCTGTCTGGAGCGGTTCAGCAGAATGATGATCATCAGCACCAGACCGCCCAGCGCCAGGTTGAGTGGCGCACCGAAATCGTCTGCCTTGAAGCCGCCGCCGATGTCGGTGATGCCCACCTTGATCAAACTGACCCCGATCAGGGTGATGACGATGCCGGTGACCAGCGGGGTTATGACCTTGCGCAGTTGAGCGATGAAGCGGCTGAGGAATATCTGCACGAACGCGCCGAGAAAGCACACGCCAAAGATCATCGCAAGGATGTCTTCAGGGCTGCCGCCGCGGCTCTTCACCAGCAAGCCGGCTGAGAGGACCGCGCCGAGAAAGGCGAAGCTGGTGCCCTGCAGGCAGATCATTCCGGCGCCGATGCCGAACGGGCGCCTGGCCTGGATGAAGGTGCCCACACCCGAGACCATGAGGGCCATGCTGATCAGGTAGGGCAGGTGTTCGCCGAGTCCCAGTACCGCGCCAATCACCAGCGGTGGGGTGATCACGCCGACAAAGCTGGCAAGGATGTGCTGCAGTGCGGCGAAAAACGCCGGAGCAGGGGCGGGACGGTCTTCCAGACCGTAAATCAGGTCGGCGCCGGAGTGATCTTGCATGGCAGTACCTATGGATGGCGAGCGCGAAAGGGTGGTTGCGGGTTTGGTGGCCCGTCTGTGAGGTGCTCGGGTTACTGCAAAAACCTGACCAAGTGTTTAGGTTTTGGGGAGTGATCTGCGGCCGATCGGCAAGCGGATGGCCCGGCTGGTCACGCCTTGCGCAACCTCTTGGTGGCGGTGAGAGGCAAGAGGCGGCGTTCAGGGTGCTGAAACGCTTTGGCCGCGCTTTTGCGAAGCCGAACGAGGGGGCGGGCAAAGGGCAGGCCGCAGCAGCGACATCATTCGGGGGATTAGGCGCCGAGGCGGCGGGCAGGATGCCTCATCTTGGGGCTTCAGGTGGGCTTGGTGCACGGTCAAGGTGCGTTCGAGCAGGGGCGGCCCGGGCAGAGGGCCGCCCGCGGGGGCGGGCGGCGGCAGGCGTATCAGAAGTGCGCCTTGACGATCCAGCTGAAGGTGTTCTGGTCGGTGTCGAACGGCACGGCGTCGTTGTCGATGCCATACTTGTTCTTCCAGTAGTCGTACTCGATGCCGACGTAGAGAGTCTTGGGCTTCCAGTCCAGCGCCTTGCCCAGGTCATACTTGAGCTGCGGGTTGATGTGCAGGTTTTTCGCCACATAGTCGCCCCGGTTCGGCGAACCGACATCATTGATCACCCAGTCGATGTAGCCATCGAAGAGGATGTCGGACTTGCCCACAGGGAAAGTCATGGCCCAGGTCGGCGTGATCTGCCACTGACCGGCCGCCTGACCGCGTACGCCGTCGGGTTTGCGGTAATAGGTGTTGATGGCCAGGCGATCGAAGCCGGGCACGGCCAGATCCACCGCCGGGCCGAGCAGGTAGTTCTGGTTGGCGACGCCGAAGTCGCTGGTCTCGCCACGCTCGTAGGTGAAGGCGATCAGTACGTCCTTGACCGGTCCGAAGGACATGTCGCGGCCGGTGGTCTTGCCGAGCGACAGCCGGGGGCTGAATTCGCCGTAGTAGGTGCGGCCGCGACCGCGATTGGCGGTTTCGGCGCCGTTGTACCACTTGTAGTCGACAAAGGTGAACACGTCGCCCCAGGTCCAGCCGCTGGCGTGCTCGAAGGTAACGGTCTGCTGGATGTGGCCCGCATCGACCTTGTAGTGCTGGCCGTAGAGGTAGGTCAGGCTGTTGTTGTGCCACAGCATCGGCGAGGCGAGGGTCGAGCCACAGAATGCGAGGCCGGCCGCCAGTGCCGAGGTGCAGAAAAGACGCTTCATGTAACGGGTGCTCCTGTGAGGATAATGCGTTTGGCCCTTCGCGATCGCCAGGGGCTTCTGGTGTTCGGGGTTGCCTGCGTTGTGCTCTGCCAAGCCTTCGGCGAAGCGGAAAAATAGTTGTCCAAACGGTCAGGCTTCTGTGGCTTAGCAATTACTGGGCCATAATCGGGAACTTTCTACATGTCGAGCGAGGCCGCGTGGCTTGGGCGTTCTCAGGGCAAAGGAAGGTGCCTCTGGTGGGCATGATGTAGCGAATACAATAAAAAATGCCCCAAAAAGCTGACCGGATTGTCAGATTGCTTCAGTTTGAAGCACGCCGGTCTTCCTCAAGAGCGAGCAGGTGATGCGCTGGTTCGTCGGCTGGCACGGGGCGCTGCCGCTTGGCCGCGAGGTAATGAAGGGTGAAAGCATCCAGCCAGGTGTCGAGCAGGCTGCTGGTGGTGTGCTCGCCGGCCAGTTCCAGGCAGAGCGCGGCGACCTCTGCGGTACAGAGATGCTCGCCCCGGGTGGAGCGACGCAGGCGGTAGCGTGACATCGCGTCGGGCTGCAGGCTGAGCACGGGCAAGGTGTCCAGATAGGGGCTCTTGCGGAACATCTTGCGCGCCTCGGTCCAGGTGGCGTCGAGCAGGATGAACAGCGGACGCTTGCCGGGCGCCGCGGTGGCTTCGTCTGTCACCCGCTGTGGTGGGGCGTACTCTCCTGGAAAGACCACGAAGGGCTGCCATTGCGGGTCGTTCAGCAGAGCCGGCAGGCGCGGGTCGACCCCGGTGCGCGTCCAGGTGAAGGCCCAGGTTTCGCTCACGACGTCGGCGATCAGCCAGCCGGTGTTGCTCGGCTTGAGCACCTCGATGTCGTGCATCAGCAGGCACACGCCGACAGCGGCCCGTGGCGCGGGCAGCCAGTCACACAGGCAATGGCTGTGCGGGATGCGGCAGCGAGGGCAGCGTGGAGTACGCGAACCGCGCGCGATGAAGGGCTTGGCGCTACGGGCGAGGCGCTCGTCTCGCAGGCGAGCTACGGCGTGGGGCATGGTATGGATCGAGCGGTTGAGGCCGCGCAGTCTAGCAGCCGGCCCCGCAGGCGCACCATCTGCCGGCGAACCGACCTGAACCTGCACTGACTGACGCCGGTCGATATCGCTTTACGCAACTGAATCGAGGTGCCTATGAAACCCATGTTGACCCTGATCGCGCTCTGTCTCGTCTGGACCGGCGCGCAGGCGCAGACAGCGCCGGAGCTTGATGTGTTGCTGGATCAGGTCGCGGCGCAAAGCAATGTCGGCACGCCGCGGGCCATCAACGAGGATCTGCTGGATCTTGGCTACACGGTCGAAGGCAGCGAATTGGTCAATCACATCAGCGTGCAGCCGCGGCAGGCGGCGATGATGGGGGACAACCCCGGTGAGGTGCGCGCCCAGCTCAGCCAGAGCGTATGCGGCAATACCGGGTTGCGCGAGCTGATGAGCCGAGGTGCCACCCTGCGCTATGAGTTCGTCCAGCATGAGAGCAAGCAGTCGGTAACCACTGAACGCTTTTCCAACAGCGACTGCTAGGCCTTCAGGGCGACCGGTGTCAGGGATTGATTTCCAGGCGTTGGTCGTCGCTCTCGCGCTGATCATCGAGCATCAGTTGTCTGACGCGCTCGTCCGTGGTTTCTTGTCTCTCGAAATGCTGTTCACCCACCTGGGCTGACTGTTCCGCGGGTACCTTCCTTCCATTGGACGCTCCGTTGGGTTGGTCGGCAACGGCCAGGCCCGACAGGAGACCGCTCAGCAGCAGGGCAGCGAGATTCATGTTTTTCATAGGAGACTCCGAGGCGCGGGGTTGTGTCGGAGATATCCTGACAATCGACCCCGGCGAGCTCCGGTTGTTCGAATGACGCTGCGCAAAATCATCCACGTCGACTGCGACTGTTTCTTCGCTGCCATCGAGATGCGTGACGATCCGTCGCTGGCACGGCGTCCCCTGGCTGTGGGCGGGGCGGCCGACCGTCGTGGCGTCATCTCCACCTGCAACTACGAAGCGCGCGCCTATGGTGTGCGTTCGGCCATGGCTTCGGCGCACGCCATGCGCCTGTGCCCCGAGCTGCTCATCGTCAAGCCGCGCATGGAGGCCTATTGCGAGGCGTCACAGCAGATTCACGAGATCTTCACCCGCTACACCGAACGCATCGAGCCCCTGTCGTTGGACGAGGCCTTTCTCGACGTCAGCGACTGTGAGCACTTCGCCGGCAGCGCGACGCGCATTGCCGAAGACATCCGCCGACGCGTCTGGACGCAGCTGCGTATCACCGTCTCGGCCGGGGTGGCGCCGAACAAGTTTCTGGCCAAGATCGCCAGCGACTGGAACAAGCCCGATGGTCTGTTCGTCATCACCCCGGACCAGGTCGAGGGTTTTGTCCATGACCTGCCGGTGGAGCGGCTGCACGGGGTTGGCAAGGTCACCGCGCAAAAGTTGGCCCGGCTCGGCTTGCGAACCTGTGGTGATCTGCGCGGCTGGAGCCGCCTGCAGCTGGGGCGCGAGTTCGGGGCTTTCGGCGAGCGCTTGTGGAGCCTCGCGCGGGGTATCGATGATCGTCCGGTGCGCCTGGAGAGCCGGCGCCAGTCGGTCAGTGTAGAACACACCTACGAGCGCGATCTGCAGGACCTGGCTGCCTGTCTCGATCAGTTACCGGCGCTGTTCGACAAGCTGGCTGGTCGCCTTGCGCGCCTGGATAGCGGCTATCGGCCGGGCAAACCCTTCGTGAAACTCAAATTCCACGACTTCACCCAGACCACACTGGAGCAGGCGGGGGCCGGGCTGGGGTTGGACGCCTACGCGGGGCTGTTGGGCGATGCCTACGCCCGTGGGCTCAAGCCGGTGCGGTTGATTGGCGTGGGGGTGAGGCTGGTGGATACGCGGGGGGACTTCGAGCAACTGCCGCTGTTCTGACTGCGACACCCCGGCTCGCTCGTATGAGCGAAGAGGAGCATCGGTATCGCCTGAGGATAAAAGAGGGAACTCCCTGGCCTGCCTGTACCAGGGGTCCCAGAACTGGTTTGCTTGTAATAAAGCAGAAGCTGTGCCAACAAGCAGTTCTGGCCTTGAGAAAGTCCACGGGCCGCGGAATTCGGGACGCTGAGCAGGCTAGGCGGGAACGGCCGGGGACAGAACGAGCTCACGCTGGAGGCGGCGTAGCACAGTCACGGTGCGCGCTGCTCTGTTTTGTGACGCTTAGTCCGGGGCGGGCCAGAAGCGAAGCGGCGATCCCTCGCCTGGCCACAGGCGCAGCTGGTCGATATCGGAGACATCCCAGCGTTCCACCGCCTCCAGAATGTCCAGGAAGCGTCGCTCCTGATCACTGATCGGCTCGGCACATTGCTGTCGGGTGGTGCCCGCCTGTTCGAAGCGCAACTGCTGGCCTTCCAGCTGATAGCCGGCGAACCAGTGGTTGCAGCCGGTGTTGCCATAGGCACGGCCATCGCTGAAGGTCACCGATACCGGTCGGCGGCCGATCACCGGCTCGTCGCCGATCCATTCGGCTATGTAGGTGACCTCCTCTTTCAACGACAGCTGATCGACCGCGCAGCCGCTGATCAGGGCACCGAGAAAGATGGGCAGCAGGGTAGATGGCAGCGCTCTGTTCACGGTTTCTCCTTGCACGTGGGGCAGAAGTGACGGCCGTCCCCCTGCCAGCCCAGTTCGGCGATACGCGCCTCGGCGGCCGGCGCCTGGGCTGCCTGTCCCAGCGCTGCGTCGACGGCAAACTCGAAATCCAGGGTTTTACCGCAACCGTCGCAGTTCACCTGCCATTGATGGATGCGCAGTTCGCGAAACACCGGTCCGCTGGCTACCGCTACCCACTGACCGGGCGGATTGATCAGGTGACGGACCTTCTCCACCGTCAGGCGTTGCGACAGGCTGCGGCTGCCCTTGAGGGTCACCAGCAGGGTATCGCCCGGGCGAACGGAGCCGCCGGTACCGGTGACCTGGTAGCGTCCCGGCATCAGTGCACGGCATTCGGTAAGGGTGTGGGCAGGGTTGAGAAGGGCGTAGCGGAAGTCGTGTTCGGGCATGGTGGCAGCAGGTCGGGCGAAGGTGCGCCATGCTAGCACGAGGGCCGCGTTGGCGCGGCCCTGTGCGGGGTTCACCGGGCGAAGGTTTCCTCCAGGAACTGGCGCATGGCTGCCCAGGAACGCTCGTCGGCCTGTTGGTCATAGGCCACGTCGACGCCGTGGGCCTGGTGGCGGTCCGCGTCGGGATTGGTGAAGCCGTGGCGCGCGCCGGGGTAGTTGATGAAACGGTAGTCGGCGTCGGCCTGGACCATCTCGGCATTGAACGCACCGACGTCTTCGGCACTCACCATGCTGTCGGCGCCGCCATGTTGCACCAGCACCCGCGCCGTGACATTGCCTGGCGCGGCGCGGGTCTCGGTGCCCAGCGCGCCGTGGAAACTGACCACACCAGCGAGCGGGACGCCCTGGCGGGCCATGTCGAGCACCACCCGGCCTCCAAAGCAGTAGCCCACCGCGCCGATCTGCTCGGCGGTCCGCGGCTGCTCGCGCAACAGGTCCAGCGCGGCGACGAAGCGAGCCTTGGCGGCCTCGGCGTCCTGGGTAGCCTGCTGCATGAAGCTCATGGCGTCCTTGGGGTGTTCGGTATTGCGCCCCTCGCCGTACATGTCGATGGCCAGGGCGCTGTAGCCCAGTTCCGCCAGATCCCGTGCGCGGCGCTTGGCGTATTCGTTGAGGCCCCACCATTCATGTACCACCAGCACGCCGGGGCGGGCCTGTTCGCCCAGCGCATCGTCAAAGGCGTAATAGCCGACCAGCCTGGTGCCGTCGGCGGCGGTGTAGGTGACTTCCTGGGTTTGCACCTCGGCGTAGGCGAGGCTGCTGCCGATCAACAGCAGGCTGAACAGAGGTAGACGCATCGAAAAGCTCCTTGGGCCGGAAAACATGCCAGAACCATAGACGCTAACCCCGTTTCTGGCGAACCCCTGATCCGCCAGAGACCTATCCGGTCGCTCAGGTTTTACCGCTTGCTGTGCTAGTCTCTGGGTCTTTGACCGCAATCCAGAGCTTCTAGGCTGGCGCGGTCCATGTGAGGGGCAGCGATGTACGAGGAGGCGGTGCCTTCCCACCACACGCGAGGGAGCCAGGGTTATCGAAAGGCGACCCTGGCATTGTTCTGCGCCGGGTTTTCCACCTTTGCGCTGTTGTACTGCGTCCAGCCGCTGCTTCCGTCCCTTGCTGCGCATTTTTCGGTCTCGGCGGCGAGCGCCAGCCTGGCATTGTCGCTGACGACCCTGAGCCTGGCCGTTTGCCTGCTGATTTCCGGGGCGTTGGCCGAGAGCTGGGGGCGCAAGTCGGTGATGGCGATCGCCCTGGGCCTGGCCAGTCTGCTCGGATTCGCCTGCATGCTGGTCGATTCCTGGGAGCTTCTGTTGGCGCTGCGCACGCTGCTGGGCCTGGCCCTCAGCGGTCTGCCGGCGCTGGCCATGGCCTATGTGGGAGAAGAGTTCGACCCCGCTGCCTTGCCCGCGGCGATGGGACTCTACATTGGCGGCACGGCGCTGGGCGGGTTGCTTGGGCGGCTCCTGGCCGGCCTGTTGAGCGACATTGGCGGCTGGCAACTGGCCCTGGGTGGCATCGCCGGGCTGGGGCTGGTGGGCCTTACGCTGTTTCTCTGGTTGCTTCCGCCGTCCCGTCATTTCATCGCCCAGCCGCTTTCGCTCGGCCATCTCCTGGGCAACTTTCGCGAGCATCTGGGCAATTCGAAGCTGCGACTATTGTTTCTACAGTCCTTCCTGCTCATGGGCGGCTTTGTCGCGCTGTTCAACTATGTGGGCTTTCGGCTGGCCGGCGCCCCCTTCAACCTGTCTTCCACCGTCATCGGTCTGGTCTTCGTGGTCTATCTGGCAGGCATTTTCAGTGCTGGCTGGGCGGGACGCCTGGTGCCGCGCCACGGGCCACGCAAGGTGCTGCTCGGTGGCATCGGCCTGATGCTGGCAGGAGTCGGTCTCTGCGCCACGCCCTGGCTGGCGGGCATCGTGGTTGGGCTGGGCCTGTTCGCGCTGGGTTTCTTTGCGGCGCATTCGGTGGCCAGCGGGCAGGTCGGCGTAAATGCCAGGGGCGCCAAGGCGCAGGCTTCCGCGCTGTACCTCTGTGCCTATTATCTGGGCTCGAGCGTGGTGGGTTATTCCTCTGGCTATGTCTGGGAGCATGCCGGCTGGTTGCCGCTGCTGGCGGTGCTTGCCTGCCTGTTCCTGCTCGCCGGTTGGCAGGCCCGCAGGCTCTAGCCGGATCTAGGCCAGGCGCTGGCGGCCACTGTCCATAAGTGTCGCCCGGCAGCGCTTGCACAGGTAGCGGCGGCCCTTCAGGACCAGGGCGTGGCGCTGCGCACTGAAGGCGAATTCCTGATCCGGGCATTGGCAGAGGTAGAGAAACTGCCGCCTCGGGCGCCGTTCGATGGGATAGTTGTGGCACCGCTCGGGCGTCAGTCCATACACCCCGCGCATGATTCGCTGCCACTCCTGGCCATGGGGTCGGATGCGCTCGCCGAACAGCTGGTGGGCGACCAGATGAGCCACTTCGTGGGCGACCGTCTGCCTCAGGAAATGCTCGCTGTTTTCCTGATAGAGCTTGAGGTTGAAGCGCAGCAGGTTGCGCTGCAGATAAGCGATACCGGCCTTCTGTCCGCGCAAGTCGAGACGGACTTCAGGACGGGAAAACGGGCGTTTGAGAAAAGCTTCGGCCTGCACATAGCAGGCCTCCACTCGATGCAGCAACTGTTCTGACATGTTCGGCACTCCTCGCCGAATTATGCCTCACTCGGCGCTGGGGCGTACCCCGGGTGTCTCGACCGGGCGCTCCTCGCGGATCGGATAACTCTGGTCCTGCAGTACGTCGCGCTCGTAGGTGGGGCCGAGCGCCAGGATCCATATCAGGATCATGCCCACCTTGATGTTGACCAGCACCAGCAGCCCCACACCCCAGGCGCAGGCACCGTAGAGGAAGGACTTGCGGTTGTCGATGCGCATGAACACTGGCAAGCCGACCGCCAGCAGGTAGGTAGCATAGGCGCCGGCGATAACCAGCACGGTGATTGCCATCCAACGACTGGGGTAGAGCGCCCCAAGGCCGGAAATGAAGAAGGGCGTGATGATGTATGCAATGAAGCCGACGCACTGATTGAAGGTCGGGTGCGCCTGGAAGGGGCGCGACATCCAGCGCAGGAATAAGGCCATCATGTAGGTGCCGATGATGATCGTCAGGTAGATCAGCACGCTCAGCTGCAAGGCGCTCGGGGTGTCGAGGCGAATGCGCTCGGCTTCCACCAGGCTCCAGCCGGTGAAGCGGGTGCCAATGAACATGCAGATCGCCGGCAGCAGCGCACCGATGAACAGATGCGGGATGTAGTGGTTGGAGGATTTTTCCTCTTCCTTGCGGATGTCGGCCCATCCCCGTTCGGGCTGGGTGAGGAGTTGAACGAAGAGGGCAGTCATGGGTGATCTCCTTTTAGTCGGAATTCGTCATTCCGCTTGGTCGCGACCCAAAGGCGAAGCGGTTAACTAGTTAGACGGCGCGACTCAGAAGGGTTTCATCATGAAGGAAGGCTGTATGTCGCACTCCGGTGGCCGGTGCGCTGTTGGGGCAGGCACGGCCGGGCAGGCGGCGACGCGGGGCGGCCGCAAGAAGCCGTCCCGCGCACGAGAGAAAGCTCAACTGGTATAGACAGGGCCGATGCCGATGCCCCAGAGAATGACAGTCACCGCCATGATCGCCACCAGTACCACGAGTCCTACCGCCAGCACGGAACTGGCGAAGACGAAGCCTTCCTCCTTGGGAATGTTCATGAAGGTGGGCAACCCGACATAAAGTAGGTACGCCGTATAGCAGACCGCTGCGGTGCCGACCGCCATGCCCAGCCAGATGCTTGGGTAGAGTGCTGCCAGCCCGCCGATGAACAGTGGCGTCGCGGTATAGGCGGCGAACACCACGCATTGGGTCAGGGTCGGTCGGGCATCGTAGGTCTTGGACATCCAGTGGATGAACAGGCCCATGATCGCCACGCCCACCAGCATCGTAAGGTAGGACAGGACAGTGAGTGGCAGCGCGCTCGCTTCCGTCAGCTTGACCGCCGCGCCGCCGGCCGTATGCGCCCAGCCGACCTGGGTGGTGCCGATATAGGCCGACACCGCAGGGACCGCGGCGAGAATGAGCACGTGGGTGAGATACATGTGGCTGATGGTTTCTTCTTCACCTCGGATTTGCTGCCATTCACGATCCGGATGGGCCATCAGGCCCCAGATGTGGTTGATCATGGACATTCTCCTCAGTAGCTGCCGGGGGGCGCATCGGGGCCGTCGGAGAGGCCCGCTTCATCCTTGAGTCTAGTTAAGGCGGGTCGGCCGTACGGGTTGCCATTAGAGCGTTTGGGAGCTTGCGGACCAAGGCTGATAGCGGTTCGGTCTTTTTCTGGCGACTGGCGGATTGGGGCGACCGGGATTTGCGCGTAAAATGCCCGCCTTTCGTCTTTCGGAACGCATTACGCCATGGTCTCGGTCAACCAGAACAAGCTGCAAAAGCGTCTCCGCCGGCTGGCCGGCGAAGCGGTCACCGACTTCAACATGATCGAGGAAGGCGACAAGGTGATGGTCTGCCTGTCTGGCGGCAAGGACAGCTACACCTTGCTTGACGTGCTGCTGTACCTGCAGAAGGTCGCGCCGATCCGCTTCGAGATCGTGGCCGTGAACATGGACCAGAAACAGCCCGGCTTCCCGGAGCACGTCCTGCCGGAATATCTGCAGTCCATCGGCGTCGCCTACCACATCGTCGAGAAGGACACCTACTCGGTGGTGAAGGAGAAGATCCCGGAAGGCAAGACCACCTGTTCGCTGTGTTCAAGGTTGCGCCGCGGCACCCTCTACACCTTTGCCGACGAGATCGGCGCCACCAAGATGGCCCTGGGGCATCATCGCGACGACATCCTCGAGACTTTCTTTCTCAACTTCTTCTACGGCGGCACGCTCAAGGCCATGCCGCCCAAGCTGCGCTCCGACGATGGACGCAACGTTGTGATCCGCCCACTGGCCTACTGCAGCGAGCTGGACATCGAGGCCTACGCACGGATGAAGGAGTTCCCCATCATTCCCTGCAACCTCTGTGGCTCGCAGGAAAATCTGCAGCGCCAGGTGGTCAAGGAGATGCTGCGTGAATGGGAGCGCAACTCGCCTGGCCGCACCGAGATCATGTTCCGCGCCCTGCAGAACGTGGTCCCGTCGCAGCTGGCCGACCGCAGCCTGTTCGACTTTGCCAGCCTGCGCATCGATCACGACGCTCCACCGCGCTTCGTGGAAGTGATGAACCTCTAGACCCGCCAATGACAGCCGGCGCGGACCTGGTCCGCTCGGCTCTCGCGCCCAGCCTTCAGGCCTCGCCCATGCATTCCTATCAATGGCTCAATGAATACTGCCTCAACCGCTTCGGCTCGGCCGAGGCGCTGGAGGCGCGCTTGTCGGTGCCACAGAGCGTTAATGTCTTGCAGCGCATGCCGGATGATCGCTACCTGTCGGCGATGAGCCTGCGGATCTTTCGGGCCGGGCTCAAGCACAGCCTGGTGGATGCGAAGTGGCCGGCGTTCGAGGAGATGTTCTTTGGCTTCGACCCTGAAAAGGTCGTGCTCATGAGTGGCGAGCATCTCGAACGGCTGATGCAGGACGTGCGGCTGATTCGCCATCTGGCCAAGCTCAAGAGCGTGCCGCAGAACGCGCAATTCATACTTGATGTCGCCCGCGAGCGAGGCAGCTTTGGCGCCTTGATCGCCGAGTGGCCGGTGACCGAGATCGTCGATCTCTGGCACTTGCTGGCCAAGCGTGGCAATCAGATGGGTGGGCTGTCGGCGCCGAGGTTCTTGCGCATGGTCGGCAAGGACACCTTTATCCTCACTGAAGATGTCGTCGCCGCGCTGCGGGCCCAGGGCGTCATCGACAAGGCCGCCACCAGCCGGCGTGACCTTGCCCGGGTGCAGGCCGCCTTCAACGCCTGGCAGGCCGAGAGCGGCCGGCCGCTGTGCCAGCTCTCGGTGATGCTCGGCCATACCGTGAATCACTGAAGACCTGCAATGGCACCTCAGCGGGCGCAGCTAGTGCAGCAGCACCAGGTAATGGTCCACCAGCAGCGCGATGAACAGCAAGAACAGGTACCAGATGCTGTATTTGAAGGTGGCCAGGGCAGCGTTCGGGCGAGTGTCGCGGTAGAGGACCAGGGCCCAGTACAGGAAGCGCGCGCCGAGGGCGATGGCGCTGGCGAGATAGAGCAATCCGCTCATGTGGATGGCGAAGGGCAGCAGGCTGACGGCAAAGAGCACCAGGGTGTAGAAGAAAATGTGCAGCTTGGTGTAGGCGACGCCATGGGTCACCGGCAGCATGGGGATGTTCGCCTTGGCGTATTCCTCTTTGCGATGGATCGCCAGGGCCCAGAAGTGAGGCGGCGTCCAGGCAAAGATGATCAGCACCAGCAGCAGTGGTTCGGCCGAGAGGTGACCGGTCACCGCGACCCAGCCGAGCATGGGAGGGGCGGCACCGGCCAGGCCGCCGATGACGATGTTCTGTGGTGTCAGGCGCTTGAGAAATCCGGTGTAGATCACCGCGTAGCCCAGCAGTGACGCCAGTGTCAGCCAGGCTGTGAGCGGGTTGGTGAAGCTCAGCAGCAGCGCCTGACCGGCCAGCGCCAGAACCAGGGCGAACAGCAGAGCCGCGGCCGGTGACACCCGGCCCTCGGCGAGCGGCCGCTTGCGCGTGCGCGCCATGATCGAATCGATGCGCCGATCCACCACATGATTGACCGCCGCGGCGCTGCCGGCACACAGGGCGATGCCCAGGTTGCCGAACAGCAGCACGCTCCAGGCGACGCCAGCGCGGCTTGCCAGAAACATCCCCACCAGCGAGGTGATCAGCATCAGCATGACCACCCGAGGTTTGGTCAGCTCCAGATAATCGCGCCAGCCGGCGCGGACACTTCGGGTGGTCAAGGTCGTCATGGTCATGCCCTCGTCTGGCGAGCGATTCGCGTGGGGTAGAGCGGGGTGCTGGCTAGCCAGACGGCTAGCGAAACAGCCAGAGCCATCAGCCGATCCTCGACAGTTTCAGCAGTTGCTTGAGGTCCCCGAGGATCGCCTTGCCCCTGGCCTTGGCGTCGTAGCGCAGGACCAGATTGCCATGCGGATCGATCACCCAGAGCTGAGCGCCGCCAGGGCTGGCATTACCACTGTAGCGCTGCAGATCCAGCGGGTAATGCTGCAGGCGCGGGTACTCGCGCTGCAGCCGTTCGGCGTATTCCGGTGCCAGCGGCAGGGTCAGTGCCAGGGCGTGGCCGGCGCGGTCGGCTTCGCGGCCAAGGCCGATGTTGATCTGGCGAGCCAGGTAGACGAGGGTCTGACAGTCTTCCGCGCAGGGGCCGGTCTCGGTCACCAGCAGTTGCCAATGCCGTGCATCGGTGGTGATGCCGAGGTCAGCGAGGGTGCGGCCGTCGGCGAGCAGTTCGCCGTGGTAGCTGCGGCCCTCGGGTACCCAGAAACGCAGGTGATACATGGCGCTTGCCAGCACCATGGGCGCGATGACCAGGCCGAGGATCAGCAGCAGTTGCAGCCGGCCTCGGCGTCGTTGGGTATCAGGGGTTTCCATGACGTGCCTCCCGTGCGTTGTAGATTCCCAGGTAAATGAACAAACCAAGCAGCGCGGCCGCCAGGGCAAACCATTGGACCGCATAGCCCAGGTGCATGTCGGGGCTGGTGGCGACCACCGGCCAGTCTACTGTCAGCGCCGCGGGTCCAGGCTCCAGCCGCACCTCATGGGGATAGCCTTCCACCGCCAGTTGCAGCCAGAGCGCAGACGGCTCGACCCGATTGATCAGCCGTGGCCAGCCCTTGCCCTCAACCTCGCTCAATCGCAGGCCCTTGCCAGGGGGCAGGTAGATCCAGCCGTTGAGCTCGATCACCTGCTCGGGGGTGTCGAACAGCACTGGCTGACGACGATCCGGCCAGACCAGCCAGCCACGGTTGACCAGCACCTGCAGGCCGCTCAACCGGTCGCTGAACGGCTGCAGCAGTTCCACGCCGACCTGTCCGGCCTGGATGCGGCTGTCCAGCAGCAGGCTGTGCCTCCCATCGAAGCGGCCCAGCAGGCGTACCCGGCGGTACGCGGGGTCGGCGGCGCCGTCCAGGGATGTCAGGGCCACCGGTTCGGCGCTGCGGCGTGCTTCGTACTGAGCCAGCAGGCTGCGTTTTTCATCGGCTCGCGCCAGTTGCCAGGTCCCCAGCCAGACCAGGCTCGGCAAAAGCAGGCAGACCAGCACCGTGGGCAGCCAGCCGGAGCGAAATCCGCCGACGAGCCGGGCCAGGATGCCGTCGGGTGGAAGGCTATACTGCACGGCACCCCCCTTGTTATCCGAGTCGCGCATGCTCAAGGTCTCGATCGTCCTGTTGCTGCTGGCTACCGTGGCAAGCTTGTTCAGCGGTCTGTTCTATCTGGTGAAAGACGAGGGCCGGGGCAACCGGCTGATCAACGCCTTGTTTCTCCGTGTGGCGCTTACTGTACTGACCGTCGCGCTGATCGGCTGGGGCTTCTACAGCGGACAGCTGATCTCCCGGGTCACCTGGTAAACCGTGTTCTCTAGATCACGTACACGAACACGAACAGTCCGATCCACACCACATCCACGAAATGCCAGTACCACGCCGCCGCCTCGAAGCCAAAGTGCTGCTGGGGCGTGAAATGGCCGCGCAGGATGCGGATGAACATCACCAGCAGGATGATGGCGCCCAGGGTTACATGGGCACCATGGAAGCCTGTGAGCATGAAGAAGGTGGCGCCGTAGATGCCCGAACCCAGGGTCAGCCCCAAGTCCCGGTAGGCATGCAGATATTCCAGCCCCTGCAGTGTCAGGAAGACCGCGCCAAGGACCAGGGTCAGGCCGAGCCAGGCCTTCAGCGATCCGCGCCGATCCTTCTTCAGCGCATGGTGCGCCAGGGTCAGGGTCAGGCTCGAGCTGACCAGCAGGACGGTGTTCAGCAGCGGCAGTGTCCAGGGATTGATCACCCCCGCGGGAGAAGGAAAGCGCCGCGGATCGGGATTCTCCAGCAAAGGCCAGCTGTACTCGAAGCCCGGCCATAGCAGGTTGGACATGCCTTTCTCGCCCTCGCCGGCCAGCCAGGGGCCTACCCAGTAGCGGATATAGAACAGCGCGCCGAACAACGCGGCGAACAGCATCACTTCGGAAAAGATGAACCAGCCCATGGTCCAGCGGAACGAGCGGTCCATCTGCGCACTGTAGAGTCCGGCGCGGGCTTCGCGGACCACGCTGCCGAACCAGCCGAACAGCATCCAGGCCACGAACATCGCGCCGACGAAAAAAATCGCCGGGCCGAGGATACGGTCGCGGTTGGCGGTCAAGTCATTCAGCCAGGTGGCGAGCCCCGCGACCAGTATCAGCAGGCTGATGGACGCGACTATGGGCCAGTGGCTGCGTTCCGGAACGTAGTAGTTCTCATGGGGCGGCGTGGTCATGGTCGTTCTCCTGGCCGGCCGGAAGCAGTGACGGGTGGCATGCGCGCTGTGATGTCGAACAGGGTGTAGGCCAGGGTGACCTGGTGCACATCAGCGGGTAGCGCGCGGTCGACGATGAAACGCACCGGCATCTCGATCCGTTCCCCGGCTTGCAGTACCTGCTGGGTGAAGCAGAAGCACTCGGTCTTGTGAAACCACGCGGCCGCCTTGGCCGGAGCTACGCTGGGAACCGCCTGGCCGGTCATCGGCCGGCTGCCGGGGTTGTGGGCGATGAATACCATCTCGTTGGTCTCGCCCGGACGAACCACCACCGAATGCTCGCGTGGGTGAAACTCCCAGGTCATGCCCGAAGAGTTGATAGAGAGAAACTGCACCCGTACCTCGCGCGACTCGTCCACGTGTTGTACACCCGTATAGGCCCCAGCGGTCTTGCCGTTGATGCCGAAAGCTTCGCAGAGCACGTCGTACAGCGGCACCAAGGCAAAGCCGAAGCCGAACATGACGATCGGAACCAGCAGTAGCCGACGGACCAGCCGTGTGTTGGCGCGGGAATCATTCATGGCCGTTCCGCCTTGCGCCGCTGGCGCTGTCAATGGCGCTCATCGGACTTGTCCTCGTCACCCAGGCCGACGGCGCGGTGGGCATGTTTCGGGTGCATGTCCGGCGGGCAGGTGAACGTGTGCCAGGGGGCGGGCGAGGGTACCGTCCACTCGAGCCCCTCGGCGCCGTCCCAGGGTTTGGCCGGAGCCGGTTTGCCGCCCAGGATGCATTTGATGACGATGTACAGGAACAGCAACTGGGTGGCGCCAAAGGCGAAGGCGCCAATGGAGGACACCATGTTGAAGTCGGCGAATTGCAGGTTGTAGTCCGGGATGCGTCGTGGCATGCCGGCCAGGCCCAGGAAGTGCATCGGGAAGAAGGCCAGGTTCATCGCCACGAAAGACACCCAGAAATGCACCTTGGCCAGGCGCTCGTCGTACATGTGACCGGTCCACTTCGGCAGCCAGAAATACGCCGAGGCGAAGATGCCGAAGATCGCCCCGGGCACCAGTACATAGTGGAAGTGCGCGACCACGAAATAGGTGTCGTGGTACTGGAAGTCCGCCGGGGCGATGGCCAGCATCAGCCCGGAGAAGCCGCCGATGGTGAACAGGATGACGAAGGCCACAGCGAACAGCATCGGCGCCTCGAAGCTGAGCGAGCCGCGCCACATGGTGCTGACCCAGTTGAATACCTTCACCCCGGTGGGCACCGCGATCAGCATGGTGGCGTACATGAAGAACAGCTGCCCGGCCAGCGGCACGCCCACCACGAACATGTGGTGCGCCCAGACCAGGAACGACAGCAGCGCGATGGCGATGGTGGCGTAGACCATCGAGGCATAGCCGAACAGCGGTTTGCGCGAGAACGCCGGGATGATCATGCTCACCGCGCCGAACGCCGGCAGGATCATGATGTACACCTCGGGGTGCCCGAAAAACCAGAACACATGCTGGAACAGGACCGGGTCGCCGCCGCCGGCTGCGTCGAAGAAGCTGGTGCCGAAGTGGATATCCATCAGCATCATGGTCACCACGCCGGCCAGCACCGGCATCACGGCGATAAGCAGGAAAGCGGTGATCAGCCAGTTCCACACGAACAGCGGCATCTTCATCGGCGTCATGCCGGGGGCGCGCATGTTGAGAATGGTGGCGATGATGTTGATGGCCCCGAGTATCGAGCTGATACCCATCAGGTGCACGGCGAAGATGAAGAAAGTAACGCTCTCCGGTGCGTAGGTGGTGGATAGCGGTGCGTAGAAGGTCCAGCCGAAATTCGGCCCGCCACCGGGCATGAACAGGGTGGAGATCAAGAGGCCGAAGGCCGCCGGCAGCAGCCAGAAGCTGAAGTTGTTCAGCCTGGGCAGGGCCATGTCGGGTGCGCCGATCATCATCGGGACCATCCAGTTGGCCAGCCCGACGAAGGCGGGCATCACGGCGCCGAACACCATGATCAGGCCATGCATGGTGGTCATCTGGTTGAAGAATTCCGGCTGCACGATCTGCAGGCCCGGCTGGAACAGTTCGGCACGTATGATCATGGCCATCGAGCCGCCGAGCAGGAAGGCTGCGAAGCTGAACCACAGGTACATCGTGCCGATGTCCTTGTGATTGGTGGACAACAGCCAGCGCATCGCGCCCTTCGGAGGTACAGCGTGCGCCTGGTGGGCATCGTGCACCCCCCGTTCTTCGATCACGGCACTCATGCGAGCCTCCTAGGGCTGCGATTGTCTGAAGGTCAACACGTCTTCGGGCGTGACCATGTCGCCGACATCATTGCCCCAGGCGTTGCGCTCGTAGGTGATCACCGCGGCAATGTCGAGGTCGGACAGCTGTGGCCCGAAGGCTTGCATCGACGTGCCGGGAACGCCATTGACGACGATGCGCAGATGCTCTTCCATGCCGCCTTTCACCACGGCCGAGCCCCTGAGCCCCGGGAACACCGGCGGGATGCCTTCGCCATTGGCCTGGTGACAGGCCAGGCAACTGGTCTGGTAGACCTTCTCGCCACGCTCGGCCAGTTCGGCGAGCGTCCACGCCTGGCCGGCGAGTGCCTCCAGCGCCGCGGCGTCGGCCTTCTTGGCCGCCAGCCAGATGGAGAAGTCCTCCGGGCTCATGACATCCACCACCACAGGCATGAAGGCGTGATCGCGTCCGCAGAGCTCGGTGCACTGGCCGCGATACAGGCCGGGTTCGTCGACACGGGTCCAGGACTCGTTGATGAAGCCGGGAATGGCGTCCTTCTTCACCGCCAGCGCCGGCACCCACCAGGAATGGATCACGTCGGCAGCGGTAAACAGGAAACGCACCTTGGCCCCGGCCGGCAGCACCAGCGGCTCGTCCACTTCGAGCAGGTAGTGCTCACCTTTGGCCTGCTCGTTATTGATCTGCTCGCGGGGCGTGGACATGTTGCTGAAGAACTCAACGTCCTCGCCCAGGTACTTGTAGTGCCAGCGCCACTGATAGCCGGTGACCTGCACGTCGAGGTCCGGCTCGGAGGTGTCGTAGATGTGAATCAGGGTGCGGGTGGCCGGGACCGCCATGCCGACCAGGATCAGCAGCGGAACGATGGTCCAGAGGATTTCGACCCGGGTGTTTTCGTGGAAGCGGGCGGGCTGATGGCCCCGCGAGCGGCGATGGCGCCAGATCGACCAGAACATCGCCGAAAACACCAGGACACCGATGGCCACGCAGATCCAGAAGATGGTCATGTGCAGATCGAACACCGAGCGGCTGATCTCGGTGGCGCCACGCGGCATGTTTACCTCCCAGGCCGCGCGGGCCTGGCTGACTGGCAAACAGAGTGCAGCGCCCATCCACACGCATGGGTGTCGCCTCATTGCGGATTCCCCTTATCGTTCTTGTTATTCCGCCGCCGGCGGTGGCCAAGGGAGCGCGAGACTGCAGGATTCGCCAGCGACGGCAGCTGGCTCGATGCGTTGTCGAGACGGCTGGCTATCGCTTGATCGGAGTATAGACAGGGAACCAGCAGGCGCAACGCGAGTCGCGACAGGCTGAAAAAAACAGATACTGGCCAAAGGCTTGCAGTGTTCCTGGGCTCCCGGCAAAGTAGCTCGATCGATTTCGGGAAGCCGCCATGTCCGCCATGATCCGACCCAGCCTGATCCTGGCCGCCGCGCTGCTCAGCGCCTGTGCCAGCCATACCCCGCCACCCCTCGTATCCGAGTCTCCCGCCCCTGCGCCGCAGGTGGCATCGCCCGTCGCCCATGATGTGCTGTTCCGCGCCCTTGGACTGGTGGGGACGCCCTACCGCTGGGGCGGCAATACGCCGGAAAGCGGTTTCGACTGCAGCGGGCTGATCGGCTACGTCTACAACGACGTGGCGGGCATCGCACTACCGCGCACCACCACCGAAATGAGCCGTATGTCTGCCGCGCAGGTGAAGCGCGACAGCCTGCGTGCCGGCGACCTGGTTTTCTTTGCCACCAACGGCGGACGCCGTGTCAGCCATGCCGGTATCTACGTGGGTGACGGGCGTTTCGTCCATGCACCATCCTCCGGCGGAACGGTTCGCCTGGACAGCCTCTCCAACGGTTATTGGCAGAACACCTATCTGAGCGCACGACGGGTGCTGGAGCACGAGCAGCTCGCGCGAAATCCCTGACGGCGCAGCGGGACAGACATGACCCAGCGCACCCTGGAGTTGGATGACCGGCTCTACGACTATCTGATTCAGGTCTCGCTGCGCGAGACGCCACTGTTGCGGCGGTTGCGCGAGCAGACCCAGGCCGGCGCCAATCCCAACTGGCAGGTCGCCCCTGAGCAAGGCCAGTTTCTCGCATTGTTGGTCAGGCTGATCGGTGCCCGGCGAATTCTCGAAGTGGGCACCTTCACCGGCTACAGCACCCTCTGCATGGCCGAGGCCATGGGGCCAGACGGCCGCCTGATCGCCTGCGACCTGCCGGGCGACTACAACGATATCGCCCGGGCCTATTTCGATGAGGCGGGCGTTGCCGAGCGTATCGAATTGCGCCTCGGACCGGCCCTGGACAGTCTCGATGCGCTGCTCGCGTCGGGCTGGGCAGAGGGGTTCGACCTGATCTTCATCGACGCCGACAAGGGCAACTACCCTCAGTACCTGGAGCGGGCCCTGAGCCTGCTGTGCCCGGGCGGGCTACTGCTGTTCGACAACACCCTGTGGAGCGGCCGGGTATTGGAAGAAGACCCTGAGAGCGCTGATACCCGTGCCATTCAGACCCTCAATCGCAGGCTCAGGGATGACCAGCGGATCGATCTGTCGCTGCTGCCGCTGGGCGATGGGCTGACCCTCTGCCGCAAGCGTTGAAAGGACGATGGGCGAAACCATCCGCCTGCCGCCGCAACCGGACGCTTGCGAGCTCTGCGGGCGGGCGGCGCCGCTGACGCGTCATCATCTGATCCCCAAGGCGCTGCATGGTAAGGCCTACGTGCGCAAGCGGTATCCGCGTCATGAGCGCATCACCGCCACGCTATGGGTCTGCCGCCCTTGTCACAACCAGATCCACAAGGTGTTCAGCGAAAGGGCGCTGGCCCTCGATTACAACAGTCGTGAGGCCCTGCTGGGAGATCCGCGCATGCGTGACTTCATCAGTTGGCTGGCCGGAAAGCCCGCGGGATTCGTGCCCAAAGGGTGACCGAGCGCTAAGGTCGGAAAAATGCTGAAGCATTACCAGGCGCGGGATAACGCGAACCCGGTCGCCGTGGGCCGGTCGGTAGGCCATGCTCTGAACGCAATGAATTGGCGTCAGGCTTCAGGGATCGCCATGCTCAAGATGACGACAAGACGGATGGTCGGTGCGGCGGTCGGGATGAGCCTGATGACGGGTGGCCAGGCGGGCGACGCACTGGAACGGCACGGTGAATACCTCAGTCGCGCCGGCAACTGCATGGGTTGCCATACTCGGCCGGGCGGCGAGCCCTTTGCCGGCGGGGTGCGATTCGTCACGCCTTTCGGCATCCTCTACTCGACCAACATCACGCCTGATTCCAGCACCGGACTGGGCGACTGGAGCGACGAGGACTTCCTGCGAGCCATGCACGAGGGCGTTCGCCCGGATGGAGAACACCTGTACCCGGCCTTTCCCTACACGGCTTACACCTTGCTGAGCCGCGAAGATGTTCTGGCGATCAAGGCGTATCTCGACACCCAGCCTGCAGTCGACTACCGACCGCCGCCCAATCAGGGGCGCCTGCCGTTTGGCAACCGCACCCTGATGGGCCCCTGGAAGTGGCTCAACCTCGAGCAGAGGCGCTTCGATCCAACCGCCTATGACGACCCGCAGGTGGCCCGCGGTGCCTACTTGAGCGAGGCGCTCGGGCACTGTGGCGAATGCCATACCCCGCGCACCTGGAGTCAGGGGCTCGATCGCGATCGGCATTACGCCGGGGCGGTGCAGGGCGGCTGGGCCGCCTGGAACATCACCCCCGGCCCCCGCGGCATCGGCAACTGGTCGCAGGACAAGCTGATCAACTATCTGCGCAATGGCCACCAGCGCGGCGAGGCGGTCGCGGCCGGCCCCATGGCGGCGGTGGTCAGCAGCAGCCTGCGCCATCTGAGCGATGGCGATCTGGCCGCCATGGCCGCCTATCTCATGAATATGCCGGCGCGTCCGGGGCAGGTACCGGCACGCGAGGAAATCCAGCCGGGCGAGCCTGGGTCGCGCGACGCCGGAGCCGAGCTTCTGCTGATCAGCGCCTGCGAAAGTTGCCATCTGCCGAACGGTCGCGGCGTGGCAGGCCCCTACCCGAGCTCCTTTCCCAACTACTCGGCGGTGCGCGACCCTTCCGGGCGCAACCTCATCAAGGTCCTGCTGCACGGGCTGGAGCGTCAGGGGCAGGATCGCGACTTCTTCATGCCGGCCTACCGTGACCTGCTGACCGACACGCAGATTGCGGCCCTGGCGACCCTTATTGCACGCCGCTACGGCGGTCACGAAGGGGCGTTCGATGCCGCCGAGGTGGCCCGCCTGCGTCAGGAAGCCCCCGAATGATCGAACTGACCATCAATGACACCCGGCATCGCCTGGACATCGATCCGCAAACGCCGCTGCTCTACGCGTTGCGCAACAGCCTCGGACTCAAGGGACCGAAATTCGGCTGTGGCCTTGCCGAATGCGGCGCCTGCGCCGTGCTGGTGGAAGGGCGTCCGCTGCGCTCCTGCGTGCTGCCGGTGTCGTCGGTCATCGATCGTCCTGTCACCACCCTGGAAGGGCTGGGCAGCGCCGAGCGACCGCATGCGCTGCAACAGGCCTTTATCGAGGAACAGGCGGTGCAGTGCGGTTACTGCATCCCCGGCATGATCATCGGCGCCCAGGCGCTGCTGCTGCGCAATCCAGACCCTGGCGATGAGGAAATCAAGCAGGCGTTGTCGGCCCACCTGTGTGGCTGTGGCACGCACTTGCGCATCGTCCGCGCGGTGCAGCGTGCCGCACAGAACTTGCGCAAGGAGCGCAGCGCATGAGCGAAGGCTTCGATCGGCGGCGATTCCTGGGCGGTCTGTCGGCGCTGCTGGTGGGCTTCAGTCTGCAGCATCCGCTGGGCGCCCTGGCCGTTGAGCTGGTCACCGGTGACGAGGCCAATCGCATCGACGGCGTCGACAAGACGCTGCTCGATGTTGGTGAGGTCGATGCCTGGCTGGTGCTGCTCGAAGATGGACGTGTGGTGATCTACAGCGGCAAGGTGGAACTTGGGACCGGGGTCGAAACGGCGTTGCGACAGATCGTGGCCGAGGAACTCTGCGTCGCTTTTGCCAGCACCTCGATCATCCAGGGTGACACCTGGCTGACGCCGGATCAGGGTCTGACTGCTGGCAGCAAGACCATCCAGCGCGGCGGTGCCCAGCTGCGTCGGGCCGCTGCCAGCGCCCGGCAAGAACTGCTTTCGCGGGCTGGCGAACACCTGAGGCTGCCGGCGGCCGCGCTGCACTGTCACGACGGCCGGGTGCGCGCTGCGGATGGGCGCTCGCTGGCTTTTACCGAGTTGCTGGACGGAGAGGGCTTCGCGCGTCGGGTCGACCCGGATGCAGCCTTGCTGCCGGTGGCCCGCTATCGCCTGGTCGGCACCTCGGTGCCCCGGGTCGATATCCCACCCAAGGTGTTCGGCGACTACCGCTTCGTTCAGGACATCCGCCTGCCCGGCATGCTCCACGGGCGAGTGCTGCGGCCGCCCTGCACCGGGGTCAGCACCCCCCGGGCACGGCTGCGCTCGATCGACGACAGCGCGCTGCCCGCTGGTGCGCAGTTGCTGCGCGAGGGCAATTTCGTCGGGGTGGTGGCGGAGGATGAATGGCTGGCGATACAGGCTGCCAGGGCCGTTCGGCTGGACTGGGAAGTCAGTCGCGACCTGCCACCCATGAGCGCCCTGCACGAACATCTGCTGGCTGGTGCGACACGCGAGCATCGCGTGCAGGACAAGGGTGATGTCGAGACACGTTTCGCGCAACTCGAGCAGGTGCACGAGGCCGAGTATCGCTGGCCGTTTCAGAACCATGACAGCATCGGCCCGTCCTGTGCAGTAGCCGATGTGGGGGATGACGAAGCGACCGTCTGGTCCGGCACCCAGGGCGTCTATCCGCTGCGCGCGGCGCTGGCCGAGTTGCTCGGCCTGGACGAGCATGCCGTCAGGGTGATCTTCGTCGAGGCGTCTGGCTGCTATGGGCACAACGGCGCCGATGACGTGGCCGGGGACGCCGCCCTGCTGTCGCGCCTGAGCGGTCGGCCGGTGCGTGTGCAATGGTCGCGTGCCGATGAGCACGGCTGGAATCCCAAGGGGCCGGCCATGGTCATGCGGCTCAGAGGAGGATTGGACCGGCACGGGGAAATCGCCGCCTGGCAGTTCGACAACTGGAGCTCCACGCACAGTACCCGACCAGGACGTGCCGGGGGTGCCGCCACTCTGCTGGCGGGGCAGTTGGCCAGAGGGCTCGAGCTGCCGGACGGGGCGTCGGGCAATGGGCGCAACGCGCCGGTCGACTACGGGTTCGCCCATTGCCGGGTCATCAGCCATGTGCTGCCAGTCTCCCGTTCGCCGCTGCGGCCCTCGGCGCTGCGGGGGCTGGGCGCGGTACAGAACACCTTTGCCAACGAGTCCTTCATGGACGAGTTGGCCCACCGCGTGGGCATCGACCCGCTGGAATTCCGCCTGCGCTACCTGCGCGACTCGCGAGCCCAGGCTGTGCTCGAGCGCGCGGCGCGGTTGGCGGGCTGGGAGCCGGCACCGCTCGCACCGCCGCCGCGCTGGGACGGCTCGCCGGTGCGCGGCCGTGGCCTGTCCTATGTGCGCTACGAGAACGAGAACGCCTATGTCGGCATGGTCGTCGAGGTCGAGGCCAGCCTGGAGGGGATTCGCGTGCTCAAGGTCTGGGTGGCCCATGATTGCGGTCTGATCGTCAATCCCGATGGCGTGCGCAACCAGATCGAGGGAAATGTCCTGCAGACCTTGAGTCGTACCCTCAAGGAGGAGGTTCGCTTCCATGCCAGCGGAGTCAGCAGTCTTGAATGGGGCAGCTATCCGCTGCTGACCTTCATGGAAATTCCGGAGGTACGCATCGCCCTGATCGACCGCCGAAACAAACCCTCGGTAGGGGCCGGGGAGGCGACGTCGGCAGCGGTGCCGGCAGCGGTGGCCAACGCGCTGTTCGCTGCCACCGGGGTGCGTCTGCGCCAGGTGCCGCTGACCCGCGAGCGCCTGCGTGCGGGCTGGGAGGCCGGTTGAGGCTCAGGCCGGCCAGTCGAGCTGGAAACGTGCGGCAAGAAGAAAGCCGTCGCCCTGAAAATCCCAGCGCTCGACCTGGACATGCTTGGCATCGCCGGCCACCAAACGCAGCCGGTTGAAGGAGTTCGGCGAGGTTCCGCGCAGCCGGGACGACAGCGCAGTGCCGGACTGGACCATCCAGATTTCCCGCGACAGGTCGGGGTACTGTCCGCTCAGCGGCAGCACATAGGGCAGGTGAATGTGCCCACCCATGACCAGATCCAGTCCAGCGTCGGCCCAGCACTTGAGTGCCGGTTCGGCGCCTGTCTGGAGATTGCGCAGATCGCTCGTCACCATGGCGCCGAACGGCTGGTGCGCCACCACGATGCGTACCTTCGCCGGATCGGTACGCGCCAGCCGCTCGGCGACGGTCTCGACCTGACGCGCAGTCACCTTGCCGTCCTTGTGCCGGCGCGGATGGGTAGTGTTGAGTCCCATCACCAGCATCTGATCGGTTTCGTAGGTCGGCTCGAGGTCATCGCCAAAGCAGCGGCGGTAGTTGCCGTAAGGGCTGAACAGACGCGATAGCACGTCGTAGAGCGGGATGTCGTGATTGCCGGGTATCACCAGCATCTCGCCGATACCGCCTTGCTGCAGGCGCTGCATGGCTGCCCGGGCGGCTTCGAACTGGCTGCGCCGTGCACGCTGGGTGATGTCACCGGAGAGGATGAGAAGGTCGGCGGGGTGCTCGCGGACGTGGTGCTCCAGGGCATCCACGACGGCGGGCACCTCTGTGCCGAAATGCGTATCGGAGATCTGCAGAATAGTGGTCATGGCGCGATTATAAACGGACCCTCGCCGCCGTGGGGTCCTCTGAGGCAGCGTATGCAGACGATGGTTCAAGCCAGTTCAGAAGCGATAGCTCAATTGTGCGGTGAGCACATGGAACCGGTTGCGGTAATCGGCGAAATAACCCGGTTGTATCGGCAGTGGGCCGGCAGCGGTCTGCTCGACCAGCGCCGACTGCTTCACCTGGGCCGTGCTCTCTTGAGCGTAGGCGTAGGCCAGGTCGAGGGTCACGTCGCGGTTGGGGGACCAGCCAGCACCGATCGTATAGAGCTTGCGATCTCCGACCGGCACCCGGGCGGTGCGGTCGCGCCTGCGAGTGGGGCTGGGATCGAGGGCGAACCCGGCGCGAACCGTCCATTGCGGACTGGCCTGGTAGGCCGCCCCCAGATGCCAGCTCAGGGTATCGCTCCAGTTCATGGTTTCGCGCACTTCGGTGAAACCGGGGAGGGCCACGCCCCGGTTCTCGACGACAATCTCCTGCAAGCGCCCCCAGCGGGTCCAGACTGCGCTGCCATGCGAGGTCCAGCGCTCGTCCAGCCTCCAGCTCAGTGCGCTCTCGAGCGATTCGGGCGTGGTGAAGTCGAGCGAGGCGCGGTAGCGGCCGTTGAGAGCGCCGGAATCATATAGGAGACGCGGTCCTCCCAGCGGGTAGCGGGCATATTCGCCATGGCGATCCGCCCGCGGCACCCAGCCGACCTATATACTGTACGGCTCATACCGGCGCCCAGCCGAGCCTGACAGGGAAACCGTGCAAGGATAGTTGCCACGTGAGCATCGATATCCAGTGGGTCCGCGAGGATTCGCAACTGGCTGACCTCTGCGCCCAATGGCAGCAGCAGCCCTTTATCGCGATCGACACCGAATTCATGCGCGTCGACACTTTCTATCCCATCACCGGGCTGGTGCAGGTGGGTGACACGCAGCGCGCCTGGCTGATCGATCCGTTGCTGGTGAATGACTGGGCGCCCTTCGCCGCTCTGCTCGAAGACCCAGCGGTGATGAAGGTGCTGCATGCCTGCAGCGAGGATCTCGAGGTCCTGCACCGCCTGACTGGCACCCTGCCCGAGCCGCTGTTCGACACCCAGCTGGCGGCGGCCTACCTCAACTACGGTTTTTCGATGGGCTATTCGCGGCTCGTCGAACAGGTGCTGTCGGTGGAGCTGCCCAAGGGGGAAACCCGTTCCGACTGGCTGCAGCGACCGCTCAGCGAGACGCAGGTCCGTTACGCCGCCGAAGACGTCCAGCATCTGGCCGAGCTGTACCTGGCGCTTGATCCCAGGCTGAGCGAGGACAAGCGTCGCTGGCTGCTGGAGGACGGCGCCGAGCTTGCCGCCGGGCTGCGGCGTGAGGTCGATCCCGAACTGCTCTATCGTGAATCCAAGCTGGGTTGGCGGCTCACGCCCCAGCAACTGGCAGTGCTACGCGCGCTGACCGCCTGGCGCGAGCGTGAGGCCCGGCAACGCGACGTGCCGCGCAACCGTATCGTCCGTGAGAACTGCCTGTGGCCACTGGCGCGTTTCCAGCCGGGTGACCTGACCTCGCTGGCCAAGGTGGAAGACATGCATCCGCGTACCGTGAGGCAGGACGGTGCGACCCTCCTGCAGCTTATTCGGGACGCCGCCGACACCCCCGTCGAATCGCTGCCGGAGCGCCTCCCGCCACCCTTGCCGCTCGAGGCCGCAGCCTGTTTGAAGAAACTGCGCGCGGTGGGCCAGCGCGAGGCCGAGGCCTTGGGCCTCGCGCCAGAGCTGACCCTGCGGCGCAAAATCCTCGAATCACTGCTCAAGAGCGGCTATCCCCATGGCCCGTATGAACTGCCGGATTCGCTCCGTGGCTGGCGCCGCGAGCGGATGGGGCAGGCCTTGCTCGACGTTCTGGAAAATCCCACATGAAACGCATCTGTTCGATCTACAAGAGTCCGCGCAAAAACGAGATGTACCTCTACGTCGACCGCAAGGAGGCGCTCAGCCGGGTGCCTGAGGCGTTGCTGGTGGCCTTTGGTACGCCGCAGTTGGCCTTCGACCTGGTTCTGACGCCCGAGCGCAAGCTGGCCCGCGAAGACATCGCCGTGGTCCTGGAGAACATCCAGAAGCAGGGCTTCCACCTGCAGATGCCTCCACCCGAGGACGAGTACATCGAGCATCTGCCAGACGAACTGCTGCGGCGCAACGACCCTGTCTGAGCGCTCGCAGACCGCCGGTCTTGGCCGGCTGCTCCGCTGTGGATAGACTGTCCAACCCTCCCTCCGACACCTGAATCATGGCGGCGAAAGTCCAACCCTTCTGGCTGCGCAAGACCCTCGACCAACTCGACCCGGAAGAATGGGAGTCGCTGTGCGATGGGTGCGGCCTGTGCTGCCTGCAGAAACTCGAGGACGAGGACGACGGAAGCGTCTACTACACGCGCATCGCCTGCAAGTTGCTCGACCTGCAGTCCTGCCGCTGCAGCGACTATTCAGGGCGCAAGGATCAGGTGCCCGACTGCATCCAGCTGACCGCCGCCGATGCGCCGCGCTTCAAATGGCTGCCGCCCACCTGCGCTTATCGGCTGGTGGCTGAAGGCAAGGAGCTGCCGCTGTGGCATCACCTGGTCTGCGGTGATCCTCAGGCGGTCCACGAACAGCGCATTTCCCAGTCCGGACGCATGCTCAGCGAGCGGGCAGTGCAGCCGGACGACTGGGAGGCGCACCTGATCTTCCGCGCCGGCTGAAGCCTCCCCCCATGGCCAAGGAGTTCCGCTTGCCCATCCGCCTGTTCATCTCGCTGATGTTGCCCTTGCTGTTGTTCTGCGAGGTGGGGCAGGCGGCCAGACGTGTCGACCTCGATTACCATGTTCGCTTTCTGCCCGAGCAGGACCAGGCCGAAGTGCAGATGATCCTGGCGCGCGGCGAGAGGGTGCGCAGTCTCGATTTCAACCTTGGTGAGGACGGGCGCTATAGCGACTTCCGGGCAGATGGCGAATGGGAGCAGTCAGGCGGGCGTGGCATCTGGCGGCCTGCCGAAGGGCAGGCGCGGCTGGCCTGGAAGGTACGGATCAGCGATAAGCGCTCGAACGGTCGCTACGACGCGCTGATGACGCCAGACTGGGCACTGTTTCGCGGCGACGACCTGGTGCCCGGCGCGCGCCTGGACCAGCGCGACGGCGTTGAGCTTGTCGCGCGCCTCACCTTCGAGCTGCCCGAGGGCTGGCGCAGCGTTGAAACCGGCTGGCCCCGCATCGGCAAGCACCGCTTTCGCATCGACAATCCCGAACGGCTGCTGGACCGTCCGACCGGCTGGATGCTGGCGGGCAAGCTCGGCACCCGTCGCGCCAGACTCGGCGACACCGACGTGACGGTGGCGGCGCCGGTGGGCGAGGGTGCCCGGCGCATGGATATCCTGACGCTGCTCACCTTCGTCTGGCCGCAGGTCCAGAACGTCTTTCCCCGGGATCCGGCCAAACTGCTGATCGTCAGCGCTGGCGACCCCATGTGGCGGGGAGGGCTGTCCGGGCCCAATTCGTTGTACCTGCACGCTGACCGTCCGCTGGTGAGCGAAAACGGCACCAGTTCGCTGGTTCATGAGTTGGTGCATGTGTTCAGCCGCATTCGCCATCGCGATCGCAGCGACTGGATCACCGAGGGGGTCGCCGAGTACTACGCGATCGAGCTGGTACGGCGCGCCGGCGGTATAAGCGAGGACCGCTATCAGGCCGCGCGCGAGCGGCTGATCAAATGGAGTCGCGACGTCGAAAGTCTGCGTTCCGAGCGCTCCAGTGGTCCCGTGACGGCGCGCGCGGTATTGCTGCTACAGGACCTCGACAAGGAGATCCGCAGCCGAAGCCGAGGTCGTCATTCGCTGGATGACCTGACCCGTGGGCTGATGCGCATGGGGCCTGTGAGCACCGATGACCTTGTCGAGCTGGCCGAGACCCTGCTCGGCGGGCGTTCCAAGGTGCTCGATACCCGGTTGCTACGCTGACGCCAGGGCGTACGGGATGCCCTGGTTCGTGATTGCTCCGCCGCTCTGACCGGTCGATCATATATTTCTATGGCGCAACGCTCTGCAGGATGGGCGTAACGCCGATATAATGCGTCCATTTGCCGGCAATCCGTCTGCAGGGCTGGCGAGCCGCCCGCGCCGACTGGCAACCGCCCAGCCGCAGTTTCCTGGAAGAATCTATGAAAAGCGCAGAAATCCGTGAAGCCTTCCTTCGGTTTTTCGAAGAAAAGGGCCATACCCGCGTCGCCTCCAGCTCGCTGATTCCGGCGAACGATCCCACCCTGTTGTTCACCAATGCCGGTATGAACCAATTCAAGGACTGCTTCCTGGGCCTGGAAAAACGCGACTACACCCGTGCTGCCAGCAGCCAGAAGTGCGTACGCGCCGGCGGCAAGCACAACGATCTGGAAAACGTCGGCTACACCGCGCGCCACCACACCTTTTTCGAGATGCTGGGCAACTTCAGCTTCGGCGATTACTTCAAGCGCGACGCCATCAGCTATGCCTGGGAATTCCTCACCAGCGAAAAATGGCTCGGCCTGCCCAAGGACAGGCTCTGGGTAACGGTCTACGCCAGCGATGACGAGGCCTACGATATCTGGACCCGGGAAGTCGGCGTGCCATCGGAGCGGATGATCCGCATCGGCGACAACAAGGGTGCGCCTTACGCTTCGGACAACTTCTGGACCATGGGTGATACCGGCCCGTGCGGCCCCTGCACCGAAATTTTCTACGATCACGGCGAGGGTATCTGGGGCGGCCCGCCGGGCTCGGAAGACGAGGACGGTGACCGCTACATCGAGATCTGGAACAACGTATTCATGCAGTTCAACCGCTCCGCCGACGGCTCGATGGAGCCGCTGCCGGCCCCGAGCGTTGACACCGGGATGGGTCTGGAGCGCATCAGTGCGGTGCTGCAACGGGTGCATTCGAACTACGAAATCGACCTGTTCCAGAACCTCCTAAAGGCGGCTGCCGAGGCTATCGGCTGCACCAATGACGATGCCCCCTCGCTGAAAGTGGTAGCCGATCACATCCGCTCCTGCAGCTTCCTGATCAGCGATGGCGTGCTGCCGTCGAACGAAGGCCGTGGCTACGTACTGCGTCGGATCATTCGTCGCGCCTGCCGTCACGGCAACAAGCTTGGCGCCAGCGGTCCCTTCTTCCACAAGATCGTCGCTGCGCTCGCTGCCGAGATGGGTGAAGCCTTCCCTGAACTGAGGCAGCAGCAGGCGCATGTCGAGCGGGTGCTGAAAACCGAAGAAGAACAGTTCGCCAAGACCCTGGAGCAGGGGCTTAGGATCCTCGAGCAGGACCTGGCGGCGCTGTCCGGCGACCTGATTCCCGGAGAGCTGGTGTTCAAGCTGTACGACACCTATGGCTTTCCTGTCGATCTCACCAATGACATCGCTCGTGAACGCAAGCTGCGCCTGGACGAGGAAGGGTTCGAGCGGGAAATGGAGGCTCAGCGTGAACGCGCCCGCTCCGCCAGCGCTTTCGGCATGGACTACAACAGCCTCGTGAAGGTGGAGGGTGAGACCCGCTTCACCGGCTATCGGGGCACCCGTGGCGAGGGCAGGGTGTTGGTACTGTTCAAGGATGGCGTGAAGGTCGACCAGTTGCGTGCCGGCGAGGAGGGCGTGGTGGTACTGGACCAGACGCCGTTCTACGCCGAGTCCGGCGGCCAGATCGGCGACTGCGGTTACCTCACGGCCAACGACTTGCGGTTCGACGTGCGCGAGACCAGCAAGACCGGTGGTGGAGCCTTCCTCCATCACGGCGTGCTGGACAGCGGCATCCTTTCGGTCGACGACAGCGTCGCTGCGGTGGTGGATGATTCGGTGCGCCAGTCCACGGCGCTCAACCACTCGGCCACCCACCTGCTGCATGCCGCGCTGCGCGAGGTGCTGGGCGAGCATGTCCAGCAGAAGGGCTCGCTGGTGGACAGCCAGCGCCTGCGCTTCGACTTCAGCCACTTCGAAGCGGTCTCCGCCGCCCAATTGCAGCGCCTCGAAGACATCGTCAATACCCAGATCCGCCTGAACACGCCGGTGGAGATCGAGGAAACCGACATCGAGACCGCCAAGGCCAGGGGCGCCATGGCGTTGTTCGGCGAGAAGTACGGCGCTCAGGTGCGCGTGCTGACCATGGGCGGCGGGTTCTCCGTGGAGCTCTGCGGCGGCACCCATGTCAGCCGCACCGGCGACATCGGCCTTTTCAAGATCGTCAGCGAGGGCGGTGTCGCCTCGGGCGTGCGGCGTATCGAGGCGGTGACCGGTGCTGCGGCCTTGGCCTACCTCAATCAGGCCGAGCAGCAACTCAAGGATGCCGCGTCGCTGGTCAAGGGCAGCCGCGAAACCCTGGTCGACAAGTTGAGCGCGGTGCTCGAGCGCAACCGCCAGCTGGAAAAAGAGCTCGAGCAGCTCAAGGCCAGGGCCGCCAGCGCCGCAGGCAATGACCTTGCCGCCTCGGCCATCGAGGTCAGGGGCGTGCGGGTGTTGGCGGCTCGACTCGACGGGCTGGACGGCAAGGCGCTGCTGGCCATGGTCGATCAATTGAAGAACAAGCTGGGCAGTGCGGTGGTCCTGCTGGGTGGCGCGCAGGAGGGCAAGGTGGTGCTGGTGGCCGGAGTGACCCAGGACCTGACTGCCAGGCTCAAGGCGGGCGACCTGATGAAGCAGGCGGCTGCGGCAGTAGGTGGCAAGGGTGGCGGTCGTCCGGACATGGCGCAGGGTGGCGGTAGTGACCCGGCCGGGTTGGACGCAGCGCTGGCGCTCGCGCACGGCTTTGTCGAGCAGGGGCTCTGAAAGGGCGCCGAGCTGCCGCTGGCAGGTCGGCGGGATGATCCAGATGGCCCTGAGGGGCGTTAGGCGGCGATGAAATGGCTTTGATCGTACAGAAATTCGGCGGAACCTCGGTCGGCAGTGTCGAGCGCATCGAGCAGGTCGCCGACAAGGTTAAGAAGTTTCGCGACAACGGCGACGAGATCGTCGTGGTGGTATCCGCCATGAGCGGCGAGACCAATCGCCTGATCGATCTGGCCAGACAGATCAATCCCGCGCCGGAGCCGCGCGAACTCGATGTGATGGTTTCCACTGGCGAGCAGGTC
This sequence comes from Stutzerimonas tarimensis, assembly GCF_042648805.1. NCBI lineage: Bacteria > Pseudomonadati > Pseudomonadota > Gammaproteobacteria > Pseudomonadales > Pseudomonadaceae > Stutzerimonas > Stutzerimonas tarimensis. Next base: position 4,258 of record NZ_JBHRXZ010000001.1, on the reverse strand, counting down.
ACCATTGCCTTGCTGGCGATGGCGCTGATCAAACGCGGCGTGCAGGCAGTGTCCTACACCGGCAGCCAGGTGCGCATTCTCACGGACAGTTCCTTCAACAAGGCACGCATCCTCAACATCGACGGGCACCGCATCCAGGCCGATCTGAAGGCTGGCAAGGTGGTGGTGGTCGCGGGCTTCCAGGGTGTGGACGAGAAGGGCAACATCACGACCCTCGGACGGGGCGGCTCCGATACCACCGGCGTGGCTCTCGCGGCGGCGCTAAAGGCGGACGAATGCCAGATCTATACCGACGTCGACGGGGTGTACACCACCGACCCTCGTGTCGTCGCCAAGGCCCGGCGTCTGGAGAAAGTCACCTTCGAGGAGATGCTGGAGATGGCCAGCCTGGGTTCCAAGGTGCTGCAGATTCGCTCGGTGGAGTTCGCCGGCAAGTACAACGTTCCGCTGCGCGTGCTGCACAGCTTCCAGGAGGGGCCAGGCACCCTCATTACCCTTGATGAAGAGGAATCCATGGAACAGCCGATCATCTCCGGCATCGCTTTCAACCGCGACGAAGCCAAGCTGACCATTCGCGGCGTGCCGGACAACCCAGGGGTGGCGTTCTCGATCCTTGGTCCGATCAGTGCGGCCAATGTCGAGGTGGACATGATCGTGCAGAACGTGGCGCACGATAAGACGACGGACTTCACCTTTACCGTCCACCGCAACGACTACGACAAGGCGTTGGCGGTACTCAAGCAGACTGCCGACGGAATGGGTGCACGTGAAGTGTCCGGCGATACCGATATCGCCAAGGTCTCGATCGTTGGGGTCGGCATGCGTTCCCATGCGGGCGTGGCCAGTCGCATGTTCGAGGCTCTGGCGAAGGAAAGCATCAACATCCAGATGATTTCCACATCGGAAATCAAGGTGTCGGTGGTCATCGAGGAGAAGTACCTGGAGCTTGCGGTCAGGGCGTTGCACACCGCCTTTGATCTCGACGCGCCTGGTGGTCAAGCCTGAAACCGCGTCATTGTGAGGTAAAGGTGCGCGCTGGCGCGCACCTTTGGTCGAAATAGGCGCGGGCGGAAGGAATTTCAATTGTTTGGCATAGGTCCATAGGTGGCGTTTAGGCCTATAGAGCTGGTTTTTCGGATGCTATATTCCGATTTATTTTTTGCAGACTGTTTTCTGAAAAGAATCCGTTAAGGAGAAAGGAATGCTAATTCTGACTCGCCGGGTCGGAGAGACCCTGATGGTCGGTGATGAAGTGACAGTTACCGTCCTGGGAGTGAAGGGCAATCAGGTACGAATTGGTGTGAATGCGCCCAAGGAGGTCGCTGTTCACCGCGAGGAGATCTACCAGCGGATCCAGAAGGAGAAGGATCAGGAATCAAGCCACTGATTTTTCCGAATTTTTTGCTAGGCAAGCGGCGCGAATCAGAGTATTATTCGCCCCGTTGCGGAGAGGTGGCCGAGTGGCCGAAGGCGCTCCCCTGCTAAGGGAGTACATCTCAAAAGGGTGTCGGGGGTTCGAATCCCCCCCTCTCCGCCATTGCATGAAAGGGCTTCGGTTGAGGCCTGCTTGAGGGTGGAAGCGCTCAAGCAATGCTTGACCAGTGAGTCAACAGCCCTATAATGCACGCCCTCAGCGCACTCATAGCTCAGCTGGATAGAGTACCCGGCTACGAACCGGGCGGTCGGAGGTTCGAATCCTCCTGAGTGCGCCATTTTGGTTTCACAGCGTCTTCTTTCGGTCTTGATGGAAGCAAAGCAGTCACGCACTCATAGCTCAGCTGGATAGAGTACCCGGCTACGAACCGGGCGGTCGGAGGTTCGAATCCTCCTGAGTGCGCCATCTCTGTAAAGGGCTTGCAGCAATGCAGGCCCTTTTTCATGTGCCTTTCGCTCCTGCGCGCGGTCTCTTGTAGTCGCCGTCACCTTGTCATGCACTGGCCGGTGGCTGGCAATCGTCATCTCTTGTGTGGCTAAGTCGTTGTTATTAGGGCGTTCGGGAGGAACTTTGCATCAGGCGGTGATATGATCCGCAGGTTCGCCCGCCGGGCTTTCGGACAACCCCCATGGACTTACCCAGTAGTCACGCAAATTTCGTCTTTGCCAATCGCATAATGTCAGATTGACCCTGGGCGCGCCCTTTGTCCGGGGGTGGAGTGCGCCATGACCGATGTAGCGGAAACCAAGAAGACTCAGGAAACCCTCCAGGATCGGCTGGCGCTGGTCCTCGAACTGCTGCAGCAGCACAAGACTGCGGGCGAGGCAGGGGCTGAACAGGCCGCGGTTGCTGTCGAGCTGCAAGCCGACGATCCGCTTGGTGAGCTGCAACGCAAACTCAACGAGCTGCACCCGGCGGATGTCGCCCACATCCTGGAAGCCCTCCCGCTCGACGATCGCCTGACGGTCTGGCAACTGGTGCGTGCCGAACGTGATGGCGACATCCTTCTGGAGGTGTCCGACGCGGTTCGAGAAAGCCTGATCGCCGACATGGATGACCAGGAGCTGCTCGCCGCCGCTCGAGACATGGACGCCGACGAGCTTGCGGACCTTGCTCCAGAGCTGCCCCGAGACGTCGTCCATGAATTGATGGAAAGCCTGGACGCGCAGCAGCGCGAGCGGGTTCGCTCGGCGCTTTCCTACGACGAGGACCGCGTCGGCGCGCTGATGGACTTCCAGATGGTGACCATCCGCGAGGACGTGAGTCTCGAGGTGGTGCTGCGCTACCTGCGTCGGCTAAAAGAGCTGCCGGGGCACACCGACAAGCTTTTCGTGGTCGACGCTGGCGGCATTCTCCAGGGCGTGTTGCCGATCAAGCGGCTGCTGGTCAACGATCCGGAGCGGCAGGTGGCTGAGGTGATGGCCAACGATCCGGTTGCCTTTCATCCCGACGGCGATGCCTACGAGGCGGCGCAGGCGTTCGAGCGCTATGACCTGGTGTCCTCGCCCGTCGTAGACAAGAACGGCAAGTTGATCGGCCGCCTCACCATCGATGCGATGGTTGATCTCATTCGTGAGGAAAGCGAAACCGAAGTGCTGAACATGGCCGGTCTCCGCGAGGAGGAGGACATCTTCGCCTCGGTCTGGAAATCGGTCCGTAACCGCTGGGCCTGGTTGGCTCTCAACCTCGTTACCGCATTCATCGCTTCGCGAGTCATCGGTCTGTTCGATGGCGCCATCGAGCAACTGGTCGCGCTCGCGGCATTGATGCCCATCGTCGCCGGCATTGGCGGCAACTCCGGCAACCAGACCATTACCATGATCGTTCGCGCCATGGCTCTGGACCAGGTGAGTATCGCCAACACGCTTCGCCTGTTGCGCAAGGAGATGGGCGTAGGCCTCATCAACGGGTTCATCTGGGGCGGTGTGATCGGGCTGGTGGCCTGGATGCTCTATGACAACTGGGCGCTGGGAGCGGTAATGACCGCAGCAATGACGCTCAACCTGCTGCTGGCGGCCATGATGGGCGTGCTCATCCCCATGACCCTGGCGCGTCTAGGGCGCGATCCGGCGTTGGGTGCGAGCGTGATGATCACGGCTATGACCGACAGTGGCGGCTTCTTCATCTTTCTTGGGCTGGCCACCATCTTCCTCATGTAGTGCCCGCGAGCGGGCACAACAAAACAGTTTTCATCTTGTTTCTTTCTCGTTAAGGTCTAACGGTTTGCACCCGCGCTCCGCATAGAACGGACCGTGATGACCATAACAAAAGCGCCAAAAGCGCGACCCAAGGAAAGAAACCGATGACCTCCGGTGACCTTTTGCTTCAAGGTGTCGAACTCATGCTATTCGGCATGGGCTTCGTATTCGTCTTTTTGATCGTGTTGATTTACTGTGTGCGGCTCATGTCGTTCGTGGTGGGTCGGTTGGAACCGGCACCTGCGGTAGCCGCTGCGCCCGCGGCAGCAAACGGCGTGGATGACGATACCATCACTGCCATTCGCATCGCCCTCCAACGCCACCGTGCCCGTCGGGGCTGAAAAGGAGTTCGACATGACCAGCCGCAACCAGCCACTCGGCATCACCGATGTGGTGCTTCGTGACGCCCACCAATCCATCCTCGCTACCCGGGTCCGCCTGGAAGACATGCTGCCGATCGCGCCCAAGCTCGATCAGGTGGGCTTCTGGTCGGTGGAGTCCTGGGGTGGGGCGACCTTCGATGCCTGCATCCGCTACCTCGGTGAAGACCCCTGGGAGCGTATCCGCGCCCTGAAGCAGGCCATGCCCAACACCCGCCAGCAGATGCTGCTGCGTGGCCAGAACC